>JAWLCA010000014.1:0-110885 GCA_041687395.1 Paracoccaceae bacterium | reverse complement strand
TTCGGTCGAAATCTTACAAAACCCTGCAGGTCATGGCGAGAAAAACCACAACGTTTCAGCGCAAAATCAATGGCATGAGTGTTGTTCAGAGCGAACGACCGAAGAACACAACCGCAGCTGCGCGGCGCAGTGTACTCGCTGAAAGGCATCGACCAAGATGGTGGCCGCATCGCCACCAGTCGCCTTTCGATGTGAAATGCGCCGGTACGCCTAGAACCCCGGCGGGGTGTCGAGGTCCAGTTTTGCAAGCAGCGCCTCCAGCGCCATCGCGGGGCCGATGGACCAGTCGGCGCGGCGGGCGGCGTATAGTGTGGCCTCGGATTTCAGGATAGGGGGCGCGTCGAGGACCTTCAGGTGGTTCGCGCGTAGCGTCTCGCCCGTTGACGTGATGTCGGCGATGGCCTCGGCGGTCAGGTTCTTCACCGTGCCCTCGGTCGCGCCCTGGCTGTCCACCAGCGCGTAATCGGCGACGCCGTGGTCGCGCAGGTAATCCCGGACCAGCCGGTGGTACTTGGTGGCGATGCGCAGCCGGTGGCCGTGGCGGCGGCGGAAGGCGGCGGCGGCGGCGTCGAGGTCGTCTAGTGTTTCCACATCCACCCAGGCGCAGGGCACGGCGATGATCAGGTCGGCATGGCCGAAGCCGAGGGGGGCGACGGGGGCCACGCGCTCTTCCCACTCCGGCAGGGTCTCCTGGATCAGGTCCATGCCGGTGACGCCCATATGGATGCGGCCCGCGTCCAGTTCGCGCGGGATCTCGGCCGCGGAGAGCAGCACCAGTTCCACGCCATCGACGCCCGTCACCGCGCCCGCGTATTCGCGGTCTGCGCCAGTGCGGGTCATGGTGACGCCGCGGGCGCCGAACCAGTCGAAGGTCTTTTCCATCAGCCGTCCCTTGGACGGCACGCCCAGCTTCAGCATCACGCGCCCCCCTTCAGCAAGGCGACAAGGCCGGGGCGGACCACGCCGCCCACCGCCGGGATCGACCGGCCCGCGCCCAGTTGCGCGGTCAGCGCGTCGTAGCGCCCGCCCGAGACGACTGGCGGCAGGCCGGGGCGGTAGGGGGCGTAGAGGCCGAAGACGAAGCCGTCGTAATATTCCAGGCTGGTACGGCCATAGGCGGCCTCGAATTCCAGCCGGTCCACGTCGACGCCGCGGTCGCGCAGGGCGGTCATCCGGGCCTCTACCCGGTCCACCGCGGGTTCCAGGCTGGGCAGGTCCACCGCAAGGTCGCGCAGGCGTTCCAGCGCCTCGACCATCGGTTCGCGCAGGGACAGAAGGTCGTCGAAGGTCTGCATTTCCAGATCCGACAGGGGCGGGGTCTGCGCGTCCTGCAACAGGGCGGCGATGCGGGCCTCGATCTCGTCCTGCCCGCGCAGGCCCACAAGCGGGCCGGCG
The DNA here is from genome assembly GCA_041687395.1 of Paracoccaceae bacterium. Classification (GTDB taxonomy): domain Bacteria; phylum Pseudomonadota; class Alphaproteobacteria; order Rhodobacterales; family Rhodobacteraceae; genus JAWLCA01. The sequence goes on along the minus strand of JAWLCA010000014.1, from coordinate 109,490 downwards.
GTGGCGATCAGGGCGGCGGGGTCGGGGTGCGACAGGTGGTTGAGCAGGCGCTTGCGGGCGTCCGATGGGGGCGTGCGGCCGCCGAAGCGGTCCAGGAGCGCGCGGAACCGGCGCGGCCGCCACAGGTGGCGCATCAGCGCGCGCTTGCGGGCGTCAGAGGTCTGCAGGCCCGCGACGGCGGCGGTCAGGATGCCGATGTCGCCGGTCGAGGCCGTCAGGCCGAGGGGGGCGAGGGTGTCGGCGAACAGCGCGAAGACCTCGGCATCCGCATCGGGCGGATTCTCGCGAGCAAAGACCTCGTAGCCCACCTGAAAGAACTCGTTCGTGCGCGGGCCGCTGCGTTCTTGACGGCGGAACACCTCGCCCATGTAGGTATAGCGGGCAGGCTCGGCGCCGTTTTTCATGTGCATCTGCACCACCGGCACGGTGAAGTCGGGGCGCAGCATCATCTCGCCCCGCAGCGGGTCGGCGGTGACATAGGCGCGGGCGCGTATATCCTCGCCGTACAGGTCCAGCAGGGTTTCGGCCGGTTGCAGGATGTCGGCCTCGACCGGGGTGCCGCCGGCGCGGCGGAACAGGTCGAACAGGCGTTCGGCTTCTGCCCGTGCCTCTGCCTTGGTCGGTGCCATGGTCAGCCCAGCATCCGGCGCACGGTGGCGACGAGGTCGGCGCGGGGCACCTCTACCTGTGCGGGTTGGGACTTCCACTCGTCGAGGCTGGCGTTTTCCGCGATCTTCGCGCCCAGCACCAGATCCTTCACCTGCACCACGCCGCGCGCGGCCTCGTCCCCGCCCTGGATGATGGCGACGGGGGAGTGCCGCTTGTCGGCGTATTTGAGCTGGTTGCCGAAGTTCTTGGGGTTGCCGAGGTAGACCTCTGCCCGGATTGGTGGGCCGCCGTCCTTTGGGTTCCGCAGCTCGGCCACCATCGCCTGATAATCGGCCATGCGGTCGCGGTCCATCACGGTGACGACGACGGGGCCGCGCATGTCGGCGGTGCTGCGGCCCTTGGCGTGCAGGGCGGCCAGCAGCCGGTCCACGCCGATGGAGACGCCGGTGGCCGGGACGGCCTGCCCGGTGAAGCGTTTCACGAGGTCGTCGTAGCGGCCTCCGCCCGCGACCGACCCGAACTGGCGGGGGCGGCCCTTTTCGTCGGTGATCTCGAACGTCAGTTCGGCCTCGAACACCGGGCCGGTGTAGTAGCCGAGGCCCCGGACGACGGAGGGATCGATGACGATGCGGTCGGGGCCGTAGCCCTGGGCGTCGAGGAGGGCGGCGATTGTTTCTAGTTCGGAAACACCTTCGAGGCCAGTTGTCGAGTTTCCTACCGCGCCACGCAGATTGGACAGTGTCGCCCTCGGATCGTCTGACTTGGCTTCGAGAAAGCTGATGACACGTTCTGCAGCTTGAGCCGGCAGCCCGACACCGGGGATGAAAGCCCCAGACTCGTCCCTACGACCGTCAGTGAGCAACTCCCTGACCCCGTCTGCACCAACCTTGTCGAGCTTGTCGATCTGTCTCATCACGTCGAGCTTAGAGAGCTTTTCGACGTTTCGCCGAACCATCTCGCTGTATAGCGCGTCGGCTGCCTCATCTACCGTCATTGGTCGTGGGTTCTGCAGCAGGTCTTCACTCAGCCCGATTGCCTCCATCACCCCGTTCAGCACCTTGCGATTGTTGACCCGCACGATGTAGTCGCCGCGCGGAATGCCCACGGCCTCCAGCGTATCGGCCAGCATGGCGCAGATCTCGGCATCCGCCGCGACGCTGGCCGCGCCCACCGTGTCGGCGTCGCATTGGTAGAACTGCCGGAAGCGCCCCGGCCCCGGCTTCTCGTTCCGCCAGACCGGGCCCATCGCGTAGCGGCGGTAGGGGCTGGGCAGGTCGTTGCGGTATTGCGCGGCGACGCGGGCGAGGGGTGCTGTCAGGTCGTAGCGGAGTGCCAGCCAGTCGTTATCTTCCTCCCATGCGAACACGCCCTCGTTCGGGCGGTCCACGTCGGGCAGGTATTTCCCCAATGCCTCCACCGTTTCGACCGCCGATGTTTCCAGCGGGTCGAAGCCGTAAAGGTGGTAGACTTCGGCGATCCGGTCCAGCATGGCCTTGCGCTCGGTCACCTCGGCGCCGAAATAGTCGCGGAACCCGCGCGGGGTTTCGGCACGGGGGCGGCGTGGGGCTTTGTCCTTGGCCATGGGTATCCCTGATATGGCTGGGTGGCGCCCGTTTAGCGAAGCAGGCGAGGGGGGGCAAGCGGATGGACAGGCTGGTGGCGGCGGAAGAGCAGATCGCGCATCTGACGAAGGCGGTCGAGGATCTGTCGGAGGTGCTCGCCCGGCAGGGCGCCGAGATTGACCGGCTGACCCGGCGCGTGGCGATGTTGGTCGAGCGCGAGGGGGAGCGCGAGGCCGAGGCGGGCGGTGGCGTCACGCTGACCGACCAGCGGCCGCCGCACTGGTAGGGGGTTCCCCCCGAAGGCTTGTCCTTTCCGGGGGGCGCTGCCAATAAGGCGCGGCAAAGGTCGTGCACATGAACAGAATTCTGGCCGGGGTCGCCCCCGGTGCCATCGCCATCGCCTATGCGCTGGGTCTGGTCGGGGCCGGGCTGGCGGTTCTGCTGGGTCTGCCGCTGCCGCTGCTGCTGGGGCCGCTGTTGGTGGTGGGCACGGTGGCGGCGGGGCAGATCCGGCCGCTGGGGCTGACGCCGGCGGTGCCGCAGGGCTGGCGGATGGTGCTGATCCCGGTGGTGGGCGTGGCGATCGGCGGTGCCTTCACCCCCGAGCTGGCGGCCGAGGCGGTGCGCTGGTGGCCCAGCCTACTGGCGCTGGCGCTGTATGTGCCGGCGGCGCAGGCGGTGGGCTATGTGATCTATCGCCATGTCGGCGGGCTGGACCGGCCGACGGCGCTGTTCTCCTCGACCCCCGGCGGGCTGTTCGAGGCGATCAGCATGGGCGAGGCCAGCGGCGCGGACATCCGGATGCTGACGATGCTGCAGTTCCTGCGGCTGATCCTGTCGATCGTGACGGTGCCGATCATCTTCCTGATCCTGACGGGGGCTGTGGTGGGCAGTTCGGCGGGGGTGGCGATGGTGGGGGCCGAGGTGCCCATCGGCTGGTGGGATGCGGTGCTGCTGATCGGCGCGGCGGTGGGCGGGCTCTACGGGGCGAAGCTTTTGCGTCTGCCCGGCGCGATGATCGTGGGGCCGATGCTCGCCTCGGGCGCGCTGCATCTGGCGGGGCTGACCAAGGCGATCCCGCCGGGGTGGATGGTGGGGCTGACGCAGCTTGTTGTGGGTGTCAGCCTGGGCACGCGGTTCGCAGGCATGGCGGGCAGCCAGCTGTTGCGGGCGATGTGGCTGTCGACGCTGACGGTGGGGTCGATGCTGGGGCTGGGGTTCCTGTTCGCGCTGGCGATCCACGAGGCGGTGGGCGAGAAGGCGGGCACGGTGTTCCTAGCCTTTGCCCCCGGCGGTGTGGCCGAGATGAGCCTTGTGGCGCTGTCGCTGCAGGTCAGCGTGGTCTATGTGACCGCCCATCACGTCGCGCGCATCCTGCTGTCGGTGCTGCTTCTGGGGGTGCTGGACCGGTGGATCCGGCGGGGCGAGGGAGCGGGGTGAGGGGGTGTCCACGCGTGGACACTTTTTCAACCCTTTGATTTCATGAGAGATCGCATTTTTTCTTTACCGAATCTTTACCCTGACCACGGCTGCCGGGCCAAAGGCGGGTCGCCGCGCGATTGCGACTCGGTGCCACGGCGGACCTGCGGTATACTTGAAATGGGTGCGAGTGCTCTCGGTTTTGGGTTTTCCGGAAATGGGAGGGTTCCATGCGACAGAGTAGCTTCTACCTGGTGGCAGGTCTGGGGGCCGTGCTGTCTATCGCGCCGCTGGAAGCACAGGTCTTGACGGGTTTTCCTGATGCCGATGTTGATTCTGATCCAGGTCGCGGCATCAGGGGGGCGGATATCACCGTGAACCAGGGCGCTGGCGGCACCGTGTCGGTGCGCACGCGGGACGACGATAAGGTCGTATCGGTCGAGGTGAGCCCGCAGGGCCGAAGCACAGGGCCGGGGCGGAGCGGTTCGCCGGGATCTTCGCCCGGGTCGCGGGATTGATCGTGGCGCGGTGAGTCCGCCGGTGGCTTGGACCGCCTTTGTCATCAGGACGCGGGCGCAGGACTCCAGCGCGGGTTTCTCGTGACTTTTCCACGATTTCGCGTATACTTAATATGATATCTGAAGGCGAAGCCTGCCTGAAGAATTGGGAGGTGTTTCGATGCGCCTGCTCAGTGCTTTTGCAATCCTCTGTATCCTCGGTACTGCAGTTGCAGCCCAGATGCCCCAGGCCCCGCCCGGGACGATCTGCGTGACGCCGACCTTCTGGTGCTGGGCACTGGTGCCGGGCAATCCGGGCAGCCCCTGCGAGTGTCCCACTCCCAACGGCCTGGTCGCCGGATACTTGTATTGAGCGGGGCAAACGCCGATGGACGGCAACCTGCGTACCCTGATCGAGGACGCCAAGCTGGTCGCGCTCTATGGTCAGCGCAGCGGAATGCTGAGCGGAGCGGCCCTGCCGGTGGCGCTGCAGAACATCACCGCCCTGCCAAACCCGGACTGGAGCCATGCCGAAGCGCCGCAGCTGCAGGCGGCGCTGGCGACCGCACTGGCCGAAATCCGGCCGGTCACGCTGATCAACCTGCGCTCGGGCTGGGATCCGTTCGTGCCGCGCGCACCAGGCATCTGGGACTACGCCAAGAAGGTCTTGTTTCTTGCCGCGGCGCTGATCCTCATCTTCTATTGCGCCTCGCTCACCATCTGGCAGCAGCGGGCGCAGGCGCTTCTGACCGAGATCGAGGCCGGGCTGCATCTGCGCGAGTCCGAGTTGATCCGCGACATCGCGTTCCGCCTGTCGATTGCCGATGATTTCGACCGCGCAACCGATCTGGCCAGTCAAACCAGCCTTTCGCCCGCGGCGCTGCGCGAGCAGGTCGAGGAGCTGCGCACAGTCTCGAACCGGCTACGAGGCCAGCGCGACGAGTTTCAGGCCCTGTTCCGATCCGCCTATCCCGGCGAGGGGCTTCTGCGTGCGCTGATGCGGCGCTTGCAGGATGCGCCTCCAACGCTTCCGGCAATGGACAGCTTGCCGGCCGGTCCGTCCGGCATCATCGCGACGGCCGCGCTGGCGTCGGCAGAGACGGTGAACGCGCAGGCGATGGCGCTGGCTGCCACGCCGCCGTCACAGCTCGAACTGTGCCTGCGCCGGTACGAGGGCCAGGTGGCCACCGTCAACCTGAAAGCCGAGGACCCGTCAGCGCCCCTGGCGCCGGTGGACCTGCTCGGCCGTTCCATCATGCTCGACTCGGCGCTGATGGAGCATGTGCAGTGCGTCCTTGGCATGCGCCAGGACCAGGGCATCCCGCTTGCCGTTGCGTCCTACTATGTGCAGGCTCAGCAGGAGAAGTTGCAGAACCGGTTGGCGCTGCTTGGAAGTTGGACACTGCCGGCGCTGTTCGGGATGCTCGGTGCGATGCTCTACTACCTTCGCATCCTGCTGAACCCGCTGTTCCCGGAACCCAACCTGATGCGGGTGCCGCTGCGGGTCGCGCTGGGCGGGCTGGCGGGCATATCCGTGGCCTGGCTTTGGTCGCCGACGGTCGTTCAGGGGCTTGGCGTGCCCGATGTCTCGCTTGGCCTGCTGACCATCGCCTTCCTGCTGGGCTATGCGATCGACGTGTTCTTTGCGCTGATCGACCGGCTGGTGGCGATTGCGCGCACCTGGGTCGGCCGGCTTGGCGCGGCGACCTAGACCTCTTCCACCACCAGCACGCCGCTCAGCGATTTCAGCGCGCCCTTGATCTGCGGCGTGACCCGGTAGGGCCGTGCCAGTGTCACGTCTATCTCGCGCCCTGTGGCCATGTCGGTGATGCAGAAGCTGATCGGGCCGCGGGTTCGCCCGCCCTCAGATTCGATCCGGGTCAGCAGGCTTTGCACGGACGGCAGGGCAGTCTCGTTCTCCAGATAGATGCGCAGGCCCGACATGCCGGCGTCGGCCACGACCATGTCCACCGGCTGCACCGCGCGGGCCAGAAGCTTCACGGTCTCGCCCTCGGCCGTCGCCTCGACCGTGAGGACGACGTTGCAACCCGCCTCCAGATGCGGGCGGGCGGTTTCCAGCACGTCCGAGAAGACCGTGACCTCATATAGCCCGGTGGGGTCGGACAGAGCCACGAAGGCGAAGCGGTTGCCGCGGGCGGATTTGCGTTCCTGCCGACTGGCGACCGATCCGGCGATGCGGCCGACGAAGGCGCCGCTTTCGGTCGCGCGCCGGCTGATCTCGGTCAGGGTCAGCACGCCCTTGCGTTTCAGCGCGGGCAGGTAATCCTCCAGCGGGTGGCCGGAGAGGTAGAAGCCGATGGCGGCGTGTTCGCGCGCCAGCCGGTCCATCGGCAGCCAGTCGTCGCAGGCGGGCAGGCGGGGTTCGGGCAGATCCTCGCCCGATGCCCCGAACAGCGACACCTGGGCCGAGGCTGCGCCTTTGTGCACCGCGGCCGAGTAGGCCACCAGCGCATCCAGCCCCTCGAACACGCGCCGGCGGTTGCGGTCCAGCTGGTCGAAGGCCCCGGCGGCGGCCATCATTTCGAGCGGGCGCTTGCCCACGCGCTTCAGGTCCACCCGGCGGGCGAAATCGAACAGGGTGGCAAATGGCTTCCCGCCCCGCCCCGAGACGACCAGTTTCATCGCCTCGATGCCGACGTTCTTCAACGCCCCCAGCGCATAGACAAGGCGGCCGCGATCGACACTGAAGGTGGCGGTGCCGTGGTTGACGCAAGGGGGGATCACCTCGATCCCCATGCGGTCGACCTCGCGCTTGTAGACGGCCAGCTTGTCGGTCAGGTGGATGTCGCAGGTCATCACCGCGGCCATGAATTCGACCGGGTGGTTCGCCTTCAGCCAGGCGGTCTGGTAGCTGACCACGGCGTAGGCCGCGGCGTGGGACTTGTTGAAGCCGTAGTTGGCGAATTTCTCCAGCAGGTCGAAGACCTCACCCGCCTTCTTGTCGGTGACGCCGTTGGCCTTGGCCCCGGCGATGAACTTGGGGCGCTCCTTGGCCATCTCGGCCGCGATCTTCTTGCCCATGGCCCGGCGCAAGAGGTCGGCGCCGCCAAGGCTGTAGCCCGCCATGACCTGGGCGATTTCCATCACCTGCTCCTGGTAGACGATGATGCCCTGGGTTTCCTGCAGGATATGGTCGATCGAGGGGTAGATCGATTCCAGCTCGCGCAGGCCGTTCTTCACCTCGCAGTATGTGGGGATGTTCTCCATAGGGCCGGGGCGGTAGAGCGCGACCAGCGCCACGATATCCTCGATGCAGGTGGGGCGCATGCGGCGCAGCGCGTCCATCATGCCCGCGCTTTCCACCTGGAACACCGCGACGGTCTTGGCGCTGGCGTAGAGCTGATAGGTTTTTTCGTCGCCCAGCGGTATCGCGCCGATGTCATCCACCGCGCCTTCGGGGGGCGTGTAAAGCTGGGTGCCGTCGGCGGCGATGTGCAGGTGGCGCCCCTGCGCGCGGATCAGGTCCACGGCGGTCTGGATCACGGTCAGCGTCTTCAGGCCGAGGAAGTCGAACTTCACCAGCCCTGCCTGTTCAACCCATTTCATGTTGAATTGGGTGGCGGGCATGTCGGAGCGCGGGTCCTGGTAGAGTGGAACCAGCTCATCCAGCGGGCGGTCGCCGATCACCACGCCGGCGGCATGGGTGGAGGCGTTGCGCAACAGCCCCTCGACCTGCTGGGCATAGGTCAGCAGGCGCTGCACCACCTCTTCATCGCGCGCGGCCTCGCGCAGGCGGGGCTCGTCGGCCAGGGCCTTTTCGATGCTGACGGGTTTGACCCCCTCGACCGGGATCATCTTGGACAGCCGGTCCACCTGGCCATAGGACATCTGCAGCACGCGGCCCACGTCGCGGACGGCGGCCTTGGACAGAAGTGCGCCGAAGGTGATGATCTGGCCCACCTTCTCGCGACCGTATTTCTGCTGGACGTAGCGGATCACCTCTTCCCGGCGGTCCATGCAGAAGTCGATGTCGAAGTCGGGCATCGACACGCGTTCAGGGTTCAGGAAGCGTTCGAACAGCAGGCTGTAGCGCAGCGGGTCGAGGTCGGTGATGGTCAGCGCGTAGGCCACCAGCGACCCCGCGCCCGAGCCGCGGCCGGGGCCGACCGGGATGCCCTGATCCTTGGCCCATTTGATGAAGTCGGCGACGATCAGGAAGTAGCCGGGAAAGCCCATCCCCTCGATGATGCCCAGCTCGAACTCCAGGCGCTTTTCATAGTCCTCGACGGGCGCGGCGTGGGGGATGACCGATAGTCGGTCGGCGAGCCCGGCGCGGGCCTGGCGGCGCAGCTCCTCGACCTCGTCATCGGCGAATTTCGGCAGGATCGGCGGCCGGGTGGTGGCGCGGAAGGCGCAGCGGCGCGCGATCTCGACGGTGTTTTCCAGCGCCTCGGGCAGGTCGGCGAAAAGGGCTGCCATTTCTTCGGGCGATTTGAAGTAGTGCTGGGGCGTCAGGCGGCGGCGGGGGGCGGACTGGTCGACATAGGCGCCCTCGGCGATGCAGATCAGGGCATCGTGGGCCTCATACATCTCGGCCTTGGGGAAATAGACGTCGTTGGTGGCGACAAGCGGCAGGGCAATGTCATAGGCCATTTCGATCTGCCCGCGTTCGGTCGCGCGCTCGGCCTCGGTCGGTTGGCCGCCCTCGCCGGGATGGCGTTGCAGTTCGACGTACAGACGGTCGGGGTAAAGCGAGGCGAGCCGCTGCATCAGCGCGCGGGCCTTGTCCGGTTGACCGGCCTGCAGCAGGCGGCCCACGGGTCCGTCGGGGCCGCCGGTCAGGCAGATCAGCCCGTCCGCATGGGCCGCGAGGTCGTCCAGCGTGACCTGCGGCAACTGCCCGCCCTTGCCGAGATAGAGGCAGGAGTTCAGCTTCATCAGGTGGCCATAGCCGACCTCGGACTGGGCCAGCAGGACGATCGGCGCGGGCGGGCGGGGCTTTTCGCCGATCTGCGCGGGGTCGTAGTCGAGGCTGACCTGACAGCCCAGGATCGGCTGGATGCCCGCGCCGGCGGCGAGGACGGAGAATTCCAGCGCGCAGAACATGTTGTTGGTGTCGGTCACGGCGACGGCGGGCATGCCCGCCCCCTCGCACAGGCCGATCAGCTTCTTCACCGGCACCGCCCCTTCGAGCAGCGAATATTCGGTGTGCACGCGCAGGTGGATGAATCGGGGGGATGGCATGGGGGCAAGCTTAGGCGGTTTTCGCGGGCGGCTGAATCCCCAAATCGAGGGCGGGCGGATTTTCTGGCGCCCGTTGAAACAGCTTCTTGTGTTGCAAGAGATTAATTGCTTGCCAAAGGGCGACTTCGTCGCGTTTGCTGTTCCGAATGGGGTGCTTTCGGCCTTACGCCGCATCGGGCCGGATGCGAAATCCTGAGACAGGAATGTACCGCGGCGGACAGAACACATGGCGGCAATCGCGTTTCTGCTGAACGGAACGCAGGTGACGGTGGCGGATCAGCCGCCGACGCGCACGGCTTTGGACTGGCTGCGCGAGGAGCGCGGCCTGACCGGCACCAAGGAGGGCTGCAACGAAGGCGATTGCGGCGCCTGCACGGTGATGGTGACGGATGCGGACGGGTCACGCGCGCTGAACGCCTGCATCCTGTTCCTGCCGCAACTGCACGGCAAGGCCGTGCGCACGGTCGAGGGGATCAGCGGCCCCGGCGGCGAATTGCACCCCGTCCAGCGGGCGATGATCGACCATCACGGGTCGCAATGCGGCTTCTGCACGCCGGGATTCGTGGTGTCGATGGCGGTGGCGCATCTGAATGGCCGGGCGGATCACGACGACCAGCTGGCCGGGAACTTGTGCCGCTGCACCGGCTATGCGCCGATCGTGCGAGCGGCCGAGGCGGCGCGGGCGGAGCCGGTGCCGGATTGGATGCAGGCGGATCGTGCGGCACTGAGGGAGCTGGAGGCCGTGGCGGCGCCGTTCCTGCCGCGAAGCGCGGATGAACTGGCCGACTGGTACGCCGCGCATCCCGACGCCACCCTGATCGCCGGGGCGACGGATGTGGGACTGTGGGTGACGAAGGAGTTGCGCGCGCTGGGACCAGTGGCGTTCCTGGCCGGGTGCGACGACCTGAAGGGCGTGACCGTCACCGAGACCGAGGTGCGGATCGGCGCGATGACTTCGTTGACGGAGGTGCTGGAGGCGATGGCTCCACTGCATCCGGATATTGCGGAACTGATCCGCCGCTATGGCTCAGTCCAGGTGCGCAATGCCGCGACGGTGGGCGGCAACATCGCGAACGGCTCGCCCATCGGGGACAGCCCGCCTGCGCTGATCTCGCTGGGCGCGACGCTGCATTTGCGCCGGGGCGTTGCACGGCGCAGCCTGCCGCTAGAGGAATTTTTCCTCGACTACCGCAAACAGGACCGCCGGCCGGGCGAGTTCGTCGAGGCGGTGAGCTTTCCGCGCCAGCCCGACCGGCTGCGCTGCTACAAGCTGTCGAAAAGGTTCGATCAGGACATTTCTGCTGCCTGTGGCTGCTTCAATATCGTCGTGAAGTACGGAAAAGTGCAATCGGCCCGCATCGCCTTTGGCGGCATGGCGGGCATCCCGAAGCGGGCGAGTCAGGTCGAGGCGGCGCTGGTGGGCCAGCCCTGGACCGAAGAAACCGTCACGACCGCCCTGCCCGCGTTCGACGTCGATTTCACCCCGATGACCGACATGCGGGCGAGCGCAAAGTATCGGCAGGAGGCGGCGAAGGGCATGCTGCGGCGGTATTGGCTGGAGGATCAGGGCACCTCGGCGCGGGTGCTGGAGGTCGCGCCATGACCATCACGAAGCCCCTGCCGCATGACGCGGCGCCGCTGCATGTCACCGGGCAGGCACGCTATGTCGATGACATTCCCGCCCCCGCCAATGCGCTGCATCTGGCCTTTGGCCTGTCCACCGTCGCTCATGGGCGGATCACAGCGATGGACCTGTCGGCGGTGCGCGCGGCGCCGGGCGTGGTTGCGGTGCTGACGGCGGAGGATCTGCCGTTCGACAACGATGTCAGCCCGTCGATCCATGATGAGCCCCTGTTGGCCGACGGAACGGTGCACTACGTCGGCCAGCCGGTGTTTCTTGTCGTGGCAGACAGTCATCTGGCGGCACGCAAGGCCGCGCGGCTGGCGAAGCTCGACTACGACGAGTTGCCCGCGCTGCTGACCATCGACGCGGCGCTGGCGGCGAACAGTCACTTCGAGGACGGACCCCGGATCTGGACCAAGGGCGACCCTGCCGCCGCCATCGCCGCGGCCCGTCAAGTGATCGAGGGCGCGATCGAGATCGGCGGGCAGGAGCATTTCTATCTGGAAGGGCAGGTGGCGCTGGCGCTGCCGCAAGAAGGGGGCGACATGATCGTCCACTCCTCCAGCCAGCATCCCACCGAAATCCAGCACAAGGTGGCCGAGGCGCTGGGCGTGCCCATGAACGCCGTCCGTGTCGAGGTGCGTCGGATGGGCGGCGGCTTTGGCGGCAAGGAAAGCCAAGGCAACGCGCTTGCCGTGGCCTGCGCGGTGGCAGCGCGGGCGACCGGGCGGTCCTGCCGCATGCGCTATGACCGCGACGACGACATGGTCATCACCGGCAAGCGGCACGATTTCCGCATCCGCTACCGTGTCGGGGTGGACAGCGAGGGGCGGGTGCAGGGGATCGAGTTCTGGCAGTATGCCCGCTGCGGTTGGGCGCAGGACCTGTCGCTGCCTGTCGCCGACCGTGCGATGCTGCACGCGGACAACGCCTATCACCTGCCGCACGCCCGGATCGAAAGCCACCGGCTGAAGACCAACACGCAAAGTGCCACCGCCTTTCGTGGCTTTGGCGGCCCGCAGGGGATGGTCGGGATCGAGCGGGTGATGGACCACATCGCCCACACGCTCGGCCGCGATCCGCTGGCGGTGCGGCAGGCGAATTTCTACCGGGCCGAGGCGCCCTACCAGACCACGCCCTATGGAATGGAGGTGCGCGACTTCATCCTGCACGATCTGGTCGCGCAACTGGCGGAGCGGTCGGACTATCACGCCCGGCGGCAGGCGGTGGCGGAGTGGAACGCAGCCAATCCGGTGCTGAAGAAGGGCATCGCGCTGACGCCGGTGAAGTTCGGCATCTCGTTCACGCTGACGCATCTGAACCAGGCCGGGGCGCTGGTGCATGTCTATCAGGACGGGTCGATTCATCTGAACCACGGTGGCACCGAGATGGGGCAGGGCCTGTTCCAGAAGGTGGCGCAGGTCGCGGCCGAGGGGTTCGGCGTGGGTATCGACCGGGTGAAGATCACCGCGACCGATACCGGCAAGGTGCCCAATACCTCGGCCACAGCGGCATCCAGCGGGTCGGACTTGAACGGGATGGCGGTGAAGGCGGCGGTGGACACGATCCGGGGGCGGATCGCGGAGTTTTTGGCGGGCGAGCATCAGGTGACGCCCGAAACGGTCGTTTTTGCCGAGGACCGGGTGCGCGTCGGCGGGGCGGGGTATGGCTTCGACGAGGCGGTGGCGCGCGCCTATCAGGGCCGGGTCAGCCTGTCGGCTACCGGCTATTACCGCACGCCGAGGCTGAGCTGGGACCGAATCCGGGGGCAGGGGCGGCCGTTCTTCTACTTCGCCCATGGCGCGGCAGTGACCGAGGTGGTGATCGACACCCTGACCGGCGAGAACCGCATCCTGCGCGCCGACATCCTGCACGACGTGGGCGCCAGCCTGAACCCGGCGCTGGACCTGGGCCAGATCGAGGGCGGCTATGTCCAAGGCGCCGGCTGGCTGACGACCGAGGAACTGGTCTGGGACGACAAGGGGCGGCTGCGCACCCATGCGCCATCGACCTACAAGATTCCCGCCTGCTCTGACCGGCCAAAGGTTTTCAACGTTGATCTGTGGATCGGAGGCAACAAGGAAGACACGATCTACCGGTCCAAGGCCGTTGGCGAGCCGCCGCTGATGCTGGGCATCTCGGCGCTGATGGCGCTGTCCGATGCGGTGGCGGCCTGTGGCGACGGGTCGGTCTATCCCGCGCTGCACACACCGGCGACTGCCGAGCGGGTGTTGTGGGCGGTGCAACGGCAAAAGGGGGTGGCATGAGTTTCGACGTCGCGGCTCTGGACCGTCTGATCGCCGCGCATGGCCCGGTGATGCGTGTGGTCATCGCAGCGGTGCAGGGGTCCAGTCCGCGCGGGCCGGGGACGGCAATGGTAGTCTGGGCGGACGGTCAGCATGGCACCATCGGCGGAGGCGCGCTGGAATGGGAAGCTGCGGCGCGGGCGCGGGCGCTGCTGGCCGAGGGGCTCGAGAAGGCGGTGGAGCGGATGCCGCTGGGGCCCAACCTCGGCCAGTGCTGCGGCGGGGCGGTGCTGTTGTTGATGGAGCGCTGGGACAGCGTCGAGGGGTTAGGCGAGATCATCGCCCGGCCGCTGCGAGGCGCGGCTGCGATGCCGCTGGCGGTGACGCGGATGATCGCGGCGGCTCGCGGGCAGGGAGGGTTGCCGGCGCCGGGTGTGGTGTCGGGCTGGATGGTGGAGCCTGCGGCGCGGCCTACGCGTTTGCTGTGGGTCTGGGGGGCGGGGCATGTCGGCCGCGCGGTGGTGCAGGTGATGGCGTCCTTACCCGGTTTCGCGATCACCTGGGTCGATACCGATGCGGCGCGGTTCCCCGAGGCGGTGCCCGAGGGCGTGACGGCGCGGATCGCCCCCAACCCCGGCGATCTAGTGGCCGAGGCACCGCTAGGGGCGGAGCATCTGATCCTGACCTATTCCCATGCGCTGGACCTCGACCTGTGCCATCGGCTTCTGGGCCATGGGTTCCGGTCCGCCGGGCTGATCGGGTCGGCGACGAAATGGGCGCGGTTCCGGTCGCGGCTGGCGGCGCTGGGCCACGCGCCGGGGCACATCGACCGCATTGCGTGCCCGATTGGCGATCCGGCGCTGGGCAAGCATCCGCAGGCCATCGCGCTGGGGGTGGCGACGGGGCTTTTGCGCGGCGCTGCGGTGGGGACCGTGGCGAGGGAGCACACGGGATGACCGACCGGCCGACGCTGCTGGAGATCCGGGGCCTGACCAAGGCCTATCCCGGCGTGGTCGCCAACGATGACGTCTCATTCTCGATCCGAGAGGGCGAGGTCCATGCGCTGCTGGGCGAAAATGGAGCGGGCAAGTCCACGCTGGTGAAGATGATCTACGGGCTGGTGCGACCCGATGCCGGATCGATGACCCTGCGCGGGCACGACTACGCGCCGCCCGAACCGTCTTCCGCGCGCGCGGCGGGCGTGGCGATGGTGTTCCAGCATTTCAGCCTGTTCGAGGCGCTGGACGTGGCCGAGAACGTGGCACTGGGCATGGAGAACCCGCCGCCGCAGCGCCAGCTGGCCCGCCGCATCCGCGAGGTGAGCCAGGCCTATGGCCTGCCGTTGGATCCGTCGCGGCTCGTGGGCGAGTTGTCGGCCGGGGAGCGCCAGCGGGTGGAGATCATCCGCTGCCTGCTGCAGGACCCCAAGCTGCTGATCATGGACGAGCCCACCAGCGTCCTGACCCCGCAGGAGGTGGACATCCTGTTCCGCACCCTGCGCCAGTTGTCGGCCGAGGGCACGGCGATCCTGTATATCAGCCACAAGCTGGAAGAGATCCGCGCGCTGTGCGACAGCGCCACTATCCTGCGTCTGGGCAAGGTCGTCGGCACCTGCGACCCGCGCGCGGTGTCCGCCCGAGAGTTGGCCGAGCAGATGGTGGGCAGCAGCCTGATGATCCCCGAACGCGCCCCGGCAAACCCCGGCCCGGTGGTGTTGGAAATCGATACTCTGAACCTGCGCTCTGCCAACCCGTTCGGCACCAGCCTGCGTGACGTGTCGCTGCAGGTGCGGGCAGGCGAGATCCTGGGGATCGGTGGCGTGGCCGGCAACGGGCAGGACGAGTTGCTGGCCGCGCTGTCGGGGGAGGCGCGCGCGCTGGCGCAGGCGGTGAAGCTGAACGGCGTCGGCATCGGGTCGCTGGGGCCGCTGGATCGGCGCACGCTGGGTTTGCTGACCGCGCCCGAGGAACGCCTTGGCCATGCTGCGGCCCCCGACATGACGCTGACCGAAAACGCCGCGCTGACCGGCGCGCTGCGGCAGGGCATGCTGAAGCATGGCTTTCTGAACTGGGCCCGGGCGCGCAGTTTTGCCGAAGATATCATCGCCCGCTTCGACGTGCGAACGCCGGGACCGCATGTGGCGGCGCGCGCATTGTCGGGCGGCAACCTGCAAAAGTTCGTAATCGGCCGCGAGGTGTTGCAGCGACCCGTGGCGCTGGTGGTGAACCAGCCGACCTGGGGCGTCGATGCGTCGGCCGCGGCATCCATCCGGCAGGCGCTGATGGATCTGGCCGCTGGCGGCGCGGCGGTGGTTGTCATCAGCCAGGATCTGGACGAACTGATGGAAATCTCCGACCGCTTTGCTGCGCTGAACGAGGGTCGGCTGAGCGAACCGCGCCCCACGGCCGGGCTGGATGTGGAGCGGATCGGCCTGATGCTGGGCGGGGCGCATGACATGGACGTGGCCGACCCCGAGGAGATCGCGCATGTCGCGGAATGAGGTGCGCCGATGATCCGGCTTGAACGCCGTCCTACGCCTTCACGGTTCTGGACGGTGGCGACGCCGCTGCTGGCGGTCGGGCTGACCATGATCGCAGGTGGCTTGATGTTCGCGGCCCTGGGCAAGGATCCGGTGCTGGCCATACGCACTATCTTCTTCGATCCGCTGTTTAATCCACAGTTTGCCGCTTACTCGCGACCGCAACTGCTGGTGAAGGCGGGGCCACTGATCCTGATCGCGGTGGGTTTGAGCCTAGGGTTCAGGGCAGGGGTCTGGAACATCGGTGCTGAGGGGCAGTACATAATGGGCGCCCTGTTCGCAGGCGGGGTGGGGCTGGCCTTTTTCCCGGCGTCGGGCTGGTACATCTTTCCGCTGATGGTTCTGGCCGGCGCGCTGGGCGGATGGCTTTGGGCGATGATCCCGGCGATCCTGCGCACAAGGTTCAACACCAACGAGATCCTTGTCTCCCTGTTGCTCGTCTATGTGGCGCAGCAGCTTCTGTCTGCGATGGCGGTGGGTCGGATGCGCAACCCCGAGGGCGGCGGGTTTCCGGGGTCGCGCAACTTCGCGCAATATCCGGCCGCGTCGAACCCCGAACTCATCGCCGGAACCGGGATGCACTGGGGCGTGGTAACAGCCTTCATTGCGGTGATCTTTGCCTATGTACTGCTGCAGCGGCACCTGATCGGGTTCCAGATCCGGCTGACGGGGCAGGCGCCGCGGGCGGCGCGCTTTGCCGGGGTGGCTCCGGCGCGATTGGTGATCTTCTGCTTGGGTATGTCGGGGCTGACGGCGGGGCTTGCCGGCATGTTCGAACTCACCGGGCCCGCTGGCCGCATCAGCATCGACTTCAACTCCGGCTACGGTTTCACCGCGATCATCGTGGCTTTCCTGGGTCGGCTTCATCCGTTCGGCATCGTGCTGGCGGGTCTGCTGATGGCGCTGACCTATATCGGCGGCGAGCTTGCGCAATTCATGCTGGGCGTGCCGAGCGCGGCGATCCAGGCGTTTCAGGGTATGCTGCTGTTCTTCCTGCTGGCGGTCGATCTTCTGTCCAATTTCCGCATCCGGCTTGCCCGGGCAAAAACGACATAAGGCGCGCACATGGATCTTGGTGGCATCAATCCGGTCCTTCTGCTTGCATCGCTGATGGTGGCATCCACGCCGATCCTGCTGGCGGCGCTGGGCGAACTGGTGGTGGAAAAGGCGGGTGTGCTGAACCTGGGCGTCGAGGGGATGATGATCGTGGGCGCGATCTGTGGCTTCGCCGTCGCGGTCGAGACCGGGAGCCCTGCGCTGGGCTTCATCGGCGGCGCGGTCGGCGGCGCGGGCCTTGCGGTCGTCTTTGCGGTGCTGACACAGGTGCTGCTGGCCAATCAGGTTGCGACCGGGCTGGCACTGACGCTGTTCGGCTTGGGATTCTCGGCGCTGATCGGACAAGGATACATCGGCATCCGTCCGCCCGCGACCGCACGGATCGAAGTGCCGCTCTTGTTCGAGATTCCCTACGTCGGCCCGATCCTCTTTCGCCACGATCTGATGGTCTATGTGTCGCTGGGACTGGTCGCCGCGATCTGGTTGGTGCTGCGCTACACGCGCACCGGACTTGTGCTGCGGGCTGTGGGCGAAAGCCATGATGCAGCTCATGCTCTGGGCTACAAGGTTGTGCGCATCCGGATTCTGGCCATCCTGTTCGGCGGTGCAATGGCGGGGCTGGGCGGAGCCTATCTCAGCCTGATCCGTGTGCCGCAATGGACCGAGGGGATGACCGCGGGCGCAGGCTGGATCGCGCTGGCGCTGGTGGTGTTCGCATCGTGGCGGCCGTGGCGGGTGCTTCTGGGTGCCTACCTTTTCGGCGGCATCGCTGTGTTGCAGCTGAATCTGCAGGCGGCGGGGAGCAAGATTCCGGTCGAATACTTGTCCATGAGCCCATACCTGATAACGATCCTCGTGCTTGTCCTCATCTCTTCCGGGCGCTCGCGGGCGGCACTGAATGCCCCGGCATCGCTGGGAAAACCTTTCCACGCCTCGACCTAGGGGCGGACCATCACCCCGGATGTCGGGGATCTACAGGGAGTAACGACGCATGAAACGCAGAACCCTTCTTGCCACGGCGGCGCTTGGGCTTGGCCTTGGACTGGCCTCGCCGCTGGCCGCACAAGACGAGCCGATAAAGGTCGGCTTCGTTTATGTCGGCCCGATCGGAGACGGTGGGTGGACTTATCAGCACGATCAGGGGCGCCTTGCCGTAGAAGAACACTTCGGCGACCGGGTAGAGACGATCTATCAGGAATCGGTGCCCGAAGGCGCCGACGCCGAGCGCGTGCTGACGCAGATGGCCTTGTCGGGCGCCGATCTGATCTTCACCACCTCGTTCGGCTACATGGACGCGACGAACAATGTCGCGGCGCGTTTCCCCGATGTGAAGTTCGAACATGCGACCGGCTACACCCGTGCGCATCCCAATGTCTCGACCTATGACGCGCGGTTCTACGAAGGGCGCGCCGTTCTGGGCACCATCGCGGGGCGGATGACGCAATCGAACAAGATCGGCTATATCGGTTCCTTCCCGATTCCCGAGGTGATTCAGGGCATCAACTCCACCTACCTGCACGCGAAGAAGGTGAACCCGGATGTCGAGATCGCGGTGGTGTGGGCCTATACGTGGTTCGACCCGGCGAAAGAGGCCGATGCCGCCCGCGCGCTGATCGAGCAGGGCGTCGATGTCATCCTGGCGCATACGGATTCGACCGCCCCGCTTGCCGAGGCGGAAAAGACCCCCGGCGTGATCGGGTTCGGTCAGGCCTCCGACATGGCGGAATACAAGCCCAGCCCCCGCGTGTCGTCGATCATCGACAACTGGGCGCCCTATTATATCAAGCGGGTGCAGGATGTCCTGGACGGCACCTGGGAAAGCCAGGCGACCTGGGCGGGCATCGCGGAAGGCGAGGTGGTGATCGGCGAGATCACCGAGGCGGTTCCAACCGAGGTCAAAGCCGAGGCCGAAGCATTGATCGAGGCCATCGCGACGGGTGAGTATCATCCCTTCACCGGCCCGATCAACAGGCAGGACGGCACCCCGTGGCTTGCCGAGGGCGAAGTGGCGAGCGATGAAGACCTGCTGGGCATGACGTTCTATGTCGAAGGCATCACGGGCGAGATCCCGAATTGACGCGTTCCACCGCTTCTTGAAGGGCCCGCTTCGGCGGGTCTTTTCTTTCCGTTCTCTGCGTGACGCCATGTGTCATCGCCAGGGCGGCCGTGTACTGAGGGCGTGAGGTGACGGGCGCGAGATTTGCTTGACCTGCATCAAGGCTGCCACCGTGCCAGCGTGTCAGGTGACCGGACAGGCAGTAGGAGCGCAAGAATGGACTACAAGACCTTCCTCGACGACACCCGGAATCAGCAGCGCGCACTCAACCGCGCAATCCCCGAGACAATGCGTGGCTTCATCGGGCTGTCCAAGGCGGTGAAGGAAAACGGCCCGCTCGACGTCAAGGCCAAGGAATTCGTGGCACTGGGGATCTCTGTCGCCATGCGGTGCGATGCCTGCATTGCCTTCCATGTGGAGGCGCTGATGAAGGCGGGCGGAACGCGCGAGGAACTGGGCGACGTGCTGGCAATGGCGGTGCAGATGGGCGGCGGGCCTTCGGTGATGTATGCGGGCAAGGCGCTTGACTGCTGGGATCAACTGTCCGGTTGAGCGCAGGGCGTTGCCGACAGGGCGCGCCTGCAGATTATCTTCCATCACTCTCGCTAAACGTGTGGAGTTGCGCTAGCCTGCACGCGCCGGGCGCCATCAGAAGCGCCCCTGAGCGAGGTGGCAGCGATGATCGACGGACAGGCACTTCCCCTGCGCACGCTTCTGGCCATGACACTGGCGGGCATGATCGGGCTGGCGGGATGCGAGCAGAGCGCCGAGGCGGATGCAACGCGCGCGCTGCAGGATCTGAACATGATCGACGAGACGAACCTAAACGAGATCATGTTGACAGCGGCCGACCCGCGCGAGGCAGTGGGATACTTTCGAAAGGCGTCGGCCGAGAACCCCGGTCGCGTCGATCTGAAGCGCGCGCTGGGACGGTCGCTCGTGAGGGCCGGCCTGTCCTCTGAAGCGGTCGGGGTCTGGCGCGAGGTCGCGGACGCGCCTTCGGGCACGGCTGACGACCGCGTGCAACTCGCAGACGCGTTGCTGCGCACCAACGACTGGGATGGCGGTGCCGCGGAACTTGCGCGGGTGCCGCCGACGCACGAAACCTTCGACCGTTACCGGCTGGAGGCGATCCTGGCCGATCACAAGAAGGAATGGGTGCGTTCCGACAGCTTCTACGAGACCGCCGTGGGCCTGACGACACGGCCGGCAGGTGTGCTGAACAACTGGGGGTTCTCCAAGCTGACGCGCGGCCAACCGGCCGAGGCCGAGCGGTTGTTCCGTGAGGCGCTGACATATGATGCCACCCTCTTTGCTGCGAAGAACAACATGGTCATCGCCCGCGGCGCGCAGCGCAACTACACCCTGCCGGTGATCCAGATGACGCAGGTGGAGAGGGCGGAACTTACATATTCCCTGGCGCTGGCCGCGCTGAAGCAGAACGATGTCCTGATTGGCCGCACGCTGCTGCAGGAGGCGATCGACACCCATCCGCAGCACTTCGACTTGGCGGTGCGTGCCCTGCGCGCGCTCGACACGCAGGGTACAACGACGGGATGATGCCGGTTCTGCCGCCTGCGGTGGCGCTGTGGTTCCTGCCCTTCGTCCTGCCCATCACTGCCTGGGTCGCCTGGAGCGATCTGGCGCGGATGCGCATTCCCAACGCCGCCGTGCTGAGCTTGCTGGGAATTTTCTTGCTGATCGGCCTATTCGCCCTGCCCATTGAGGCATGGGCCTGGCGCTGGGCACATTTCGCCGGCGTTCTGGCGGCCGGCTTTGTGCTTAACGCCGCGCGTGCGGTCGGGGCAGGCGATGCGAAGTTTGCCGCCGCGATGGCGCCCTACGTGGCGCCTGGCGATCTGTCGGCCTTTGCATTCCTCTTTGCGGCTATGCTGCTGGCCGCCTTCGCGGCGCACCGACTGGTGGGCGCGATCCCGCGTCTGAGGGCGATGGCCCCGGAATGGGAGAGCTGGTCGCGCGGTGATTTTCCCATGGGGTTGCCGCTTGCCGGATCACTCGCGCTCTACCTCGTCCTAGCCGCTGTTTCCGGGTGATCTTCCGGCGACTTGGGGCCTCTACCCGCCGACGCCGAAGCCGCCCGTTCCGCCGCTGACCGGTGGCAGCGGCCGCGTCGCGGTCGAGATATACTCGCGGAACACCACCTGCATGTATTTGCCGTTGTGCACCATCGGATGGCCTTGCACGAAGCCGTTCACCTCGGTTACAGTGCGTCGATTGCGCTCTTCCGGGGCGGGCGTGGGGATTACCGGTTGGGTTTTCCCGTAGGACACCACCGCTTCCAGCCGCGACCGGCTGATGCCCCTGCTGACCAGGTAGTTCACGACCGCGTTCGCCCGGCGCAGGCCAAGCCGCTGGTTGTAGGCGTGGCTGCCCACCAGATCGGTGTGACCATACACGCGGAAGCGGACCTCGGGGAACTGACGGATCCAGTCTGCCTGCCGATCCAGCGACGCACGTGCCTCGGCATCCAGAACCGCACTGTCGAAGGCAAAATTGACCGTCGAAGGGACCTCGCGCGCGAACCGCGTGCCAAGTTCGACCGTTGCGTTGCGCTGACCGGTCTGTACGTCGCTGTTCCACGCGACGGCCTGACCGAAGTTGCCCGTGTCCAGTTGGCTTCCCGCCTCGGAGTTGAAGGTGATCGGGTTGCAGCCTGCCAGCGCAAGCGCGCTCGCGCCAATCAGCAGAAGATGTTTCACGCCCATACCCCGATCAATCCATGACATAGCCGTAAGGCCCGTTGAAGTCCTGCCGGGCCACCTCACCCACCGCGCCGGGCTGGCGCGTGCCGCGGGACGTCTGGCCGAAAAGAAAGAAGTCGCGCTCTGTCGGCGGGCGCACCCGGTCGGTCGGCATCGCAAGGGCCGCTCCGCGCGTGGGCGAGACCAGATGCGGCGTCACGATGATGACCAGTTCGCTCTGCTCGCGCTGATAGCTGGCGCTGCGAAACAGCGCGCCGAGGATCGGGATGTCGCCGATCCATGGAACCTGATTGCCGACGTTGCGGAAATCGTCCTGCAGAAGGCCGGCGATGGCAAAGCTTTCGCCGTCGCGCATTTCGACGGTGGTCGAGGTTTCGCGACGCCGAAAGGCGTTCAGCGTGATCCCGTCACCGGAACTGACGTTCACAGTCGGATCAAGACCGCTCACCGCTGCGTTGATTGCCAGATTGACCTGGTTTCCGTCGACGACGAAGGGTGTGAAGTTCAACTCGACGCCAAAGGGCTTGTATTCCACGGTGACCACGCCGTCTTCACTGCGCACCGGAATGGGGTATTCGCCGCCGGCCAGGAACTTCGCCTCTTGCCCGGAAAGGGCAACAAGGTTCGGCTCGGCGAGCGTGCGAACAAGCCCCTTGGATTCTAGCGCCTCGATCGCGACGTTGAACTGCAGGGCGCCGGTGCCGAGGTTCAGGGCGAGGCCCCCAACGGCTTCGGCAAGGGGCGAACCGGAATAGACCTGCGCTGCGACGCGGCCGTCAGAGGTGATCGCCGCGGCGCTATTCACTGTGTTGCCGAAGATGCTGAGCCCCAGTCCCTTGCTCACCGATCGGCTCATCTCGGCGAAGCGAACCTTCAGCATCACCTGCTGTGTGCCGCCTACGCTCATCAGATTCGACACCCGGTCCGGCGCGTAGCGGTTCGCCAGATCAAGGGCGCGGTCCATCTTGGCGGTGCTGGAGACGATGCCGGACAGAACGATGCCGTCGTTGGCGGTGCGCACCTCGATCGGCTCGCCGGGCAGGATCTGCCCCAGTCGCTCCTTGAACTCTTCGATGTCGGGGGTGACGTGAATGTCGACGCTGGCCTGCAGGTTTCCTTCCTGTCCCAGGATCGTCAGGGTTGTGCGGCCCGGCACCTTGCCCAACACATAGATCGTGCGGTCAGACAGGCTGGAAATGTCGGCAATGCTCGGGTTCGCGATCGACAGTTCCGAAAAGGCCGTCGCGCTTTCGACGACCACGGCGCGGTTCATCGGAACGGACAGCGTTGAGTGCACACCTGCGCCGAGCACACGCAATTCTGCCCGGCCATCCTCAGGTGCGATGACGGCAAGGCCGAGGCACAGACCCGCCACCAGTGGCAACTTTGAAGGTTTCACGGAAGCCCTACCTATGATTTTTATCGTTCTGCTCAACCTGAAGTTTAGTCGCAGCGCGCGCAAAGAACCAAATCTTTTCACAGTGTCTGCGAATCGGCCGTTCTGACGAACAGCGATCTGTGGATAAATGGCAACAGATCTGCGCTAAATCAGCGCTTAACGCCGCTTGTTCGGTTCCTCGTCGGTAGCCAATTCCCGGGTGCGGACGTCAGGGCCGTGGAAAAACGCGGCCGTCAAACAGCTTGCGCGCGGTCCGCAAGGTCCCTGCCGAGATCACGGTTCCGGTCGCGTCACGCTCAATCAGGACCTCGGCCGCGCCGGTGGGGTGTTCGATGGCGAAGGCGCCGCCGGTCGGCAGGTCGGCGACCGAAGCGGCCGGCGATCCTTCCAACGTGCAGGCGGTGGCCACGCTTACTGCGGCAAAGACTCCGATGGTGGCGTGGCACCGGTGTGGGATGAAGGATCGCGTCGAGATAGCGCCGCCTGCCTGGGGCGGCGAGACGAGCGTCATCTTGGGCACGCTTTTCTCGGAAACGTCGCCGAGGTTCATCATTGGTCCCGCCTGCAGGCGGATACGCTCCAGTCGAGCCTTCAACGCGGTATCGCCGTCGAGCACCTCGCGACCTTCGGTTCCAGTGATGCCAAGGTCCGTCGCGCGCAGAATGACGCAGGGCATCCCGTTGTCGATCAGCGTGCACTCCACGCGGTCGATCAGGTCCACCTTATTGCCGGTCGGCAGCAGGGCGCCGCACATCGATCCTGCGATGTTGCGAAACATCAGCGGCACGGCGGCATGGGTGCCAGGTACGCCATCGATGGCCGCGTCTCCACGATAGCTGACCCGGCCATCGGGTGTCGCGATCTTCGCAACCGCAACCTCGCCGGTGTTGAGCATGTGAATGCGCACCTCGGTCGTATCCGGATGCGCGGCGACCAGCCCGCGTTCGATTGCGGCGGGGCCGACACCTGCCAGGATGTTGCCGCATCCTTGCGCATCGGACACCAGCGGCTGATCGACGAAGACCTGCAGGAACAGGTAGTCCACATCGGCATCCGACCGGGTAGTGGGCGCCAGGATCGCAACCTTCGAGGTCAGCGGGTCCGCCCCGCCGATGCCGTCGATCTGGCGCGCGTCTGGCGAGCCCATGATGCGCAGAAGAAGGGAATCGCGCTGCGCCCTGTCGGCCGGCAAGTCAGAGGCGAGGAAATATGCCCCCTTGGAGGTGCCGCCTCGCATCCAAAGGCAGGGGATGCCGTCCGCATGGGGTTCAGACATATTTCAGGCCCTTTTCCGCCAGCCGCGGGCGCATATCGTAAATGTCGAGGCCAAGTTCGCCGGCCGCGAGGCGCTTCCGCTTTGACTCTTCGGCGGCCACCCGCTTTTCCGCGGCGACAAGCACCGTTTCAGCGTCAGACCGGCGGACGACGCAGACACCGTCGTCGTCTGCGACGATCACGTCGCCGGGTTCAATCAGCTGTCCGGCGCAAACGATCGGAATGTTAACCGACCCCGGCGTTTCCTTGACCGTGCCTTGGGCAGAGATCGCCTTGGACCAGACCGGGAAGCCCATCTCGGTCAGATCCCGCACGTCGCGGACGCCGGCTTCGATGACCAGTCCCCTGCAGCCGCGCGCCATGGCAGAGGTCGCCAGCAAATCCCCGAAATACCCATCGTCGCAGGGCGAGGTCGGGGAGAGGACGAGGATGTCCCCCTCCTGCACCTGTTCGATCGCCACGTGCAGCATCCAGTTGTCGCCAGGCGGTGCTGATATCGTCACGGCCGAGCCGGCGATCTGAACGCCCGCGTAGATCGGCCGCATGTAGGAGGCGAGGCATCCCGTGCGGCCCTGGGCCTCGTGCACGGTGGCGACGCCCGCGCGTCCGAGTGCGGCGATGACGTCTGGTGCGGCGCGCTGGATGTTCTGGACGACAACAGGCATGGCAGCTCCTTTGCTATTTCTTGACCGGCGGCGTGCCGTGCGTGTGGAACGTGTCGATGGTCTTCAGGCCCCATGCCTGGCCCTTTTTCCGGTCGGCTTCAGTCCAGACCACCGGCTCCCAGTCAGGGGCAAGGATGAGCCGCGCCCCGGCGTTCGCCAATTCCACGCGGTTGCCCGCGGGCTCCCAGACATAAAGAAAGAACGTGCCCTGGATCGCGTGCTTGTGCGGGCCGGTTTCGATGTGCACGCCGTTCTCCAGGAAGATATCGGCCGCTCGCAGGATGTCCTCGCGCTGGTCGGTCGCGTAGGTGACATGATGCAGGCGTCCCTCGCCGCCACCATGCTCCTCGGTGCAGGCCAGATCGTAGGTTTTGTTGTTGACGGTGAACCAGCAGCCGCCCAGGCGCCCGTTGTCGAGCTGGATGAGTTCCGTGACGCGCGAGCCGACACAGGTTTCCATGAACCTGCGAAACTCGGTTACGTCTTCAGACAGCAGGTTCAGGTGATCCAGCCGCCGCGGGCAGGCGCCGCGGCCATGGTAGCGCTGGGCGACATTCTTGAGCGCCGGGCGTTCGCCCTCTGGTGCGGCGTAGCGGTTGGTTTCGTAGTAGATTTCGAAGACATGGCCAAAGGGGTCCTCGAAGCGGAAGGCCCGGCCGTGCCCAGGATCGCCATCGACCCAGCCCTGCACCCTGTAGCCTGTGGCCTTGATCGCCTGCACCCGCCGCTCCAGCGCCTCGGGCGACGTGGTGCGATAGGCCACGTGCCCGATCCCCGTCGTATGGTGGCGGGTCAGCTTCAGTGTGTGAAACTCGTAATCGTCCCAAGCCCTCAGGTAGGCCGACGTCTCATCTTCGGCCGACAGCGTCAGCCCGAAGACGCGGGTGAAGAAATCGAGGCTCTCTTCGTAGCGGTCGGTGTAGACCTCGACATGGGCAAGGTGGGCGATGTCGTGGCAGGGTTCCATCGCTTTCCCTCCTCATAGTTCGTCGACGGTACGGGGAAAGATCGACTGAAAACCTTCGGCATATTTGCAGTCGCGCCCGCCCGACTGACCGCCCGAGTTGCGTTTGAAGTGGTTGGCGCGGTTGATCGCGACGCGGGTGTAGTATTCCCACAGATGCTCTTGCCCCTCCATGCACTCGATGGCGGCACGTTTCCTGTCCCAGACAGGGGTGATGTCGAGGAAGGTGTCGGGCTTCCAGCCCATCTGTTCGGTCTGGTGCGGTTCGAACAGGTAAAGTTGCGGGGCACCCAGCACCTTATCGCCGGGATTATGGCCCCAGGCCTGCGCGATCATCCGGCATTCCAGCGTCACCTGCGTCGTATACATGTGGTCGGTGTTGTAGGGGTCGTACTGCGAATGGCTCAGCATGAAGCGCGGTTGAACCCTGCGGATGACGTCCACCACCCTGTTCTTGTCGTCGCGGGTCAGTTCCAGCGGGTAATCGCCCAGATCCAGACAAACCAGATCGTGCACGCCTAAGGCCTCTGCCGCGCGTTCGGCTTCGGCACGGCGGGCATCTTTTATACGCTGAAGCGTCATTCCTTCCTGCTTCCACAGCTTGGCGCTTTCGCCGCGTTCGCCGAACGAGAGGCAAAGCACCGTGACCTTGTAGCCCATGGATGCATGTAGCGCGATCGCGCCACCGCAGCGCCAGACGAAATCCGCCGCGTGGGCGCTGATGACAAGAGCGGTTTTCTCTGCGGACATCATGGGGCTCCCTTATCTACCTTGTGAGTCGATATGGATGCGCCTGCACCGAGTGACAATTCGAATCCCCGTGCCCCGACATTGATTCCTGCTATCGTAATTGTATAGCGGTTGGCTGGCAGACATCCGACATCGGGGAGGGCACCACCGTGAAGGACCAGCGCGCGAACGCGCATCGCATCGCGTTCATGGGGTTCGGCGAGGCAGCCCAGGCTTTTGTGTCGGGCTGGGCGATGGAGCGGCCAGACCGTATTGACGCCTACGATGTGAAGACAGCGGTTGCCGGACAGCAAGCCGTTATGCAGGCGAGGTATCATGCGCACGGCGTAGCGGGCCGGATGGACCCGGCAGCAGCGTTGGCGGGGGCCGAGGTGATATTCAGCCTGGTCACGGCGGATCGCGCGCTTGAAGCGGCCACCTCGGCCGTGGGCAAGCTGTCGCCCGCCGCGCTCTGGCTTGACTGCAATTCCTGCGCGCCGGACACGAAGCGAGAGGCTGCGCGGGTGATCGAGAGCGCCGGGGGACGGTACGTGGACGTGGCGGTCATGGCACCGGTGCATCCGAAACGCCATCTCGTTCCGATCCTGCTGTCTGGTCCTCATGCAAAGGCGGCCGAGACCGCCATGCTGGCGCTGGGCATGAAGCCGCGGATCGCTGGCGCCGCTGTCGGTGATGCCTCGTCGATCAAGATGCTTCGGTCGGTGATGATCAAGGGTCTAGAGGCCTTGTGCGCCGAATGCTTCCTTGCGGCCCGCAGTGCGGGGGTGAAGGAGCAAGTCATCGCCTCTCTTGAGGCATCGAACCCTGAAATCGATTGGCGCGCCATGGGCGCCTACAACCTTGGCCGGATGATGGTGCATGGCGCGCGGCGCGCGGCGGAAATGCGGGAAGTGGAAAAGACCGTCGCGGGACTGAGCCTTTCGGCGCGCATGAGCGCGGCTACCGCCCTCTGGCAAGACGAGATCGCAAGCCTGGGTCTGGATGAGGGTGCGGAGGACCTGTTTGATCGCGCCGATCGCCTCTTGGCGAAGATGTGATCTCGCGCAATCTGCGACATCTGAGGGTGCTGCTGGCCGTTGTCGAACATGGCTCAGTGACCGAGGCGGCGGCTCTGTGTCATCTGTCGCAACCGGCCGTGACCCAGACAATCGCAAAGCTGGAACGCCTCGCCGCCGGCCCGCTGTTCCAGCGCACGCAACAGGGGTTTTTCCCGACCGATCGGGGGCAGGTGCTGGCGGCACGCGTAACGCGCGCCCTCGCACTCCTGGATCCCGTTCTGGACGAACTCTCGCCGCGGCTGCGGCTGACGGTCACGACAGCGCAGCTGCGCGCGCTGAGCGCCGTGAGCGAGGCGCAGAACTTCACGCTGGCAGCTCACTCCCTCGGGTTGGCGCAGCCGACCGTGCATCGTGCGATTACGCAGCTGGAGCAGGAGACGCCGCGCAAGCTGTTCGAAAGAACGCGCTTCGGGCTGGTCGCGACGCGCGCCTGCCGCGATCTGGTGCGGGCCGCGCGCCTTGCCCTTGCAGAGCTTGAACAGGCGAATGCCGAGCTTGCGGAACTGGACGGGCGCGACGCCGGCCCCATCGTTGTCGGGGCCCTTCCTCTGGCGCGATCGTCGATCCTGCCGCGCGCGCTGATCGCGTTTCGTCAGAGGCGTTCGCGGCAGACGGTGACGGTGATCGATGGAACCTACCGCGACCTGTTGGCCGGATTGCGCCGCGGCGACATTGACGTGATCGTGGGCGCCCTGCGAGAGGACCTGCCTGTCGAGGATGTGGTGCAGGAGCAGCTGTTTGACGACCGGCTGGTGGTGATCGCAGGGAACCACCACCCGCTTGCTGGGAAGAGCGGCCTTTCCTTTGCCGATCTGGCTGGATTCATGTGGGTTGTCCCGCGCCCCGGAACGCCCTCGCGCATGCAGTTCGATGCGGTGTTCGCCGCATCGCGCGCGACGCCGCCGGACAGCCTGCTGGGAACGGGCTCCATCCTTTTGATGCGCGAAATCCTGAGCCGTAGCGACCATCTGGGTTGCATCTCTGCCCTGCAGGCAAGGGCCGAGATCGACCTGGGCCTTCTCAGCCCGCTCGATGTCACGGCGCATTGGCCGGGACGGCCCATCGGCCTCAGTCTGCGCAGCGACTGGAAACCCACAGCGGCCCAAGCGCTGCTATGGAACTGATCCGCAAGAGCGCCGCCGAGTCTGCCGGCCCACAGTAGGGCAACAGGCTGCAGCCGTACGAAACATCTGCTGTGTGGCTGCTGGCGATCTGCCGGGCGACAGGCTAACTACGCAAGAAGGTACAGCGCCTTGCCGCTGACTGCACTGAAATGGGAGGACGAAATGACGGAGAAACCCGTCTTGCTGATCACGCGGCGCCTGACTGACGCTGTCCAGGCCCGCGCCGCGCACGATTATGCCGTGATCCTGAACGACGATGACCAGGTCTTCACGCGCGAGGAACTGATCCGGCGGTGTCAGGATGTCGATGCTGTGCTGCCGTGCCATTCCGAACACTTCTCGGCCGAGGTGATCGCCCAGTTGCCCGAGCGACTGAAAATCATCGCCAACCATTCGGTCGGTGTCGACCACGTCGACCTGGATGCTGCGCGCGAGCGTGGCATCGTGGTGACCAACACGCCGGACGTGCTTTCGGATGCAACCGCCGAAATCGCGATGCTTTGCATGCTTGGTGCCGCGCGCCGCGGGGCCGAGGGGGACGCGATGATCCGGGCCGGAAAGTGGGATTTCTGGTCACCGGCCTTCATGGTCGGCCGTCAGGTGACGGGCAAACGCTTCGGGGTGCTCGGCATGGGGCGCGTCGGACTGGTGACCGCAGAGCGCGCACGCGGTTTCGGAATGGAGGTGCACTACCACAATCGGAAACGACTGCCCCAGGAGTTGGAAAAGGGGGCAATCTTTCACCCGACCCTGGAAGGGTTGCTCGCGGTGTCGGATGTGCTGTCGCTGCACTGCCCCTCTACGCCCGACACGCGCCACGTGATCAACGCGCGGACCTTGGCGATGCTGCCGGACCGGGCGATTCTGGTGAACACCGCGCGCGGCGGCCTGGTCGACGAGGCGGCATTGATCGCGGCGCTGGAAAGCGGAAAGCTCTTCGCGGCGGGACTGGATGTGTTCGAGGCCGAACCGGGTGGAAACCCGGCGATCGCGGCCCTGCGGAACGTCTTCCTGTTGCCGCACATCGGTTCGGCCACGGAAGAGACGCGGGATGCGATGGGTTTTCGGGCGCTCGACAACCTTGACGCGTTCTTCGCCGGAGACTCACCCGCTGACCGTGTCGCATGATAGCGCCAACACCCGTGTCACACACAAAATTGCACATATTCCGGCTCCTGATGGGCAAAAACTTCAACCAAAAGGCTTGCCATGACCGAATTGGCAAGCAAATCTGACCAAATCTGCCGGTAGAGATCGGCGGGATGGTATCCTGGGAGGGTTATATATGACCGACACTTCGAAAAAGGCGCTGTCGCGCCGTTCATTCTTGCGGACTGGCGCCTTGGCTGGCGGCGCTGCAGCGGGATCGATGCTTGCTGCCCCCGCCGTGGTCGGCCAGTCGCCGCTTGTCGTCCGTATGCAGACATCGTGGCCCGCCTCTGACATCTGGATGGATTTCGCCCGCCAGTACGTGACGCGCGTCGAGGAAATGTCTGCAGGGCGCGTTCGGGTCGACCTGCTGCCGGCCGGTGCCGTCGTGGGTGCCTTCCAGGTGATGGATGCCTGTAACGATGGTGTTCTGGACGCAGCCCACACGGTTCCGGTCTACTGGTACGGCAAGTCCAAGGCGGCATCGTTCTTCGGCACAGGCCCGGTCTGGGGCGGCTCGGCGACCACGATGCTGGGCTGGTTCTATCAGGGCGGCGGCGATGAGCTGTATCGCGAACTGACGCAAGATATCCTCGGCATGAACGTCTATGGCTTCATGGGCTTTCCGATGCCCGCGCAGCCGTTCGGCTGGTTCAAGAACGAAGTGAACAGCGTCTCCGACATCAATGGCCTGAAGTATCGCACCGTCGGTCTGGCCGCGGACCTCCTGCAGAAGATGGGCATGGCCCTGTTCCAGCTTCCGGGCGGCGAGATCGTGCCGGCGATGGAGCGCGGCGTGATCGACGCGTTCGAGTTCAACAACCCGTCTTCGGACATGCGCTTTGGCGCGCAGGACGTGGCAAAGAACTACTACCTGTCGTCGTACCACCAGGCGTCGGAATCTTTCGAGTTCATCTTCAACAAGGACTTCTTCGACGATTTGGACGAAGATCTTCAGGCGATCCTGAAATACGGGGTGGAGGCAGCTTCGACAGCCAACACCGCGCTGGCGATGAAGGAATACTCCTCTGACCTGCAGCGCCTTGAGAACGAGATGGGCGTGGCGGTTCATCGCACCAGCCAGGAGATTTTGGCTGCCCAGCTGCAAGCTTGGGACGAGTTGATCGTGGAACTGGAAGCCGATCCCTTCAACAAGAAGGTCATGGACAGCCAGCGCGCATGGACCGAACAGGTCACCTACTACGAACTGATGGGTGCTCCGGACTATGCGCTTGCCTACGATCACTACTTCCCCGGCAAGCTTCAGCTCTGAGCCGGATCTTTCTGACACTGGCCTGCCCCGCATTCGGGGCAGGCCATTTTTCGCGGAGATAAAGCCCCATGATCGGGTTCATACGGTTCGCAGACCGCCTGTCGGCCTGGTTCGGAAAGGCCTTCGGTTGGCTGATTCTGCTGATGACCTTTGGCGTGAGCTACGAGGTCTTTGTCCGCTACATGCTGAACAAGCCGACCCCATGGTCGCTTGACGTTTCCTTCATCATGTACGGCACGTTGTTCATGATGGGGGGCGCCTACACCCTGTCGCGTGGAGGACATGTCCGCGGTGACTTTCTCTATCGTTTGTGGCGCCCGCAGACGCAGGCCAAGGTTGACCTCGTCCTCTATATCTTCTTCTTCTTTCCGGGTATTCTGGCATTGATCTTCTCGGGCTGGAAATATTCTTCCCGTTCGTGGAGCTACACAGAGGTCAGCATCAATAGTCCCGCAGGCATTCCGATTTACCAGTTTAAATCCGTACTCGTCGCGGCGGGCCTTCTGCTCTTCATCCAGGGTATCGCCCAGGTCTTTCGTTGCATCCACTGCATACGCACCGGCCACTGGTTGCAGGCCGACGAGGATGTAGAAGAGACCGAAGCACTTCTGTTGCGCCAGCAGGCCGAACAGGCGGCACAGCAGAAAACTTCCTGACCTTACTCTGAAAACAACATGCCGATACGGCAACAAACGGAGCCGATGCAGTGACCGACCCCCAAGTCGCCCTGTCGATGCTTGCCATCTTCATCATGCTCGTCTTTCTCGGGTTTCCCATCGCGTTCACGCTGATGGCCCTTGGGATCGGCTTCGGATACTACGCCTATTTCGATCCGGGACGGCAGTGGCGGACGTTCGAGCGGCTGGCTGAAGATGCAGACTGGTGGTCATCATCCTCTGCCTGGCTAGAGGGGTTCTACAACAACCGCGTCTTTGACCTGTTCATAAACCAGACGTACACGGTGATGTCGAACGAGGTGCTGACCGCAGTGCCGCTGTTCCTCTTCATGGGTTACATCGTCGAACGTGCCAACATCGTCGACCGCCTGTTTTCGACCCTTGCCATCGCCACGCGGCGGCTTCCAGGATCAATGGGCGTGGCCGCGTTGATCACCTGTGCGCTGTTCGCGACAGCCACCGGGATCGTGGGTGCGGTGGTGACCTTGATGGGGTTGCTTGCGCTGCCGGCGATGCTGAAGGCGCGTTACAACAACAGCTTCGCCAGCGGGATCATCTGCGCGGGCGGCACGCTGGGCATCCTGATCCCGCCTTCGATCATGCTCATCGTCTATGCCGCCGCTTCGGGCGTCTCGATCGTCAGGCTTTATGCCGGTGCTCTGCTTCCCGGTTTCACGCTGGTCGGCCTGTACCTGATCTACGTGATCGGACGGTCCATCGTGCAGCCGCACCTCGCGCCGAAGCTGTCCAAGGAAGACGTGCCCGACGTGCCCATGGGGCAGCTGGTCGTCATGCTGCTGACGTCGTTCTTCCCGCTGGCCTTCCTGATCTTTGCGGTGCTGGGGTCGATCCTTTTCGGCCTGGCGACGCCGACCGAGGCTGCCGCGATCGGGGCCTTGGGGGGCATCGTTCTGGCGGTCGGATATCGGGCGATGACCTTCCAGCGGCTGCGTGAGTCCGTCTATCTGACCGTGCGGACGACCGCGATGGTCTGCTGGTTGTTTGTCGGCTCCTACACCTTCTCGTCGGTTTTCTCGTATCTGGGCGGTGAACATCTGATCTCGGAATTCGTGGGCGGGCTCAGCCTCACGCCGCTGCAATTCCTTCTGCTGGCTCAGTTGATCATCTTCCTGCTGGGGTGGCCGCTGGAATGGTCCGAGATCATCATCATCTTCGTGCCCATCTTCCTGCCGCTTCTGCCGATGTTCGGGATCGACCCGCTGTTCTTCGGCATCCTTGTCGCGCTCAACCTGCAGACCTCGTTCCTGACACCACCAATGGCGATGTCGGCCTATTACCTGAAGGGGATCGCGCCACCAAGTGTGAAGCTCACCGAGATATTCGCGGGGGTCATGCCGTTCCTGTTCATGGTCTTCATCTGCATGTTCCTGATGTATGCCTTCCCGCAGATCGTTTTCTACCTGCCAGAGCTGTTCTATGGCGCACGCTAGAGCACAGAAGAGGGCGGGCCCAAGCCCCCTGCTCTCGCTTGGGGCCGTGGAGATCCGCGATCGTCTCGCCAGCGGTGCGGTGCGGGCGGTTGAATACGCCGCCGCCTGTCTGGAACAGGTTGCGGCACATGAGCCGCAGGTGCAGGCGTGGGCCTATCTCGACAGCGATCATGTGATGCAGCAAGCCAAGGCACTGGACGAACGGCGGGCCTCGGGCGCGCCGATAGGTCCGCTGCATGGCCTTCCCGTCGGGCTGAAGGATGTGATCGACACCGCCGGGATGCCGACCGAGAACGGCACACCCATCGAAGCCGGGCGCAAACCGATCACGGACGCCTGGATCGTTACACGGCTGAAGGCGGCTGGTGCGATCGTCATGGGCAAAACCGTCACCACCGAGGCTGCCTTCATGCACCCCGGAAAAACGCGCAATCCCCACAACCCCGACCACACGCCGGGCGGTTCCTCACAGGGGTCGGCAGCCGCGGTTGCGGCCGGCATGGTGCCATTGGCCATCGGCACGCAGACCGGCGGATCGGTGATCCGGCCCGCTGCCTACTGCGGCATCGTCGGGTTCAAGCCGACTTTCGGAGCTATCCCGCGCACGGGCGTTCTGGCGCAATCGCCTTTTCTGGACACGCTTGGCGTCTTTGCCCGCAGCGTCGAGGATGCGGCGCTGCTGACCGAGGCGCTGATGGGGCTCGATCCCGCTGATCCTGCGACGCAGCCCGTCCCCGCGGCACGGATGTTGTCGGTCGCCGCGTCAAAGGTGCCGGTGACACCGATGTTCGCCTTCGTGCACCTCCCGTGCGAAGATCAGGCCGACGAGCAGACACGCCTTGCCATGAAGGAACTGGTGGAGGTTCTTGGGGATCAGTGTTTCGAGACCGGCCTGCCCAACGCATTCGATCAGGCAGAGCCGATGCGCAGGCGGATCAACTTTGCCGAGATGGCGAAGTGCTACTATTCGCTGGAACGTCGCGGACGCGACCAGATGTCGGATGTCCTGAGGGCTGCGATGGACGAGGGCAAGGCCATTCTGGCACGCGACTACATCTCGGCCCTGGACTGGCGCGAGGTGCTGAACGCCGGCCTGGACGAGATATTCGAGCGCTGCGATGCCATCCTGACGCCAGCCACCACCGGGCCGGCACCGGCGGGCCTGGAAAGCACCGGAACCGCCATCTTCAACGGCCTTTGGACGCTGTGCGGCACCCCTGCGGTAACGATCCCGTTGTTTTCCGCCGAGAACGGGTTGCCTATGGGCGTGCAACTGGTGGGCCGCCGCGGTGACGACGCCCGGCTTTTGCGAACTGCCCGCTGGCTTGCGCAGCATGTCGCCGCGACCGAGATCGAGGAGAGCGAGAGATGACCAACCGTCTGATGGCCCTTGTGGCTTATGTGATCCTTTGCTGTTTCCTTGGTATCCTGATCTGGCACGTGAATCGGTGGGATCTGGGGATCGTGGTCGTCGCCACGGCGCTTTTTGCCGGTTATGATCTGATCGTCTCTTCGGGCAAGAAGTCAAAGAAGTGAGCGGCAAATAAGTCCGTTAGCACAAAGGTCTTTGCCCTTTCAGATGCGGGTGAGCGCTTTGGCTCGTTGACCTCTGCAACGCCTCAGGGTCAGACCGCTGCAGGTGGGCGCGCTACGCCTGGCAGATCCATGGGGCGTTCGCGGACCGGCAGATGAACGATTGCCGAAAACGCCCCGACGGCGACGCCGATCCACCACACGAGGGTGTAATCCCCCGTCACGTCGTACATCCGTCCGCCCAGCCAGACCCCCAGAAAAGAGCCGAGTTGATGGCTGAAGAAGACGATCCCGTAGAGCGTACCCATGTAACGCAGGCCATAGATATGCGCGACCAGCCCGCTGGTCAGTGGCACCGTCGCCAGCCATAGCGAGCCCATCAGCACCGAGAAGATGATGACCGAGCCCGGCGTGATCGGCAGCAGGATGAAACCCGCAGCCACCAGCGTGCGTGCGGCATAGATCCCGGCCAGCAGGTACTTGCGCGAGAACCGGCGCCCGGCCCAGCCGGCGGTGATCGTGCCTGCGATATTGGCAAGGCCGATCAGCGAGATCGCGACCGCGCCAAGAGCCGAGGTGGTGGTAACGCCGATCCCTGCAAGGATTCCGTTCGGGTCGATAGGGCCGCACATCTCGGTAACGAGGGCTGGGAAATGGGCGGTCACGAAAGCCAGTTGATAGCCGCAAGAGAAGAACCCGAGGAAGATCAGCGTGAAGCTGGGGTCGCGAAAGGCGCGCGTCAGCGCCGCGCCCATCGTCTGCTCCAGCTCTGCCCGTGAAGCGGGGGCGGGGCTGCGCATCAACGGCAGCACAAGTAGCGACGCCAGGATCGTCGCCGCAAAGATCAGAAAGACCTGCTGCCAACCCATCATCGACAGCAGGAATTCGGCCACCGGCGCCCCGATGACCTGTCCGGCCGACCCGGCCGCCGTGGCGACACCCAGCGCCATCGACCGGTTCTCATCAGACGCGGCGCGTCCGACGACCGCCAGGATCACCCCGAACCCGGTGCCGGCGATGCCGAAGCCGACAAGGATTTCAAGTAGTTGATGCGCCCCCGGTGTGACCGCGTAGGCCGACAGCGTCAGACCCAGCGCATAGACCAAGGCCCCCGCGATGATCGCCCGACGGTCGCCAAACCGCTCTGCAATGGCGCCAAAGATCGGTTGCCCGATCCCCCAGGCGAGGTTCTGGATGGCGATCGCCAGGCTGAACTCGGCCCGCAGCCACCCGAATTCCTCGGCGATGGGGATTTGGAAGACGCCAAAGCTTGCCCGGACGGCAAAGCTGAGCATGATGATGACGCAGCCCCCGATCAGGACCGGCGTGAACAGGGGGGCCTTGGCCATACCATGCTCCGGACGACGTGGCGGGCGGCTGAATGCCGCCCACACATAGTCGTTACACCTTGCGGCGGTAGAGCAAAAGACCACCCAGCGCCGAAACCAGCAACCAGCCCGCAGCCGGCAGCGGAACCGGGGCGACGCCTGGTTCCGACGGCAGCAGCGCATCGAGACTGGCGCGAGTACGGTCGGTGTAGTCGGTGAACCAGCCGTCATAGCCCAGCGGGAACAACCCGGCGATCTGCGCGTCAGACTCTGCCTGCGACAGCGGTCGCAGCGTGTAGCCGTGCACGATCAGGCCCAGCGCATGGGCGGCGTCCACGAAACCGGCACTTTGCGCGACGGTGGTGCCCAGAGAAACGCCGATGCCGTTCGCAAAGGTCGCGATCTCGGACAGCGACACGTTGCTGACGCGATAGTCGTCGTCGACAAGGCTTGCGCCGCCCAGTGCGACCAGAAGCTGATCGCTTCCCAGTTCAGAATGAATGCCCGCAAGCGCCTTCAGCGCGTTGAAATCGAAGCTCTGGGTGAAGACCTTGTCATTGCTCGTGCGGAAGCCGGCCTCGTTCAGCTGCTCGACGATCTGACGCGTCTGCGAGTCGGAAGTGGGCGACTTCGCCTCCGGCTAGATGCCGATGTTGCTGCCGGTGCGGGTGTTGTATTCGGTCAGATAGTCCAGCACCTTCTGGAACGTCGGCACCTTGTAGGGGTCGGACATCGAGGGGTGAAGCCGGGATAGGTTTCCGCCGCCTGTCCGCGAATATGCACATGCAGGCACGTCGCGCGCCGGAGCCATCACGTCTCTCCGGATCCTACATTTTCTGGTTGAGTGAGCCAAATGTCAGGCTGCGGTCAGCCCCACAGTGACCTGATTGCGCCCCTCCGCCTTGGCCGCAAGAAGCGCGCGATCGGCGCGGGCGACGACCTCATCGGCCGTGCTTTCACCGGCCGGCGACGCGGTACCACCCATCGCGAGGCCAACCGACAGGGTGATGGAAACGGCGCGACCATTGCCAAAGGCGATCGGCGTTTCCTCGACCGTCCGGCGGATGCGTTCCGCGATCATCTGCGCCTCATCGAGGCCAGTATCCGACAGAACGATCAGGAATTCCTCGCCGCCAATGCGTGCGATCAGGTCAGACCCGCGCAAACTGGCGCGCAGACGATCCGAGACCTCGACGAGCACGCAATCTCCCGCGGCATGCCCATAGGTGTCGTTGACAGACTTGAATCGGTCGAGGTCGACCGCCAGAACCGCATAGCTGCGCTGGGTTTCCCCCGCGCGCGCCGCGATGCGGGCAAGATGCGGCATCGCGTAGCGCCGGTTGAACAGCCCGGTCAGCGGGTCGGTCACCGCCATCCGCAAGCCGTCGCGGACTGACTCGCGCAGCCGGTCGGCCATCCGCTTGCGATGCAGTTGCAGTTTCAGGCGCAGGGCCAGTTCCTCGGCGTCGAACCGTTCCGGAACCAGATCGGTAGCACCCAGATCCAGCGCCATCGCCCCGGTGTCCCGCCCGTCCTCCGGCAGGATCATGCAGATCACCGAATGCCGGCTGGCGCTGCGGCTGCGCAGATCCGACAGAAGCCGCAGGCCGTCACCGCGCGCGGCCAGATCGGCGGCGATCACGTAGATGTCGGCGCCGTTGTGCTCGATCGTCCCGGCCAGCGCGTCGGTGCGGTCGATCACTTCCAGATGGTCGGTCGTATGCGCCTCAAGCGCGCGTTTCCACGCCAGCGCCACGTCGGTCCGCGGCGCGATCAGGGCGATGCGGCCAGGCTGCACGAACCCGTCGCCCACCTCGGCGAACCCCATTTCGGTGCAGGTGGCCTCGCGCAGGCGCAACTCTTCGGCCGTTTCGCGGGCGCGCAGCAGGCTGCGAATACGGGCCAGCAGGATCACCTCGTCGACCGGCTTGGTCAGCACGTCGTCGGCGCCGGCCTTCAGCGCGCGCAATCGCGTCTCGTTGTCCGACAGCGCGGTGATCATCACCACGGGGATCTCGCGCGTCGCCGGGTCCTCGCGCATCATCTGGCAGATGGTGATCCCGTCGGTGTCCGGCAGCATGATGTCCAGCAGCACCAGATCCGGTTGCATTTCGCGAATCATCCGCAGCGCACTGGTCCCGTCGGCCGCCTGCACGCTTTCGTAGCATGCGGCTGCCAGCTTGACCTTGAGTATGATTCTATTCGTGGCAACATCGTCCACGATCAGGATCTTACCCGCCACGCGCTTGCCCCCGCCGTTCAACCCGCTCATCACCCGTTAACGGTGCGGCCTGAATGGTTAAGGAAGTCTTGCGGATCTGGCCACAACTTTACACGAGCGGGCTCAACAAAGGGTGACAGCCATGAATGCGCGGGAATCTGCCGAAACGATAGCGTTGCAGGCGTTGGGCTGGCTTGTGGCGCGTGACGATCTGCTGTCGCTGTTCCTGAATGCCAGCGGCTGCGACCTGTCCGACCTGCGTGCGCGGGCGGTCGAATCGGAGTTTCTGGCCTCGGTTGCCGATTTCATCCTGTCCGACGATGCCTGGGTGATCGCGTTTTCTCAGGAAAACGGCCTGCCGTTCGATGCCCTTCCGCGTGCCCGCGCCGCGCTTCCGGGCGGAGACCTGCCGAACTGGACCTGACCAGCGGTGCACCTTTGCACAACTGTCACGCGAATCTTGAATTCTCGCGCAGCCTGCGCCACCCTGCGTTGGCCTGGGGGGGGGGGAAGCACGATGTCCGATATCCGCGGCCTGCTGTTCGACAAGGACGGGACTCTCTTCGATTTCCACGCCACCTGGGGCGGCTGGACGGCGGCCTTGCTGCTGGATCTGACGGTCGGCGATTCGGATCGCGCGGCCACGCTTGGCGGGGTGATCGGCTTTGACCTTGCCGCCGGCCGCTTCGCCCCCGACAGCATCGTGATCGCCAGCACACCGGACGAGATTGCGGCGGCCCTGCTGCCCTTCCTGCCCGGCGCGACGCCAACGGGGCTGGTGAACCGGATGAACCTGCTCGCGGCCGAGGCCGCACTCACCCCCGCCGTGCCCTTGCCGGCCCTGTTCGACACACTGCGCGGGCGCGGTCTGAAGATCGGCCTTGCCACCAACGATGGCGAGACACCGGCTCGGGCGCATCTGGCCAGCATGGGCGTGCACGCGCATTTCGATTTCGTCGCCGGCTTCGATTCAGGCTATGGCGGCAAGCCCGCGCCGGGGATGCTTCTGGCCTTTGCCGGCCGGTTCGGAATCGATCCGGCCCATGTGGTGATGGTCGGCGACAGCCGTCATGACCTGATCGCGGGCCGTGCGGCCGGGATGCGCACCGTGGGGGTTCTGACCGGCATGGCCGCCGCCGCCGACCTCGCGCCGCTGGCCGACGCCGTCCTACCGGATATCGGGCATCTGCCGGACTGGCTGGATGACCTGGGCCAGGTGGACTCCGCCGCCTGACCGGCAGAACGCCGACGCCCGCCCGGCTACAGCTCCGGCACGCCCAGGGCGATGAACCGGCTAAAGTAATTCTCCTCGGTCGCATAGGCGGCGGCCGGCAGCGACTGACGCATGTAGTCCACCGTCAGCCCCGGATAATGACGCAGCAGTTCGGCTGCTGCCGCCCGCGCCTCATCCACGCGTCCCATCTTGTGCAGACAGGCGGCTAGAACCCGCCAGGCCCAATGCGCTCGCGGGTTCATGTCCAGCGCCGCACGGATCAGCGCGATCGCCTCGTCCTTGCGCTCGGTCCAGTGGTAGAGCGCCACGGCCCGCCCCAGCATCATGTTGAAGCGGAACGGGTCTAGCGGGCTCAGTCGCTCGGCCCGGTCCATCGCCGCCAGAGCGCCCGCGGCATCGCCGTCGTATGCGCAGCCAAAGCCGCGCCGCATCCAGGCCCAGGCGTTATTCGGGTCGATGGCCAGCGCCCGGTCGATATAGCCCGCCGCCCGCCCCCCTTTGCCGGTTGAAATCGCGATGGTCGCCGCGACTGCCGTCAGCACCGCCGGGTGATCCGGGGCCAGCGTCGCGGCCTGTTCGGCAAGAGCCAGCGCCCGCACCCGGTCCGCCGCAGGGTCGGCTGACCACATATAGCTGAGCTGCTGGGCATGGGCCCAGCCCAGCAGCCCCAGCGCGCGCGCCTGTGTCGGGTCGCGCGCCACCGCCTGTTCCAGCAGGTCGATGGCGCGGGCGTTCTCATCGCGGCCGTGGGCGCAGATCAGCGGCAGGGCGGCCAGCGTCAGGTCATAGGCGGTGCGGTCGGCGGGCGGGCGGGTCTCTGCCCGTGCCACCTCGGCGGTGCGCAGGCTGGGGGCGATGCGGCCCGCGACCTGCGCCGCGATCCGGTCCTGCAGGTCGAACAGATCGGCCAGCCGGTCGTCGAACCTTTCCGCCGCGATGGTGTGCCCATCGCTGCCCCGCGCCAGATGCACCGACACCCGCACCCGGTCTCCTGCCCGCCGCACCGTCCCCTCGACCAGGTAATCCGCGCCCAATAGCCGCGCCGCCGTGGGGATGTCGGGCCGCTGGTCGCGCAGCGCAAAGGGCGATTGCCGGGCGATGACGTGGAACTCGCGCACCTTTGCCAACGCGTCTGCCAACGAGTCGGTGATCTCGTCCACGATCCCCTCGGCCAGCATGTCGCCGGGGCTTTCCGCAGCATAGTCGAAGGGCAGAACCGCCAGCGTCGGGCTGTCGGCGCGCACCCGCGCCGGGGCGACCGTCTCGGTGGCCTTGGCCACCGACTCCACCGGCACCGCCAGCCGGAAGCCGCGCCGCGCCACCGTCTCTATCACCGCTTGCGCCTTGCCGCTGTCGCCCACCGCGGCCCGCGCCGCGCTGATCCGGGCGCTGATCGTCGCGTCCGACACGTTCAGCCCGCCCCAGACCGTGGCGATCAGATCGTCGCGCGTGACAAGCGCGCCCCCGGCCTCTGCCAGCACGCGGATCAGGTCGAAGACCTGCGGTTCCAGATGCAACGCTTCGCCCGCCCGCTCAAAGCGGTGGCGACG
This sequence comes from Paracoccaceae bacterium, assembly GCA_041687395.1. Lineage (GTDB taxonomy): Bacteria > Pseudomonadota > Alphaproteobacteria > Rhodobacterales > Rhodobacteraceae > JAWLCA01. The sequence goes on along the minus strand of JAWLCA010000014.1, from coordinate 68,303 downwards.
CGCGTCCAGCTGGCAATCGGCGAATCTATAGGTCATCGCGGCGGCGTTCTCCTGTGACGATGCTACCACGACAGCGCGCCCTCGACGAAAGCACAAGCAAAGCGCAAGGGTTTCCCAAGGCGCCCTTCAAGCGGGCCGGGCGAACCTCTGGCAGGGTGAAGCCATGGCATGATGGAGGCTCAGATGCAGACGCAAACCCTGTCCCAGACCCGAACGATCCGCCCCGGCTTCGGCGTCGGCGCTCTGGCGCTCAGCCTTCTGAACCGGGTGGCCGCCCTCGACGCGCGCCATCGGGCGCGCTGCCGGGCCGGTGATCTTTCGGATGAGGTGCTGAGGGATGTCGGCCTGACCCGCGCCGAACTGGCGCGCGACCGGCGCGGTGGCTGATTTGCGTTGGCGCCTTGTAAACCGCCGCCGGGGTGCGTATGTGAGTTGGGCAAAGATTCTTCATACGACCTTCTGTCTCCTAACGGCTTCAGTTGCGACTCTGACGACACTGAGCCGGGCCATCGCGATCATGTGGGTGGCAAACAAGACAGGAGTTATCACGATGGCCAATGGCACCGTGAAATGGTTCAACGCAACCAAAGGTTTCGGCTTCATCGCGCCTGAGCATGGGTCCAAGGACGTTTTCGTCCATGTGACCGCTCTGGAACGTGCCGGCATCCGCCAGCTCGACGATGGCCAGCGCGTCACCTTCGATCTGGAAAGCGACCGGAACGGCCGCGAGTCGGCAACGAACCTCGCGCTCGCCTGAACCACGGGTTCAGCGACCGAAAAGATCGAGCGGGGGTGGCCAAAGCCGCCCCCGTTTTCGTTTGCGATCGGGGCAAAGAACCAGTGGACCGGATTAAAATCCGGTAAACATAAATCGCGAAATCTCATGATTTCAACGACTTGATATTTTGTCCACGCGTGGACAACAGCCGCTCAGCGGCCCCGAGCCTGCAGCCGGGCCAGGTCATACCCGTTCCAGTCTAGGATCTCCTGCGCCGCCGCCAACCGGTCCCCGCTGATCCCGCCGGGCCGGTTCAGCACCGCCCCGATCCGCCCCGACGGGGTGCCGACCACCATCGTCCGATAGTCCCCATCAACCCACAACAGCCACAGCGGATCGGCCAGCCCGAACACAGCAATCCGCCCCGGCGCGACCCGGTCCGCCCGCCGCGGCCCCGTGACCCGCGTCGCCGGCCCGCCACCGCCACAGTCCGCCAGCAGCGCATCAAACCCGCCATCCGCGCGCGCGCTCAGGTGCAGATCCCCCAGCGCGCACCCCTCTCCGGGGCCGAAGAAACCCGCGACCTCCTCCCACTCACCGGCCAGACGCTCAGGCTTCACCGCCGCCATCGAAGAGATCGGCGCCCCCGGCGCGCGATACCCGACGACAGGCGGCGTACAAGCGGCCAGAAGCGCCAAGGGGAGCAGAAGCCGCTTCAATAGGGCAACGGGTGCGCACGATAGGCCGCATCGATCCCGTTGAGCACGTCATCATCGAGCGTCAACTCTGCCGACCCCAGCGCAAGCTGCAGTTGCTCAAGGTCCGTCGCGCCGATGATCGGGATCGTCGGAAAGGGGCGTTGCCGCACCCAGGCCAGGGCCATCTGCACCGGATCAAGCCCGTGATCGGCCGCGACCCCCATGTAGGCGGCCACCGCCGGGAACAGGCGCGGCGTGATCCGCCCCCCCAGGCTCGGGTTGCCGGCCCGGCGAGAGTTCTCTGGCGTCACGTCGCCCGCGTATTTTCCGCTCAGGATACCGGCCGCGAGCGGGGAATAGGCCAGAAGGGTCACCTCCTCGTTCACCGACAGCTCCGCCATGTCGGTGTCATAGTGACGGCAGAGCAGCGAGTATTCGTTCTGGATCGCCTGCACGCGGGGCAGGGCGTCCGCCGCCAGGCGCAACCATTGCGCCGTGCCCCAGGCGGTTTCGTTCGAAAGGCCAAAGTATCGGATCTTGCCCGCGTCGACCTGGCGCTGCAGCACGGCAAGGCATTCGGCCATATGCGCCAGTGTCTCGCCCCTGTTCTGGCCGCTGGGGTCGTAGGTCCAGTGCTTGCGGAAGTGGTAGGAGCCGCGGTTCGGCCAATGGATCTGATACAGGTCGATGACATCGGTCTGCAGGCGGCGCAGCGAACTATCGATTGCCGATACCAGGGTTTCAGGCGTGATCGGTGCACCGTCGCGCACGGCCTGCTGGCCCGCGCCGGTGATCTTGGTGGCGAGCAGCACATCGTTGCGCCGCCCGGTCCTTGCCAGCCAGGTCCCGACGATCTCTTCCGTCCGTCCGGCTGTTTCCGCCACCACCGGGTTCACCGGATACATTTCCGCGGTGTCGAGGAAGTTGATGCCGTGATCCAGCGCCATGTCGATCTGGGCATGACCCTCGGATTCGGAGTTGCGGTTGCCCCAGGTCATCGTGCCGAGGCACAGCCCGCTCACCATCATGTCGGTCCGCCCAAGGCGTCTTTTCTGCATTTCACCGTCTCCAGAAGGTCATGTTCCGGCGGACCGTAGTGCAGGGTCCGGGCGAATTCCAGCAAGCCAGGGACGTTTTCTACCGGGTGAAGTTCGGCACATGGCGGCGCATCAGCATGAAAATTCAATGATTCCCATTGCGATTCAATGGCGCAACGGCATACTACCGCAAGACGAGTTAGCAGGAACGGATTGGTGTTCCGCAGTGGTCGATTTGCGAGACAGGACGCTCTGCATGATATGCCATGTCACGGCGTGGCAGAAGACGGGACAGCCTGCCCCGGTCGGTGCGGGAGAAAGGTGAAGGAATGAAGCCTGTTGTTCTGGTTCTGGACGATGAACCAGGGATCCGGACGCTTCTGAAGACCGCGCTGGACGAAGCGGGATACGACGTATTGACCGCCGCATCCGTCCGGGAATTCGAGGAAATCGCCGCGAAACGCCATGTCGATGTCTATCTCGTCGATGTGGGCCTGCCTGACGGCAATGGCTTCTCGCTGGTGCGCGACCTGCGGCCGAAGACCGACAGCGGCATCATTCTTCTCACCGGACGCGACAACGAGACCGATCATGTGGTCGGGCTGGAACTGGGAGCGGACGACTACGTGACCAAGCCGTTTCGCCCGCGCGAGTTGTGCGCCCGCGTCGGGGCAGTCTATCGCCGCACGGGTCGGGCGCGGGCTGCAGGCAATGGTGGGGCGGCGGAAGATGATCTGATGGCAACCCCCGACCACAGCTTCGAAGGCTACAGCGTCTATCTGTCGGCGCGCCGGGTGCTTGACGAGAACCGGAACGATGTGGACCTGACGACGGCAGAGTTCGAATTGCTGGCAGCGCTGCTCCGCTCTCGCGGGCAGGTTCTCAGCCGCGATCAGATCATGGCGCAGATCAAGGGGCGGGAATGGGAAAGCTACGACCGCGCCATCGACGGGCTGGTCAGTCGGTTGCGGCGCAAACTGCCCGCCCATGACCGCCCAGGCCATTTCATCCGCACCGTGCACGGCGTCGGCTATTCCTTCACCGCCTGAGCGGGATCAGCCCCGGCGCATCGCCTTGGCCAGCGCGGCCTCAAGGTCGGCGCGGCGGTAGGGCTTCGCCAGAACAAGCGGCGCATCGGGGGTGAAGGCGGCGTGCGCCTGATCCGAGAAGCCGGTCGTCAGCAGCACTGGCAATCCCGGCACGATCTTTCGCGCGGCCTTGGCAAGGTCGATCCCCGACATTCCACCCGGCATCATCACGTCGGAAAACAGCAGGTCGAATTTGCCGTCACCGCGCAACACCTCAAGCGCGGCAGCGCCATGGCCGGCCTGAACGGTCTGATGCCCAAGGCTCTGAAGCAGCGCCACGACGTGGTCACGAACCAAGGCGTCATCCTCGACCACAAGGATGCGCGCAGTGCGCAATTTTTCGGATTGCCAGTCGTTCATGCCACGCGTTCCAGTCCAGCACTCTTCACACGGCGCTTGTAACAACATAGCCCATTCGCGTCAGTGGCAAGTTGGTGACATTTTGTGCAACTGACGGGCGACTGCCGACAGCAGAAATCGCGCCGAACGGGTGCGGTTCGCAGATCAACGGGATTGCGACGGGCTGCCCATTCGCTAAGCTCCTGCGACGAAGTGGGGGGATAATGGCCGGATATATCGTCATCCTTGGCGTCTTCAATGCCGATACCGCCTATCGGGCCGACCGCCAACCGCGGATTGGCGAGACGATCCACGGACGCGGCTTCGCGCTCGGTCCCGGCGGCAAGGGATCGAACCAGGCTGTTGCCGCGGCACGGGCGGGCGGACAGGTTCATTTCGTGACCCGCCTCGGCTGTGACGCCTTTGCCGACATGGCCCGTGCCATCTGGTCGGAGGCGCGTGTGAGCCCGGAGGTGATCGAGGATCCGGACAGCCACACTGGTGCAGCCTTCATCTTCATCGAGGAAGCGACAGGAAACAACGCGATCATCATCGCCCCCGGTGCCGCGGCGAAGTTGTCGCCCGCTGACGTGGACGCGCAAGCTGATCTCATTGTCGGCGCCGCCGTTTTCGTCACGCAACTGGAACAACCCATGGAGGCCGCGCGCCGCGCCCTGGAAATCGCGCGCACCGGCGGGGCGCGGACGATCCTGAATCCGGCCCCGGCCGCGCCGCTAGACGACGCGCTGCTGGCACTTTGCGACCTGATCACCCCCAACCAGACCGAGGCCGAGGAACTGACCGGTATCGCGGTCGCCACCCTCGCCGATGCGGAGCGCGCGGGCGACGCGCTGATAGCGCGCGGAGTGGGCGCGGTGGTGATCACGCTGGGTGAGCGCGGTGCGCTCTACCGCAGCCCGTCGCTGACGCTTCATGTTCCGGCGATGAACGCCGGGCCGGTCGCGGAGACCACTGGGGCGGGCGATGCGTTCAACGGCGCGCTTGCCGTCGCTTTGGCCGAGGGGATGGGGCCAGAGGATGCCTTGCGCTTCGCCACCGCCGCCGCGGCAATTTCCGTTACCCGGCGCGGTACCGCACCCTCCATGCCGTCGCGCGACGAGATCGATGGCCTGCTGGCCCGCAATTGACGAAGGTGTTCCGATGAAACGCTCGCGCATCAACCAGGCGCTGCAGCAGGCGCGCGAAACGCTGACAGCACAGTGCTTTCCGCTGCCGGACTGGGCTGACTGGACCTTGGCGGATCACGCCGCGAACCCCGAGACCTCGCGGTTCCTCGCCGATCGCCAGATCGGCTGGGACGTGACTGACTTTGGCCAGGGGCGGTTCGAGACGCGCGGCCTGACGCTGCTGTGCCTGAGGAACGGTCACCAGAACGCGTCCGAGGAGCGGCCCTACGCCGAAAAGGCGCTGTTCGTGAGCGAGGGGCAGGAAACCCCATTTCACGCCCACAAGGTGAAGCTGGAGGACATCATAGTGCGCGGCGGCGGCAACCTGATGATCGAATTCACGCGCGAGGGCAGCTTTCCTATCGGTGACTGGCAGCCACGGGTCGACGGCAGCGCGGTCGATCCCTTCGCCGGGCCGATCCGCCTGACGCCCGGCGCGTCGATCACCGTGCCGCGCGGGCTGCAGCATCGGTTCTGGGGCGAGGAGGGGCAGGGACCGGTCTTTGTGATCGAGGTCAGCCAGTGCAATGATGACTTGAACGACAACTTCTTTCTCGAACCCATTGGCCGGTTTTCGGAGGTCGTGGAGGACGAACCTGTGATCCTGCCGCTGTGGAACGAGATCCTGCGCGGGTGAGGACGGGGCGCCGAAGCGCCCTCCCCTGATCGAGTCAGTTCTCGACGCCCATTTCGGCCGCGATGCGCTCGATCTCGGCCTCGTAGAAGGCAAGCGCGGCTGCGCCGTCCACGCCCTTGGCGTTCGCGGCCTCCACCCAGTCGTCCCGGATAAATTGGAGCGCCTCGGATACCTGGGCAATCATGCCGTCGTCCAGATAGTGGAAGACCGCCCCACCTTCTTCCAGTTTGCCGAAAGCCTCTTCCTCTTGCGCCTGCCACATTTCGGCAAAGCGGCGCACCAGCGCCTCGCCTGTCAAGGCGTCGAGCGCGGCGCGGTCGGCGTCGGACAGGCGTTGATAGGCGGCTTCCGACATCACGACATACTGGCTGGAATGAGCAAAGCCGCCGGGGATGATGGAAATGTGGGTCAGATACTCGGTCAGGTTGAAGTTCCACACCGTTTCCAGCTGCTGGAACATGCCGTTGATGACCCCGCGCGAGATCTGCTCGTAGGAATCGGTGACCGAGGATGAGATCGGCACCATTCCCAGCGTGGTTGCCACCTTCTCGACCACCGGGCCGGGTACTCGGATGCGCTTGCCGTCAACCGCGCTCATGTCAGTCAACAGGTCGCCGTTCATCGTCAGCTGGTAGGGGCCATTCGTCCATAACCCCAGCAGCCGGACGCCCTCATGCTCGTTCGCGTCCAGCATGAAGCGTTGATAGGTGTTCCAGTAGGCCAGCGAATTGACGATGGCATTGTTATGCGTCAGCGGCAGTTCCCCGATCTCGGTGAGGGTGAAGCGGCCGGGGGTGTAGCCATGGACCGAGAAGGCCATGTCGGCCACTTCGTTAGCCACAAGGTCGAAATGACCCGGCGGCGGGCCCAGGGCGGGCACCACCTCGATCGTCACGCGGCCCTCGGTCGCGGCTTCCAGATCGCGCGACAGCGGCTCGATCACCTGTGTCACGATGGGGTGCGTCGCGGGCACCCAGTTGGAATAACGCAGCACCACGTCTTGTGCCGTGGCGGGCAGGGCGATCAGGGCAAGCGCGGCGGCGCCGGCCATCAGCGTATTTCGGGTCATTCTGTTACCTCCAGTTGTCGGGTCTTTGTGTCGTTACATCATCGAGGGAAGCCAGAGCACAAGCGCGGGAAAGGCGATGATCAGTGCGAGCTTCAGCAGGTCGGGGATCAGGAACAGGAATACGCCGGCAAAGATCCGGCGAAGCGGGATATGCGGCAGCACGGACCGCAGCAGATAGACGTTCAACCCGATGGGGGGCGAGATCAGCGCCAGTTCCACCACCATCACGATCAGGATGCCAAACCAGACGGGGTCGAACCCCAGCCCCACCACGATGGGAAACAGGATCGGGATGGTCAGCAGGATCATCGACATGCTTTCCAGCACCATGCCCAGCAGAACATAGATCAGGCAGATCACTGCCATCACCCCAAGGGGCGACAGGTTCAGCGCCGAGATCAATTCGCGCAGCATCCGCGGCAGACCCGCCACGTTCAGGAAGTTGCCCAGCACCATCGCGCCGATGATCACGAAGAAGATCATTGCCGAGGTGACGGCGGTTTCCACCAGCACCGCGCCAAAGGATCGCAGCGTCAGCACCCCGCGCGCCATGGCGAACATCAGCGCCCCCAGCGCGCCGCCGCCAGCGGCCTCGGTCGGCGTGAAGATGCCGCCATAGATGCCGCCCATCACCAGCAGGAACAGCGCCAGCACCGGCCAGACCTTTGCCACCGCCGCCCGGCGCGCGACCCAGTCGCTGCGCGCGGCCGCTGGCCCCCAATCGGGCCGCAACCGGACGATCACGGCGATGGTAAGCATGTAAAGCGCGACAGCCATGATCCCCGGCACGATACCGGCGATGAACAGCTTGGAGATCGAGGTCTCCGTTAGGATCCCGTAGACCAGCAGCACGACCGACGGTGGGATCAGGATGCCCAGGGTGCCGCCGGCCGCAATGGATCCGGCAGACAGGATATCGGCATAGCCGTATCGGCGCATCGACGGATAGGCGACCCGCGCCATTGAGGCCGTGGTGGCCATGCTTGAACCCGAGATCGCCGCGAAGCCGCCACAGGCGAGGATCGTCGCCTGCGCCAGCCCCCCGCGCCAATGGCCGAGGCAGGCGTGGGCGGCGTCGTACAGCTCGACCGAGATGCGCGATCGGTTGATCAGGTTGCCCATCAGCAGGAACAGTGGCAGCACCGACAGCGAATAACTGTTGATCGTTGCAAAGGCAGTCTGTGCTGTCATGAACGACGCTGGCCGCACCCCAACGACCGCGGCAAAGCCGGCGAAGCCTACGCCCAGCATCGCCACGCCCACCGGCACCCGCGCCATGATCAGCAGGAAGACGAGGGCGAGCCCCAGCGCGGCGGTCATTCATCGCGCCCCTCGGGCAGCTGCGGCCCTGGATCGTGGCGGATCAGGGCGATCGCCGAGGCAAGGGCCGCAAGAGCGCACATCACGGCCATGTATCGCGCAAACGGGGCCCTGGGTACGCCGCCGAACAGCGACTGTGCGTTCTGCCGCGAAAGCTGGCCGCCGTAGCCCCAAAGCAGTATCGCCAGATATCCGAAAACCAGAGCCGAGGCGACGCCGGCCACCCAGAACAGCGCCGGTGTCAGCCGCGGTGCGAGATCGGCCACGAGCGAGGCCTCGACATGCCGACCCCAAAGGCTGACAAGTGGCAACGCGCCCGCCACCATCAGGCACATCAGGAATTCGGTGATCTCGTAGGCGCCGCGGATCGGACGATTGAACAGGTAGCGTCCGAAGACATCCGCCACCATCACCACCAGGATCGCGAACAACGTCAGCGCGACCACGGGCTGCAAGACCGTGGTCAACAGCCGGGACAGGCCCGCTACTGCTCTCATCCTGCGTCCTCGGCAAGGATGGGGGCGTCGGGGCGGGTGTTGAGGTTGTATTTCATGATCCGCCCATGCCGCCCGCTGCGGTCGCTTTCTAACCCGAAGACGGGCCCGTTCGGCCCTGCGGCCTGTGCCAGCACCGCGTCGATTGCCGCGCGGTCTTGCGCATCGAGCGCAAACTCGAACACCTCAAGTGTCTTGGGCAGGTGGCGGGCATAGCGGGCACCGACGATGGCGGCAGAGACATGGGGCTGATCCAGAACCCAGCGCGTCGCGACGGCGGGCAGGGAGACGCCGTGCCGGTCGCCCACGGATTTCAGCGCGAAAAGCAATTCCTGAAACAGCGCCCAGGGGCCGAACTCGTCGATGATCAGGCGGTATTTCACCAGACTGCGGTTCGAGAAGTCGAAACCGGGGTCGGGCTTGCCCAGCCAGTCCTCGGTCAGGAAGCCGCCCGCCAGCGTGCCGTAGCACAAAAGTCCCATGTCATGCGCCCCGGCCCAATCGGCCAAGCCATGCGCCGGGCGGCGGTCGAGGAGCGAATACTGCACCTGCGTCGAGACCAGATCGGCCCCCGCCTGCATCAGCCGTTCGGTCTCTGCAACATCCCAGTTCGTGACGCCAATGTGCCGGATCTTCCCCTTGGCCTTGATCCCCGCCAGATGCTCCATCGCGCGGGCGGGATCGCCCAGCGTCATGTCCCACCAGTAGAACTGGACCAGGTGCAGTTGATCCAGATTCAGCCGCCTAAGGGACCGGTCGACAATGGCCTCGATCTGCTCGGCGGTGAGTGTTTCCAGCAGCGACAGGTCGGGGACGAGCTTGGTGTGCACCACCACCCTGTCGGCGACCTCTGCCCCCCGGCGGTGGCGCAAGTCGGCGATGAACTGGCCGATCATCTCCTCGACGCCGGTGTAGATGTCGGCGCAGTCGAAGGTGGTGATGCCGGCGTCGACGAAGGCCTCCATGTCGGCGATGGCCGCCGCCCGGTCCACCGCGCCGTGGTCGCCTGCCAGCTGCCAGCCGCCCTTGATCACGCGCGAGATGGGATGATCGGGGCGCAGGTGTGTCGTTTCGACGCTCATGTCTGGTCTTTCTGCCAATAGGGCGTGTCGCGGGCCTCGGGCAGGCCTGTAGTCTCGGAGTGGTGGAACTGCCGCCTGGCCGTTCGGGTCACGCGAAAGCGGCCACCGCAATGCGGGTCGGGGCATGCGACCTCGGCGTCCGTGCTCATCCAGTCGGCAGGATCGGTAGGCCGCTGCTTGGCGGGCAGCAGCGGCAGAAGGGCGGCCAGCGCATACATCGAAACCCGTGCGCCCGCCGGGAACACCAGCGCCTCGCCCTCGACCGTGAAGCTTTCCCCCTCGATATGCCGACAGACCGGGGTGCGGCCGTCCAACACCGTTTCCACCTTCAGGTCGTAAAGCCAGAAGGCTCCGTCTTCGCTGTTGTTGTCCATACCGCCCCCGTTCCGGCAACTGTTACGAAGCGTCGCAGGTACGGTCAATGGCGCCTCTCTGTTGCAAGCGGCGCGCAATCCCGGCACCTTGCTCATTGGGATGGAGACGCCGATGAAAGCGCGAGATACAACCGGGCAGGAAGTGCCCATGCAGGACATGCTCGCCCGCAATCCGGGCATGCCGCTGACGCCCGAATGGTTCGAGGGCGTGCAGGTCAACCTTTCGGCGACTGAGCGCCGTGTGGCCAGTCTGACCACGCGCCGCACGGTGAAGAAGGAGTGGCAGGCGGCGTGGCTCCTGCAGGCGATCCGCTGCATCGATCTGACGACCTTGGCAGGCGACGACACGGCGGGCAGGGTCGCGCGGCTTTGCGCCAAGGCGCGGCAGCCGGTGCGTGCTGATTTGCTGGCAGCGCTGGACGTGGGGCCGATCACGGTGGGTGCTGTCTGCGTCTATCCCACGATGGTGCCCCATGCGGTGCGGGCTCTGCAGGACTCCGGCATTCCCGTCGCCTCGGTCGCAACCGGGTTTCCCGCCGGACTGACGCCGCTGCCACTGCGGCTGGCGGAAATCACCTACGCGGTGGAGCAGGGTGCGGATGAGATCGACATCGTCATCACCCGCGAGCATGTCCTGACGGGTAACTGGCAGGGGCTTTACGACGAGATCTCGGCGATGCGCGCGGCCTGCAGGGAGGCTCATATGAAGGCGATCCTGGGCACCGGCGATCTGCGCACGCTGACCAATGTCTATCGCGCGTCGATGGTGGCGATGCAGGCGGGGGCGGATTTCATCAAGACCTCCACCGGGAAAGAGGATGTGAACGCGACGCTGCCCGTCTCACTGACCATGGTGCGGGTGCTGCGCGATTATCGTGACCTGACCGGACACCGGGTCGGGTTCAAGCCGGCGGGCGGCTTGAAGACCGCCAAGGACGCGATGGCCTGGCTGATCCTGATAAAGGAGGAGCTCGGCACCCGCTGGATGCAGCCTGACCTGTTCCGCATCGGTGCGAGTTCCCTTTTGGGCGATATCGAGCGCCAGTTGGAACACCACCTCACCGGCCGCTACTCTGCCGCCCACCGCCACGCCCTGGCCTGAGGGGACGCCCATGCCCGCGATCAAGGACATCATGAAGACCATGGACTATGGCCCGGCACCGGAGGCGAACGACGAGGTGCGCGCCTGGCTGGCGGCGCAGCCAGAGGTGATAGGACACTACATCGGCGGCACTTTCTTAGTGCCCGAGGGTGCGCCGATCGAGGTGATCAACCCCGCAACCGATGCGCCGCTGGCCCAAATCGCAGCCGGGACCGGGGCCGAGGTGGACGCCGCTGTCGCAGCTGCCCGCGCGGCGTTTCCAGCGTGGTCGGCGTTGCCCGGCCATGCCCGCGCGCGCTACCTGTATGCGCTGGCCCGTCATGTGCAGAAGCGCGAGAGGTTCCTTTCGGTGCTGGAGTCGATGGACAACGGCAAGACCATTCGCGAGACGCGGGATATCGATATCCCGCTGGTCGCCCGGCATTTCTACCACCACGCCGGTTGGGCGGACCTGGTGGAGAGTGAGTTTCCGGGCCATGTGCCGTTGGGTGTTTGCGGGCAGGTGATCCCGTGGAACTTCCCACTGCTGATGCTAGCGTGGAAGGTCGCGCCCGCGCTGGCGGCGGGCAATACCGTGGTGCTGAAACCCGCAGACCTGACGCCGCTGTCCGCACATGCTTTCGCCGAGAGCTGCGGCGAAGTCGGGCTTCCCGCAGGGGTGCTCAACATCGTCCACGGCGGGGCCGAAACTGGGGCCAAGATCTGCGGCCATCCGGGCGTGGACAAGGTGGCATTCACCGGCTCGACAGAGGTGGGCCGGACGATCCGGCGCCAGATCGCCGGATCAGGCAAGAAGCTGAGCCTGGAACTGGGCGGCAAATCGCCCTTCATCGTGTTCGAGGATGCCGATCTGGATGGCGCCGTCGAAGGTGTTGTCGATGCGATCTGGTTCAATCAGGGCGAGGTCTGCTGCGCCGGGTCGCGCGTGCTGGTTCAGGAGGGCGTGGCGGAGCGGTTCTTCACCAAGCTGCGCGCGCGGCTGCAGACTCTGCGGGTGGGCGATCCGCTGGACAAGACGATGGACATGGGTGCCATCGTCTCGCGCAAGCAGCTCGCGCGGATCGACGGGCTGCTGGAACAGGCGAAGGCCGAGGGCGCGACTCTGTGGCGGGCAGAGGTGGCGCTGCCGGAGAAGGGCGCTTTCAGCGCGCCCGGTTTCTTTACCGGTGCCGAACCCGCCGCAACCGTGTCGCAGGTGGAAATCTTCGGACCGGTCGCCGTAACGCACACCTTCCGGACGGCCGAAGAAGCCGTGGCACTGGCCAACAACTCCCGCTACGGCCTCGCGGCCTCGGTCTGGTCCGAGAACCTGAGCCGGGCGGTGGAGGTCGCAGCGAAGCTGAAGGCCGGGGTCGTCTGGATCAATGAAACCAATGTGTTCGACGCGGGCGCAACCTTTGGCGGCTACCGCGAAAGCGGGTTCGGGCGCGAGGGTGGGCGCGAGGGGATGCTGGAATACCTTGTTCCCAAATGGGAAAACGCGGATCGGCCCGCGCGGCCTGCGCCGCAGAGCCGGCCCGATGCGTCGCCGCATCCCGCTGCCCCGGGGGCAAATGCGAAACCGGGCATCGACATTACGGTCAAGCTGTATATCGGTGGCAAGCAGGTGCGCCCCGATGGGGGGCAGTCATACAGTGTGACCGGGGCCGCGGGCACCGTGATCGGGCAAGCCGGGATCGGCAACCGGAAGGACATCCGCAACGCGGTGGAGGCCGCTCAGAAGGCCGGCGGATGGAGCAATCTGACCGGGCACAATCGCGCGCAAGTGCTTTATTTCCTTGCCGAAAATCTAGATCAGCGGCGGGCGGAGTTTGCCGCTTTGTTGGAGGCTTGCACGGGGGATGCGGGGGATGAGGTCGAACTGACCATCCGTCGTGCGTTCCGATATGCCGCCTGGGCCGACAAGTTCGACGGTGCGATCCATGCGACCAAGACGCGCAACGTGACGCTTGCGGTGCCGGAACCCTTTGGCGTGATGGGGATCGTCTGCCCGGACGAGGCGCCGCTTCTGTCGATGATGTCGCTGATCCTGCCGGCGGCGGCCATGGGCAACCGGGTGGTTGCTATCGCTGCGCAGGATCATCCACTTATTGCTGCGCGACTGTATCAAGTGCTTGAAACCTCGGATATTCCGGGCGGTGTCATCAACCTGATCACCGGCCCCAGCGCCCCGCTGGCAAAGACCCTGGCCGAGCATGATGACGTGGCCGCGCTGTGGTATTGCGGCACGGCCGAGGGGGTGCGGATGGTCGAGGAGGCGTCGGCCGGGAACCTGAAACCTGTCTGGGCGGACGGGCGGTTGCGCGACTGGGCAGACCCGGTTCAGGGTGAGGGGGAGACCTATCTGCGCGGTGCGACGCAGGTGAAGACGATCTGGCTGCCCTACGGCGAGTAGGCCGCTGAAAAATCTGCAAGAACGGGTGCCAGCATTGCGCCAGCATCCTGCCAGCAACCCGCCAGCATCCGTATGGCACCGGCGTGCGCTGCCCGGCCGATCCGCGCAACACCGGCCCCGAAACCGGCGTCTGCACACGCTTCTCGGGCACCTTGTGGTGCGCGCGGCGCTACGCCCCGGCCCGGTGGCCAGGCGGGCCGGTTTTCGCTTGGGCCGGGGCCGCGTTTGGCGCTAGCCTGACCGCGGGTTGGCCGAGGGTATTTCAATGACGCGGAGATTGGAGGGGTTCACGCCGCTGTGGCCGGCCGAGCAGCGGCTGGTGGACTGGATCAACGAAGGCAACATGGAGGCGTGCCGGATCTCGGACAGCCTGCCGCCCGAGGATGCGCCGACGGACGTGCGGCTGCGGGCGAGCTTCGTGCGCTATCTGGCGCTGGGCGGGTGCGATGACTGCCGGGTGTCGGAGAAGGGGTTGCGGGTCATTGGGGTCTATGTCGAAGGCGACGGGAAGGACGGAGCACAGACGCGGGGCCTCGATCTGGAAGGCTGCGACCTGCCGCGCGACCTCGCGCTTCTGGAGTGCCGTTTTCCTGATCTGCTGCTGCTGCGCAGCGCCAGTCTGCGCAACCTATATCTGAAAGGTTCGCATCTTCACTCTGGGCTCGAGGCTGACCGACTGGAAGCCTTCACAATCGAGATCCACACTCAGTTTCGCGCCGGTTAGTCGCACCTCCCCCTGCGCCTTCAGCCCGCGCAGGAACACGCTGCCCTTCGGTGCAATTCTGTCGGCGAGGGCGAATAGCGCCGTGTTGACAATTGAAGGCGCGGAGATAGGCGGATTGCTGTTTCTGCGCAATGGGACCAGCTTGACCGGTGTGCTGGCTCTGACTGCTGCCCGGATTAGAGATATCAACGACGACCCAACCTGCTGGCCGCAGCAAGGGAAACTGAAACTGGATCGTTGCCGCTATGGTGCGTTTACGGGTCGCGCGCCGGTGGATGCTAAGCAGCGGAAAGCTTGGCTTGCGCTGCAAGACCCGGCGCATTGGGGCCACGACTTCTTACCGCAGCCCTATGAAGAATGCGCGCGCGTGTTGCGAGAGGGAGGGCATGGCGCTGCAGCACGGGAGATCCTTATCGAGAAGGAAAAGCTTCAACGCCGCGCGCGGCGGCGGGGTTTTCGGTCATTCAACCCGGTGCGCTGGTGGCTCGGTTTCTGGGATTTCGTGGTGGCCATAACGATCCGCTATGGCCGCCAGCCGCTGCTGGCCTTCGCATGGCTTGGGCTTTTTCTGATCCTCGGCACCTTCGTCTTTGGTCATGCCGGGGCCACTGGTGCCCTGAAACCCAACCTGCCGCAGATCCAGCGCGCGCCGGAATGGGTGCAATGTGCAAGTGGTCGGGCGCTTCGCACCGATCAACCGTCGCAGTATGCCTGTTATGTGCAACAGCCGGCGGGACAGTCCTATCCCCGGTTCAACGCCTTCATCTACTCCGCCGACACGCTGATCCCGGTGGTCAGCCTTGAGATGCAGGCCTACTGGCTGCCGGATGAGCGCGACGAGTTCGGCAAGCTCGCGCGCTGGTATCTGTGGCTCCACATCGCCATGGGCTGGGCGCTGACCTTGCTTGCCGTCGCCGGGTTCTCGGGCCTCATCAAGCAGGACAGCAAATGACCATGCGGCCTTGCGCGGTGGGGGCGCGGGCGGGTAGGGGCAGGCGATGACCCACCGCTTCGACATCCGCGTCTATTACGAGGACACCGACCTTGCCGGGATCGTCTATTACGCGAATTACCTGAATTTCATCGAACGCGCGCGGACCGAATGGGTGCGGGGGCTGGGGGTCGATCAGGGGGCGCTGAAGCGCGAGGCGGGCATCGTCTTTGCGGTGCGGCGCGTGGTGGCGGATTACCTGTCACCGGCGCGGTTCGACGATGTGCTGACGGTGACGACCGACTGCCGTACGGTGACGGCGGCGCGGATCGTGCTGGACCAGCAGGTGCTGCGGGGCGCGGCGGTACTGTTCACGGCCGAGGTGACGTTGGTCGCGCTGACCGAGGGCGGGCGTCCCGCGCGGCTGGGCGCAGAGTTGCGTGCGAAACTGGGCGCCGCGCCCTGAAAAGCAGGTTTCCGCGCGGAACTGACGCGGATGTGTTGGCGTTCCGTCTGCAGACCGGATAGAATCAATGTAAGAGCCGCCGTCAGAGCGGCCCCCTTTGGCAACGAGCAGGCAGATGGAACAGGAAACCCTTGCGATGGCGCAGGAGATCGATTTCTCCTTGCTCGCCCTTTTCGCGCGCGCGACATTTACGGTGAAGGTGGTGATGATCGGGTTGATCGTCATGTCGTTCTGGTCGTGGGCGATCATCATCCAGAAACACATCAGCTACCGGCTGGCCCGGCGCGAGGCGTCGATCTTCGACCGCGCGTTCTGGTCGGGCGAGCCGCTGGACGAGCTGTTCGAGCGGCTGGGCCCGCAGCCCGTGGGCGCGTCGGAGCGGATCTTTGCCGCCGGCATGCTGGAATGGCGGCGCAGCCACCGGCAGGACGGCGGGCTGATCGCGGGGGCGCAGTCGCGCATCGACCGGTCGATGGACGTGGCCATCGCCAAGGAATCCGAAGGGCTGAACAAGGGGCTGGGGTTCCTGGCCACCACCGGGTCCACCGCGCCGTTCATCGGACTGTTCGGCACGGTCTGGGGCATCAAGCACGCGTTCGAGCAGATCGCGATCGCGCAGAACACCAATCTGGCCGTCGTGGCGCCGGGCATCGCCGAGGCGCTGCTGGCCACCGGGCTGGGCCTCTTGGCCGCCATTCCGGCAGTGGTCTTCTACAACAAGCTGAGCGCGGACAGCGAGCAGATCGTGTCGGGCTACGAGGCGTTCGCCGACGAGTTCGCCACGATCCTGTCGCGGCAGCTGGACGCGGCCTGAGCCATGGTGGCGAGTGTCGTCAGCAACGGGGGCGGGGGCGGTAGGCGCGGCCGAAGGCGCGCCCGGCGCGTCAAGCCAATGTCCGAGATCAACGTTACGCCCTTTGTGGACGTGATGCTGGTGCTGCTGATAATCTTCATGGTGGCCGCGCCCCTGCTGACCGTGGGAGTGCCGGTGCAGCTGCCGCAGACCGCGGCCAACGCCCTGCCGACCGAGCAGGAAGAGCCGCTGACTATCACCCTGACCGGCGACGGTCGGATGCTGATCCAGACCACCGAGACGGACGGCGCCGACCTGATCCCGCAGCTGCGCGCCATCGCGGCCGAGCGGCGGGACAACAGGGTGTTCCTGCGCGCTGACGGGGCGATCCCCTATGAGCGCGTGGTGCAGGTGATGGGTGCGCTGAACGCGGGCGGGTTCAGCGACATCGGGCTTGTCACCGAAACGGGCGGGCCATCTTTCGACGGACGCGACGGCTAGGCCGGGGGCGATGGATACCGGCACGAAAATCTCGGCCATCGGGCACGGCGGCCTGATCCTCTGGGTCATGGTCGGCGGGTTCTTCAACGCGCCGCCGCCGCGTGCGGTGACGGTGGCCGACGTGTCGATCATTTCGGCCGAGGAGTTCGCCGCGCTGCAATCGGCGGCGCAGCGCCCGGCCGAGGCGCCGCAGCCCGCGCCCGAGTCGGCCCCCGAAACCGCTCCAGCGCCGCAGCCAGCGCCCGAACCATCGCCGGCACCGCCGCCGGAGCCGCAAGCGCAACCCGAGTCCGAGCGCGAGCCGGCAGCGGTGGTTCCCGATACCGCGCCACCAGCCGCCCAGCCGCCGGCCGCGACGCTGGTGCCGGATGTGGCCCCGCGCCCGCAGCCGCGGCCGGTGGACCGGGTCGCCCCACAGCCCACCGAGGCCCCGCCGCCCGAGGCCGAGGTGGCCGAGACCGTGCAGGAGGCGGTGACGCCGGATGCCGGTGAGTCCGAGGCGGCCGCGGAGGAGCAGCAGGCGACCGCGCCCGAGGAGGCGACGACCGAGATCGTGACCGAGGCGACCGAGACCAGCGACACGCTGGCCGCGGCGCAGGCCCCGCCGGTGATCGCGCCCGAGGTGAGCGTGCGGCCCCAGGCCCGTCCGGCCCGATCCGTGCCTGCGCCGCCCGCCGAGACGCCGCCGCCGACGGAGCAGGTGCAGCAGCCGGCGCCGCAACCGGAGCCGGAGCCGGAGAGTGACCCGCTGGCCGATGCGATCGCCGCCGCCGTGTCCGATGCCGCGACGCCGCCCACGCCGTCTCCGTCGGCACCCTCTGGCCCGTCCGGGCCGCCGATGACCGGGACCGAGCGCGAGGCGTTCCGTGTCGCGGTGTCGAACTGCTGGAACGTGGGCGCGCTGTCGTCCGACGCGCTGGAGGTGACGGTGACGGTCGGCTTGGCCATCGCGCGCGACGGCCGGCCAGAGGCGGCCTCGATCCGCCGTATCGACGCCACCGGCGGCACCGAGGCGGGCGCCGCGCAGGCGTTCGAGGCCGCGCGCCGGGCGATCCTGCGCTGCGGCGCCAACGGTTTCGACCTGCCGGCCGACAAGTACGACCAGTGGCGCGATGTCGAACTTGTGTTCAACCCCGACGGTATGCGCCTGCGATGAAACCCGTTAAGACAGAGCCAGCAAACGGTTGCCGAGCTTCAAGAGGACCCGAATGACCCTGATCCGCACCCTTGCCGCCGCGCTTGCCCTTGGCACCGCCCTGTTCGGCCCGATTGCGCCTGCGCAGGCGCAATCGGGGCCGCTGAGGATCGAGATCACCGAGGGCGTGATCGAGCCGCTGCCCTTTGCGGTGCCGGAGTTCCTGCCCGAAAGCGGCGCGGCGGCGGATCAGGCCCGCAACATCACCCGCGTTGTCGCGAACAACCTGGTCAACACGGGGCTGTTCCGCGAAATCCCGGCCGATGCCCATATTGCGCGGATCACCAGCTTCGACGCGCCGGTGCAATATGCCGACTGGCGCGCGATCAACGCGCAGGCGCTGATCACCGGCTCGGTCGGCGTCAGCTCGGACGGGCGGATCACGGTGAAGTTCCGGCTGTTCGACATCTTTTCCGGCCAGCAGATGGGCGTGGGGCTGCAATTCGCGGGCTCGGCGCAAAGCTGGCGGCGGATGGCGCACAAGGTGTCGGACGCGGTCTACAGCCGCATCACCGGCGAGGGCGGTTATTTCGACAGCCGCGTGGTCTATGTTGCCGAAAGCGGGCCAAAGGATCAGCGGGTCAAGCGGCTGGCGGTGATGGACCAGGACGGTGCGAACCAGCAGTTTCTGACCGAGGGCCGGTCGATCGTGATCGCACCGCGGTTTTCGCCCAATGGCGACCGGATCCTGTTCACGTCCTACGCCAGCGGGT
Source organism: Paracoccaceae bacterium (assembly GCA_041687395.1). Taxonomy (GTDB): domain Bacteria; phylum Pseudomonadota; class Alphaproteobacteria; order Rhodobacterales; family Rhodobacteraceae; genus JAWLCA01. The sequence continues at coordinate 49,440 of JAWLCA010000014.1, read as the reverse complement.
TTCCGGCGATCTATCTGATGGATGTGGCGACCCAGCAGGTCCAGAACCTGGGCGAGCAGCCGGGCCAGATGACCTTTGCGCCGCGCTTTTCGCCCGACGGGCAGACGGTGGTGTTCAGCCTGTCGCAGGGCGGGAACACCGACATCTACACGCTGAGTCTCGGCTCGGGGCAGCGCACGCAACTGACCACCGCGCCGTCGATCGAGACGGCTCCCAGTTTCTCGCCCGATGGCCGCCAGATCGTGTTCGAGAGCGACCGGTCGGGCACGCAGCAGATCTACATCATGCCGGCCACGGGGGGCGAGCCGCAGCGCATCTCGAACGGGCCGGGGCGCTACGGCACGCCGGTCTGGTCGCCGCGCGGCGATTTGATCGCCTTCACCAAGCAGCACCAAGGCCGATTCCATATCGGCGTGATGCGCACCGATGGCAGCAACGAGCGATTGCTGACGGCGAGTTTCCTGGACGAGGGCCCGACCTGGGCGCCGAACGGCCGGGTGATCATGTTCACCCGCGAGACCGCGGGCGAAGGCGGCGCGCCGGCGCTGTTCTCGGTCGATATCTCGGGCCGGAACCTGCGGCGCGTGCCGACCGAGACCTTCGCATCGGATCCTGCGTGGTCGCCGCTGCTGCCATAGCGGCCGATTCCCATACCCCGAACGGGGTGGTATGATGCGCCCAAACGGGCAGAAGATGAAAAAGGGACAGGACATGACGACAGTGACAACCAAGGCACTTCTTCTGGTGGCGGGCCTCGCGCTCGCGGCCTGCTCGAACCCCGATCGCTTCGGATCGGGCACGGATGCGATGGGCGCAGGAGCCAGCGGCATCGACACGATGGGGCTGGGTGATCCCAACAACCCGTCGTCGATCGCCTATTTCAACCAGACCGTGGGAGATCGCGTCTTCTTTGCGGTGGATCAGAGCACCCTGTCGGCAGAGGCCCAGCAGACGCTGAGCCAGCAGGCGCAATGGCTGAACCGCAACCAGAGTTTCAGCGTGATCATCGAGGGGCATGCCGACGAACAGGGCACGCGGGAATACAACTTGGCACTTGGCGCGCGGCGTGCCACCTCGGTCCAGGAATTCCTTATCTCGCAGGGCGTCGGCCCGAACCGCCTGCGCACCGTCAGCTACGGCAAGGAACGCCCGGTCGAGGTCTGCTCGGACGAAGCCTGCTACAGCCGGAACCGCCGCGCGGTGACGGTGGTGACGCAGGGCATCGGATCCTGAGGGCGCGATGCGGCTGATCCCTGTTCTTCTGGTTCTGGCGATGGCGGGGCTGTCCAGCCCCGTTGCCGCGCAGAACCGCGCGCAGACGCTGGCTGACATCCGGCAGGAACTGAGCGCTCTGTCCGCAGAGATCGGGACGCTTCGGTCCGAGATGGCGACCACTGGCGGGGCGCAGGGGACGCAGATTTCGGGCAGTCTGCTGGATCGGGTGAATGCGATCGAGGCGGAACTGACGCGCCTGACCGCGCAGACCGAGGAGCTGCAGCAGCGGATCGAGCGGGTGGTGGCCGACGGCACGAATCGGATCGGCGATCTGGAATTCCGGATCGTCGAACTGGAAGGCGGCGACATCGGCGCGATCGGGCAGACCACGCCCTTGGGCGGCGGCACCGGAGCGGCACCGGCGCCGCGCCCGGCCCCCATCGAGGCGCCGCAACTCGCCGTGGGCGAACAGGCCGACTTTGACCGGGCCCGGGAGGTGCTCGGTCAGGGTGACTTTCGCACCGCCGCGGACCAGCTTGCGACCTTTGCCGAGACCTACCCGGGCAGCCCGCTGAGCGCCGAGGCGCACCTTCTGCGCGGCGAGGCGCTGGAGGGGCTCGGCGAGGCGTCGGCCGCGGCGCGTGCCTATCTCGACAGCTTCTCGTCCGATCCGGACGGGCCGCGCGCCGGCGATGCGCTGGTGCGCCTGGGCACCGCGCTGCATGGCCTGGGGCAGGTGCAGGACGCCTGCGTGACGCTGACCGAGGTCGGCACGCGCTTTCCGGGGACGGAGGCCGCAGACCGTGCGATCGCGGCGATGAACAGCTTGGGGTGCAACTGATCGCGCCGGAATCGGTCGGCGCGGCGCTGGCGGCGCTGTGCCCCGAGGGTCTGCCAGACACGCTGGGCCTTGCCGTGTCCGGTGGCAGCGATTCCACCGCACTGTTGGTCTTGCTGGCCGACTGGGGCGGCGTACCGCTGCAGGCAGTAACCGTCGATCACGGCCTGCGCCCCGAGGCGGCCGCCGAGGCGCAGGCGGTCGCGGCGCTTTGCGACCGGTTGGGGGTGGCGCACGCGGTTCTGACGTGGCGCGACTGGGACGGGCAGGGGAACCTGCAGGATGCCGCCCGGCGCGCGCGCTATGCGCTGATCGCGGACTGGGGCGCGCGGGAGGCCATTGGAGCGGTCGCGTTGGGCCACACGCGCGACGATCTGGCTGAAACCTTCCTGATGCGGCTGGCCCGCGGCGCCGGACTCGATGGTCTGTCGGCGATGGCCGCGCGGCGGCGGGACCGGGGCGTGGATTGGCTGCGCCCGCTGCTGGGCTTCGGTCGCGACGACTTGCGCGGCGTACTGACGGCACGCGGGATCGCATGGGCCGAGGATCCGTCAAACGCCGACCCGCGGTTTGACCGCGCCCGCACCCGGTCGATCCTGACAGCGCTGTCGCCACTGGGGATCGACCCCGCGCTGCTGGCTGCGACGGCGGAACGGCTGGCCGCCGCGCGGACCGCCTACGCCACTCTGATCGCCGCGCGCGCGGCACAGATCGCGCGATTCGAGCATGGTGACCTCCTGCTTGGACCCGAGGTGCGAGACCTGTCGCGCGACGTGCGTGAGCGGCTGCTGGGGCACGGCCTGCGCCTGATTGCAGGGGCGGACTATCGCCCGCGCCATGCGGCCCTTGCTGCCGTGGTCGACGCGCTGGACGCAGGACGCGGCGGTACACTTCATGGCTGCGTTGCGCTGTCGGGCGCGTCCGGCTGGCGGATCACCCGAGAGGCCAACGCGGTCGCGGGTCTGACGGCGCCCATCGGCGCTGTCTGGGACGGGCGCTGGCTTGTCAGCGGCCCCGCAGCGCCGGGCCTGACGGTGGGCGCACTGGGCGGGGCCGGGCTGGCGCTGCGCCCCGGCGCGGCCCGGACGGGGCCGCCGCGCGAGACGCTGATGGCCTCGCCCGCGGTCTGGCGGGGGACGGATCTGGTCGCCGCGCCGCTGATCGATGCGGGCTGTCCGTGGACGGCGACACAAGTGAAGGGGCTGCCGGACTTCCTTGCGGCAATCTTGGCACATTGAACCCAGCGTCGATATCTCTATCTTAGACAGAGGCTGACGCCCGGGACCGGGCGTCTGAACAAGGAGAATCGCGTGGGCAACGCAAGAAACATCGCCTTCTGGGTCGTCCTTTTTCTGCTGATCCTGGCGCTGTTCAACCTTTTCAGCGGTGGCCAGTCGACCATGTCGGCGCGGTCGATCAGCTATTCGGAATTCGTCCAGCGCGTCGATCTGGGTGAGGTGGCGAGCGTGACGCTGGATGGGGAAAATGTCCTTATCCGCGGGACGGATGGCCAACAGTACCAGACTGTCCGCCCCGATGGTGATGACATCACCGCACGGCTGTTGGCACAGGATGTCGCAGTAGAGGCAAAGCCGCAGCAGCAATCGGGCTTCTTCTCGATCCTGTCGCTGTGGCTTCCGTTCCTGATCCTGATCGCGATCTGGATCTTCTTCATGAACCGGATGCAGGGCGGCGGACGCGGGGGCGCGATGGGATTCGGCAAATCCCGCGCAAAACTGCTGACCGAGAAACACGGTCGCGTAACATTCGACGACGTGGCGGGCATCGATGAGGCCAAGGACGAGTTGGAAGAGATCGTCGAATTCCTGCGCAACCCGCAGAAATTCAGCCGCCTCGGAGGCAAGATTCCCAAGGGGGCGCTGCTCGTTGGCCCGCCGGGCACGGGTAAGACCCTGCTGGCTCGTGCCATCGCCGGCGAGGCGGGCGTGCCGTTCTTCACCATCTCGGGCTCCGACTTCGTGGAGATGTTCGTGGGCGTAGGTGCCAGCCGCGTGCGCGACATGTTTGAACAGGCCAAGAAGAATGCGCCCTGCATCGTATTCATCGACGAGATCGACGCGGTCGGGCGCAGCCGTGGCGTGGGCTACGGCGGCGGCAACGACGAGCGGGAGCAGACTTTGAACCAGTTGCTGGTCGAGATGGACGGGTTCGAGGCCAACGAGGGCATCATCATCGTGGCGGCCACCAACCGGCCAGATGTGCTCGACCCCGCGCTGCTGCGGCCCGGTCGGTTCGACCGTCAGGTTCAGGTGCCGAACCCCGACATCAAGGGGCGCGAGAAAATCCTCGGCGTGCATGCCCGCAAGGTGCCGCTGGGTCCGGATGTGGACCTGCGCATCATCGCGCGCGGGACGCCCGGCTTCTCGGGGGCTGATCTGGCGAACCTGGTGAACGAGGCCGCGCTGATGGCGGCACGCTTCGGCCGGCGGTTCGTGACGATGGAGGATTTCGAGAACGCCAAGGACAAGGTGATGATGGGTGCCGAGCGGCGGTCCATGGTCATGTCCGAGGACGAAAAGAAGCTGACGGCTTATCACGAGGCCGGGCACGCCATCGTCGGCCTGAACGTCCCGCAGCATGACCCGATCCACAAGGCGACGATCATCCCGCGCGGTCGGGCGCTGGGGCTGGTGCTGTCGCTGCCGGAACGGGACCAGCTCTCGGTGACAAAGACCAAGTACAAGTCCAAGATCGCCATGGCGATGGGGGGCAAGGTGGCGGAGGAACTGATCTTCGGCGAGGACAACGTAACCTCGGGCGCGACGTCGGACATTCAGCAGGTGAGCAAGATCGCCCGGGCGATGGTGACGCAGTTCGGCATGTCCGAAAAGCTGGGCAACATCGACTACGCCAACGAACAGCAGAGCTATCTGGGGAACTACTCTGCCGGCGCAAATGCCAGCCCGGACACGCAGCGCGTAATCGACGCCGAGGTGCGTGGAATCGTCGACGAAGGCTACGAGACCGCGAAGCGCATCCTGACCGAGAAGATCGACGATCTGCATCGGCTGGCGAATGGCTTGCTGGAATACGAGACGCTGACCGGACCCGAGATCATGAAAGTGATCCGGGGCGAGCCGCTGGCGCGAGGCGACGATGCCGACGACACGCCGCCGGGTGGCAACATTCCGAGCGTCACCGCTATTCCGAAAACCACGAAGCCGCGGGGGCCGAAGCCCGACAGCGGGCTGGAACCCGAACCCAGCGCCTGAGCGAAGCATCCTTGCAGGAAGCCCCGGTTCGCCGGGGCTTCTTTCGTTTTGGCATGGGTTCCGCCTTGCGGCTGGCGGCCACTGGCGGCAGTGTCCCCGAGAGCTGATCGAGGTGCGCATGCCCGCCCTGAAACCCACCGCCTTTACCGGCACCATCGTCTGGCTGGGCCGGGTACCAGATCGCGGCGTCAGCCTGCGCGCCGATCCGGTGCGGCAGCTGATGGCGCTGTTCGCAGGGCCTGAGGGCGAGGATCATGGCGGGCTGACGCGGCCATCCTGTTCCCGCGTCACGGCACAGCACCCTAGGGGAACAGAGATCCGCAACGTGCGCCAGTTCTCGATACTGGAGCAAGGGGAACTGGCTGCGATGGCAGCTGCGATGGGATTGCCGCGGATCGATCCCGCCTGGCTGGGGGCGACGATGGTCGTTGACGGCATCCCGGATCTCACCCTGATCCCGCCGTCGTCGCGGCTGCAGGCTGACAGCGGTGCGACGCTGGTTGTGGACATGGAAAACCGCCCCTGCACCTTGCCCGCCCCGGTGATCGAAGCGGACGCCCCGGGCCACGGCAAGCTGTTCCGCATGGCCGCACGAGGCCGGCGCGGCGTCACCGCCTGGGTGGAACGGGAGGGGGTGCTGACCCTTGGGGCCTCCGTGCGGCTGCATATCCCCGATCAGCCGGTCTGGCCGCATCTGGCTGCCGCGCGCGCCTGAGCCTCTGGCGGTTCCGGCGCGGGATTGGTCGCAATCGCAACTGTCGCGCGAGCGCGGCACAGGTATCACCAGACCCGACAGGGAGGGACCCATGGCAGTGAAGACCGATATCGAGATTGCCCGCGCGGCGCAGAAGAAGCCGATCCTGGAGATCGGTGCAAAGCTGGGCATCCCGGCTGACAGCCTGCTTCCCTATGGCCACGACAAGGCCAAGGTCGGGCAGGAGTTTATCCGCAGCCTGGTCGACCGGCCACAGGGCAAGCTGATCCTGGTGACGGCGATCAATCCCACGCCTGCGGGCGAGGGCAAGACGACCACCACGGTGGGCCTGGGCGACGGTCTGAACCGGATCGGGAAGAAGGCCGTGATCTGCATCCGCGAGGCCAGCCTTGGCCCGAACTTCGGGATGAAGGGCGGCGCGGCCGGGGGCGGCTACGCGCAGGTGGTGCCGATGGAGGACATGAACCTGCATTTCACCGGCGATTTCCACGCGATCACCAGCGCCCACAACCTGCTGTCGGCGATGATCGACAATCACATCTACTGGGGCAACGCGCTGGAGATCGACGAGCGCCGCATCGTCTGGCGCCGGGTAATGGACATGAACGACCGTGCGCTGCGGGACGTGGTCGTGGGCTTGGGCGGCGTGTCGAATGGCTTCTCGCGTCAGACCGGCTTCGATATCACCGTTGCGTCAGAGGTGATGGCGATCCTTTGCCTAGCCCGCGATCTGGAGGATCTGCGGCAGCGGCTGGGCGACATCGTGGTGGCCTATCGGCGCGACAAGACACCGATCTATTGCCGTGACCTGAAGGCCGAAGGGGCGATGACGGTGCTGTTGAAGGACGCGATGCAGCCGAACCTCGTGCAGACGCTGGAAAACAACCCGGCCTTCGTGCATGGTGGGCCGTTTGCCAACATCGCGCATGGCTGCAACTCGGCCATCGCAACGACGACGGCACTGCGGCTGGCCGACTACGTGGTGACCGAGGCTGGCTTCGGCGCCGATCTGGGGGCGGAGAAGTTCTTTGACATCAAGTGCCGCAAGGCCGGCCTGAAGCCGGCGGCGGCGGTGATCGTGGCCACCGTGCGCGCTATGAAGATGAACGGCGGCGTGGCCAAGGCAGACCTGGGCCCCGAGAATGTGGAGGCGGTACAGAAGGGTTGTGCCAACCTGGGCCGCCACATTGCGAATGTGAAATCCTTTGGCGTGCCTGTGGTCGTGGCGATCAACCATTTCGTTACCGACACAGAGGCCGAGATCCGGGCGGTACAGGACTACGTGGAGTCTCAAGGTTCCGAGGGAATCGTCTGCAAGCATTGGGCGAATGGCAGCGCCGGGATCGAGGACCTTGCCCACAAGGTCGCCGAGATCGCGGATGCAGGCACGGCAAACTTTGCGCCCCTCTATCCCGACGAGATGTCGCTTTTTGAAAAGATCGAGTGCATCGCCAAGCGGATCTACCACGCTGACGAGGTGTTGGCCGACAAGGCGATCCGGGACCAGTTGCGGGCATGGGAAGCTGCTGGCTACGGCCATCTTCCGGTCTGCATGGCCAAGACTCAGTACAGCTTTTCGACCGATCCGAACCTGCGCGGCGCACCGACAGGGCATTCGGTACCGGTGCGCGAGGTTCGGTTGTCGGCAGGGGCAGGGTTCATCGTGGCGATCTGCGGCGAGATCATGACGATGCCGGGCCTGCCTCGCGTACCAGCGGCCGAGACGATCCGGCTGGACGATGCAGGACAGGTCGAGGGGTTGTTCTAGGCTGTCGCGGTTGCGGTGCTGCGCCGGGGGCGCTAGACCCCCGGCATGTGTTCGCGATAACGGACAGCCATGAAACCGCCCGCAGACTGCCGTGACATGATCGAACTTCGCGCCGCCATCGATGGACTGGACGCGCAGCTTGTCGCCCTTCTGGCCCGCCGCGCGGGCTATATCGACCGCGCGGCAGCGATCAAGCGCGAGGAAGGTTTGCCCGCCCGGATTCCTGCCCGGGTGGACGAGGTGATTGCAAAGGTGCGGGAACACGCTACCGCAGAGGGGCTGGATCCCGAGCTGATCGAGGACCTTTGGCGGAAACTGATCGACTGGTCGATCGCACGCGAGGCGCGGTTGCTGGGGGAAGCGGAGGACGGCAGGTGACGGCACGCATCATCGACGGCAAGGCTTTCGCGGCGGGTGTGCGGGCGCGGGTCGCGGCTCAGGTGGCGCAGCTGACAGCGGAACGCGGCCTCAGACCGGGCCTCGCCGTCGTTCTGGTGGGAGAGGATCCGGCGTCCGAGGTCTATGTCCGCAACAAGGGCAAGCAGACCGTCGAGGTCGGCATGGCGAGTTTCGAGCACAAGCTTTCGGCCGATACCGACCAGGCCAGTCTGCTGGCCCTGATCGAGCGGCTGAACGCCGATCCTGCCGTGCACGGCATCCTGGTACAGTTGCCGCTGCCGTCGCATCTGGACGCCGATCTGGTGATCAACGCCATCGACCCCGCCAAGGATGTGGACGGCTTCCACATCTCGAACGTCGGGCTGCTGGCGACGGGTCAGAAGGCTATGGTGCCCTGCACGCCGCTGGGATGCCTGATGCTTCTGCGTGACCTGCATGGCAGCCTTTCGGGGATGGAGGCGGTGGTCGTGGGCCGGTCGAACATCGTCGGAAAGCCGATGGCGCAACTGCTGCTGGCCGACAGTTGCACGGTGACTCTCGCCCATTCCCGCACCCGCGATCTGCCAGCCACCTGCCGCCGCGCGGATATCCTTGTGGCGGCGGTCGGTCGGCCTGAGATGATACCGGGTGAGTGGATCAAGGCCGGTGCCACGGTGATCGACGTGGGCATCAACCGTGTCTCGCGCGACGGCAAGACGCGGCTGGTGGGCGACGTGGACTTTGCCAGCGCGTCGCTGGTAGCAGGTGCGATCACCCCGGTGCCCGGCGGAGTGGGGCCGATGACCATCGCCTGTCTGCTGGCGAACACCCTGACTGCCTGTTGCCGCGCAAACGGGTTGCCGGAACCGGAGGGGCTGACGGTCTGAGCCCTATGGCTCGGCCGCATCCGGGGTCGACAGGAGCAGCACGTCGGCCGGCCCGCGACGCAGAAGGCGAAGTGGTTGCGATGCGGGTTCCTGCGCGGCCGATGCCTGCTGGGCTGCCATTGCCCGGCGCAGGTTCTCGCGGATTTCAGGAGAGGCGCCGCTATCAAGGGCGAAGGCGGTCTGGAACACCCGCCTCGCCTCACCCACCTCGCCGCGCTCCATCAGAACCACGCCCAGGTTGTTGTGCGCCGGCACAAACCGCTGGTCAGCCTCGATGGCGCGGCGCAGGTATTGCTCGGCTTGACCAAGACGGCCAAGCTTCAGGTTGGCCGATCCGATAGCCGACAGGACGTCTGCGTTCACCCCCACCTCTCCCGCCGCGCGGTAGTAGGCGCGCAACGCCAGTTCGTATTCCCCGGCGGCCATCAATCGGTGACCGACCTGCAGGCCATCGACCGCGTCGGTCACGACGGGCACGCCCGCCGGCGCCGGTGGACCCAGTCGGTCTGGCAGAAGGCCCGCCGGTTGGCAGGCCATCAGCAGAAGAGCGGCCCAGATCGGGGCACCGGGAAGTCGAAGCATGTGGTTCAGCGCATGTTGCCCAAGGTTTCCATGATCCCGTGCACCGACGGCCCGATCAGAATGATCAGAAGCGGCGGCACTGTAAACATCATCGTCCCGAGCGTCAGCTTGGTGGGCAGGACGTTGGCCTTCTCCTCGGCCCGCATCACGCGCTTGTCACGCATCTCGGACGCATAAACCCGCAAAGCATCCGACATCGAGGTGCCGAAAGTCGCCGATTGGACCAGCACGGTGACGAAGGACGCCACATCCGGCACCCCGACACGGTGCCCCATGTCCTTCAGCACCTGCGTGCGTTCCTTGCCGGCCTTGACCTCCTGGCTGACCATCTGGAATTCGTCGGCCAGCGCGGGGTAGGCGGGTCTGATTTCCTTGGCCACCCGCAGGATCGACTGGTCGAGCGACTGGCCTGCCTCCACACAGACCAGCATCATGTCGAGCGAGTCGGGGAAGCCGTCCTGGATCTCCTGCTGACGCTTCGCGCGGCGCTTGTTCACCCAGTACCGCGGGGCGTAGTAGCCCAGCAGACCGGGCAGCAGCACGGTCAGCAGCAGGGACTGCATGTCGATCGAGCCCGTGGCGCTGCGCACCAGCGCGACGATAAGTCCGATGACCAGCAGCCCGAGGCCGAGGACGAACTGGATTGCGTGAAAGGTGCGCACGGCACTTTTCGAGGTATAGCCCGCCTGCAGCAGGTGCAGCCGCGCCGTCGACAATTCCTCGGCGTTCTGGGGTTCCAGGAAACCCTTGTATTTCTCCAGCTTGTCGGTCTTGCAGCCATGCCGCAGCCGCTCGGGCCGGGCAGAGGCCGGGAGTGGGTCAGGCGGTGCCTCGGCGTCCGGCGCGTCTTCTGTTTGCGCTTCGCTGGCGGAGGCCGGCTTCTTCAGTGCGAAGGGCAGCGCCAGCAGGATCAGCATGACCCCCAGCACGCCCAGCACCATGACCGGGCCCAGAGGGCCCAGCGTGTCGGTGATCGTGGTCCGCAACTGCTGGAACATGACGATATCCTTCAAACCTTTATGTTCACCATGGCGCGCATGTAGAGCACGTTGATCACGAGGAAGGTGCCAACGGCCAGCGCGGCAGGTATGAAGGCCGAGGTTTCCTTTACCTCGTCGTAGTAATCCGGCTTGATCAGCGAGATGCCGACGAGGGCGACGATCGGGAAGGCTGAGAGGAACATGCCTGACCACTTCGCCTCGGCCGTGATCGCGCGGACGCGGCGGAATAGCTTGAAGCGCGCGCGGATGACCTTTGACAGACCTTCGAGAATCTCGGCGAGGTTCCCGCCGGACTGCTGCTGAATCGTCACGGCGACGGCCAGAAAGCGCAGATCCTGCATGTCCACGCGCTCCGCCAGTGCCTTGAGCGATTCCGACACCTCGCGGCCATAGGCGCTTTCATCGGCGATGACGCCGAATTCGCTGCCCAGCGGATCGGGCACCTCTTTCGCCACGATGTTCACGGCGGACGAGAACGGATGCCCGACGCGAAGTGAGCGGACCATGAGCTCCACCGCATCGGGCAACTGCTCCTCGATCAGCGAAAGGCGCTTCTTCGCCTTGCTGTTCACCCACATGTAGACACCGCCCACCCCCATCACCACCGCGATCGCGATGCGGACCGGCAGGCTGGCCTGCGTCCCGAACGTCAAGCCCGCAAAGGCAAAAACCGACAGGGCCGCCATGATCGCGATCAACGCCTGGGGCGAGAAGGCTATATTAGCTTTTTGCGCCTTCTGGGCGAGAATCGAGTAGAGTGGGATGCGGGTGGACCGCATGTGCTGCGACATTTCCTTGCGGAGTTGTTCCAGCACCTGTTCACGGGTGGCGCCCTTCTCCATCAGTTCAAGGCGTCGGTTCACCTTGGCGTTCAGGCTGATCGACTTGCCGAAGACGACTAGATACAGCCCCTCGACGAGAAGCAGGACAGCGATGAAGATGACGCCGTAAATCAGGGGGGCGGGGCTGATGTCCATCTCTATCTCCCTGCGGGTTCATAGATTGCTGCGGGCAGGTCGTAGCCCCACTGCCGGAACCGGTCCGAGTAGGCGGAACGTACGCCGGTCGCGGTGAACCGGCCGATGATCTTGCCATTCGGCTCGATCCCCAGGCGTTCGTAGCGGAACACCTCCTGCATGGTGATCACCTCGCCCTCCATTCCGGTGATCTCGGTGATCGAGACCATGCGGCGGCTGCCATCCTGAAGGCGGCTGGCCTGCACGATCAGATTGACGGCGCTGGCGATCTGCGAACGGACGGCCTTCAGCGGCATCTCGATCCCCGCCATGGCGACCATGTTCTCAAGCCGGCTGATCGCGTCGCGCGAATTGTTGGCGTGGATCGTGGTCATCGACCCGTCGTGGCCGGTATTCATCGCCTGGAGCATGTCGATCACTTCCTCGCCCCGCGTCTCGCCCACGATGATCCGGTCGGGACGCATCCGCAGCGCGTTGCGCAGACAGTCGCGCTGGGTCACGGCGCCCTTGCCCTCGACGTTGGGTGGACGGCTCTCCATGCGGCCCACGTGGACCTGCTGCAATTGCAGTTCCGCCGTATCCTCGATCGTCAGGATGCGTTCGGAGTTGTCGATGAAGGACGACAGTGCGTTAAGCGTTGTGGTTTTCCCCGAACCGGTGCCACCCGAGACGATGATGTTCAGGCGCGTGGCAACCGCTGCCTCCAGATACAACGCCATGTCGTCCGAAAAGGCGCCGAACCGGACCAGATCCGGGATGCCCAGCTTTTCCTTCTTGAATTTCCGGATCGATACCAGACTACCGTCGACGGCGACCGGCGGGACCATTGCGTTGAACCGCGACCCGTCGGCGAGGCGCGCGTCGACGTAGGGGTTGGATTCGTCGACCCGGCGGCCCACGGCGCTGACGATCTTGTCGATGATCCGCAGAAGGTGGCGTTCATCCTTGAACGTCACGTCGCTCAGTTGCAGCTTGCCGTCGCGTTCGATGAAGATCCGCTTTGGCCCGTTCACCAGAATGTCGTTCACGGTATCGTCGCGCAGAAGGGGCTCCAGTGGGCCAAGGCCCATGACCTCATCATACAACTCCTGATGCAGGATCGCCCGTTCCTCACGGGTGATGACGACGCCGCTCTCAGCCATGCCCTCGTCGCAGATCGCGGCGATCTCGGCACGCAGATCCGACTCCGATGCCCGCTCAAGCGCTGCCAGGTTCAGGTTCTCGAGCAGGCGTTGATGCATCTGCATCCGGATCTCGATCAACCGCTCGCGGCGCTTGCGGTCCTTGTCGCTCATCTGCGGGGCCGCGGGCGCCTGTGTCGGGCGTTGCGTCATGACCGCGCCGGCGGCAGGTGCCCGGGGCTCGACGGTTGCGGGACGGGGCGCAGGATGGCCTGCGGCCGGTTCCTTCTTGAATCGGTTGAACATCGTTTCCTCGTTCCTCCGGTTACTCGGCTTTGCGCGCCGCGGCTTCTTCGATGCAGGCGTCAGCGAGGTGCTGGATCGACTTGCGAAGCGGATTTCGGGGGGCCCATTCGGCCAGTGGCCGACCATTGTCGGCGGCCTCTCCCACGGCCGGGCCGCCGTCTGGCAGTTCGATATCCAGGCGCACATCGAGGCTTTCGGCCAGGCGGCGTGCCCGCGACCGCGCCGAAAAGGCGGTGCGCCCCGGTGCGCGGTTCAAGGCAAAGCGCAGCCGGTCGTGGGGCAGTTCTTCGGCCTTCAGCGCACGGATCAGTCGGAGCGCATTCTGGGCCGAGCGCAAATCAAGCTCCAGTAGCGCAAAACAGGCGTGCGCGCTGTTCAGCACCGTATCCGTCCAGCCCGAAACCGCCCCCGGCAGATCGACGATGACGAAGTCATGTTCGGCCCGCGCAAGGTTGATCAGATGCGCCACCTCGTACGGTCCGATCAGATCGAGCGGAACCAACTCTGCCGGCGCCGTCAGCACGCGCAGCCGGTCACGGCAGCTGAGAAGCGCCTGATTCAGGGCGGTCACATCCGCGACAACAAGGTCCGTCAGGAACTCCAGCACGGCATCGCGTCGGGGCAGGTCGAGGCAGGTGGCAACCGCCCCGAACTGAAGCGACAGGTCGATCAGACAGACGCGACGGTCGTCGGTGGGCTTCTGGGGCGCAAGTTCCCACGCCAGGTTGACGGCAAAGGTCGTGGCCCCGACCCCGCCCGACAGGCCCTGCACCGCCAGAACGATGCCGTCCCGCGACGTGGCCGGATCAATCGGCGGCGCTACCGCTCTGGACGCCGGCATCTCCAGTTCGCGGGGCGCGGTTACGGCCGCAACGGCGGGCACCACGACCGGGACATCCGGCTGGGGCGGGTGCAGCAGGTAGTCGATCGTCTCGTGCAGCGCGCCTTGGGGCAGGGGATAAGGCAGGAAGTCGTCGATGCCGGCCTGGCGCAGCCGGTGCAGATCCAGCGGTGACAACTCGGTTGCGATCAACAGAACGCGCAGCCCAAGGCCTTTTGCCTTTTCGATGAGGCCGGCAAGGGTCAAAAGCTCCTCGGCCTCACCGGTTTCGATGACCAGCACCAGAAGCTGCAATCCCTCCGCTTCCGGCTGGGCCAGGAAACTGTTGGCCTCTTCCGGGGTCAGATTGCCCCAGCGCAGGCCAAGTTCGGCCTCCATGTCTTCGATCAGCAGATCGAACGCCGAAAGATCCCGCGAAACCGTGCAGGCAAGCGGTGCAGCCGGGTCAGGAGAGAGCGCATTGGCGCGCAGCATGGTCCGGTCCTTCCAGCGTCGGACCCTTCCCCCGCACCGCGCCAAGGCTCGATCTGCCGGCCCCGGCGCAGGGTTGGTCCAAGCTAATGAGGTAGAAGAAAACCGTTAACAGCTTACTGCGGCATTTGCGGGTCGGGTTGACCGGCGCGCGACAGACTGTCCGCTGCAGGCTTGGGGGTCACCAGCCAACCTCAGTTGGTACAGGGAATCACCAACTCGTCGATCTCGCCCCCGCGACGGGTGCGAATCGTGCAGATCTTTTCCGGCTCGACGGCCACGATCTCCCGCGCCTCGATCCCCAGCAGGCGCTGCTGGTCGATCTGAACGGCTTCAGCGGTCGATTCGTCGCCATGCCCAACAAGTGCGAGCGAGAGTCGTCCTGTCGCTTGCGCTTGCGCAAGGGCTGCGACCTGTTGCGGTGTCGCCTCAACGGTCACGGTCCGCGCGATTTGCGCACCAGAGTTCAGATTGTCGTCGGTCATCTGGTCGATGGCGACGATACGAACGCCGGTGTCTATCAGACGCGTTATGTCACCCGTCTGGTCGCCGTGACGGCCGGTCCAGTAGACATCCACTCGGTCGCCCGGCCGCAGGAAGCCCGACACGCCGCTAGCGACGTCCACGCGGATTGCAAAGGCACGCATGCCGCGAGGCAGGCGCATGTTCAACCCGGCTTCCTCCCCGGGATCGGTCACCTTGCTGGCGAGGATCGGCTCGAACTTGTCCATCGGGCGCAACACGGTGCGCGGACGCGGATCGGTTTCGGGGAACAGCGCGGCGGCGTCGGTGAAGGCGTTCGGGGGAACCATGGACTGCGGCCAAGGTATGCGGGCAACGTCTTCGGTCTTGAGCGTATCGCCGTATCTGAGGTCGCGCTTGATGACGAGAACTTCGGTCATCGGCCCGAGTTGGGATCTTGCCTGCCGTTCAGCCGCAAGTTGTGCTTCAGTCTTGCTGATATGGCCCTGCACCAGGTAGACCGCGACCCCGGCAAGTGAGATGCCGAGGACGAAGACGAGCCCGAAAATGATGCGCATATTCTATTCCTACCGCGGTCCTACCGCCAGATTCTAACTTTCGGCAGTTGTTGTTGCTCCATGCACGGAACGACTCGATACAAGAGCCGCCATATCCAAGATGTTAACCGCGCGACTGAACTCCACCTTCAGGCATTAGGCCTTGCAGTCGTTGAATTGCCGGGCATCACAATCGAATGTGCCCGGCAATGCGCTTTTGCCCGTTGATACCAAGTAGTCTTCCAAATCTTGATAATCGGGATTGGCATCACGGAAAATTCTTGGCAGTTACTCTGGTGTGGGGTTCATCGTCGTGTTGAGCGTCCCGGCTCCAGCCAACTCTGTGTCGATGTTGGTACCAATCGCGCGTGTCTGATCGAAGATTACGGTGCCGATCGCAATCGCCAGACCCACGATCGCCGCGGTCAGCACTACCCAGTCCACCGTGACCGCGCCGGATTCATCGTCGCGGAAGTTTTTGTAAAGCTTGAACAGTTTCATGTCAGTCTCCATCAGGTTGTTGTCCAGTCCACCATAGCCGACCTGGGGTTGAATTCGTGGGGACTGGCCCGCACCGCCCCTTGCGGCATGGGGTGATGAAGCCCCGGTCGCGTGGCAAGAATGCGGCGGCGATGGTTCGTTTTTTGCGACTTCGCGGCACAAAGATGGCAGCGACATCAGCCGAAAGCTTTATTTTCTGTTACCCGTGGGCCGCGCAAACCGTTGCAAATATGGCAAGAATCCCGTTCTAGTTCGCAGTAGGGCTATGCAGCTATTCTGAAGTTTGCTGGAATGGAAAAAGATAAAATCCGAGGCAAAATGCAATGCAGGCACTGCTCCGTCAGCTCGCGACAGGTCCGATCTGCCTTCTTGCGGTCGCATCCGCCAGCCCGATCTCGGCCGAACCGCTCGGCCACGGCCCCGCGACTGATGTTACGGTCGTTCTCGAACCAGCGGCGGAAGCGGCGCTGCTTGTCTCGCCCGGTCCCCGGCGGGTCAAGCCGCCCGCAACCGGGGCGTCCCAACGCATCACCGTGCAGATCGACCCCGAAGAGCAGGCCCGAGCGCTCGCGCAGGCGGGATGGGTGGCGAAGCCCGGTGCCCGCCCCGGGGACCGGCCCGCTGGAAGGGACCAAGAGGCGGTGGCCCCGGTCGCCCCCGCCGCCACAGGTCCTATGGACTGGTACTGGGATCTCGTCTCGCCCAAGCTGGGCGAGGGTGCAGGGCGCTTCGAGGCCGCACTTGTGGCGCTGGATCGCGGCCCTTCGGGCAGCGCTGTTCCGGGGCCGCGCCTGATACATCTGCACCGCATTGCCGAGAACCACGGGGCCGAGATGCTGCGCGCAACAGTCGGCACGCGGGTTTCGCCCGCGCTGGTGCTGGCGGTGATCAGCATCGAGTCGGCAGGCCGGATCGACGCCGTCAGCCACAAGGGCGCAAGCGGGCTGATGCAGTTGATCCCGGCGACCGCGGATCGCTTCGGTGTGCAGGATACCGCCGACCCGATCCAGAACATCCGTGGCGGCGTCGCCTATCTGGACTGGCTGATGAAGGAATTCGCCAGTGACCCGCTGATGGTGCTGGCCGCGTACAACGCCGGCGAGGGCGCGGTTCGTCGCAACGGCGGTGTACCGCCCTACGCCGAGACGCGGGCCTATGTGCCGAAGGTGCTGGCCGCGTGGAAGGTGGCGCGGGGCCTGTGCCTGACCCCGCCCGAGCTTGTCAGTGACGGCTGCGTGTTCCGAACCGGGATACGCAGCTGATCAGTCGACGATCGTCGCCTCGGTCGCGGAGCGAAGCTCCTGTTCCGTGATGCCGTCGGCAAGCTCCACGATGTGCAATCCCTTGTGACCCACGTCCAGCACGCCGAAGTTGGTGATGATGCGGTCCACCACCCCCTTGCCGGTCAGGGGCAGGGTGCATTCGCGCAGCACCTTGGACTCGCCGGCCTTGTTGGTGTGATCCATCACCACAACGACACGCTTCACGCCGGCGACCAGGTCCATTGCGCCGCCCATGCCCTTGACCAGTTTTCCGGGAATCATCCAGTTCGCCAGATCGCCCTTTTCCGACACTTCCATCGCGCCCAGGATCGCCATCGCGATCTTGCCGCCGCGGATCATCGCAAAGCTTGTGGCGCTGTCGAAATAGGCCGAATGCGGCAGTTCGGTCACCGTCTGCTTGCCGGCGTTGATCAGGTCGGGATCGACCTCATCCTCGGTCGGGAAGGGGCCGATGCCCAGCATCCCGTTTTCCGACTGCAGCGTCACCTGGACCCCGTCTGGAATGTAGTTGGCCACCAGCGTCGGAATCCCGATGCCAAGGTTCACATACATCCCGTCGCGCAGTTCCTGCGCCGCGCGGGCGGCCATCTGGTTGCGGTCCCATGCCATGATGCGTTCCTCCCTCAGGCCGCGCGCGTGGTGCGCTGTTCGATCCGCTTCTCGTGCTGCCCCTGGATCAGGCGATGCACATAGATGCCGGGCAGGTGGATATGATCGGGGTCAAGACTGCCTGCCGGCACGATTTCCTCGACCTCGGCGATGCAGACGCGCCCGCAGGTCGCCGCCGGCGGATTGAAGTTGCGCGAGGTCTTGCGGAACACGAGGTTGCCGGTCGGGTCCGCCTTCCACGCCTTCACGATCGACAGGTCAGCGACGATCCCACGTTCAAGGATATAGGTCTCGCCGTCGAACTCCTTATGCTCCTTGCCTTCGGCGATGACGGTGCCGACGCCCGTCTTGGTGTAAAAGCCCGCAATCCCGGCGCCCCCGGCGCGCATCCGCTCGGCCAGCGTGCCCTGCGGGTTGAATTCAAGTTCAAGTTCGCCAGACAGATACTGCCGCATGAACTCGGCGTTTTCGCCGACATAGGAGGAGATCATCTTTTTCACCTGCCGAGTTTCCAGCAGCAGCCCGAGTCCGAACCCATCCACGCCGGCGTTGTTCGAGGCGATGGTCAGATCCTTCGTTCCCGCCTCGCGGATGGCCGCGATCAGCAGTTCGGGAATGCCGCACAACCCGAAGCCCCCCGCCGCGATCGTCATCCCGTCGGTCAAGAGCCCGTCCAGTGCCTCGCCCGCCGATCCATAGACCTTCTGCATCCTCGCCCCCGTCAATTTTGCTCGGTCCGAGTAGTGGCCCGGTGGCGCGCAGGTGTCAATGAAGCGCCACAGGGCAGCGTGGTTCAGCCTTTCGCCGCGCGTTTCACGGGGGACTTTGGTTTGGTGGCCTTGGCCTTGGTCGCCTTGGGTTTGGCCGTCTTGGCCTTGGTCGTGCTGCGGCCGCGACCTCCCTTTCCGCCCTTGGCGGCCTTCGCCGCGATCAGCGCCAGCGCCTCCTCGAGCGTGATCGTCTCGGGCTGTGACTCCTTAGGCAGGGTCGCGTTGATCTTCGACCATTTGACGTAGGGGCCATAGCGCCCCTCCATCACCTGTACGGGCCCGCCATCGGGGTGTTCACCCAGTTCGCGAAGCGGGGCGGCGGCTGTCGCCCCGCGGCCACGGCTGGCCTTCTGCGCCAGCACCTCGACCGCCCGGTTCATCCCGACGGTAAAGACTTCCTCGACATCCGGCAGGTTGGCGTAGGTCTTTCCATGCTTCACGAAGGGGCCGTAGCGTCCGATCCCGGCTTCGACCAGTTCGCCATCGTCCGGGTGCGGACCTATGGGGCGGGGCAGGGCCAGAAGTTGCAGCGCGCGCTCCAAGTCAATCTCTTCCGGCGCCCAGCCCTTGGGCAGCGACGCGCGCGGGGGCTTCGGAATTTCTTCCGTCGCTTCGCCGCGCTGCACATAAGGCCCGAACCGCCCGATCCGCAGCGTGATCTGTTCACCCGCGTCCTCGCCCAGCACCTTTCCATCCAGTGCGGCTTCCTCGCCGCCATCGATCGGGGCCGAGAGTGAGCGGGTGAAGCGACAGGCGGGATAGTTGGAGCAGCCAATGAAGGCGCCCCCGGAGCGTGCGGTTTTCAGGTTAAGACGTCCCGCGCCGCAGGCCGGACACTGGCGCGGGTCGCTGCCATCGGGGCGCGGCGGATAGAGATGCGGCGCCAGCACCTCGTCGATCTTCTCCAGCACTTCGGAAATGCGCAGGTCAGAGGTTTCGGCCAGGGCCGCGGAAAAATCGCGCCAGAAGCGGCTCAAGACCTCCTTGTAATCCCGCTCACCCGCCGAGACGTCATCAAGCTGATCTTCCAGATCGGCGGTGAAGTCGTATTCGACATAGCGGGGGAAATAGTTTGACAGGAAGGCCGTCACCAGCCTCCCCTTGTCCTCGGGGATCAGTCGGTTCTTGTCCTTGCGGACATATTCACGATCCTGGATCGTAGTGACGATCGACGCATAGGTCGATGGCCGGCCAATCCCCAACTCTTCCATCCGCTTGACCAGCGTCGCCTCGGTGTAGCGGGGGGGCGGTTGGGTAAAATGTTGCTCGGGCGTGATCGCGCGCTTCTTCATCGCCTCGCCCTGCATGATCTGCGGCAGCCGGGCGCCATCCTCGTCGCCGTCATCGTCGCGGCCTTCTTCATAGACCTTCAGAAAACCGTCGAATAGGACCACCTGCCCGGTCGCACGCAATCCGACCTGACCATCGGCGCTGGTGATATCGACCGTGGTGCGTTCCAGCCGGGCAGCCGCCATCTGGCTGGCGATCGTGCGCTTCCAGATCAGTTCGTAAAGGCGCCGTTGGTCGGCATCCGAGATGCGCAGCTTCTCGGGCGCCGCCGACATGTCGGTCGGGCGGATACACTCGTGGGCTTCCTGCGCGTTCTTGGCCTTGTTCTTGTACATCCGGGGGCTGTCGGGGACGTAGTTCGCACCGAAGCGATCCTTGATCGCGTCGCGGGCAGCCATCACTGCCTCGGGGGCCATGTCGATGCCGTCAGTCCGCATGTAGGTGATGTGGCCGGCTTCATAGAGGCGCTGTGCAGCACTCATCGCCTGCTTCGCGCCCATGCCGAACTTCCGGCTCGCCTCTTGCTGCAGGGTCGAGGTCATGAACGGCGGCGCGGGGTTGCGGCTACCCGGTTTCGCCTCGACCGACTTCACCTTCAGATCGCGCGAGGTGATTGCCTGCACCGCGATCTCGGCCGATTCCGAGGTGGGAATATCGAAGCGGTCGAGCTTCTTGCCCCCCAGCACCGTCAACCGGGCGGTGAAGGTCTGGCCTCGCGGCGTTTCAAGTTCGGCGCTGACGGTCCAATATTCGCGGGCGCGGAACGCCTCGATTTCCATCTCGCGCTCGACGATCAGGCGCAGGCAGACAGATTGAACGCGGCCGGCCGACTTTGCGCCCGGCAGTTTGCGCCACAGAACCGGGCTCAGGTTGAAGCCGACAAGATAATCCAGCGCGCGGCGCGCCAGATAAGCCTCGACCAGCGGCGCGTCGACCTCGCGCGGGTGCTTCATCGCCTCGGTCACTGCGTTCCTGGTGATGGCGTTGAACACAACACGACTGACCTTGGTGTCCTTGCGGATCGCCCGCGACTTCGCCAACGCTTCTTGCAGGTGCCAGGAAATCGCCTCGCCCTCGCGGTCAGGGTCGGTGGCCAGGATCAGCGTGTCGTCGCTTTTCAGCGCCTCGGCGATGGCGCGAATGTGTTTCTTGCTGTCGGCTGCCACCTCCCATTTCATCGCGAAATCATGTTCGGGATCGACCGAACCATCCTTCGGCGGCAGGTCGCGGACGTGTCCGTATGAGGCCAGGACGACGTAGTCGGACCCAAGGTATTTGTTTATTGTCTTGGCCTTGGCGGGAGATTCGACAACGACGACGGCCATGAAACCCTCATGCAAAACGCTTTGACTTTGGGGCGGCACATGTGGGGGCAGGGCAAGGAATGTCAATCCGCCGCGGCGGCGGGGTTCGCCGATGGGTTGTGTCAGGCCAGCGACAACAGCCCGCCAGGCTGGCGCACGATCCGGCCCTCCAACTCCAGCATAAGCAACTCGGGCGCGATTTTCGCTGCAGGCACGGCCAGGTCGCGGATCAGCTGATCCTCCGCCATCGGGCTGGGCCCCAGGCGATCCAGAATCGCCGCGTGAAGCCCATCGGTAGGGATTGCTGCAGGCGGCGCCGGTTCGGCGGGCGTGGGGGCGTTTCTGGTCGACTGGCCGAGAGCGATCCGGCGTGTCAGTGGCGAGGCCACCGGCCCCAGCGCCTCCATCACGTCCGACACGCTGCGGATCAGGGTCGCCCCGTCGCGAATCAGCTGGTTACACCCTTCGGCACGTGCGTCCAGCGGGTGGCCCGGCACCGCCAGCACCTCGCGCCCCTGTTCGGCGGCCTCGCGTGCGGTGATCAGGCTGCCAGAGCGTCCTGCGGCCTCGATCACGATCACCGCGCGAGCGAGACCCGAAATGATGCGATTGCGAAGCGGGAAATGTCGCGCCTGCGGGGCCATACCGGGCGGCTGTTCGGACAACCGGCAGCCGGTTTCGGCGATTCGTCCCGCCAGTTCCGCATTCTCGGGTGGATACAGGTTGTCGACGCCTCCGGCATGCACCGCAGCCGTGGCGCCGGTGCCGCCTGCGGCTTTCAGTGCGGCGTCATGAGCCACCGCGTCGATCCCGCGGGCAAGGCCAGAGACGACGCAATACCCGGCCTCGGCCAGTTCGCCCGCGATCTTGCGCCCCATGCGCTGGCCAAGGCTGGAGGCATTGCGCGCCCCGACAACCGCGATCGACTGCCGGTGCAGTGTCTGCGGGTCGCCGATGCACCAAAGAATGGGTGGGGCGTCCGACAGGGTGCAAAGGGCGGACGGATAGTCATCCGTGCCGTGGCACAAAAGCCGCGCCCCCGCGCGCTGACCCGCACGCAGTTCGGCAAGCGCGACGCCCTCGGGGCATGCCTCGTAGCCGGATACGCCCGCCGCCCGCGCGATTTCGGGCAGGGCGGAAAGCGCCGCGCGGGCGCTGCCGTGTTCGGCGATGAGGCGATGAAAAGTGGTCGCGCCGACGCGGCGCGAGCGAATGAGGCGAAGCCAATCCAGCCGGTCTTCTTCCGTGGTGGGTGGGGTGAAGGGTGTGGGAGAAGAAAACAAATCTTCGACCATCATCGCCCCGCCTCATTCAAGTCGGAGAATCCGCTGGCAAGGTTAACAGGCGATGAACAGGGCCGTGAAAATCTTCACGACCAAGATACCGATCCCCCGATCGTCAGGCCACCGATCATCAAGGTGGGCTGACCCACCCCGACCGGCACCCATTGTCCGGCCTTCCCACAGTTCCCGATGCCGGGATCGAGCTTCATGTCGTCCCCGATCGCGCGGATCCGCTGCAGGGCGGTGGCGCCGTCGCCGATCAATGTCGCGCCCTTTACCGGCGCGCCGATTCGGCCGTTCTGCACCCGATAGGCCTCGGTGCAACTGAACACGAACTTGCCGTTGGTGATATCGACCTGTCCACCGCCGAAGCCCACGGCATAGATGCCATCCTTCAGATCGGCGACGATGTCCGCGGCGGGCGTGGGGCCTGACAGCATGTAGGTGTTTGTCATGCGCGGCATCGGAATATGAGCGTAGCTTTCGCGCCGCCCGTTGCCCGTTGGCGCCACCCCCATCAGCCGCGCGTTCTGCCGGTCCTGCATGAAGCCCACCAGAATGCCGTCCTCGATCAACACGTTCTTGCTGCTTGGCGTTCCCTCGTCATCGAAGCTGAGCGATCCGCGACGGTCAGGGATTGTGCCGTCATCCAGCACCGTCACACCGGGCGAGGCGACGCGCTGGCCCATGAGCCCGGCGAAGGCCGAAGTGCCCTTGCGGTTGAAATCTCCCTCAAGGCCGTGGCCCACGGCCTCATGCAGCAGGATGCCTGGCCAGCCCGCTCCAAGAACCACATCCATCACCCCGGCGGGTGCAGGGATCGAATCAAGGTTTACATGCGCGATCCGCAATGCCTCGCGCACGACGCCTTCCCAGTGGTCGCGCTGAAGAAGCTGCGCCAGCCCGAACCGGCCGCCGCCGCCCATCCCGCCCGACTCGCGCCGCCCGTCACGTTCCACGATGACCGAGACGTTGAGGCGGGCCATCGGGCGAACGTCGCGCAGGCGCTGTCCTTCGGGGCGCAGGATTTCCACTTCCTGAAGCGAGGCGGCGATGGTCGCAGACACCTGCACCACACGCGGATCGAGCGAGCGGGCGAAGCCGTCAATCTCTCGCAAAGTCTCTATCTTCACCGCGAACTCGACCTCGGCCATGGGATCGGCATCGCCGTAAAGCCGCTGGTTGGTGCCCGGCGGTGGCGGTGCCATCACGCCGCCGCCGTCGCCCACCGCCAGCCGCGCTGTTTCGGCCGCGCGCTTGAGGGCAGCCTCGGTTACGTGGGTCGAATGGGCATATCCCGCAACGTCGCCGCGAACGGCCCGCAGGCCGAACCCTTCCGAGGCGTCGTAGCTCGCGCTCCGGATGCGTCCGTCGTCCAGAACGATCGCTTCGGACCGGCGCCGTTCCAGGAACAGTTCGCCATCCTCCGCCCCGGCGGTCGCTTCGCGCAGTATCGCGAGCGCGCGATCTTCGTCGAGCATGGTTTCAAAGGGGCGAAAGGGCGCATCCGTCATCTGCTACTCCGAGGGTGTGCGGGCGATGGCGGCTCTTTGCCGCAACAACATCGCTTGTCGATCGTGATGTAATATGGTTTTACCGGGCGCGGAAACAACGGGATTCCGGTGTATACCGGCATCGTGGCCAAGCGGACGAAAGACGCCGCGCGACAGATGGGAACATGACAATGGCATTGGCACAAATCAAGGCGGCCATCGGGGGACTTGGGCTGAGCGCACTGACGGCGACCTCGGTTTACGCTCAAGCGGGGTTGGAAACGATCGGGCGCCCGATTGATCGCGGCATCGGATTCCAGCCCGCAGCGACGGAACTTGCACGCGATCAACAGTGGCTCGACGGGATGCTGCTGTACATCATTGCTGCGATCACGCTGTTCGTCTCGCTGCTTCTGGTCTGGGTGATCGTTCGCTTCAACCAGCGAGCGAACCCGAAGCCGGCAGTCTTCACGCACAATTCACCGCTCGAGGTGACCTGGACGGTCGTGCCGATCGTCATCTTGGTCTTCATCGGCGCCTTTTCGCTTCCGGTTCTGTTCAAGCAGATGGAGATCCCAGAGGGCGACATCACGATCAAGGTCACCGGGCGGCAGTGGTTCTGGAGCTACGAATATTCCGAGCATGACCTGGAGTTCGACAGCTACATGATCGGCTCTCCCGCGACCGGTGGCGACAACCGCATGACGCCAGAGGTGGAACAGCAACTGATCGATGCCGGCTACACCCGTGATGATTTCCTGCTTGCCACCGACACCGCGATGGTCGTGCCCGTGGGCAAGGACATCGTTGTGCAGGTGACGGCCAGTGACGTGATCCACTCCTGGACCGTGCCGGCCTTCGGCGTGAAGCAGGACGGCGTTCCTGGCCGTCTGGCGGAACTGTGGTTCAACGCCGAGCAGGAAGGCATCTACTTCGGCCAGTGTTCGGAACTGTGCGGGATCGCTCACGCCTACATGCCGATCACGGTGAAGGTTGTCAGCGAAGAAGCCTATTACGAATGGCTTGACGGCATGATCGAGGAATACGGCGGCACCCCGCGCGAAACCGATCTGGCCAGCAACTGAGATCGTGCTGCGGGTGCGATCGGCAGCCGTAGCATTAACCGGAGACCCCAGTGACCGAGACCAGCAGCTACGAACAGCCCATGGAGGCCGGCTTTGGCGATTATGTCGCGCTGCTGAAGCCGCGCGTCATGTCGCTGGTGGTCTTCACCGCGCTCGCGGGTCTTCTGGTGGCGCCGGTCGGGGTACATCCTATCGTGGGCTTCGCCTCGATCCTGTTCATCGCGCTGGGCGCCGGGGCTTCGGGCGCGCTGAACATGTGGTGGGATGCCGACATCGACCAGGTGATGCGCCGCACGCAGTCGCGCCCGGTTCCCGCTGGCCGCGTGACGGCGGACGAGGCGCTGGCTGTCGGCGTGGCCCTGTCCGGCATCGCGGTCGTGATGCTGGGACTGGCGGCCAACTTCTTCTCGGCTGCTCTGCTGGCCTTCACGATCTTCTTTTACGCCGTCGTATATTCGATGTGGCTGAAGCGGGCCACGCCGCAGAACATCGTGATCGGCGGGGCCGCGGGTGCCTTCCCGCCGATGATCGGCTGGGCCGTGGTGACCGGGGGCGTGTCGATCGAATCGGTGCTGATGTTCGCGCTGATCTTCATGTGGACGCCACCCCACTTCTGGGCGCTGGCCCTTTTCATGAAGGAAGATTACTCCCGCGCGGGCGTCCCGATGCTGACGGTTACGCATGGCCGGCGCGTAACCCGCAATCACATTCTCGGCTACACGATCGCGCTGGCGCCGGTTGCCGTGGGGTTGGGCTTCACCTCGATTGGCGGACCGGTGTATCTGGCGGCTGCGGTGGTGCTGAACGCGATTTTCCTGATCGGCGCCGTGCGCATCTGGCAACGCGACGAGGGTGCGGCTGAAACCGACCGCTACGCCGTGGAGAAGCGCTTCTTCCGTTACTCGCTTCTCTATCTCTTCCTGCATTTCTCGGCGCTGCTGGTCGAAGCAGGGCTGAAGACCGTTGAATTGGGGGGCTGGTGACATGGCTATCAAGGTCGAGCACGAAATCCATCAGCGCCGCTTCGGGCGCAACCTTGGCGTCGGCCTTCTTCTTGTGGCCTTTGCGGTTCTGGTGTTTGGCCTGACGATCGCCAAGGTCTCGGGCGGCGGCAAGATCGAGGCGTTCGATCACACCTATCGGCCGGCGCTCGTTCCGGCGGAGGGAGCGCAATGAAGCGCCTGAGCCCCAAGACACGGACCGCCCTGCAACTGGCCGGCGTCGTCGCCGTCATGGCCTCGCTGGGTTTTGCCTCGGTGCCGCTCTACGACTGGTTCTGCCGGGTCACAGGCTATGGGGGCACCACGGCCGTCGCCGCCGGGGAATCGGACGAAATCCTCGACCAGACGATTCGCATCCGTTTCGACGCGTCGAAGGATCGCGACATGCCGTGGGAGTTCCGCCCGGTGCAGCGCGAGATGACCGTCCGGATCGGCGAGACCGGTCTAGCGTTCTATGAGGCGTACAACCCCACCGACCGCCCAGTGGCCGGCACCGCCAGTTACAACGTCACGCCGTACTCGGCGGGGTCTTATTTCAGCAAGATCCAATGCTTCTGCTTCGAGATGCAGGTGCTGCAACCCGGCGAGCGGGTGCAGATGCCCGTGACCTTCTTCGTCGACCCCGAGATCGTGACCGACCGTGAGGCGCAATACGTCCACACGATCACGCTCTCCTACACCTTCTATGAAACCGAACTGCCGACGGAGCAGGCGCAACTCGCGCCCGCCGCCGATCAGCAGGTGAACTGACCGCCAGCGAGGGACAGCAAAATGGCGCACGAAAAGAACCACGATTACCACATCCTGCAGCCGTCGATCTGGCCGTTCCTCGGGGCCGTCGCGGGTTTCGTGATGCTCTTCGGGGCGGTGCTCTGGATGAAAGAGAGCATGCCCTGGATCTTCTTCATCGGCCTCGCCGGCGTGCTTTACGTAATGTTCGCCTGGTGGTCCGACGTGGTGGCCGAAAGCCAGCAGGGGGATCATACCCCGGTCGTTCGGATCGGGCTGCGCTACGGCTTCATCCTGTTCATCATGTCCGAGGTGATGTTCTTCGCGGCGTGGTTCTGGTCGTTCTTCAAGCACGCACTCTACCCGATGCACCCCGACGGGCTGAGCCCCGCCGTTGACGGTGTATTCCCTCCCGCCGGGATCGAAACCTTCGATCCCTGGCACCTGCCGCTGATCAACACGCTGATCCTGCTCTGCTCGGGCGCGGCCGCGACCTGGGCGCACCACGCCTTGGTGCACGAGAACAACCGCAAGGATCTGGTGAACGGCTTGGCGCTGGCGATCGTCCTGGGCATCATCTTCACTTTCTTCCAGGCGTATGAATACAGCCACGCGGCCTTCGGGTTTGCCGGCAACATCTACGGTGCCAACTTCTTCATGGCGACGGGCTTTCATGGCGCTCATGTCATCATCGGCACGATCTTTCTGACGGTCTGCCTGATCCGCGCGATGAAGGGCCATTTCACGCCCGAAAAGCACGTGGGCTTCGAGGCAGCGGCCTGGTACTGGCATTTCGTCGATGTGGTCTGGCTGTTCCTGTTCGCGGCAATCTACGTCTGGGGCGCATGACGCAGCTTCTGCGCCCGGGCTTGTCCGGGCGCATCGAACCACACAAAGCGCGGGCCGCAAGGCGCGCGCTTTTCGATTTGGGACCGCTCCGATGATCCGACGTCTGCTGCCGCCCCTGCTTTTCGGCCTGATCGGCTGCGCGATCCTGATCGCCCTGGGAACCTGGCAGATCCAGCGGCTGGAATGGAAGCGTGGCATCCTGGACGAGATCGAAGCCCGGATTTCCGCCGTCCCGGTCGCGCTGCCCGCCACCCCGGACCCCGAGGCCGACCTCTATCTGCCGGTCCAGGTCAGCGGGCGCACCAGCGGGCCGGAGTTGCGTGTGCTGGTCAGCCGCAAGCAGTTGGGCGCCGGCTACCGGATTATTTCCGCCTTCGAGACCGACGATGGCCGTCGTATCCTGATCGACCGCGGTTTCGTGCGCGAGGCTGACGCGGGCATTCCCCGCCCCCCCGCCGAGATGCAGATCGTGGGCAACCTGCACTGGCCCGACGAGATCGACAGCTACACCCCGCCTCCTGACGAGGACCGCCAGCTCTGGTTTGCCCGCGACGTATCCGCGATGGCCGAGGCGCTGGAGACCGAACCGGTTCTGGTTGTGGTACGCGAAACCTCGGCCCCGGTGCAGGGTCTCGGGGCCATGCCCGTCGATACCGCCGGTATTCCGAATGACCATCTGCAGTACGCGCTCACCTGGTATTCGCTGGCGCTGGTCTGGGCGGGGATGACACTGTTCCTTCTGTGGCGTATCAGGCGCAAACCGGCGTAAGGGGCGATCATGCGGTACGTTTCCACGCGGGGCGCGGCCCCGGTGCTGAGCTTTGAAGAGGCCATGATGACGGGTCTGGCCCGCGACGGCGGGCTGTACCTGCCCGAGTCCGTCCCGGTGCTGTCGCACGATCAGATCGCCGCGCTGGCGGGCCGGCCGTACGAGGAGATCGCCTTTGCCGTCACGCGGCCCTTCCTGGGCGACACCTTCGCCGACGAAGCCTTCCGCGCGCTGATTGGAAAAGCCTACGCCGGCTTCGGCCACCCGGCCCGCGCGCCGCTGAAGCAGCTGGCGCCGAACCATTTCCTGCTGGAACTGTTCCACGGCCCCACCCTGGCGTTCAAGGACTTCGCCATGCAGCTCATCGGGCAGATGATGCAGGCCGCACTCGCACGCTCCGGCAGCCGCATCACCATCGTGGGCGCAACCAGCGGTGACACCGGATCCGCGGCGATCGAGGCGTTTCGGGGCCTATCCAACGTCGATGTCTTCATCCTGTTCCCGCACGGCCGCGTGTCAGAGGTGCAGCGCCGGCAGATGACCACGCCGACCGAGGCGAACGTTCACGCCCTCGCCCTCGACGGCGATTTCGACGACTGCCAGGCGCGGGTAAAGGACATGTTCAACGACTTCGCCTTCCGCGACGCGGTCGGTCTGGCGGGGGTCAATTCGATCAACTGGGCGCGGGTTCTGGCTCAGGTGGTTTATTACTTCAGCGCCGCCACCAGCCTGGGCGCGCCGCACCGGGCGGTCGATTTCGCCGTCCCCACCGGCAACTTCGGCGACATCTTCGCCGGCCACATCGCCCGCGCCATGGGCCTGCCCGTCGGCAAACTGGTGATCGCCACCAATCAGAACGACATCCTGCACCGCACGCTGACCACCGGCGAATACCGGACCGAGGGTGTACGCCCGTCGATCAGCCCGTCGATGGACATTCAGGTCTCGTCGAACTTCGAACGCCTGTTGTTCGATGCCTATGGCCGCGACGGCCGTGCCGTGGCCCAGCAGATGGAGGCTCTGAAGACGACCGGTGCCTTCACCGTCAGCCAGGGCGCGCTGGAATACCTGCGCGAGGGCTTCGCCTCGGGCCGGGCGTCCGAGGAAGAGACCTCGGCCACCATCACCCGCACGCTGGCAATGACCGGCGAGTTGCTGTGTCCGCATTCCGCCGTGGGCGTCCATGTGGCCGAACACCACTTTTCGTCCGCCCCGATGGTCACGCTGGCCACCGCCCATCCCGCCAAGTTCCCCGACGCGGTGGAGGACGCGACAGGTCTCCGGCCGGCGCTTCCGCCCCGCATGGCCGACCTGTACGACCGGACCGAGCGGGTGACCGAGGTGGCGAACGACCTCGGTGCGATCGAAGCCCTCATCCGCGAAAGGATCGCGCATTGACCATCCGCCTGACGACCCTGTCCAACGGCTTCCGCGTCGTGACCGAGGAAATGCCGGGGCTGAAATCCACCGCGATAGGTGTCTGGATCACCGCCGGAGGCCGACACGAGACAGCGGATCAGAATGGCATCGCGCATTTCCTCGAACACATGGCGTTCAAGGGCACGGCCCGGCGCAGCGCCCTGCAGATCGCCGAGGAGATCGAGGATGTGGGCGGCTACATCAACGCCTACACCAGCCGCGAGACGACCGCCTATTACGCCCGCGTGCTGGAGGCCGACGTGCCGCTGGCGCTGGACGTGATCGCCGACATCACGCTCAACCCCGCCTTCGAGCCGAAGGAGATCGAGGTCGAGCGACACGTGATCCTGCAGGAAATCGGGCAGGCGCTGGACACGCCGGACGATGTGATCTTCGACTGGCTGCAGGAAGCTGCCTATCCTGACCAGCCGATGGGCCGCTCGATCCTCGGCCCCTCGGACCGCATCGCGGGCTATGGCGGCGACGACCTGCGCCGCTTCGTCACGCAGCACTACGGCCCCGACCAGATGATCTTGTCGGCCGCCGGCGCCGTCGATCACGACCGGATCGTGGACGAGGCGGTGGCGCTGTTCGGCCGCCTGCGCCCGGTGGGCGCGCGGTCGGTCGAACCGGCGCGCTTCAGCCCCGGAGAGCGGCGCGAGGTGCGCGACCTGGAGCAGGTCCATTTCGCGTTGGGGTTCGAGGCGCCGGGCTATCGCGATGCCGAGTTCTACACTTCTCAGGTCTTCGCCACCGCGCTGGGCGGCGGCATGTCCTCGCGGCTGTTCCAGAAACTGCGCGAGGAAAAGGGGCTGTGCTACTCCATCTTCGCCCAGGCCGGCGCCTACGAGGATACCGGCATGATGA
Organism: Paracoccaceae bacterium; assembly: GCA_041687395.1. Classification (GTDB taxonomy): domain Bacteria; phylum Pseudomonadota; class Alphaproteobacteria; order Rhodobacterales; family Rhodobacteraceae; genus JAWLCA01. The sequence goes on along the minus strand of JAWLCA010000014.1, from coordinate 18,836 downwards.
CGATCTACGCCGGCACCGGGGCGGGGGACATCTCCGAACTGGCCGGACTGACCATCGATGAGCTGAAACGCTCGGCCGATGACATGTCCGAGGCCGAGGTGGCCCGCGCGCGGGCTCAGATGAAGGCCGGCATGCTGATGGGGCTGGAAAGCTCCACCGGTCGGGCCGAACGGATGGCGCGGCTTCTGTCGATCTGGGGCCGCGTGCCTGACCTGGACGAAACCGTGGCCAAGATCGACGCCGTGACGACCGAGGGCGTGCGTGCCTTTGCCGCCCGCATGGCGACCGAGGCCCGGGGCGCGCTGGCGCTCTACGGGCCGGCCAGCAACGCTCCCTACCTGCAGACCCTGCGCGACAGGCTCGCCGCCTGATGCTCGGCCTGCGGCGCAAGCTGCGGATCGAGACCGAGCGCATGACCCTGCGCCTGCCGCTGCATGGCGACTTTCGCGGCTGGAGCGACCTGCGGCGCGAGAGCCGCGACTTCCTGACGCCGTGGGAGCCAAGCTGGTCGCCCGACCACCTCAGCCGCAAGGCGTTCACCAACCGCGTCTACTGGGCCGCGCGGGCGCAGGGGCAGGGAACCGCGCTGCCGCTTTTTCTGTTCCGGCGCAGCGACGACCGGCTGATGGGCGCGATCACGCTCGACAACATCCGCCGCGGTCCGTCGCAGGCCGGCACCCTGGGCTACTGGATTGGCCAGCCCTTCGCCCGCCAGGGCTACATGCGCGAGGCGATCGCAGCGGTTGTCCACCATGCCTTCGCCACGATCGACCTCAGCCGGATCGAGGCGGCCTGCCTGCCCGAAAACGCGGCCTCGCGCGGCGTGCTGGAGAAATGCGGCTTCAAGTACGAGGGCGTCGCGCAAAGCTACCTGCAGATCAACGGCCGCTGGCGCAACCACGTCCTTTACGCAAATCTTCGTGGGGACCGGCGCGGGCGTACCGAAACCGGGTGACAGACGGCGCCGCCGCCCTACCCTTGGGGTCAGGAGGTGCCGCCGATGATCCGTCTTGACCTTGCCGCCGCCCTGATCCTGTCGGCCCTGCCCGCCGCCGCGCAGGACCGCATCCCCAGCCATTGCCACGCCTTCGCGGCGACGCCGGGGGTTGAATACCTCCACCGCGCCAGCCTGACCACGCCGATCGCCACCGATCACGTGCGGCTGCACTATGTCTACCACTCGATGTTCTGGCTCGGCACACCGGGGGGCGTCACCGTAGCAACCGACTACACCGGCAGCCTGGGCGCGACCGACCACGTGCCCACCGTGGTGACGATGAACAATGCCCATTCCACCCACTGGACCGCCAGCCCCGACCCGCGCATCCCGCACGTACTGCCCGGCTGGGCCGATGGCGACGGCCCGATGGACCATTACCTGGATCTGGGCGAGATTCTGGTGCGCAACGTGCCCACCGACGTGCGCGCCGGCATAGGCGGCGTGCGCGCGGCGGGCAATTCCATCTTCGTGTTCGAGGCGGCGGGCCTGTGCATCGGCCACCTCGGCCACCTGCACCACGAACCCAGTGACGAGCAATACATCGCGCTGGGCCGGATGGACGTGGTCATGGCGCCCGTCGACGGCGGCATGACGCTGGATCTGCCCACCATGATCGCCACGCTGAAGCGGCTGCGCGCGCAGGTGGTGATTCCGATGCACTGGTTCGGCCAGAGCTCGCTCGACCGGTTCCTGGCCGGCATGTCGGACGACTTCGCCATCGACCGGCGCGAGGGAAGCGCGATCGACCTGTCGCGCGCTGCGCTGCCCGGCCGGCCCACGGTGGTGGTGCTGCAACCCTCGTTCCTGAACGACTGACCCTTGCGCCCGGACCTGGCCTGCGGCAGCGTCGCGACATGCTGAATCCCGCCGACGCCGCCTTTGCCCGCGCCCTCGACGCCGATCTGCCCGAGGGCACGATCCGCTCCACCGATCCCCGCCACCGCGAGGAGCCGCGCGGCCGCTGGCGCGCACCCGAAGGGCCGCTGGCCCTGCCGCGCACCGTGGACGAGGTCGCCACCATCGTCCGCGCCTGTGCCACCGCGCGCGTGGGCCTGATCCCCTATGGCGGCGGCACCGGCCTGGTCGGCGGCCAGATCGCGGGCGATGGCCCCGCGCCGCTGGTCCTTTCTCTGGAACGAATGGCCGCGATCCGCGCCACCTGGCCAGACGAAAACGTGCTGGTGGCCGAGGCGGGCGCGACGCTGGCCGCCGTCCGGCAGGCGGCCGAAGGCGCGGGCCGCCTGTTCCCGCTCTCGCTCGCGTCCGAAGGCACGGCGACCATCGGCGGCAACCTTGCCACCAATGCCGGCGGTACCGGCGTCCTCCGCTACGGCAACGCCCGCGATCTGTGCCTGGGGTTGGAAGCGGTGATGGCCGACGGCCGCATCTGGCACGGCCTGTCGCGGCTGAGGAAGGATAACACCGGCTACGACCTGCGCCACCTCCTGATCGGGTCCGAGGGCACGCTGGGGATCATCACCGCCGCCAGCCTGCGGCTGTTCCCGATCCCGGCGGCAACCGGCACGGCGCTGCTCGCAGTCGAAAGCCCCGCCGCCGCGCTGAAGCTGCTGTCGCTGGCGCAGGACCGGCTGGGGCCGGGCCTGTCGGCCTTCGAACTCATGCACCGAATGGGCATGGATTTCCTGTCGGAAACCATGCCCGATTTCCGCCAGCCCTGGCCCGAACCGCCGGAATGGACGGCGCTGATCGACCTCGGCCTGCCCCGCGGCGCCGACCCCACCGCCGCGCTCGAAGACCTGTTTGCCGCCGCGCACGAGGCCGGGCTGGTCCATGACGGGCTGATCGCGCAATCGCTGGCGCAGCGCACCGCCTTCTGGGATCTGCGCGAGACGATACCAGAGGCGAACCGCAAGATCGGCGCGATCTCGTCGCACGACATCTCGGTGCCGCTGGGCGCGATCCCCGACTTCATCGCGCAGGCGGGCCCTGCGCTGGCCCGCATCGGCGACTTCCGCATCAACTGCTTCGGCCACGTGGGCGACGGCAACCTGCACTACAACGTCTTTCCCGTCCCCGGCCGCAGCCGTGCCGACCACGAACACGACCGCGACGCGATCAAGACCTGTGTGCACGATCTGGTGCACAAGCTCGGCGGGTCAGTCAGTGCCGAACACGGGGTCGGGCGGCTGAAGGTGGCCGATCTGGAGCGCTACGGCGACCCGGTGAAGCTGGCCGCGATGCATGCGATCAAGGCCGCGCTGGATCCGGCGGGGATACTGAACCCCGGCGCGGTGCTGCGCGCGGACGGCTGACGTTCCGCTCCGCCCGATTTGGCAAGTGAAAAATCGGGCCGCGCCCGCCCTCCGGGCCGCGGGCGCGTTTCACGCTCCCGCCAGGGCAGGCGCGGCCCGATCGCGACCGCCGGGAATGCTGCACGCCGCTTGCCCTGCGGCTTGCGCCTTCGGGCAACGGCCCGCGCGTCCTTCCACTGGAAGGTTGCTCTTGCTGGTCAGGTCCACCCACATCCGTTGACGCCCCGGCCCTCGAGCCGGGGCCTCGCCGCTCATCCGCCCCCGCGCTACAGCACCCGCCCCGCCACCGCGTCCAGCTTGGACACCAGCGCCGGGTCGCGCTTTTCGGGCGCGGTCATCACCGCGAACTCCAGCGCCCGGTCGCAGCCATGCGGGCAGGGGGCACGGTCAGCCCCCAGCAGCCCCGGCAGCCGTGCCACCAGCGCGCGCGCCTTGTCCGCATTCCCCGTCAGCGTTCGGATGATGTCGGAAATCTCCACCGCGCCGTGATCCGGGTGCCAGCTGTCGTAGTCGGTGATCATGGCGACGCTCGCGTAGCAAAGCTCCGCCTCGCGGGCGAGCTTCGCCTCGGGCATGTTGGTCATTCCGATCACGTCGCAGCCCCAGACCTCTCGATACAGCCTCGATTCCGCCAACGACGAAAACTGCGGCCCCTCCATCGCCAGATAGGTGCCGCCGTCATGCACAGTGACGCCTTCCGCCCGCGCAGCCTCGGCCGCCGCCGCGCCCAGCCGCGGACAGGTCGGATGGGCGACCGACACATGCGCGACGCAGCCGGCGCCAAAGAACGATTTTTCCCGCGCGAACGTCCGGTCGATGAACTGATCGACAATGACGAAGTCCCCCGGCGCCATCTCCTCGCGGAACGAGCCGCAGGCCGAGACGCTGATGACATCCGTCACACCCAGCCGCTTCAAGGCGTCGATGTTCGCGCGGTAGGGCACCGTGCTGGGCGAATGGACATGCCCCCGCCCGTGGCGGGGCAGGAACGCCAGTGCCACGCCCCCCAGCTGCCCGGTCAGGATCTGGTCCGACGGCGCACCCCAGGGGCTGTCCACCGCGCGCCACGCGGCTCCTTCCAGCCCCGCGATCTCATAGACCCCGGATCCGCCGATCACCCCGATCATCGTCTCCATGCCTGCCCCCGTCGTTGCTCTTGCCGCAGCCTAGGGCGCATTGGCAGCGCGGCAAAGCCCGTTCGGGGTGTTGCGCGCGGCGGGACAGGGGCGAACGCTGGTGCCACCGCTCTGGTGGCAGGGTGGTGGCGCCTTGGTGGCTCCCTGGTGGCATGCTGTTGCGAGGCGAATGTTGCTGGCGTCCGGTCGCCACCGCGCGCAACGTATGCACGTGATATGCACGCAAGATGCACGTGCATCATGCGTGGATGTACACGCCGTCTACAGGGCCGTACCGACGTCAGGTGGTCAGGTGGCGCAGCCCCTGCGTTACATCCGTCCGGATCGCAAGCCGTAGCGCTGGCTCGTCCCCCGCACGCAACGCGGCCAGGATCATCCGGTGGTGCTGTGGCGGCTCGTTCCGGCGAAGTTTCGTGTAAAGTGAACGCATTGTGGGGCCAAGTTGAAGCCAGACGGTCTCCGCCATGGCCAACATCGCTGGGGCCTGGGCGCGCAGGTAAAGGGTGCGGTGAAACTCCAGATTGGTGCGGATATAGGCCACCGCATCGCGCTTCGCGACCGCCTCGGCATTCAGCGCATTGATGGCCTGCAATCGGTCGATCAAGGCAAAATGCGCCCGCGGCAAAGCCCGCCCACCCAACTCAGGTTCCAGGAGCGCCCGGATTGAGGCCAGCTCCTCGATCCGCTCGTTGGACAGCTCCGGCGTCGAAATCCGCCCCGACGACGACAACGTCAACGCCCCCTCCGCCACCAGCCGCCGCACCGCCTCACGCGCCGGAGTCATCGAGGTGCCGAAGCTGCGGCCGATGCCGCGCAGGGTAAGTGATTGACCTGGCGACAATTCTCCGTGCATCACCTGCGTGCGCAGGCTGCGGTAGAGCCGGTCATGGGCGGCGCTGAGTCCATCTGAGGCGCGGGGGGCTGGCGTCATTTCACAGCGTGATCACAGCGCCGCGGCGGCGTCAATCCGGCTCGGTGGTCTGGGCCGTCATCCCGCAAAATCGATCCGTTGCAGAGCACTCCCGTTCTGGCGCAACCACGCGCGATGTTCGGCGTAATCCGGCCGCAACCCCCCCACCACGCGCCAGAATGCCCGCGAATGGTTCATCTCGGCCAGATGGGCGACCTCATGGGCCGCGACATAGTCAAGCACCGCCGGAGGCGCCATGACCAGCCTCCAGGAAAACATCAACCGCCCCTCTGCGCTGCACGATCCCCAGCGAGAGCGCGTATCGCGCAGCGCCAGCGCCGTGTAGGGTCGTCCGATCGCCACCGAATGCCGATCACAGGCTGCGGCGAGCCGAGCGCGCGCCATCGCCTTTAGCCATGCGGCCACTCGCGCCCCTGTTGCCGCACCCTGCGGAACCAGCAGTTGGCCGTCCAGGGGCGTCGGTGCGCGCACGCTTCCCTTGCTGATCGCCAGTTCCACCCCTTCGAACGGGACCGTGCTGCCGAGGGCGACGGCTCGGGTCTCCGGCAAGGCGTCAAGCGCGCGGCGAATCCACTCCTCCTGCCCACGGGCGAAGCGCACCGCATCCGAAGCCGAGGCCCGAAGTGGCAGAGTCAGCGTCACCTGCCCGTCTAGTCGCGAAACGCGCAGCGAATACCGTCGCGCCCGCGCCGAGCGCCGCAACGAAACCTCAATCGGGGGGGTGCCGAACACGGTGCGGTCCATCGGATCTTCCTGCCAGTTCCGGCTCACGACAAAAGTCTTTGACACCCCGCAGCCCATATGGCAGATGGCGCCGACTCTCATCACAGCGACAACAAGGGAAAGTCCATGCCCAACGAAGAATGGGGCGTCAAGCGGGTTTGCCCCACGACAGGAAAACGATTCTACGACCTGAACCGCACTCCGGTCGTCAGCCCCTACACGGGCGAGGTCGTCGACGTGGATTCCACCCGCCGCAAGGTTGCCAGCCCGCTGCCCACCCGTGCCAAGGTAGAGAAGGAAGATGAAGCGGTCGTCGAGGATATCGAGACCGATGAGGATCTGCTTGTGGCCGACGACAGCGATGACGTCGATGACGAACTGCTTGAGGATGATGATGACGATACCGTGTCGCTCGACGATCTGGCGGATGTCGGCGACGATGACGAGGACCTTTGATCCTTGTGACCGCGGTTTTTCACTTGCGCTGAACCGCGTGCTTTCATAAGACACCTTCGCGTGCCGAGAGGCGCGCACATCGGTGGGGCCATAGCTCAGTTGGGAGAGCGCTTGAATGGCATTCAAGAGGTCAGGGGTTCGACTCCCCTTGGCTCCACCAATAATAACAAAGACTTAGACGAAAAACAGCCCCGCCCAAACGGGGCTTTTTCTTTTGGGGTAACATATGGGGTAACGGTTCGGTCCAGTGGTGTAGTGACCCGATGCTCACGCCTATGTGAGCGCATCATTTTCGCGCGGCTCTAACCGATCATTCGCCACAAGATCGCGGCTAGACCGCCACCGACCAGCGCCGCCATAGCGATCAGGTAAGCCCACATCAGCAGCCGGTCGCCCAAGGTAGCCTTGCCCCATCCCTTGGACGGATCGGCCCCTGACTCGCGCTTCTCGTATCCGCTGGCCATCTTGCCCTTGCGAACGGCTGACGGTCAGTCTCGACATAGAATCCGGCAGGAAAATGGCAGAACGGCGGATCGGGACAGATGAAAGGCGGCCGACGCTTTCAGTATCGCCGCTCGCGGAACGTCTCGATAATACCTGAGTGACCGCTTGCACCACTAGTGGCATTAGTGGATCGTTCCTTTGGACCCTAGGAGACGCGAATGCCCGGCAAGCCGCCAATGATGAACAAGCGTGAGATCCACACGCTCTACTACCAAGAAGTGAAAGAGTCTCAGCGCGCCGTCTTCGAACTTCAAGCTCACTACGGAAAGTGGCTCATCACCACCTTGTCTTTGATCCATGCGGGTGGCCTGTTCGGGCTCTTTGCTCTTCTCGACAGGGTGGTCGATGATCCCAACGCGATAGGTGTCGTCGCAGCACCGGCTTGGGCGCTCATTGCCGGACTTCTGCTCTCACTACTCACCGGTTTCGTGACCTGGCTGAACTGGACATATCTCTTTGAACACTACAGCCAGAATGCCCCACTTCAGATGCTCTGGGATGAAGATTACACGTTCCCAAAACTCGAAACTGCGCGTGGGATCCTCATTACCTATTGGTTGTCTATGATCTTTGGATTTTCATCTGCCGCGTGCATACCGGTTGCTGCGTTTCTGCTTTTTGCGATCGCCTGATACCGTGAAGTGTTACGCCCTTAGGACTTTGGCGGCTTATTGCCGCGTCCTTCCCGCCACCGGCTCTCAGGTCTCCCAAGGCCACTTGTCAGTCGTGTGGTCGCCGATGCTCCGGGCGGCGGCCTCCGGAAAGAGTAAGGAGTGCAAACATGCCTTTTGAACTTCGCGACGTGGCGCTAGTGCTCACCAGCTCCGCGACACTTTTGGGCATACTGCTTCCCTACTTGAAAGAGCACCGGGATCGGAAGCGGGAAAGGATCGAGACCAACCGGCAAAAGTTCATAGATTTAATCGAGAAATGCATTGGACTGACCCTCCCGAATTTGAGGGAACTAGAGCATAACAGATTTGTGCTGCTAAAGAGCGATCACGGCGAACTTGATGACGATGTTGCCGGCGGAATGCTTCGGGAGCGGTCGCCCGATTCAGAAGTTACCGCCCTGCAAGTGGAGGTCATGGGTGCGGCGCACGGTGTGAGCGTCAATGCGTTCCTTTTGGCTAGGCTTGCCTATGAAAAGGCTGTTCTAGATCGGTACGAGAACCTCGACGCCGATGACGGCGATATGGCGGCAATGTCAAAGCAGGTAATCGCAGCCTATGGCGATCTTGTCACGCAAGCCGGGGCACTGGTGAGGGAAATAAACAGAAAGATGTCCTAGATCATCCCATAAACACCCCGCCGCGCGCGCGGTCTTCCAATATGTCGAAGATCGCACCCGGATTGGCGCGGATGATCTCTTTCAGCGTTCCCTCCGTAACAATGTCATCCCCGCACAGCCCTTAGATGAGAATCCGCCGCTGCGGCGCTCTTTCTGTTAACTCAAGAAGGCCGGGAAGCACCGCCCCCCGGCCCAAGCGCCCCACAGCGGGACAGAAGGGGACGCTTACCCCTGCAATGCTTCTCCGAAAGCCCGGTCAGCCTCTCCGGCCGCCGATTCCGCGCGCATGATCCTTTGCATCGCCACCTCGTCGCGTGCATCCGTCGCAGCCCGCTCTGCCGCTCGGATCGCAGCCTGCAGGGAATGATCGGCCTCCAGGACCGCGTCGAATTCTTCCATTACATCCGGCGCAGTCTTGCGCTGGTGCGACTCGACCAGCGCGTCGATCCGTTCCTTTTCCAGCCCCGAGAGGAAGGGCGCGCCATTCGCAATGGCGTTGATTGTCAGGGCGTCGCCGTTCTTCAGCGCGGCAAGGGCCACGTCGCTACGCTCCTTCGGAGACAGGCGCTGCATGGCCTGCCGGATTTCGCTTTGCTGGACCACCTCGGCCATGTTCTCGGGCGGGCGGATGCCGCTGCGCGATCGCAACTGCCCGGTCAGTTCCTGCATGGTCGAATTCAACAAGTCGGTCCCGCGCGAACGCGTCGCCTCCAGAGACTTCGCCAGCCGTTCGCCCGCTTGGTGAACCTTCTTCAGATGCCCCGCGTCCGTATCCACCGGGTTGCGGTTCATCATCACGCCCTCAAGCGCGCGCGTCGCACTGGCAACGCCCTGCATCTGCCGCACAAAGCCTGCCGCCCCCGCGCCGCCGCTCTTGTTGGCACGCTCCACAATCTTCTCGATTGCCTTGGAATATTGCACCATGTCTGGCCCTTTCGCCCCTAAAGTTTCAGTTCCGCCACCCGGCAATAAATCTTGGGTGCCATGATGTGCGCCACCACCCCCGCCAGCGCGTTCGCCCGGTCGTCGTTTCCGCCCGGCGGGTGATCCACCATGTCGCGCCCGCTGCGCCCCGTGCGCCGCTCCAGCGCCGCAAGCTGCCGCGCCACCTTCTGACAGGGCGGCAATTCAACACGCCCCGAATTCAGCGCCGCCAGAAGTTCCAGATAAAGCCCCGTCCGGTCCAGGTCGGACTGCTCATAGATGACCCCGTGTTTCTGGAATTCGTCGCCCGGCCACCGGCCCGCATAACGGTCGCCCGTCACCCGGTGCAGTCCATACCGGCGCAGCACCTCGGCAAACTCCGCCACGATCTCGGCCGGGCTGCCCCGCAACCCCCGCACAAGGTCGATCACGGCAACGTCGCCGTCACGATGCCCGATCGACAAGGTGAATTCATCCGGTCCACCACCTGCCGGGTCCACAAATCCAAAGTATCGCTGCCCCTGCGCGTGCGGCAATTCCAGCGGCTTCGGCCGCGTCGCATCCTCGATCAGTTCCGGCGCGATCAGGCTGGCAATGTCGCTGCGAAACTGCGCCAGATACTCGGCACTCGCCCGCGCCGCATCATCCCGCATCGCGTCTTCGACAACCCGCCCCGGCAAGGTCGGGTTCATGGTCCGGGATGCCGCCTGCGCCACCAGAACACGCCCCGGCTTTCCGAAGTGCTGCCGGTAAGTGTCCCACAGCGCCCCGCGACGGGCGTAGGGCGATGACAACGCCAGCAGCCGCCCGCCCAGCGTCGCCAGCGCAGGACGCAAGGCCGCGATGATCTCCGCATCAGGCCGCGCGCCGTCCGAATGCCAGAAGGCTATTTCGTCGCAGATTACGGCCGCCAGCGTGTAGCCCCGCACGCTGCGGTGCGACGCGGTGTGAACCTCGATCGCCGTTCGCGTCGTCAACTCAAGGCTGGTTTCAGTCTCACGCGCCACCAGCGGGCGAAGCATCGGATGATCGAACAGCCCGCGCACATAGCGCAGCAGCGTCCGCGCCTGTGACCGATCGGCGGCAAGCAACATCACCGTTGCCCACTCGCCCGGCGCAAGCTTGTCCCTGTGATCGTGAAAGGCCGCCTCATACACCGCGCACAAGGCCGCTGCATGGCTCTTGCCGCCCCTGCGCCCCACCGCTAGCCAAAGTTCGTCATGCGACTCTGTGGGCGTCTCTGCGCGCCCCGTGACGGCCCGCCACGTCTCCGCCTCGGTGGCGTCCAGGTCCAAGCCGTAGAAGCCCGCCAGCAACGCCCGCCACGCGGCGAAGCTGTCACCGCCGAACGTGTCACCGAACAGTGCCGGGTCGGTCATGGCGTTGCGGATATCAACGGCCACGGTTGGCCTCCTGCACAGCGTCGATCAGGTCGCCCAGAAGGGTGCAGGCGGCGGCAAGGTCCAGCGGCATGCGCGCCACCTCGCGGCCATCAACCCACACATGCACCACCGGCCCCGGCCGGATCGTGATAAGCGCCCGGTCGCGGTCAGCCATTGGCCCGCCCCGCAATGTAGTCGTGAAGGCTGGGGGTAATGTCTTTCGATCGGCGCTCTAGCCCCAGATCAGATAAGAGACGGCGCATGGCGTTTGCGATGGTGGCATATTGGCCCGCGTCGAATTCCTCGCCCTTGGCAAGTTCCGCCTCGCGTTCCTCGCACCAGCACGCCAGCGTTGCCGCCCGCGCCATCAGGTGCTTCTGTGCTTCGGTCAAATCCCCGCCGAGGTCGCCTTCGATGTTCGCTGCAATCTCACGGAACCGCCGCGCCATCATGCTGCGCCCGTCCACCCCCGCCAGGACAACAGCCCCGGTGCCCTTGCGTGTGCTGAATTGCGGTGGTGGTGCTTTCGCCATGCTTAAGGCGGCCTTTCGTTACCCGTGCGTTACCCCTGTAGCACATCGCGGCGCTAAATTATAGCTAACTATATGTTTTACAACGCTATGTTTTGTTAGATGTTTTGACTGCATATCAAGAATTCTTGCCAATCCTTCCCCGAACAGGGCACAAAAACAGGCGGAAAGGTGCGATATTTTCACAAGGATATATCGCCCGTTGAAGGTGCCCGCGCTCATCCTTCCGCAGTCGAAACCGACAGGGGTAATCCCACAGGCGGGGCGGAAAGAGCGGTTCCGCCGCAGTCGTCGCCTTAAAGGAATTGACTGCGGCGGCGGAAGTCTCCGCCCGCCCGCCTGCATCTCTATTTCCGCACTCATCCACACTCATCCGCCGCAGTGGAATTGACTGCGGAAGGTCTAGCGGTAAGGTTGGCAGCACTCGCTCGGAGAGACAAAGTGCGGCTATGCGTTTTCTCGGTTTGTGTCATTGCTTCACCTGCGGTGTCGCAGGGGTATTCTGATCACGAAGCCGTCCGATACTTTACAGAGAGACCCTGCGGTGAAGTCGTCTCGATCATAGACGGAGAGGCGCCAAATCCTTTCACAGAGGGACTAGATGCGGCAGTGCAATTCTACGCGCGACAGGGAATGCTTTGGGGCTTTGTGCTTGGCTTCGACACAGCGAAGGGAGGGCTGCATCAAGACGAACTCTCCACTTTGGCACGACTGCGCGACCAGTGTGCTGAGAATCCAGAGTTGACGGCCTTCGCTATACTCGACCAACTCTAACCTTGCAGATCGGCCATGCTGACCCTCTCGCCGACCTGCACAAACTTGATCGCCCGTCCATCGCGGGCACTGTGGGTCGGCTCGATGACAAGTGCGCCGCTTCGTAGCCATTCGCTTAGAAGTTGTCGCACCTTGGCGCGGGCGATGTTCTGTGCCGGATTGCGTTCGTGCTTTTTCAGGTCGCGGCCCAAGTCCAGCCCCAGAGCATCCGCGACGACATACCCTGCCCAATCGCTTGCGCGTTCGTTCGCCTTCGGCGGGGTCTCGCTGGCCTCGATTGCCTGTTGTACGCGCATCAGGTCGCGCGCGGTCATTCCCTCGAACGGGTCCGGTGGCGTCCAGACGGTCGCCACGCCCACAAGGTCGCCTTCGGGCCAAAGCCCCGCCCCGTTGCCAAGATCGGCGGCGATCATCTTTCGCCATGTCGCCTTGTCAGGCGGCGCAAGGTTCGCCTTGCCCATGTTGACGCGGAAGTGCCTTGCGGCCTCTTGTTCCACGATCCCGTATCTGTCGGCTTCGTCTTGGCGCATCCGGGTCAGAAAACGGGCGCTGCGCACTCCGTCGATCAGCGCACCCGCGCCCCGGCTGGCATAGATGCCCATTTCGTCGGCGTTCATCGCTCCTGCTTTGGAAACGTGGTGCACCAGCTCAATCGCGCAGTTCGTCAGGGCCGCGATATCCCGCCAGGCGGAAACAACGGCATTCATCGCGGCGTTGTCATTCTCGGGCACGCTGTGACTTGTGGCGAAGGGGTCCACCACCAGCACGTCGATACGGTCCTTTTTGATAGCGCGCACCAGCGCGTCCCGAATCGGGGTTGCAAGTTCGATCCCCTGCGCATTTGTCTTGGCTATGGTGATTGGCACGTCGCGGCCGCTGTCCAGGGACAACCGCCCGCCGATCTGCTCGGGCGTGATCTGGTAATGCAGGCACGCGGCGGCAATCCGGCGCTCAAGTTCTTCTTTTGGATCTTCGCCATTCCAGCACCAAACCCGCAACGGTTCGGGCGGAGCGTCGCCCATCAGGGCGCGCCCTGTTACCATTGCCAAAGCTTCGACTTGCGAAAGCGACGACTTGCCCAGCCCGCCCGGTGCAACGGTCGCGGACACAAAGCCCCGGATTAGATGTTTGGCGAATAGCCATTGTCGCGGCGGGATTTCTGCCGGGTTGCGCCAGATGTAGGGGCTGGGCGAGAATTCCACCGGCGGCGGGCTGTCGTCATATGCTTCCAGCGGCGGAAGCGCGCGCACGTTGTCCAGAGGATCCGGGGCGCTCATGTTCGACCCCCGTGAAACTTACCGTCAGGATCGACACGGCCTAGAAAGCGCGCCCTGTCCGAAGCGTCGAATGCATCCCATAGCGCCACGAAAGCGCGCTTGTGCGTGGCGTTGCCCAAGTGCGCCCGTGGCAGCCGGTCAAGTCCTGCCAGCGTATAGGCCACCAGTTCGTGCGGCGGTGCCGAGTCTGCCCAGAGCCGTGCGTCTGCATAGACGTGGCCTAGCCAATCGTGGCGCGGCCCGCCGGTCTCTACCGTGTCCAGGAAGGCGGCGCAGATCGCGGCGGCCTCCTGCGAATTGCAATGCTCCAGCGTCAGGGCGAGGGTTTTCGCCCATTCAGCCCGGTGGCGCAGCGCGGGGTTGCGTATCTCCATACTCACGCGGTTGCCCTCCCGCTGAAGGGCAGGACCGGTGCGCTGTGCAGGTCCATATCGTGCCGCCGGGCGTAGGCGAGTGCGTAGCGCACCGCTTGCCTTCGGGTTCGAAAGGTTTCCAGCAGCGCGCCGCTGTCGCGGCCGGCGCTCCACTGGTGCACGGCAAAGGGCGTGAACGCATCCCAGCCGGCTATGATCTCGATTTCTGCTTTCACTGTCGCCTCGGTATTCTTGCCCGAGGGTGCGGCGCGTGCTAAGAAGGGTCAGCAGTTCTGTCCAATCTGCCCCACTGCCCCAGCCCCGCACCGTCGCCCCCGGTGCGGGTTTTTCATGCAGCGGCGGAAGTCGCTTGCGCTTCCAGCCAGGCGATCACGTCAGCTTCGCGCCAGTATCGTCGTCGGCCGATGTAAATGGGCTGGGGGAATTGGCGTTCCTGCAACCAGCGCCACAGGGTCATGTCGCTGATTTCGCCGCACATCGCGCGCACCTGTGCGGCTTGAATGCGTTTCTCGGACTGTGTCGTTCGCCCTGTGTCTTCCGTCCCGTTAGCCTGCTCATATGCGGCGCGGGAAAGTTCTGCTTGGGTCATGGGTGCCACTCCTATCGGGTTAGGTCATGGCACCTCATAAGCATATGGAATCGCCGCCGTTGATTGTGAAAAGAATCTAGAAACTAAATCGCAAGCCGTCGGCCGATTTCCATTTGTCGCGCCCCGTCTGGTCAGTTTGTGCCGTGTTTGGGTGTAAAGCGGCGATTTCGGCCCACACTGCGCCCGCGTCGCGCGCGTCTAGGGTGCGCAAGTAGCCAAACCATTTCTGGGGATGGTATGTGTGCTGCACCAATTTTCCGTGTCGGGCTTTCTGCGCCGCCTTTGCGGCGAGTTCCGCCTGCTTGAACTGTTCGGCCAACGGAGTGTCGAGCTTGAACTTTACGGCGAATTCCCCTTCACACACCCGCATGAACTGCCGTGGGCCGCTTGCCATCGTGTCAACATTTCCCCATCCCCAAGTCAGCAATTCCTCATCCGGATATTCTGACACTCGCGGATCCAGAACACGTTCATAGCCCCATTTGCGAAAGTATGCGTGCCACTTTGGGCTTTGGCGGTCCGCACCGCCCCCCCAGAGATCGAGCAACTGCATCGCTTCTTGTCGATAGTCCTGCCGCCGCCGATTGAATTCCCAGCGCCACCGCACGAACGTCCATTGCTCCGTGTCGCCATAGGCAGCCGGATCGCACCAATCAGGGATACCCCACTCATTCATCACCGCGCCCCCGCGATCGGCACCACGTTGTCGGGCTGGCCCTCGACCAGCGCCAGCACATGCCGCGCCCATGCTTCCAGCGCATCGCGCTTCTCGTCGGCATAGTCGAAACGGTTGTAGACGCCCGCGACGCCCCGGCGGGTTCCGCTGCGATGGTTCAACACCACTTCGACAACGTGCGGCGGAAAGCCCAGCCTGGCCATTCCGGTTGCGGCCGTGCGGCGCAGATCGTGCAAGGTGAAGGGTGCAACCTCGACCGGCTCGCCTGCATCTTCGGCCGCGATCTCGGTCATCTTCTGCCGCAGGCGCGTCGTGGCGCGTGTGAAGCCCGACACGGGGCTGTCGCCGGTCGTGGTGAACGCATAGCCCGCCTTGCCCTTGATCCGCTCCACGTTCGCCAGAACGTCGCGGGCGGCCTCTGGTAGTGTCAGGCTGTGTTCGTCGCCATTCTTCGACCTAGCGGCCGGGATGGTCCACACGGCGCCTTTGATTTCTCCCTCGGTCATTCCGCCGACTTCGCCCCGACGCTGGCCCGTCAACAGCATCACCTTGAACAGCTGCCCGAACGGCTGGCCCAGCCGATCGCATCCCCGCCAGAACAGCCGGATTTCGTCGTCAGTCAGGACGCGGTCGCGCGGCTTCTCCGGGGCAGGGGGCTTGATCCCGTCCAGAGGGTTCGCCTGCACAATGTCCCGGCCCTTCGCCCAATTGAACAGCGTGTTCAGGTGCGCGCGCAGGCGGTTCGCGCTAACGGGGCTGCCCCGGTCAACAATGCCGTCCAGCACGTCGATCACGTCGCGCTTGGTAATGGTGTGGATCTTCCGCTCGCCCCATGCGTCCAGCACCTCGCGGCGAAAGAATGCGGCCACATCATCCGCCCGCCGGTTGCGGCTGGCATGGCGTTTCAGGAACAGTTCGACCACGTTCTTGAACAGGTCGCGTTCGTCTAGCTGCGCCTCGATCCGCGCGGCCTTGGTCGCCTTCTTCTCAATCGTCGGGTTCTCGCCCCTCTCGACCTTCTCCACGGCTTCCGCCGCTGCCGTCCGCGCTGCCGCCAGCCCCATGACCGGCCACCGGCCCAAGGTCAGCTTGGCAGGCTTGCCCGCGAACCGATAGCGCAACGCCCAGGACTTCGCCCCGCTCGGCTGCACCACCAGATACAGCCCCGAGACGATTCCGTCAGGAATTTCCCGCCGCTTTTCCGGGTCCGGTCTTGCCGCCTCGACCGTCGGAGTTTTCAGTGCCTTTGCCATGTCAAAGCATCCTCGGTACAAGTCAAAAGGTCGCGCCGGGGTAACACAGGGGTAACAGATTCCGCCGTTTTGGGGCGTTACCCGGCGTTAGTCACAATGGCTAACAACCCGCGCAATAGCAAGTGAAACAAGGGGTTTTGTGGCGGTCAGGTGTTTTGATAAGTTAGGTCGATTTTGGCGCTGATTTTTGAATGGCATTCAAGAGGTCAGGGGTTCGACTCCCCTTGGCTCCACCAATCACTGAAATTAGCGTTACGCCACAGTAACTTGCTGATTTCACTGCGGTAAATCCAAGAGTTGTTACGGTGAGGTGTTACAGTGGAGCACCTCAAAAAGATGCCCGGACACACCCGACTCTTCCGTCGAAATGCCACCTACTACCACCGTGCGACGGTCCCGAAGGATATTCGCGATAGCTACGGCAAGAGCGAAGTGACCTTCTCCCTGCGAACGCGAGACCATGCGGAAGCGCTCCGTAGGGTACGAATCGCTGCCGTAGAGGTCGACAAGAAGTTCGACGAGCACCGGCTTCTTCAAACCCGGCTGCAAGGTCCGGAACTGAATGAGCTGACGCCCGAGCAGATCGCTACGGTCAAGGCGGCCTATCGGCCCGCAGCAGGTCCTTCAGATGCGCCCCGCTTTCGGCATGGACGCCCGCTGCCGTCACCGCCCCGGTTGCGGCAAAGGTCTTGTAGATCTGCTCGTCCAGTTCCTGCCGGTCGGTGACGATCACGAAGGTCCAGTTGCCCGGCACCGTGCGAAGGATCTTCTGGCAGAAGAACACCATCGACAGGGACTTGCCGCTGCCCTGCGTGTGCCAGAACACCCCCAGCCGCCCCGCCTCGCCCTCGGGCCGGGCCTTGGAGCGGATCACCTCGGTGATGGCGCGATTGACCCCAAGGAACTGGTGGTTCTTTGCCAGCTTCTTGACCAGCCCGGCCTTCTCCTCCTCGTAGACGATGAAGTTCTCGACAAGGTCCAGCAGCTTCTCCTTGGCACACAGGCCCCGGATCGCGGTCTCCAGTGAGACGACGCCTTCCTCGCCCTCGTCGTTGATCCGCTTCCATTCGTTGAAGAACTGCCACGGGGCGAAGGTGCTACCGACCTTGGTGTCCGCTCCGTTCGACAGGATGATCAGCGCGTTCGGGGTGAACAGGTGCGGGATGGTGTCGCGGTAGTCGGTCAGGTTGTCGTCGTAGGCGGCCTTTACCGGGGCGCTGAACTTCTTCAGCTCCAACAGCAGCAGGGGAATGCCATTGACGAAGCCCAGCAGGTCGGGACGCCGCCGGTGCATGTCACCCCGCACCCAGAACTGCGAGGCCAGCAGAAAGTCGTTCGCCCCGGCATCGCGCCAGTCGATCACGCGGGCGGTTCGGGTCGTGGGCCTGCCGCGTTCATCGGTGACGCGGACCTTCACCCCGTCGCGCAGCAACTGCCACAGTTCCTGATTGGCGTTCTGGGGGACCATGCGGGACCGGTCACGCGAAACCTCGTCGACCACCTGATCGATGGCGTTGGCGGGCAGGTCGGGGTTCAGACGTCCCACGGCGGACCGAAGCCGCCCCTCCAGCACTACCTGCTTCTCGCTGTCCCGCCCCTCGGTCGAGCGCCCAGCGGCCCACTCTTGGTAGAGGTTCACCGTTTCCCATCCAAGCGACGCGAAGAGCTGGATTGTATCGACCCAGTGAAATCCTGCTCATGCTACAAGGGAGAACGTAGCGATGAGTATGACGATGGACGAGAACATCAAACGGTGGACGGCGAAGCGGAAGACGGCGCTGGTGATCGAGCTTGGCGACGACCGCATTCCCGACGAGACCACGATCCTCAACTTCCGCCATCTTCTGGAGCGTCAGGGTCTGACCGAGGCGATCTTCGCGGGCGTGAACGCCCATCTGGCGGACAAGGGGATCACGCTGCGCTCGGGCACGCTTGTCGATGCGACGATCATCGACGCGCCGTCTTCGACCAAGAACAAGGCGGGCGCCCGCGACCCGGAGATGTCGTCCACGAAGAAGGGCAACACCCGGTACTTCGGCATGAAGGCGCATGTGGGCGTGGATTGCGAAAGCGGGGGTGCCCACAGTCTCGAGACCTCGACCGCCAG
Source organism: Paracoccaceae bacterium (assembly GCA_041687395.1). Classification (GTDB taxonomy): domain Bacteria; phylum Pseudomonadota; class Alphaproteobacteria; order Rhodobacterales; family Rhodobacteraceae; genus JAWLCA01. The sequence continues at coordinate 636 of JAWLCA010000014.1, read as the reverse complement.
GGTCCATGACAGTCGGATCTGGGACGAGCTGCTGCACGGCGAGGAAACCTCGGTCTGGGCCGACAAGGGCTATGTCAGCGCCGAGCGGGAGGCCGCGTTCACCGACGAGGGCAAGGTCTGGGGCGTGATCCGCAAGGCGCCGAAGGGCGGCAAGCTTCACCCCGAGGACGTGAAGATCAACCGGATCATCGCCATGGTGCGGACCAGGGTCGAGCACCCGTTCCGCGTCCTCACGCGGCAGTTCGGCTACGTGAAGACCCGCTACCGTGGGCTCGCCAAGAACCGCGCCCAGTTCTTCACGCTGTTCGCGCTCGGCAACCTGTTCCTGGTCCGAAGGCGGCTGATGGCGTGAGGACGAATCCGACCGTGATCTGCCCAACAGCCGACACGGCGGCCCCGAAGATGCGAAATCCGCTACCAACGACCCATTCGACGGGGCGTTGTTGCGCAACTCGCGCCTGAGGCGTGAGTTCCCCTTACCCCGTTGACGTCATGCCACGCGGACGATCTCGGCGGTGCCGAGGGCGTTGAAACGGGTCATGAGGGCGATGCGGATGTGGATTTCGGCGGTCTGGCGGTCGGGATCTCTGGCCATGATGCGCTCACCGAAGGCCTTGAGGCAGCGCATCTTCGCCT
>JAWLCA010000013.1:0-122551 GCA_041687395.1 Paracoccaceae bacterium | reverse complement strand
TTCTGGCTGCGATAGTACAAAATGCTGCGTCCAAAACCTAAGAAAAACGCCGCGTTATGAAGCAGAAACAGTGGGGTGAGAGTTGTTCAGGGTGAACTATTGATCGTCACAAAACGGTGGGCGGGCCTAGCGGCGGCCTGCGCGGCGAGCGGCGCGATCGATGGCGTCCACCACCCGGTCGCTGTGGGTGTGGTGCGGCATGTGGCCGCCGTCGGCGATGATGCTGATCTCTGCGCCGGGGATCAGGTCGGCCAGCGGCACGCCATGGATCTCCAGCGGCACAACCATGTCGCGGTCGCCGTGGACGATCTCGACCGGAATGGGAAGCCGGTCGTAGTGCTTCTCCATCTCGACCAGATAGGGATGCAGGGCGGTGATCTGACGCGCGTTCAGGTGCAATGTCGGCGGGCGCAGCGTGAGGCCGGCACCGATATAGTCGTCATACCCTTCAGGCGCGGATTGCGGCTTGAATATCGAATCGATGACGCTGCTGGTCAGCCGCTCGGTCGCAAAGGCGCTGGCGAGCGGCACGATGGTGGCGCGACCGAACCGGCTGGCGGTCAGCGTGTAGCTGGGGCCGAGGCCGCCGTCCCATGGCCGCGTCGCACCTGAGACGATGACAAGAGCCGCGGTCTGTCCCGGATCGCGCAGCCCCCAGGCGAGCGCGACCGAGGCACCATAGCTGTGGCCCAGAACGATGGGCCGGCGCACGCCAAGCTGTTCGGCGGCGGCGCGCAGATGGTCTGCCTGCGCAACGGGGCTGAGACTCTCCGTGCCCAGATCGTCCGACCAGCCGAGGCCGGGACGGTCGAAGGCGATTACGCGATAGCGGTCCTTCAACTGATCCACCAGCGAGAAGGTGAAATCCCGCGTGCTGCCGCTCGCGCCGTGGATCAGGATCAGGTCCGGCCCCGTTCCCTCCACATGGGCATGGACGCGGCGGCCCGCCACCTTGACGAACTGGCCGGTGGGGGGATAGGCTGCCTCGGCCGCCTGGGCCCGGCTTTCGATCCGCTGGCCGACCAGCGCGCCGCATCCGGCGAGCGTCACGGAGATGGCGGCGAATGTAAGCAGGCTAGCGGCCAATTTCGGCAAGGTCATACGGTGTTGACTGATAGATCTCGTTGATCCAGTTGCCATATAGAAGGTGCGCGTGGCTCCGCCAGCGGTTGAGCGGTGTTTTCGACGGATCGTCGTCGGGATAATAGTTCAAAGGCACGTTGATCGGCGTGCCCGAGACCACGTCGCGGTCGTATTCCTCCTTCAGCGTGCCGCTGTCGTATTCGAGGTGGTTGAAGATCCACAGGCTCCGATGCGCCGGATCCTCGACCAGGCAGGGGCCCACCTGATCGGAACCGAGCAGCGTGACCAGCCCCGGCACCGCGTCGATGTCCGCCTGCTTCAGTTCTGTCCAGCGGCTGACGGGGATCACGCATTCGTCGGAAAACCCGCGCAGAAAGGGCGAGGTGGGCACCAGGTTGCGGTGGCGGTAGCAACCGAAGGCCTTTCGCTCCAGCATGTGCTTGGGGATGCCGTGGAAGTGCCACGCCATCGCCATGCCGCCCCAGCAGACACCAAACGTTGAATGGACGTGGCTTTGGGTCCAGTCCATGACCCGAACCAACTCGTCCCAGTAGGTCACGTCCTCGTAAGGTAGATGCTCGATCGGGGCGCCGGTGATGATCAGGCCGTCAAACTTTTCGCCCGTGGCCGCCACCTCGGCAAAGGGGCGGTAGAATTCGGCCATGTGCTCGGGTGCGGTGTTGCGCGTTTCGTGCTCGGTCATGCGGATCAACTGCAAGTCAATCTGCACGGGTGTGGCGCCGATCAGGCGGGCGAACTGAGTCTCAGTCTGAATCTTCTTGGGCATCAGGTTCAGAAGCCCGATCCTGAGCGGGCGGATGTCCTGCCGGGCGGCGCGGCTCTCGCCCATGACCATGACGCCTTCGGACTGAAGGATGTCAAAGGCGGGCAAGGTTTCGGGCAGCGTGATCGGCATCGGGATCATCCCTTGGGGACAGGTCAGATAGGCGGTTCAGCCGCGCGCCTCAAGGGTGCGGGCGACCAGGGTGTCGAACTTGGCCGCCGAGTTGACGCGGGCGATGTCCTCTGCGGTGACGGAAAGGCCCCAGTTGCGGGCCATCGCGGCATAGAGCGGCGCGCGATGGGCCAGCGCACGGGCATAGGTCCAGCGGACAAAGGCGTCTGGGTCGATGGCGTCCAGCGGCTTGTCGCCTGCGTATTCGGCCCAGGCGCGGGTCAGGAAGTCGGGGTGGTAGTACATCGGCTTCGGCGCCCGGTCGAAGCGGCGGATCAACTCCTCGGTGTGGGCGTCCGAGCCCTCGATCCCGATCAGCAGCAGGTTCTGCGACAGGGAGGTGAGAACCGGATCTTCTGGGTCGTCGGGGTTCACCACCTCGCAGATCGACCCGCCGGTGTCGCAGACGAAGTTCGGGTAGCCATACAGCGCCTTGGCGCGGGCGATGAAATGCGGCGTGTCAAGCAGCGCCGCGACCTCGGCCGTGCGGTGCTGGTTTTGGCGACGGCAGTATTCCTCGAACGGCAGGCCGCCGCGCGCCGGATCCCCCGGCTTGCCCAGGTAGGTGGACAGCGGCGCGAGGTTGTCGAAGGTGATGTTCGACTGGATATAGACGCTGTCGGTCAACAGCAGCTCGCGCAGCAGCGGTACCTTCATCGCCTCGGCCTTGAAGTTGTCGGCGATGTGCTCGCCCATGTAGCGGGTGCCGATGCGGTAATCGATGGAATAGTGGAACCACCCGCCCGAGGCCCGCAGCAGGCTGGCGACATGGGTCTTGCCCAGGCCCGACATGCCGAACAGCGCAATGCGCTTTTCCGGTGCGCGTAACCAGTCGTCGGGGGTAGTGTAGATCATCGTCATCTCCGCTCGACCCGCGCCGGTATGCGCGGGCCGGCGGATGCGGTCAACCGGGTCAGAAGTTGTAGGCGACGCGGATGCCCGCGGCGATGGCGTGGTTGCCGCTGAATTCACCATTGATGGGCGGGATCGTGCGAGCGTTCCCGAGATCGATGTAGCGGATGCCACCGGTGATGCGCATCGGCCCTTCGGTGTAGGTGGCCGCGAGGCCGATGCTGCGGTAGCCGTTCGTGGGGCCAAGGTTGCCCGTGGGCAGGCCCGCGCCGTCCTGATAGCCGACGGTGACGGCGCCCGACCACTTCTCGGTGAACCGGCGGCCGAGGCCGAGGTTCAACGTGGTGGCATTGCCGGGGTAGGAGACGATGGGACCGCCGATGATGGCATCGTAGCCATCCGGGGCGATGCGGAAGTCGTTCCATTTCTGCCAGCGCAGGTTGCCAAACAGCAACGTGTCGGGTGCGACGCCGGTCTGGAACTCGAGGTTGAGCGATTGCGGGATGATAGTCGTGAACTCACCGGGGACATCTGCGCCAAGAAACGAACTCTCGGTTGAGGTGAAGCTGTGCTCAATCTCCGAATTGTAGGTCAGGGCCACCCGAAGTGCGATGTCCGGCCGCTCGTAACCCACGCCGACGACATACCCGAGGTCACGCTCTGTGCTGGTGTGCATCGTGTATCCGCCGCCCGGGATGAAGGGCAGGTTCACCACGCCATCGGTCTCTTGGAGGCGAAGACCGCCAATCACGCTGAAACCGCCGTCGAATTTGTAGCGCGTGAGAAGGGTGAGGGCGGCGGAATCGAGCGTACCAACGGCGCCAGCGGCGGGATAGCCCGTACCCGTCGGATAGAGAGTGTCTGCGCCGATCGGCTGATCGAGCACGAGGCCCAGGTCCCAGCGGTCATTCAACTGCGACTTCAGGCCGAGCGACAGGTTCGAATAGCTTTCGAGCATGTCTCCGCTTGAAGTTTCGGAGCCGGTTAACGTGCTGGTGCCTGACACCGTGGGGCTGACGTAACCGAAGTTGAATTCCAGGTAATTGCCCGGCTCGAACAGAAGCGCGACGGATTGCGTCGTGCGCTCGATGTTTCCGGCCCCCGCCGCTGTGGCTGACAGCGCGACGGTGCCTGCGATGGATGCAAGTCGTTTCATGGCGGTCTCCTCCTGACCATCGGTACTGCATCCCGACGGCTGAGAAGTGCTAAGGTTTTCGCCATGAATCGGTCAATGTGTAACGCAACGTCACCACAACGTTACGTCGTGTCCCGGTCAGCGCAGGGCGCGCAGCACTGCCACGCGGCGGCCCTCGGCACGGATGTTGATCCAGTTGGCCAGCAGGATCAGCGCCGCCCCCAGCAGCACGAAGGCCTCCAGAGTCTCGCCGTAAAGCGCCACGCCGATCAGGGCGATGAACGGCAGGCGGGCGAAATCTAGCGGCATGACTACCACTGCGGGCGCAAGGGAAAGGGCACGCGTCAGGCAGAAATGCGCCACCAGCCCGGCCGCGCCCACCACAGCCACCCAGGGCCAGCTTGTTGCTGCGGGCCAGGTGATCTGTCCGTCGGCGGCCGAGATCACCAGCGCGAACAGCGCCTGCAGCACGACCAGCCAGAACAGGATGCAGGTGATCGTCTCGGTCCGCATCAGGATCTTGGTAAAGATCGCAGATCCGGCAAAGCCGATGGCGGCCCCTGCGGCGCCGAACAGACCCATGTTCAGCGTGCCGAAATCGGGACGCGCGACAATCAGGACGCCGCAGAAGCCCAGCGACGCGGCGAGCGCGCGCACCCGCGTCAGTCGCTCCCCCAGAAGCAGCGGTGCCAGAAGCGCGATCCACAGCGGCGAGGTGAATTCAAGCGCCACGAGCTGCGCCAGCGGCAGCATGGTTAGCGCCCAGAACCAGAGGTTCTGCCCGGTAAAGTGGCTGACGTTGCGGATCACCTGCAGGTGCATCGACCGGGTCGTGACCTGCCGCAGCGTTCCGGCGATGCGCGCCGCGCTGACAAGGATCACGATTCCGATCAGGGAGCGGTAGAGCATGATCTCGAAGGTATCGAGGTCGGACGACAGCTCGCGGCCCGACACCGCCATGGCCGAGAACGAGAGGATCGAGCCGACCATCCAGCCAGCCGCGGCCAATGGGCGATAAACCTCGATCTCGGGCGTGGCGGCGGTCATCGGCCCTCGATCAAGCGTCGACCGGGGTCACGGTGATGTCGCGCCGGATGGCCCGCGTGGCCTCGGCCCAAGGGCTCGCCGCGGTGCGGGCCTTGTGCGCCTCGAACGCGGCAGCGTCGGCGAAAAGTTCCGACACCTGCCAGATCAGCGGATCGTCAGTGGCCGTGATATCGAAACGCAGGCAGCCCGGTTCCGCGCGGCTGGCGATGATGTGGGCGTCCAGATTCCGCCGCAGCACTTCGGCCTCGACCTCATCGGCGCAGATCAGGCGGCCGGAGAGCGCGATACGGGACATGGGGCGTTCCTTTCCTTGGGGCGCGGGGATCACTCCCATTCGATTGTTCCGGGCGGCTTTGAGGTGATGTCGTAAGTGACCCTGTTTATGCCCTTGACTTCGTTTATTATTCGCGTCGCGGTTTCACCCAGAAAATCGTGGCTGAAGGGGTAGTAATCGGCGGTCATGCCATCGACGCTGGTCACGGCGCGCAAGGCGCAGGCGTAGTCATAGGTGCGCCCGTCGCCCATCACGCCGACCGTGCGCACCGGAAGAAGCGCGACAAAGGCCTGCCAGATTTCGTCGTAGAGCCCGTGCTTGCGGATCTGGTCGATGAAGACCGCATCCGCCCGGCGCAGGATCTCCAGCTTCTCGCGGGTAATTTCTCCGGGGCAGCGGATCGCAAGGCCCGGCCCGGGGAAGGGATGGCGGCCGATGAAGTGGTCGGGCAGACCCAGTTCGCGCCCCAGCGCACGGACCTCATCCTTGAACAGTTCACGCAGCGGTTCGACCAGCTTCATGCCCATCTTTTCGGGCAGGCCGCCGACGTTGTGGTGCGACTTGATCGTGACCGACGGCCCGCCCGAGAAGCTTACGCTTTCGATCACGTCCGGATACAGCGTGCCCTGAGCAAGAAACTCGGCTCCGCCCACAGATTTTGCGTGTTTCTCGAACACCTCGATAAACAGCCGGCCGATTGTCTTGCGCTTTACCTCGGGGTCGGAAACGCCCTCCAGCGCGTCGATGAACAGGTCGGCCTCGTCTGCGTGGATCAGCGGGATATTGTAGTGATCGCGGAACATTCCGACGACCTGCTCTGCCTCGCCGAGCCGCAACAGGCCGTGATCGACGAACACGCAGGTGAGTTGGTCGCCGATGGCCTCGTGGATCAGCACGGCGGCCACCGAGGAGTCCACGCCCCCCGACAGCCCGCAGATCACACGAGAGTCGCCCACCTGTTCGCGGATCTTCGCAATTGCCTCGTCCCGGTAGGCGCCCATTGTCCAGTCGCCGGTGAACCCGGCCTCACGTACGAAATTGGCATAGAGCTTGGCGCCGTTCGGGGTGTGATGCACTTCCGGGTGGAACTGAACGGCATAGAAATGGCGGTCGGGATCGGCGGCGATGGCAAAGGGCGCACCGGGCGAGGTGCCGTAGACCCGAAAGCCGGGGGCGATGGCGGCGACGTGGTCGCCATGGCTCATCCACACCTGCTCGCGCCCGCCTGCGAACCAGCCATCCAGCAGCGGCAGGCGGTCTTTGGTCGGGATGACATAGGCGCGGCCGAATTCGGCGGTGCCATGCCCGCTTTCGACCCGGCCGCCCAGTTGCTGCATCATCGTCTGCTGGCCGTAGCAGATACCCAGGACCGGTACACCAAGGGTCCACAGGCTTTCCGGTGCGCGCGGACTGCCGTCGCGGGTGACCGAATCCGGCCCACCCGACAGGATCACCGCACGTGGTGCGAACTCGGCCAGAAAGCTATCGTCCACCCGCTGATAGGGGTGGATTTCGCAATAGACGTTCAGCTCTCGCAGGCGGCGTGCGATCAGTTGCGTCACCTGGCTGCCGAAGTCGATGATGAGAAGGCGCTGATGGGTCATGGCCTCCGATTAGGGCGGCGGGCGAAAGGGTGCAAGCGCGATGTCGGTTTGTGCCGCGAGGCGACGCAATCCTTGCATGCGGCGCGGGCGTCTGCGGGTATCAAACCGCCAGCATCGGCGTTGGAGGGCAGGGCATGAGCGACGCGGCATTGGCAGGTCGTCGGGCACGCAGCGGGGGCGGCGCCGCGCGGCGTGCAGAGCGGTCGGCCGTCAGCTTCGAGACCGCGCGCTTCATCGAGCGCAATATCCCCAATCTAGAGGTGCTGAACGCCGAGGCGCTGGAGATCATCGAGCACAACGCCGAGATCATTCTGGAAGAGATCGGCGTGAATTTCCCCGAGAACCCCGCCGCTCTTCAGCGCTGGCGGGACGCTGGGGCCACGGTCGATGGCGAACGCGTTCGCATCCCGCGCGGGCTGGCGCGAAAGCTTTGCACCACGGCGCCCGCCTCGTTCGTCCAACACGCCCGCAATCCCGCGCGGAATGTCGAGATCGGCGGGCGCAGTCTTGTGCTGGCGCCGGTCTACGGCCCGCCCTTTGTCCGGGATGCGGTTGGCGGCCGCCGCTATGCCACGATCGAGGATTTCCGGAACTTCGTGAAGCTGGGCTACATGTCGAAATGGCTGCACCATTCCGGCGGAACGGTCTGCGAGCCGACCGATGTGCCGGTCAACAAGCGCCATCTGGACATGCTGCTGGCGCATATGACGCTGTCGGACAAGCCATTCATGGGCTCGGTGACCGAACCAAGCCGCGCCGCGGACTCGGTCGAGATGGCGAGGGTTCTGTTCGGGTCTGATTTTGTTGACCAGAACTGCGTGATGACCTCGCTGGTCAACATCAACTCGCCGCTGACATTCGATGCGGTGATGATGGGCGCGCTGGAGGTTTATGCCGCCGCGGGTCAGGCCTGCATCGTCAGTCCCTTCATCGTCGGCGGGGCGATGGCGCCGGTCACGGTCGCGGGCACGCTGACGCAGGTGTTGGCAGAGGTGCTGGTGGCCGTTGCCTACAGCCAGCTTGTCCGTCCCGGCGCGCCGGTTATCTTCGGCGCCTTCGTCACCTCCATCGACATGAATTCAGGTGCGCCCACTTTCGGCACGCCCGAGGCGGCGCTGATCACCTATGGCGCGGGTCAACTCGCCCGGCGGCTTGGCTTGCCCTACCGATCGGGGGGGGCGTTCTGCGGATCGAAGCTGCCCGACGCCCAGGCCGCCTACGAATCGGCAAACAGTCTTAACGTGGCGCTGCTGTCGGGCGTGAACTTCATGTTGCACGCCTGCGGATGGCTGGAGGGCGGACTGGTCGCCAGCTTCGAGAAATTCGTGATGGATGCCGATCAACTGGGCGCGCTGCACGGTCTGGCACGGGGAATCGACCTGTCCGAGAATGGACAAGCGATGGATGCGATTCGCGAGGTCGGGCCGGGGGGGCACTTCCTAGGCTGCGGCCACACACAGGCGAATTTCAAGTCGGCCTTCTGGCGGACCGAACTTCTCGACTACAAGCCTTTCGAAACCTGGGAAGAAGAAGGCGCGCGCGACACAGTCGCGCTGGCCCGCAAACGGGTGACGAAGATGCTGGGCGATTATCAGCCCCCCGCCATCGATCCCGGCACCGCTGAGGCGCTTCAAGCTTATGTCGATCGTCGCAACTCGGAAATGCCCGACGCCTTTCTGTAGGCGTCGGGTGCCGCGACAGGTCTGATTGTCTCATTCCGGTCGATCGCCCAGATTGGGAACGACAAGAAGCTGCGGCACGGGGCGCGGCAAGGTTTGGAGTTCCCCCAGAATCGCAGTCAGAACCGCAATGTGCCTGTGCGCGTCGTAGGTTGCGTCTTCCGCACGGCGCAGGTCGTTCAGGCGTTGCTCTTCCTCCAACAGCCGGGGCATTGCCTTGATCGGGGCGGGCGCTGCAGAATTGGCGAGGATGCGGCGCAGGTTCCGTTCCCGGTCGCACTCTGAAAGCGCGTGCCTGGCCGCGCTTATGAGCAGGCGCGGGCGCCGCAGCGCGGCCACCTGTGCCCAGAAGTCGGTTCCGGTCAGGTCAATCGTGCGAAGGTTCATCATGTTGGCAGCTCCTTGATGGACGCCTAGAGTGACTCAACCTAAGCGGGTGTTGCCGGAGTTTGCAAAACGGCGCGCGGGGCTTTCAGTATAGTTTAGCTATTGGAAACAATGATGGGATCATGCGCGGATATTAACTGGTCCGTAACCATTGCTAAGCAACGTTAACCTTAACGGATCAGCAATCTGTGTGGCCGGCACGCGCCGGTTCGAACTGGGGGCAGAGGATGACGACGACAGAGGAAAGCCGTAACGGATTGCCGGCGTGGTTGCCGGACTCCGTGCGGTTGTATCTGTCGCACGTGGAAAAGGGGATGTCCCTGCGTGAACTCGCGCGGCTCGAGGGATGTCATGCCTCGACCATACTCCGTCAGGTCCGCCGTTTCGAAAGCCGTCGCGACGACCCTCTGGTGGACGAGGCGCTTCTCAGCCTTGCTCAGCTCACCTACACCGATGCCCCGACCCTAGCCAGGAAGGACAATACCGAAATGACTGCTGCCCTGCGTCCTGACCCCACACTTTCCGACGAGGCCACGATAGAGCGCGAGGCGAGGCGCATCCTGCGCCGTCTATGCGAACCTGGCGCAATGCTGGCGATCGCCGCCGAGATGGAGCGTGCGGTGGTCCTGCGCGACCTGCCCGGCGGAAAGCCCGCCCGCATCGCGGTGGTGGATCGCGTCATCGCCCAGGCCTTTGCGCTGAAGGACTGGATCTCGTGCCGCGGAAGCGGGCGAGTAACCACCTACGAGATCACGGCCACCGGGCGCGCTGCCCTGAAGCGGTTGCTCGCCGCCGATGAACATGCGCGCGCCGGATTTGCCGAGGCTGCCACACCCTTTGCCGAGCAGCACCGGGTCTGGGGAGAACGCGAGATCGACGAGGATGGCGACGGCGCCGCGCGCCGCGTGCGCTACAATCTGGCCGAGAGCCCGGTTGCCGCCCTTGGGCGCCGGCGGGACAAGGATGGTAAGCCCTTCCTGACACCCGACCTGGTCGCCGCCGCCGAGCGTCTGCGCGAGGATTTCGAGCTTGCCCAGATGGGCACGCGGGTGGCGCAGAACTGGGACCGCTTCCTGACCGGTGGCGACCGGGGAGGCTTCGTGCCCGCGGGCGGTCCGGCCGAGGGGCCGCGGGGTGCGCGCGAGCGTGTGGCCGCCGCGCTGCGCGATCTGGGCCCGGGTCTGGGCGACATGGTGCTGCGCTGCTGCTGCTATCTTGAAGGGTTGGAGACGGCCGAGCGGCGGATGGGCTGGGCCGCGCGGTCCGGCAAGATCGTCCTGCGGATCGCGTTGCAGCGGCTGAAGCGGCACTACGACGAGACATACGGCGGATCGGATTCGCTGATCGGATGAGGCGCTGAAGAAAAATACAGGCAAAAACCGAAGAGAAGGCGCGGGGGAAACCTCGCGCCTTTTCACTTTTCGGAGGGCGATCCTGAGCACATGCATTTTGTGCAACGCTGCAATCTGGTGCAGCGATGGTTTGGACAAGCGGGCGCAAAGGGGCTATGTGATCAGGCAAGCAAAGCTGAGGCACCGATGACCCCGCGCGACCTGACCATCCCGACCGAACGCCACCCGGAAAAGGCCCACCGGGCTGACCAGGCGCAGCCGAAGAAGCCTGCGTGGATACGGGTGAAGGCGCCCAACTCCGAAGGCTACAAGCAGACCCGCGACATCCTGCGCAAGAACAAGCTGGTGACGGTTTGCGAGGAGGCGGGGTGCCCGAACGTTGGCGAGTGCTGGAGCCAGGGACACGCCACCATGATGATCATGGGCGAGATCTGCACGCGCGGCTGTACCTTCTGCAACGTCGCCACCGGGCGGCCGCAGACGCTGGATGCGTTCGAGCCGGGGCGGGTGGCGCATGCGGTGGAGACCTTGGGGCTGAACCATGTGGTCGTGACATCGGTCGACCGCGATGATCTGGACGATGGCGGGGCGGAGCATTTTGCGCAGACGATCCGGGCGATCCGGCATCGCAGCCCGGGCACAACGATCGAGGTGCTGACGCCGGATTTCCTGAAATGCCCGGCAAGCGCGCTGGAAATGGTCGTCGAGGCGCGTCCGGATGTGTTCAACCACAATTTGGAAACAGTCCCCGGCCTTTACCCCGAGGTGCGGCCGGGGGCGCGTTATTTCCATAGCCTTCGCCTGCTGCAGCGGGTGAAGGAACTGGACCCGGCGATGTTCACCAAGTCGGGCATCATGGTGGGGCTGGGCGAGGATCGGCAATCCGTGCTTCAGGTGATGGATGACATGCGGGCTGCGGATGTGGATTTCCTGACCATCGGGCAGTATCTGCAGCCTACGTCGAAGCATCACCGGGTGGATCGGTTCGTGACGCCGGAAGAGTTCGCGGCCTATGAGAAGGCGGCGCTTGGCAAGGGGTTCCTGATGGTCTCGGCCACGCCACTGACGCGGTCGTCCTATCATGCGGGGGATGATTTCGCCCGGCTGAAGGCGGCGCGGGAGGCGAAGCTGGGGCGGGGATGAGCGGTTTGGGCACGCGTGCCCAAATTTGCAACCCTATGATCTGAAACGATATTCGTTTTTTTGTTAACCGTGCCGAAAGGTTTGCCGCGGGTCCCGGGCGTGCGTCGGCGTGGGGAGATCCCCGCTTTCGCGGGGATGACGGCGCGCGAGGCGATGACATTTAAAGGGCGACATGGCGCAGTGCGCGCGCGTTTAGACATCGGCAAGCGGCCCGTGCCGGGGCACGGGCCGTCAGCAGATCACAGGCCGGGATAGATTGGGAAGCGGTTGCAGAGCGCCTGAACTTCGGCCTTCACGGCAGCCTCTACCTCGGCATTGCCATCCTCGCCATTCGCCGCCAGCCCATCGACCACGCGGACGATCCAGTCGGCCACCTGGCGGAATTCGGCCTCGGCGAAACCGCGGGTGGTGCCGGCGGGGGTGCCGAGGCGGACGCCCGATGTCACCATCGGCTTTTCGGGGTCGAAGGGGATCCCGTTCTTGTTGCAGGTGATATGGGCGCGGCCCAGTGCCTTTTCGGTGGCGTTGCCCTTCACGCCCTTGGGCCGCAGATCCACCAGCATCACGTGGGTGTCGGTGCCGCCGGTGACGATGTCGAGGCCGCCCTTCTGCAACTGCTCGGCAAGGGCCTTGGCGTTCTTCACGACCTGCGCGCTGTAGGCCTTGAACTCTGGCCGCAGCGCCTCTCCGAAGGCGACGGCCTTGGCGGCGATCACGTGCATCAGGGGGCCACCCTGGATGCCGGGGAAGATGGCGGAGTTGAACTTTTTCGCCAGGCCTTCGTCATTCGTCAGGATCATGCCGCCGCGCGGGCCGCGGAGCGTCTTGTGGGTGGTGGTTGTGGCGACATGGGCGTGCGGGAAGGGCGAGGGGTGGACGCCACCCGCCACCAGCCCGGCGAAATGCGCCATGTCCACCAGCAGATACGCGCCGACGCTGTCCGCAATCTGGCGGAAGCGGGCGAAGTCGATCACGCGCGGAACGGCGGAGCCACCGGCGATGATCAGCTTCGGCTTGTGCTCTGCCGCAAGCGCCGCGACCTGATCGTAGTCGATCAGGTTGTCCTGCTGGCGCACGCCGTAGTGGATCGCGTTGAACCACTTGCCCGACTGGTTCGGGGGGGCGCCGTGGGTCAGGTGGCCGCCCGAAGCGAGCTCCATGCCGAGGATCGTGTCGCCCGGCTTGATCAGCGCGGTGAACACCCCCTGGTTGGCCTGGCTGCCGGAGTTCGGCTGCACGTTGGCGAATTGCACGCCGAACAGTTCGCACGCGCGGCTGATCGCCAGTTCCTCGGCAATGTCCACATACTGGCAACCGCCATAGTAACGCTTGCCCGGATAGCCCTCGGCATACTTGTTGGTCATCACGCTGCCCTGGGCTTCCATCACCGCGCGGCTGACGATGTTTTCCGAGGCGATCAGCTCGATCTCGTCCTGCTGGCGGCCCAGTTCCTTGCGGATCGCGCCGAAGATCTCGGGATCGCGCGAGGCGAGGGGCTCGGTGAAGAAACCGCTGTCACGATGGGGGGCGTTCATGGGCAACTCCTGTGATCGGGCCTGCTGAAACCTGTGCGCTGCATACCGCATGGGGGGCAGGGCGGAAAGCGGGGAATCCGTCGCACCGGCGGCGCAAAGCGGCATCGCGCGCGGGCGGCAGGCTTGTGTTTCCGCATGGCGCGGGCAAAGACTGCCTGACCCGGAGGAGGGGAGACATGCCCGGCCAGACCCGCATCGCCTTTGCCGCAAGTTCCAGCCCGACCGCGATTGAGGCGCGCGAGCGGCTGATCGCGCGCTATGGCGACACACCGCCCGAGGCAGCCGAAGTGATCGTGGCGCTGGGGGGCGACGGGTTCATGCTGGATACGCTGCACGGTACGCAGGCGCTGAACCTGCCGGTCTATGGCATGAACCGCGGCACCATCGGATTCCTGATGAACGACTATTCCGAGGACGACCTGACCGAGCGTCTGGCTGCGGCGGAGGAGACGGTGATCAACCCCCTGGCGATGCGCGCGGTGACGATGGACGGGCAGGAACATCACGCGCTGGCAATCAACGAGGTGAGCCTGCTGCGCCAGGGTCCGCAGGCGGCGAAGCTGAAGATCGGCATCGACGGCCGCACCCGGATGGAGGAACTGGTCTGCGACGGGGCGATGGTCTGCACGCCGGCCGGGTCGACCGCCTACAACTATTCCGCGCACGGGCCGATCCTGCCCATCGGGTCGAACGTGCTGGCGCTGACGGCGGTCGCGCCCTTTCGACCGCGCCGCTGGCGCGGGGCGATCCTGGACAAGAATGCAAATGTGCGCATCGACATACTGAACCCCGAGCGGCGGCCGGTGATGGCCGATGCCGACGGCCGGTCGGTGCGCGATGTGGTCAGCGTGGAGATCCGCAGCGAGCCCGGCGTGCAGCACCGCATCCTGTTCGATCCCGGTCACGGGCTGGAGGAACGCCTGACCCGAGAGCAGTTCATCTGACAGCTCAGCCAGTCGCCTGACGCCGGTCGCGGGCGTCGCGCTTTCGATAGATCGTGGAGGGCGAGAGATCGAGTTCGCGCGCGGCCTTGGGGATCGACCCGCCGTTGCGCGCGATCGCGGCATCGATCACCAGATCCTCGATCTCGGCCATGGTGAGACCGGCGAGTTGCTGGGAAAGATCGGGGGCAGGGGCCTTGTCGCCCGCGGCGGCCGGTGCCGACGTGCCCTTGGCCAGATCGCCGGGCAGCATCGGCAGCGTGACCAGCGGCCCCTCGTTCAGCAGCACCACGTTCCACAGCACGTTGCGCAACTGGCGCACGTTGCCGGGCCAGGGCAGCCGCTGGAACAGCGCCTTCACCGGTTCGTCGAGGCCCGTGAACTCGCGACCTTCTTCGCGCGAGAAACGGTCGAGCACTGCCTGGGCGATGTCGATCACGTCGGCGCCGCGCTCGCGCAGCGCGGGCATGTGGATCGGGACGACGTGCAGGCGGTAGTAGAGATCCTCGCGGAAGCGGCCCTGGCGGACGGCCTCCAGCGGGTCGCGGTTGGTGGCGCAAAGGATGCGCACGTCGACCTTGCGCGGGCGCGCGGCCCCCACGGGCTGGATGGTTGAGGTCTGCAAGAAGCGCAGCAGCTTCGTCTGCAACGCCATGTCCATCTCGCAGATCTCGTCCAGGAACAGCGTGCCGGCGTCGGCCGCCGCCGCCGCGCCGATCTTGTCGGTGACGGCGCCGGTGAAGCTGCCCTTGAGGTGACCGAACACTTCCGATTCCAGCAGGTCGGCGGGGATCGCGCCACAGTTCAGCGCGATGAAGGGGCCCGAGGCGCGAGCCGATCCGGCGTGGATCGCCTGGGCGCAGAGCTCCTTGCCGGTGCCGGACTCGCCGGTGATGAACACCGTGGCCATCGAGCGCGCGACCGAGCGGATGCGGGTATAGACCTCCTGCATCGGGGCCGAGGATCCGATGAAGCCGTCGCTGGCCACGCCGCCGCTGCTGCGCAGGGACGGCGGCAGCGCCAGATCCTCGGCCGGGGGCGCCCCGCCGCCGGCGGCTTGTGCATTGGCGACCGCCCGCAGGAACCGCTGGTCGTCGAAGGGCTTGACGAGGAAATCATGCGCCCCGGTGCGCATCGCCTCGACCGCCTTGGAGATCGACCCGTTCGAGGTGATGACGATCACCCGCGTCTCGGGCCGCTGGGCCAGCATGTCGCCCATCAGCGCGATGCCGTCGCGGTCGGGCAGCATCAGATCCAGCAGCACGACGCGGGGCGAGAGCTTGTTGAACTTGTCCAGCCCTTCGCTGGCGGTTTCGGCCGACTGCACCGTGTGACCCTTGCCGCGCAGGATCGTTTCGTACACCATCCGCAGCGAGGGCGTATCCTCGATCAGGAGCAGCGTGTCGGTCTTGCGCTCTGGCTTCATCCTGAATCTCCGCCGGACCCGCGCTTGAGGGTCAGGAATACGATCATCTGATCCAGTTCGGTTAACAATTCCTCTCCCAGGGTGGTCAGGTCGGGGGCGTCGCGATCGTGCGCGCGGGCGTTCAGCTCTTGCGCCATCCCCTGCAGACGCACCGCACCGACCGCGCCCGAGACGGCGATCAGCACGTGGGTCTGGGCGCGGATCTCGGCCCGGTCGCCCTCGGCCAGGGCCTGCACGATCTCGCGTTCGACGCGGCGCAGATCCTCGACCACGCGGTCCAGCAGTTCGCGGGCGCCCTCGGGGCCGGCGACGGCCATGAGGCCTTGGAAGCGCGCGTGATCGAAGCCGCTGTCGTCGGCCGTCGCGGCGGTGCCGTCGGCAGCCGCCGGAGCGCCGGACTTGCGCACGACTTCGGCAATCGCCTGACCGAAGGGGTCGATCCCGGTCACCGGCTTGGCGAGGATCCCGTCGGCGCCGGCGGCAAAGATCGCCTCGCGGTTGGCGCGCAGCACATAGGCGGTCACCGCCAGCACCGGGATCTGGCCCTGTGCATCGGTGCGCGCGCGCAGCGCCCGGATGACCTCGATCCCCGACAGGAACGGCATCTCGATATCGACAAGGGCAAGGTCGAAATGCTCGCGCTCCAGCAGGTGCAGGGCCTGCGCGCCGTCTCCCGCGATCTCGAACTCGGCGCCCAGACGCGTCAGCATCTGGCCAAGGATGGCCTGGTTGGTCGGGTTGTCCTCGGCCACCAGAACGCGCTGGCGCGTCAGATCGGGCAGGTTGGTCGGCCCGTTGGCGGGCAGGTCGATGGTATCGGCGGCAATGGCGTCGGGCGGAAGCGTCAACGTGACGATCGCGCCCCGGCCATCGTCGGCGTTGCGCACTTCCAGCTCTCCACCCAGCCGCCGTGTCATCTTGTGTGAAATATGCATGCCCAATCCCGTTCCCGGTTTGATGGTGCCACGCGGACGACCGTCGCGGCGAAAAAGCTGTGCAAGCGCTGCCCTGGAAAATCCCGGCCCCGCGTCGCGGACGATGAACTGCAACCCGCCGCCCGGTGGACACTGGACCTGCATCGAAACCGTGCCGGCGTCGGTATACTTGATTGCGTTCGACAGGATGTTGGACAGAACCCGTTCCAGCGCGATGCGGTCGATCATCAGCAGCGGCGGCAGATCCGCGGCCTGCATCAGCTCGAAGCTCAGCCCCTGTTCGCGCGCGCGTCCGCTCCAGCGCATCTCGACATCACGCAGGAAACGATCGAGCTGGATGGTGCGTGGCGGCTGGTCGGTGAACTCGTCCGCGCCGCCCATCGCGGTCAGGGCCAGTTCCATCAGCCGCGCCAGCCCCTCGGCCGCCGTGCGCACACGTTCCAGTTGCAGCCGGGTCGCAGGGTCGAGCGTTGTCTGGTCGATCAGGCGCAAGCCGCCCATGATGTCCGAGACGGCGGCGCGCAGGTCGTGGTTCAGAAGCGAAACGCGGGCCGGATCGTTCAGATCCTCTGCCGGTTCGGCGACATTGGTTGTCGCAGGCACAGCCATCACCCGCGCCCCAGGGGGGCAGGCCGAACAGAAACGCGTCGGGTCAGGAAAACTGAAATCATGGCTAACAGAAAGCTAGCCGACAAACTCCCCTGGTTCAACCGTTGCGTGCAAGGTGGAGCGGCCCTGCACGCAAGGTGGAATGGGCCAGGATTCAGCCGTGTTACTTGCGCAATTCGACCTTCAACGCGGTGGCTATCTCGTCCAGGATGGCGGGGTCGTCGATCGTGGCGGGCAGCTTGAACGGCTCGCAATCCGCGATCTTGACCATCGTCGCACGCAGGATCTTGCCCGACCGTGTCTTCGGCAGCCGCTCCACCACCAGTGCCCGCTTGAAGGCGGCCACCGGGCCGATCCGGTCACGCACCAGCGCCACGCATTCGGCGATGACCTGGTCGTGGGGTTTGTCGGACCCCTTGTTCAGGCACAGAAAGCCCACCGGGCTTTGGCCCTTCAGGTCGTCCGCCACGCCGATCACTGCGCATTCCCCGACATCGGGGTGGCTGGCCAGAACCTCTTCCATCGCGCCGGTGGACAGGCGATGCCCCGCCACGTTGATCACGTCGTCGGTGCGCGCCATGATGTAGAGGTAGCCGTCGTCGTCGATGTAGCCGGCGTCGCCGGTCTCGTAGTAGCCGGGGAAGTGATCGAGGTAGCTCTTGCGAAACCGGTCCTCGGCATTCCACAGCGTGGGCAGGGTGCCGGGGGGCAGGGGCAGCTTCACCGCGATGGCGCCCAGCGTGCCGGGGGCGACGGGGTGGCCGCCCTCGTCCAGCACCTGCACGTCGTAGCCCGGCATCGCGACCGAGGGGCTGCCGATCTTGACCGGCAGGGGATCGATGCCAACCGGGTTGGCGGCGATGGCCCAGCCGGTTTCGGTCTGCCACCAGTGGTCGATCACCGGCACGCCCAGTTTTTCCTGCGCCCAGACAATGGTGTCGGGATCGGCGCGTTCGCCGGCGAGGTACAGCGTGCGCAGGGTGGACAGATCGTAGTCGCCGATCAGTTCGCCCTTGGGATCCTCGCGCTTGATCGCGCGGAAGGCGGTGGGGGCGGTGAAGA
The DNA here is from genome assembly GCA_041687395.1 of Paracoccaceae bacterium. Taxonomy (GTDB): domain Bacteria; phylum Pseudomonadota; class Alphaproteobacteria; order Rhodobacterales; family Rhodobacteraceae; genus JAWLCA01. The sequence continues at coordinate 104,532 of JAWLCA010000013.1, read as the reverse complement.
AGGAAGCGACCTTGTGATCCTGGATCACCCGCCAGAAGGTGCCTGCGTCGGGCGTGCCCACGGGCTTTCCCTCGAACACGATGGTGGTGTTGCCGTGGATCAGCGGCGCGTAGCAGATGTAACTGTGGCCCACGACCCAGCCGACGTCGGATGCGGCCCAGAACACCTCTCCCGGATCGACGTTGTAGATGTTCTTCATCGTCCAGTTCAGCGCCACCAGATGCCCACCGGTGTGGCGTACCACGCCCTTGGGCTGACCGGTGGTGCCGCTGGTATAGAGGATGTAGGCGGGATGGTTCCCCTCGACCGGGACGCAATCGGCGGGGTCGGTGCCGTACTGGATCGCGTGCCAGTCGTAGTCGCGCCCCGCGATCAGATTGGCCACCTCCTGCTCCCGCTGGAAGATCACGCAGAACTCGGGCTTGTGCTGGGCGATGTCGATCGCGCCATCGACCAGCGGCTTGTAGTGCACGACGCGCCCCGGCTCCAGCCCGCAGGAGGCCGCGATGATCGCCTTGGGCTTGGCGTCGTCGATCCGCGTCGCCAGCTCGTTCGCGGCGAACCCGCCGAAGACGACGGAGTGGATCGCGCCCAGGCGTGCGCAGGCCAGCATCGCCTCCAGCGCCTCGGGGACCATCGGCATGTAGATGATGACGCGGTCGCCCTTTTCGATGCCCTTGGCGCGCAGGGCGCCGGCAAGGCTGGCGACGCGGTCGCGCAGATCGGCAAAGGTCAACTCGCGGACCGAATGGGTGATCGGGCTGTCGTGGATGATCGCGACGCGGTCGCCGTGCCCGGCCTCGACATGGCGGTCGACCGCGTTCCAGCAGGTATTCACAAGTCCGTCGGCGAACCATTCGCCGATGGGGCCATTGTCAGGGAAAAAGGCGCGCGATGGGGGGCTGTCCCAGTCGATCGCTTTGGCGGCGCTCATCCAGAACCCCTCGGGGTCGGCTTTCCAGCCGGCGTAGAGATCTGCGTATGCCATCGTATACCCTCCCTGAGCTTCCGGTCTTATGGCGCGGCGTCATGCTTGCGGCAAGCCCGCCCCGGGCCCCGATCTGCGGCCCGGTGTCACGGTTTGCGCTAACCCCGCCCCCTTACCCGTAGTTCGAAACCGGCGTGCCGGCCAGTGCCGAGACGTTCAGCAGACCGCGCGCGGTGATTGATGGCGTCACGATATGCGCCTTGTTCCCCATCCCCATCAGGATCGGCCCCACCTCCAGCCCGCCGCCGCGCATCTTCAGGATGTTGCGCACGGCGCTGGCCGCGTCGGTGTTGGCGAAGATCAGCACGTTCGCCACGCCCTCGAACCGGGCGTTGGGGAAGATGCGCTGCCGCAATTCCGGGTCGAGCGCGGCATCGAGCGTCATCTCGCCTTCGTAGTCGAAGTCGGGCTCCATCGCGTCCAGAAGGTTCATCGCCGCGCGCATCCGCCGGCCGCTGTCGTTGTCGAGATTGCCGAACTGCGAGGAGGAGCACATCGCGATCCGCGGCAGGATGCCGAAGCGGCGTACGTGGCGCGCGGCGGCGATGGCGGTGTCGCGGATCTGTTCCGGCGTGGGCTCGGCGTTGACCTGGGTGTCGGCGATGAACAGGGCCCCCTGGTCCTGGATGATCAGGCTGAGCGCGCCCTGGGGCCGCAACCCGTCGCGCGCGAGGATCTGCCGGACATAGTTCAGGTGCCACAGGTATTGACCGAAAGTGCCGCAGATCAGGCTGTCGGCCTCGCCCCGGTGGACCATCACCGCGCCGATGGCGGTAGAGTTGGTGCGCACCACGGCCCGGGCGATATCGGGCGTGACACCGTTGCGCTGGAGCAGGCGGTGATAGGTTTCCCAGTATTCGCGGTACCGGGGATCATCCTCGGGGTTGACGATCTCGAAGTCGGTCTGCGGCCGGATCGGCAGGCCGGCACGCTCGCACCGCATGGCGATCACGTCGGGGCGGCCGATCAGGATCGGAACCTCTGTCGTTTCCTCCATGATCGCGTGGGCTGCGCGCAACACCCGCTCGTCCTCGCCTTCGGCAAAGACCAGACGGCGGCTGGCGGTGCGGGCAGCATCGAACACCGGACGCATGATCAGGGCAGAGCGGAAGACCGAGCCGTCCAGCCGCTCCTTGTAGGCCACCATGTCCTCGATCGGGCGCGTGGCCACGCCCGACGCCATAGCCGCGCTGGCCACGGCGCTCGCGACAATACCCATCAGGCGCGGGTCGAAGGGCTTGGGGATCAGGTAGTCGGCGCCAAAGGTCAGCTGTTCGCCGCGATAGGCGGCGGCGGCCTCGGCGCTGGTGGTCGCGCGGGCAAGGGCCGCGATCCCCTCGACGCAGGCGATCTGCATGGCATCGTTGATCTCGGTCGCGCCCACGTCGAGCGCGCCGCGGAAAATGAACGGAAAGCACAGCACGTTGTTGACCTGGTTCGGATAATCCGACCGGCCGGTCGCGATGATCGCGTCGGGGGCCACGGCACGGGCGTCGTCGGGCATGATCTCTGGCGTGGGGTTCGCAAGCGCGAAAATGATCGGGCGCGCGGTCATCTTCGCCACCATCGCGGGCGTCAGTACGCCGGGACCAGACAGCCCGAGGAACATGTCGGCCCCTGCGATCACGTCATCGAGCGCCCGCAGATCGGTCGCCTGTGCAAAGGCTGCCTTCTGCGGGTTCATGTCGATCGCGCGGCCCTCATGGACCAGACCGTGGATATCGCAGAGCCAGATATTCTCGCGCTTGACGCCAAGCTTGACCAGCATGTTCAGGCAGGCGATGCCCGCCGCCCCGCCGCCGGTGGAGACGAGTTTGATATCTTCCAGCGTCTTGCCGGCGACGCGCAGGGCGTTGGTGGCGGCGGCACAGACGACGATGGCGGTGCCGTGCTGGTCGTCGTGGAAGACGGGGATGTTCATCCGCTCGCGGCACAGCTTTTCCACGATGAAGCAGTCGGGGGCCTTTATGTCCTCAAGGTTGATCGCCCCGAAGGTCGGTTCCAGCGCGCATACGATGTCCGCCAGCTTCTCGGGATCGGATTCGTTCACCTCGATGTCGAAGCAGTCGATGTTGGCGAACTTCTTGAACAGGACGGCCTTGCCCTCCATCACCGGCTTTGACGCGAGCGCGCCGATGTTGCCCAAGCCCAGCACGGCGGTGCCGTTGGTCACCACGGCGACCAGGTTGCCCTTGCTGGTGAACCGGGTGGCATTGGCGGGGTCGGCCTTGATCTCCATGCAGGCCTCGGCCACGCCGGGTGAGTAGGCGCGAGAAAGGTCACGACCGTTCGCCAGCGGTTTGGTGGCGACAACCTCAAGTTTTCCGGGTCGGGGGAATTCGTGGTAGTTCAGCGCCGCCTGACGCGCGTTTTCCTGCCGTGACTCTTCCATCGTTCCCCCCGTCGGTCATGTTGCCACAGGGTTAGGCGATTTCTTGGCAAGGGGGAAGCGGTCTGGCGCCGATGCTGTTTCAATCCGTGCCAGCAAATCCGGCCCGGCCGGTGCCCATGCCGACGCGCATCAGCGTCCGCCGGATCGGCGCCGCGCCATACAGCACGTCCAGTCCGAGCGCGCGCAGATCCCGCAGGACCGGCGCCCCCATCATCGACGCGCGGTTAAGCACGTCGATGCCTGCGACGCGGGCCTGCACCTCGGGCCAGCGGCGGCGGTGGTAGCGGTCCAGCATCGCGGGTTGACCCAGCGTTTCGGGCCCGGCGACGGCGAGGTCCAGCAAGGTGCCGATGTCGGCGAGGCTCATGTTCAACCCCTGAGCACCGATCGGCGGGACGACATGGGCGGCCTCGGCGATCAGCGCTGTGCGTTCGGCGGCAAAGCGGCTGGCGATCTGATTGATGATCGGCCAGACGGTGCGGCAGGTGGCCAGCGTCAGGGGGCCGAAAAGGTGGCAGGAGCGTTCGGTCATCGCCTCCTCGAACTCCGCCACCGGCAGGGCCGACAGGCGCAGCGCCTCGGGGCCATGCTCCATCCAGACCACGGCCGAGCAGGGCGTGCCGTCGCGGTCGGGCAGGGGCACCAGGGTGAAGGGCCCGCCAGAACGGTGAATCTCTGTGGACACGCCCTTGTGGGGCAAGGGATGCGTCACGGCGAACGCCAGCGCCCTTTGCCCGTAGCGGGTCGTGCGGGCATCGATGCCCACCGCCTGCCGCACGGGCGAACTTCGGCCGTCGGCTGCGATCAGCAGCCGCGCCGAGATGCGGGTGCCGTCGGTCAAGGTGACCAGCGCCTCGGCCTCGCGCGTCAGCACGCGGGCGGTGCCTGTTCCGGGGCGGAAATCGACGTTGGGCAACTCGGCAAGCCTCGCCACCATTTCCCGGCGCAGCAGCCAGTTCTGCAGGTTCCAGCCGAAGGGCTGGTCGGAAATGTCGCCGGCGTCGAATTCCTTGGTCAGGCGCGCCTCGGGCAGCGGGCCGCCCGCATCGACGATCCGCATGACCTGCAGGGGCGAGGCGAAGGGCGCCAGACGATCCCACAATCCGGCTGCGCGCAGAACGGCGACGGACGGTTGCAGGATTGCGGTCGTGCGCAGGTCGGCGCCGTCCGCAGCCTCTTCGGTCACCGGAGGCGCGGGATCGACGCATATCACCGAAAATCCGGCACTGCCAAAGGCGGCGGCGGCCGTCAGCCCGGCAACGCCCCCGCCCGATATCATGATGTCGCAGGTCTGCCGCATGTCACGCCTCCTGAGCCCCATCTAGCCGGGCTGCGCCGACGGGCCAAGCGGCAGTTGGTCGCGCGCGACCTACCCGAGGGTGAGGAGCACCAGCATCACGATAGCCAGCGGGGCCAGCAACACTGCAGGCAGATAAAGAGCGGGCAGTCCCCAGATCATCACCGCGATGATCCACAGGCTGACCAGCGCCACCAGCAGATACCAGAGGTTGTCTGCGTCGCCCTCGATAAGGTCGCGGGCGATCCACCCGAGTACCGGGATCCTGTAGAAGGAGCGGAGCGTGAGGCGCGGAAACGAAAAGCGGGGAAGTCGGAAACGGCCGATAGTCGAGGTGGTCATGGTATTTTCTCCTGTTCACGACCCAATTAGGTAGGCAGGAGTGGGCGGACCAGCGACGGGATGCCGCACCGCAGCATTTCAGGTGGTGAGCTGCGATAAAAATATCGTCAGGTCATCGGTATGGTGATGAATGTGTTGGGCGGGGTGGGGCTCAGGGGCCACGTGCACCGTGCGCATTCCCATCTCATGCGGAGCGCTCAGGTTTCGGGGATCATCCTCGAACATCGCCGCCCTGTCCGACGCAATGCCGGCGGCGGCAAAGACCGCCTCGAAGGCGCTGCGCTCCGGTTTGGGGCGGAAGCCCGCGTGTTCCACACCATAGACCCCGTCGAACAGGCCCGAAAGGCCCCGCGCCTCCAGCACCCGGTGGGCATAGGGGGCTGAGCCATTGGTATAGACGATGCGCCGGCCCGGAAGCGCGCGGATCCGCGACGCCAGCTCCGGGTCAGGGGCAAGGGGATCAAAGCTGATCTCGTGCACCTCGACCAGATAGGGGTCGGGGTCGATCCCGTGGTTCTGCATCAGCCCGGCGAGGGTTGTGCCGTAGTCGCGCCAGTAGGCATGGCGCAACTTGTCCGCCGCGTCGCGTTCCATCCGCAACTCTCGCATCACGTAGTCGGTCATCCGGCGGTCGATCTGCTCGAACAGACGCGCGGCGGGCGGGTAAAGCGTGTTGTCGAGGTCGAAGACCCACGCCCTGACATGAGAGAAGTGTTGCTGAACCATGCCGCCTGCTACCGCGCCGGGTGGCCCACGGCAAGCCGCGGCTTGAACGGTGCGGCGATCGGTGCTTAGGCTGTCGATTGTATGCGGAGGAATACAATGCGTGACGCGAAGCCCGCCCAGAAGGATGCCTATCACCTGATCCTTGATGCGATCGATACCGGGGTTTATCGTCCGGGCGACCGGTTGGTGGAATCGGAACTGGCCGACCGGTTCGGCGTCTCACGCACCCCGGTGCGCGAGGCTTTGCAGCGGCTTGAGACGCAGTCGATGCTGGCGCGCGACGGACGCAGCCTGATCGTCGCCTCGCTCGACCACAATCAATTGGCGGAACTTTACGTGGTTCGCGCCGAACTGGAAGGTCTGGCCGCGCGGCTGGCCGCGAAACACGCGACCGAGGAAGAGGTGCGGGTGCTGCGCCACATGGTTGACGAAGACCGCGCGCTGACCGGCGACCCGCGGGCCATGTCACAGGCCAACCGGCGGTTTCACAAGCAGATCCACCTCGCCTCTCACAACCGCTACCTGGTCCAGCAACTCGACCTCGTCTATCGCTCGATGGCGTTGATGGCGACGACGTCGCTCGCGGCCGAGGGCCGGACAGAAGCGACGCTCGACGAACACGCCAGGATCGTCGACGCGATCGCGGCGGGAGACGGCGATGCGGCCTATGACGCCCTGCGGGCCCATATCAGCCGCGCCTTCGAGACCCGATTGAAACAGGATGCTGCCAATCAGCCCAAGGGCTGATCGCCGGACTGCGCGGCCGGGCTGGTTCGGTCGAAGACGCCGTGTGTCGTCTTGTCCCAGTAAAAGGGGTTTGTGAGCATCTCCCACGCGCCCTTGTACGCGGCCAGAGCGCCGAGCGGAAAATAGAGGTGCAGCGTCGGCAGCCAAATTCTGAGAAAGCGATGGCGCGGCTCTGCCGTGGCGACCCACCCAAGGGCCAGGTTCACCGCCTCGCTGGCGACGAACAAGCCACCGATCAGCCAGAAGGCCGCCGGCGGAACGAGCCCGTTCAGCGGGTGCCAGACCCCCAAGGCTACCAGCCAAAACGACCACAAGAGCGGGGCCATGAGGTACTGAGTCAGCGTTCCGCCAAATAGAATCTGGACGCCTGCGAAGCGCCACCATCCAAGTTGCCGCAATAGTAGGCGCGGATTGCGCATGTGGACAGCATAGGTCATCGCGTAGCCCTTCAGCCAGCGCGACCGCTGCCGCACCCAGGGGAGCGCGCGGCAGTTCGCCTCTTCCTCGGTCACGGTGGGCAGAAGTTCGGTCCGGTAGCCGTGCCGGGCCAGGCGGATTCCCAGATCGGCATCCTCGGTCACGTTATGGGCGTCCCAGCCGCCCAGTTCCTCCAGGACATTCCGGCGAAAGAACAGGGTTGTACCGCCCAGGGGAACGGGCAGCTTCAGCCGCTCCAGGCCAGGAAGCACGATCCGGAACCAGGTGGCGTATTCGATGGTGAAGCAGCGAGAGAGCCAGTTCGTGCGCGGGTTGTAGAAATCGAGCACGCCCTGAACGCAGGCCAGTTCCGATCCGCGCTGGTGGAACCGCTCCACCACGCGCTGCAATTGCACCGGCTCGGGGGCGTCCTCGGCATCGTAGACGCCAACGATGCTTCCACGGGCAAAGTCGAGCGCGAAGTTCAGGGCACGCGGCTTGGTCCGCAACTGACCGGCCGCGGGGACGACCACGATGCGCATCCATAGCGGCAGTTCGGCTTCGCCGAGAGCCCGGCGCGTGGTCGCGTCGTCTTCCTCGACGATCAACAGGATGTCGAGCAGTTCGCGTGGATAGCTCAGGCGCGACAGGCGCGCGACCAGGCGTGGGGCGATATCCGCTTCGTTGAACAAGGGAACGAGGATCGAGATCGTGGGCTGCCGGGCGACCTCTGGCAGGGCCTTGGGCGACGTGTCGTCGCCCGTGCGCTGGCGAAGGTGAAGCACCATGGCTGCGGCTTTCAGCAGGGTGGTCGCCAGAAGCGTGAGTACCGTCCACAGGGTCAGCACCCCGACGAGCAAAAGGGGCGCGAAGGCAGCCATCACGCCGGCCAGAAGACAGGTCAGGGCCACGCCGCCACGTACCCGCGCCGCGGGCCAGTTCCGGCAGCTCTCGGATTCTGTGGTGCGGGTTTCGGCCCGTCGGCCGAGTTCCGTGCGACGTCGCACGAGGATTGCCGCCTGTACTTTGGCCTCGGCGGCCAAGGCCATCACCACTGGCCCGAAGATGGCCTGAAGCTCGGGCTGGAGGCGATGAAAATCCTCGGGCCAGGCAACGACGATCACCGTCACCTGACCGGCACAGCGCCACGGCAGCACCGTCTCACGCAGGCATCGATCCGCGCCCAGCAGATCGATCAGGCGAGGGTCTGCCGGATCCTGCATCGGGTCGACGATCCGGGTCTTTTGCTGCTGCGAGAGCGCAAGCAGCAGCGCGGCCTCGGATATCATCTCATGCGCAAGAAGGACGCGCCCAAGGCGGACGTCCTGCCGCGTCTGCAGGATCTGCGCCTGTGCCAACTCGGTCGCCGAGATGGCGCCCATCTCTACGAGGATGTCGCCGAGTTGCGGCTGCTGGTCGATCAGCGCAGATCCGCTGCTCGGCCGTGACACAAGATTTCCGACCATCCGCGGCTGCAAGACGGTGATGTTGGATGAGTCGAGTGGCTGGGTCGTGGGCGTCATCCCGAAACCTTAACAATTCGTAGAGAAACCCCCACGATTTGTTAGGAAACAGGTTAACGCGCGACCAAATCTCCGCGCTGTCGATTCACGCAGCCTTAACCGGTCGCTCTGCGCGGCGCGTCAGGCCGACCGGCGATCCCGCATCGCATCGGCGAACCGCTCGAACAGGTAGAAGCTGTCTTGCGGGCCGGGGCTCGCCTCTGGGTGGTACTGAACGGAAAAGACCGGACGGTCCGCCATCCGGATGCCGCAGTTCGAACCGTCGAAAAGACTGACGTGCGTTTCGACCACGCCCTTGGGCAAAGTCTGGCTGTCCACCGTGAACCCGTGGTTCATACTGGTGATTTCAACCTTTCCGGTGTCCAGATCCTTCACCGGGTGGTTCGCCCCGTGGTGGCCGTGGTTCATCTTCACGGTCATTGCGCCCAAGGCCAGTGCAAGCATCTGGTGTCCAAGGCAGATGCCGAAGACCGGCAGGCCGCGGTCCAGCACGCCGCGGATCATAGGAACGGCATAATCGCCGGTCGCCGCCGGGTCTCCGGGGCCGTTCGACAGAAAAACTCCGTCAGGGTTCTGTGCCAGCACGTCTTCGGCCGTGGCTGTGGCGGGCATCACCGTCACATCGCAGCCGACAGACGCGAGGGAGCGCAGGATGTTGCGCTTGGCGCCGAAGTCGATGGCGACGACCCGCAGGGTGGGTGCCTCTTGCCGAACGTAGCCCTCCGGCCAGGCCCAGCGCATCTCGTCCCAGCGATAGCTCTGCCGGCAACTCACCTCGCGCGCAAGGTCGAGGCCGACGAGTCCACGCCACTCCCGCGCGCGCGCGACAAGCGCCCCGATGTCGAAATTCCCTTCGGGATCGTGGGCGAGTGCCACGTGCGGTGCGCCTTGCAGGCGGATTGCGCGGGTCAGTCGGCGGGTGTCGATGCCGCCGATGCCGATCCGGCCCTTGCGGGTCAGCCAGTCTGTCAGATCTCCGGTGGCGCGCCAGTTCGACGGCTCGGTCGGATCCCACTTCACCACCATCCCGGCCGCGACAGGATCCGCGGTCTCGTCATCCTCAGGTGTAACACCGACATTTCCGACATGGGGGAACGTGAAGGTCACGACCTGTCCGGCATAGCTGGGATCGGTCATGATCTCCTGGTACCCGGTCATCGCGGTGTTGAAGACCAGTTCCGCGACGACCTCTCCTGTCGCACCGAACCCGCGCCCGTAGAAAACAGTGCCGTCGGCAAGGGCAAGGCAGGCGGTCGGGCGGGGCTGGCTGGCAGGCGGCATGGGGCACTCCGGTCGGGCGGCGGCGGGTCGCGCGCAACCTATGCCCGGCCGCACCCGGGGTCAAGGGTGGGTCAGAATTGGTTTGTATATACAAAACAATGTGTTAGACGCGCCGTCACGGGCTGTTGTGCGCCTTCTGCGAACTGGTTACAGTGGCGCCATTCAATCGACATGGGGATGTGACGGATCATGACGCTGCGCGACCGGCTTTCCGCTGATCTGAAGGATGCGATGAAATCGCGCGATACCGACAGGCTGTCGACGCTCAGGCTTATTACGGCCGCGATCAAGGATCGCGACATCGCGCTGCGGGGTGAGGGCAGCGAGAGCGGGGTGACCGACGCCGATGTGCTGGCAATTCTGGGACGGATGGTAAAGCAGCGCCAGGAAAGCGCACGAGCCTATGAAGAGGGCGGGCGCGTGGAACTGGCCGAGCAGGAGCGCGCAGAGGCGAAGGTGATCGAAGGCTACCTTCCGCGGCAATTGTCCGAGAACGAGATCGAGGCCGCGATCGACGCCGCCATTTCCGAAATCGACGCCAGATCACTGCGCGACATGGGGCGCGTCATGGCGATCCTGAAGGCCAAATACACCGGTCAGATGGACTTCGGCGCCGTCGGACCCTTGGTCAAGGGCCGTCTGGGCTAGGCATTGCCCGCCTGTGCCATGACTTTTCGCTTCATCCACACCTCTGATCTGCACTTTGGTCGCCGTTTCGGCACCTTTTCCGAAGATCTGCGCGGCCGTCTGGTCGAGGCGCGGCACGGTGCCATCGCCCGACTGGCAGTTGTTGCAGGCAAGCATGACGCGGCGCATGTACTGATCGCAGGCGACATCTTCGACACAGAGACCCCGTCCCCACCGGTCTTGCGGCAGGCGCTGGCCGCAATGGCCGAACATGACGCCGTACACTGGTGGCTCTTACCGGGAAACCACGACAGCCTGGCGGCAGAGTCGCTTTGGGCGCGTGTTGCGCGCGATGCGCCTGCCAATGTGCATCCATTGACGACGGCAGGTCCGGTGCCGCTTGGCCCCGGGGCGACGCTTCTTCCGGTGCCCGTGACCCGTCGGTATCCGGGTCGCGACCTGACAGAGGCGCTTGACGCGATGCCCAGCCCCGAAGGCAGCCTTCGCATCGGTCTGGCCCACGGTGCGGTCGTCGGGTTCGAGGAAGATGCGACCGGCGTGATCCGCCCCGATCGCGATCGGCTTGCCGGACTCGATTACCTCGCCCTTGGGGACTGGCACGGCGCGAAGGAAATCAGCCCGCGGACGCGCTATTCGGGAACCCCGGAATACGACCGATTCCGCCGTAGCGGGCGAGGCTCTTGCCTGGTGGTGTCGCTGGAGGGGCCGGGCGCACCGCCAAGGGTCGCGCAAGTGGAAACCGGCCAGTTTCAATGGGTGGACCGGCGGCTTGATCTGCTCCCCGGTCAGGAGACTGCCGCGGCGCTGCAGGCGGTGCTACCGACCGGCGGCCGGCGCGACACCCTGCTTTCGCTTCGGGCCGAGGGTCGCGTCCGTCTGCCCGACCGCGCCGCACTCGAGGATGCTGCCGAGGTTGTTGCGCCAGAGTTCGGATTCTTCGACCTGTCGCTTGACTCGCTTGAGACAGAATTCGACGCGGCCGACCTGGACGAGATCGACCGCGGCGGCGCCTTGCGGTCGGCGGCAGAGGGTCTGCGCCACGCCGCCCTCGACGACGGCCTTGCCGACGACGAGCGCCGTCTCGCCGCGGCTGCGCTGAACCGCCTTTACGGCTACTTGCGGGGCGGCATGGCATGAGGCTGCGGCGCATCCGTCTGAGCAACGTCCGCCGCTTCGATGCCCCGGTCGAGGTGGCTGCCATCGCAGACGGGCTGAACGTGCTGTCTGCCCCCAACGAACGGGGGAAGTCGACGCTGTTCGATGCGGTGCAGGCGCTGTTCTTCGCCCCGCATCGCTCCCGCGCCCAGTCGGTGATGGCACTGCAACCTCATGCCGGCGGGGGGCCAGAGGTTTCGGTGGAGATCGAGACCTCGAACGGGTTGTTCCTGATCGAGAAGCGTTGGCTGTCGCGGCCGCAGGCGCGGGTGATGCACGGCGCGCGCCTGATCGCGCAGGCCGATGACGCCGAGGCCTGGATCGCCTCGCTGATGGGCGGGGATAGCGGTCCGACGGGCCTGCTGTGGGTTCGCCAGGGCCTCACTTCGCTCGACCAGCGGGACGGCGGCGCCATCGAGGCGCGGCGCGACCTGCTGTCCTCGGTCGCGGGCGAGGTCGAGGCGATGACCGGAGGGCGCCGGATGGACGCGGCGCTGCGCCGCTGCCGCGAGGAGCTAGCGCGCTATCAGACCCAGACCGGCCGCGCCCGGGCCGACGGACCACTGGCCGCGGCGCAAAAGGACGTCTCCGCGCTGGCAGATCGGCACACGGCCCTGAGCGAACAGATCGCGACGCTGGAACAGGCGCTGACCCGCCGGCGCGAGATCCGCCGGGATCTGGCCGAACTGCGCAACCCCGAAGCGGCCCAGTTCCGCGAAGCACGGCTGGCCGAGGCGACCGCCGCGCTGACGCGCGCCGAGCGCCACGCCGAGGCGCTGGAGAAGGCAACGGAGGCGTTGGCGCTCTCCAAACTGAAGCTGGCGCAGACCTCGCAGGCCCTTGATGCGATCAAGGCGGCGCAACGCGAGCTGGCCGAGGCAAAAAGGGTCGCCGAGGAGCACAAAGCCACGCGGGCCGAGGCGGAAACCATGCTGGCTGAGGCGCAGGCACGCCTCGTTGATGCAGAAAGGGCCGCGAAAACCACCGCCGGGGCGGCGGCCGAGGCGGGCAGGGTGCTCAACGCCGCGCTTCGCCACGAGGCGGCGCGGGAATCCGCCCATCGACGCGCGGAGTTGATCGCGAGGATCGAACGCGCCGAAGCGGTGCGAGCGCGGCGTGACGAGGCGATGGTGCGTGCGGCCAAGGGGCCAACCTTCAAGCAGATCGCCCAGCTTGACGAGCTTGCCCATGCCCTTGCCACCGCGCGCCGTCTGCACACGGCCACGGCGGTAAAGATTACGATGGCACACATGTCAGAGGGCGCGGGGGGCGTAACGCACGATGGTGTCGCCTTGCCCGAAGGAGAGCCGGTGACGATTCCCGCGCAGGCGGTGCTGTCCCTGCGTGGTCTTGGGCAGCTTTCGATCGACCCTGGCGGGCAGGGCGGGGCAGCGACCGACGTGGCAGAGGCCGAAACCGCGCTGAAATCCGCGCTGGACCGCCTTGGTCACGCTCATCGCGATAGCGCCCGCGAGGCGGCGCAGGCGCGTCAGGTGGCGGAGGGCGAGGTCCAGGAAGCGCGCGCAACCTTTCAGGTGCTGGCCCCAGATGGGCTCGATCCGTTGCGGGCCGCGCTCGCGGCCTTGCCAGATGCGCTGGCCGACGACTCGCTGCCCCCGAGCGTCGAGGCGCAGGCGGCGCATGACGTGGCCGAAGCCGCCCGACAAGCGGCCGTAGCCGCGCGCGAGTCTGCGCTGTCGCGCGTCGCCCTGGGTCGGGAACGCGCGGCCCGCGCCGCAGCCGCCGAGGAAGGCGCGGCAGAGCGCCTTGCGCGCGCGACGACTTCACTGAATGGGCCAAATCCGACGGCGCGCGAGGCCGAGCTTGCGGCAGCGCACAGCGCGCTTGCGGCCGAACTGTCGGCGGCTGAAGCCCATCACGCCGAACTTTTGCGCGACGCACCCGATTTGGCCTCGGCCCGCGCGGCGCGCGATCGGGCGCAGTCGGTGATCGAGGCTGTCCGGGCCGAGGTCGGGAAGCTGACGCTGGAGCTTGGACAGCTTGACACGCTGATCGACCTGCGCGCCTCCGAGGCGGTCGAGGAGGAACTGGCAGATACCGAGGCGCGACTGGTCGCCGCCCGCGCGCACCTGGAGCGCGTGACCTTCGAGGTTGCGGTGCTGCGGAGGCTGGAGGCCGCACTTGACGCCGCCCGGACCCAGGCCCGCGAACGCTACTTCGCGCCGGTGATGGCGGAACTTGCGCCGCTCCTGCGCCTGCTCTGGCCCGAGGCCGACCTGCGCTTCGACGATGCCACGCTGCTGCCCTCGACCCTGATACGCGAGGGGCAGGAGGAGGGGCTGGACATCCTGTCGGGCGGCACGCAGGAACAGATCGCGCTGCTCGTACGCTTGGCCTTTGCCCGGATGCACGCTCGCGCCGGCCATGCGGCCCCTCTGATCCTGGACGATGCGCTGGTCTTCACCGACGACGACCGGATCGAGGCGATGTTCGACGCGCTCCACCGGCAGGCGGCGGATCTGCAGATCATCGTGTTGACGTGTCGCCAACGCGCCTTCCGCGATCTGGGCGGCAACCGCCTGACGATCGCTCCCGTGTCAGGTGAGGGCTAGTCAGCGAGGGGCAGCAGCGTCGTCACTCCGACCGCGCCCGCCCGCGCAAGCTGCGGATCAAGGCTCATCGGGATGTATTCGCCCCGCCGCCACAGGTCGCCAAGGTTGTCATAATGCCGGCTGAGCGGATGGCCGGACTGCCCGGTCGCAGTGATGAAAACCGAACTGTCGGGATCGGCGAAATCGTAGACGCCACGATAGCCCGCGCCGTGGACGTTCCGAAACGGCGTCGGCTCGCGCCCCGAGGTCATCCCCCGCATCAGCGTGAAATCTCCCCCCGAGGTGGATTGCCGGATGTTCACGAACACCCCCAGACCGCGCGTCTCTCCCAGCACCTGATGCTCGTGCACCGCCTGATGCGCATCGCCCCACCGCCAGCTTTCGATGCTGCTTCCGTAGCGTTCCTCCAGCCAGATCAGCGCGTCGTCGAGCGCCATCCGGGCCACATCGACGCAGGTCTCGATGGGCGAGGACTGGATGATGTCGCACCAGACCCCGGCACCGCCGGCGTCGCGGAAAACACGCTCGATGAAGACGGGATCGATGTGGGTGAAGGAATCGGCCAGTGGCCCAAGTTCGTCGCGGATCAGCCGTTCCTGCAGCGCGCGCATCCAGGCGGCGTAGATCAGCGGTTCCGGCAGATGCTCGTTCATCTCGCCGTTCCATTCCGCCATGAGGGACAGAGCGCGCTGGCGCTGGCGCTCGCGGGTACCTTCGGGCGCGCCCTCGCCGGTGAACCACAGGTCGGCGCCAACCAGCGGCAGCAGGGTGCGGGCGGCGTTCGACACCGTATCCAGCTGCGCCTCGATGAAGCTTTCGCGCGTGTGCACGTCGCGCACCTGCATAAGGCGCAGCCAGCGCTGGATCCGTTGCGTATCGCCCCAGTCATGCGCCACATGGCGGGGAAAGGGCGCGTCGGTGATCTTGTTGTTGGTGTTGCCGACGATCCCGGTTTCGGGATTCACCTCGCCGGGGTTATCCTCATAGGGCAGGCGGCCCTGCCAGCGGTTCTCGGCCAGCCAGCCGGGTGCGGGCATCCGGCCCCGTGTCTGATGGCGCGGGTCGCGCCGGGGCATGGCGCCGATCAATTGCGTGGCGATCCCGTCGCGGTCAGCCAGCATCAGGCTCTGGCTGGGCGCCACGTAGAGCGCGCCAGCCGCCAGCCCCTCGTCGACCGATCCCGCTCGCATTAGCCGCAGCGCCGCCGACATCGAGGTGTCGGAGGCATCCAGCAACGTCCACGCGACCGAGGTCACGTGACCGCCGGGTGTGATGCTGCCCAGGCTGAAATGGGTGCCCGGCAGGACCGGGCCGTTGTCGGTCCAACGCAGGGTCAGGGTGCGCGGCTCCTGATCCTTGATCCGGATGATGGATCGCCGCGTCTCGAACGCCTTCCAGCCCTCGGGGGTCTCATATTCCTCAGGGTTTTCGGGGTTCAGGCGTTCGACGTAGACGTCAAGGTCGTCGAGATAGGATGAGGTGACCCCCCAGCCCAGAGTATCCGACCGCCCGGCCAGGATCGCCGGCATCCCCGGGATCGTCGCCCCGATCACGCCGCCGGTCGAAAGCTCAAGCCGGGCAAGATACCACACCGTCGGCGCGGTCAGGCTCAGGTGGGGATCGTTTGCCAGCAGCGACCCACCGGCCGCCGATCGCGACGGCGCCGCCGCCCAGGCGTTCGAAGCCCCGGCCAATGCGCGGTCTGGTACCGGTGACAGCGGGTCGGCGGCGAAATCCAGCGGCGCGGTTCCCGGCGCGACGCCCGGAAACAGCCTCGAGAATTCAGGCAGCGCAGCGACGGCTTGCGTCGGGTCGTCGGGCAGGATGTCCCGCAATCGGTCATCCGACAGCACCAGCGATGCGCGGGCGCGCAGCACTTCGGCCTGCAACTGCGCCGACAGCTGGATACCCATCAGCTTGATGACCGCCAGCGAATCTGCCGGTTGCCAGACCGCGATTTCGGGTTCGAACAGGAAGAATTCGGGGGCGCCGCGGCCCATTGCGCGCTCGTTCACCTGCCCGATCCAGGCATTCACGCCGCGGGCATAGGCCTCCAGCGCCTCGCGCGCCTCGGCATCCTGCACCGCATACGAGGCGGCGGCCAAACTGTAGATGTCGAAGCGCCGCATCAACTCGTCGATCTGCACCGTCCGCTCGCCGAAGATCTCTGACAGGCGGCCCTGCGCGGTGCGCCGCATCATCGTCATCTGCCACAGACGGTCCTGAGCATGGGCAAACCCCAGCGCGTAGAACACGTCCGCGTCCGTCTCGCCAAAGATATGCGGCACATTCGCGTTGTTTCTTACGATCTCCACCGGACCCGTCAGGCCCTCCACCCGCCATGTGGCGGAATAGTCCGGGATCGACCGGGTGGCGAAGTAATACACCCCAGCCAGCACCAGCAGGATCACCGCAGTCAGGCCCAGCAGCAGGCGCAGCATCCAGCGAAAGGCGGTGATCATCGACGGTCCCGAGAGGTTGACGGCGGGGTGTCTGACGGTAACTAGGGTCAAAGAGCGGCACATGCAATCACGCCGCGCCGCAGCGCGAGGGAGAGAAAAATGGCAAAGGTAGCGTTTCTGGGACTGGGGGTCATGGGCTTTCCGATGGCCGGCCATCTGGCCGCCAAGGGGCACGAGGTCACGGTCTACAACCGCACCGCCGCAAAGGCCGAGGCCTGGGTGGCAAAGCACGGTGGCAAGGCCGCGCTGACCCCGGCGGCCGCGGCCGAGGGGCAGGATTTCGTCATGGCTTGCGTCGGCAATGACGACGACCTGCGCGGCATCTGCACCGGCGACGGCGGCGCCTTTGCGGGCATGTCAGCAGGCACGATCTTCGTCGATCACACCACGGTTTCGGCCAAGGTGACGCGCGAACTGTTCGCATTGGCGGCCGAGCACGGCATCGATTTCGTCGATGCGCCCGTCTCGGGCGGTCAGGCGGGGGCCGAGAATGGCGCCTTGTCGATCATGTGCGGCGGCACGGAAGACGCCTTTGCCCGTGCCGAGCCGGTGATGGCGGCGTATTATCGGGTCTGCAAGCGGCTGGGCGACAGCGGGTCCGGCCAGATCGCCAAGATGATGAACCAGATCTGCATCGCGGGCCTGGTCCAGGGCCTCGCCGAGGCGCTTCGCTTCGGTGAACTCGCTGGCATGGACGGCCGCCAGGTGGTCGAGGTGATCAGCCAGGGCGCCGCCGGGTCGTGGCAGATGCAGAACCGCTACGAGACGATGCTGGACGACAAGTTCGAATTCGGCTTCGCCGTGGACTGGATGCGCAAGGATCTGGGCATCTGCCTGTCCACCGCCGACGAGATCGGCGCGCCGCTGCCGGTCACCGCGTTGGTCGATCAGTTCTACAAGGACGTGCAGCAGATGGGCGGCGGGCGCTACGACACCTCGTCGCTGATCCACCGGCTGCGCGCCTTGTCGAAGTCCTGAGGACTTGCCAAGTGCGGGGCAGGGCGGTCACATCGGGGCGACTTGGCAAACCCGGCCGAACCGATGACCGTCCGCCTGACGCCCGATCTGCTGATGCGCGCCTATGCCGTCGGGATTTTCCCGATGGCCGAGGCGCGCGACAGCGCCGAAGTGCACTGGATCGATCCCCGCCGCCGCGGGATCATCCCGCTTGATGGCTTCCACATCTCGCGTTCGCTGCGCCGCCGGATCCTGCGCGGCGGGTACGAGGTGCGGTTCGACCATGATTTTGCCGCCGTCGTCGACGCCTGTGCCGAGCGCGAGGAGACGTGGATCAACGACCAGATCCATGCGCTCTACCTTGACCTGCACCGGCGCGGACAGGCGCATTGCGTCGAGGTCTGGATCGACGGCGTGCTTGTCGGCGGGGTGTATGGCGTGGTGCTGGGGGGGGCCTTCTTCGGCGAAAGCATGTTCTCGCGCCGCACCGACGCCTCGAAGATCGCGCTGGCCTACCTTGTGCATCGCCTCCTTCAGGGGGGCTTCACGCTCTTCGACGCACAGTTCCTGACCGAACATCTCGCCAGCCTCGGCGCGATCGAAATTCCGCGGGCCAGCTATCGCCAGCGGTTGGCCGAGGCGATCAGCCTCCCGGCCACCTTCGATGCCAAGGCTGCTGTCCCGACCCCTCAGGGGGTGGTGCAGCGGATCACCCAGACGTCGTAGCGCGAATGGTCCAGGGCGTGCAGCGCGGGGCTAGCGGCGACCATCCAGCCCGCGAAAACCGGCCCGGTAGTGACCAGACCGTCATGGATGGTGAGGTGGGCATAGGCGTCTGTCGGCGCGCTGCCCTGAGGATAGCGGCAGGCGTTCAGGGTGATCGTCAGGCGCCCCTGCACGCGGAATTCGCCCACCGGCAACTCGATGTCCACCGACTCGCCCGAGACCTTGTCCAGCCAGCGCAGCACCGCCCCGGTGCCGTCCACTGCCTGCGCCCCCACGGGCTGCCCCAGCGCCAGCGCAGCGGCCAGCACGCCCCATGCCATGATCCGCATGTCCTATTCCGGGCGCCAGGCCTCGTAGTCCCGGCGCTCCTTGGGTTCCACCCGGCGGATCGAGCCTGCGGGAACGTAGGCCAGCGCCGTGCCGGTCAGGTTCTCCTGATGCGGCTTTTCCCAGGACTTGTGCTTCAGCGGCGCCTCGGTCGGCGGCGTGTCCCAGGTGAAATGCATCCAGCCGTGCCAGTCCGGGCTGATCCGGCTCGCCTCGGACTCGCCCTTGTAGATCACCCAGCGGCGCTTTCCGTCGCGGGTTTGGTAGAACACGTTGCCCTGCGCATCCTCGCCGACCTTCTCGCCCTTGCGCCAGGTGAAGATCTGGGTGCCGAGCGTCTGACCGTTCCACCAGGTCAGCAGGCGCTTGAGCAGTTCCATGTTCCGTCCTTTCGCAACCGTCGCCCCCGATATGGCCCATGCGCGCGTCAAGGTCCAGCCGGATGTGGCCTTCCCAACGGCTGCGTCAGGCGTTAGATCCGGCCCATGACACAGACACTTCACATCGTCGGCGGCGGCATGGCCGGGTCCGAGGCAGCCTGGCAGGCGGCCGAGGCAGGCGTGCCTGTCGTGATCCACGAAATGCGCCCCCATGTCGGTACCTTTGCCCACAGGACGGGCGACCTGGCCGAAATGGTCTGCTCCAACTCGTTTCGGTCGGACGATGACGAGCAGAACGCCGTGGGCCTGCTGCATTGGGAAATGCGCGCCGCCGGTGGTCTGATCATGGCCATGGCCGATGCCCATTCCCTGCCCGCAGGCGGTGCTCTGGCGGTGGATCGGGATGCCTTTTCCGAAAGCGTTACCAAGCGGCTGCGCGCGCATCCGAATGTGACAGTTGAGGCGGGAGAGATCCGCGACCTGCCGACAGACGGCCACTGGATCATCGCCACCGGTCCGCTGACATCCGGTGCGCTGGCGCAGGCGATCCGGGCCGAAACCGGGGATCAGCTTGCCTTCTTCGACGCCATCGCCCCCATCGTCCATGCCGACACCATCGACATGGGCGTGGCTTGGGCGCAATCGCGCTACGACAAGGGCGAGACCGAAGAAGAGCGCACTGCCTACATCAACTGCCCGATGACGCGCGCGCAGTACGAGGGTTTCATCGACGCCCTGCTGGCAGCCGACAAGACCGAGTTCAAGCCGGGCGAAACCGCGCAGTATTTCGACGGCTGCCTTCCGATAGAGGTGATGGCCGAGCGTGGCCGCGAAACCCTGCGCTTCGGCCCGATGAAGCCCGTGGGCCTGACCAACGCGCACCAGCCGGACGTGAAGCCCCATGCCGTGGTGCAACTGCGCCGCGACAACGCGCTGGGAACGCTCTACAACATCGTGGGCTTCCAGACAAAGATGAAGTACGGCGCGCAAACCTCTGTTTTCCGGATGATCCCCGGCTTACAGGATGCGTCCTTCGCGCGCCTTGGCGGCATCCACCGCAACACCTTCATCAACTCGCCCAGCCTGCTTAACGGTCAGATGCGCCTGAAATCCCGTCCACATATCCGCTTCGCAGGGCAGATCACGGGGGTTGAGGGCTATGTCGAATCCGCCGCGATGGGCCTCCTGGCCGGGCGCCTTGCCGTGGCCGAGATCCTTGGCCGCCCCCTCACTCCGCCGCCGCCCGAAACCGCGATGGGCGCGCTGGTCAACCACATCTCCGGCGGGGCGGATGCCAGGACATTCCAGCCGATGAACGTGAATTTCGGCCTGTTTCCGCCGGTGGATGCCAAGGGCGGTCGGCGCGGGCGCAAGGATCGCTACAAGGCCTATACCGACCGCGCCAAGGCCGCGTTCTTGGACTGGCTGGGACAGGCCCGGCAGGATGCCGCCTGACTACGTCACCCGCTTCGCGCCGTCGCCCACCGGCCTTCTGCATCTTGGCCACGCCTTCTCAGCCCTTACCGCGTTCGACCGCGCCGCGCGGGCCGGCGGCACCTTCCTGCTGCGGATCGAGGATATCGACACCGCCCGCTGCCGCCCGGAGTATGAGGCCGCGATCTTCGACGACCTGCGCTGGCTGGGCCTCACCTGGCCCGAGCCTGTGATGCGTCAGTCCGCCCGCCGCGCCGCCTATGACGCGGCGCTGGCCCGGCTGGCCGACATGGGCCTGACCTATGCCTGCACCTGCACCCGCGCCGACATCCGCGCCGCCCTGTCGGCCCCGCAAGAGGGCGCGATGGGCCCCGACGGCCCGGTCTATCCCGGCACCTGCCGCCACAAGGGCCTGCCAGTCAGGGACGATACGGCCGTGCGCCTCGATATGGCTGCCGCGCTGACAGCGCTGGTGGTCGTGCCGGAGTGGACAGAGACGGGGCAGGGTGCCGACCGCCACCGTTTCGATCCCGCCGCGATGATTGCGGGCGTGGGCGACGTGGTGCTGGCGCGCCGTGACATCGGCACCTCCTATCACTTGGCCGTCGTCGTGGACGATGCCGAACAGGCGATCACCGAGGTGGTGCGCGGCGCCGATCTGCAACCCGCCACGCCAATTCACGTCCTGCTGCAAAGCCTGCTTGCCTTGCCCGTTCCCGCCTACCATCACCACCGCCTGATCCGCGATGAGGCGGGCAAGCGGCTGGCCAAACGCGACGACGCCCGCGCGATCCGCCGCTACCGCGACGACGGGATGACCCCGGTGCAGGTCAGGGCGCTGGTCGGCCTCTAGCCGCTATTCCCGAGTCTTTTGCAAAGCATACAGGTGGTGGCAGGTTGGTGGCAGGGTGGTGGCGCATTAATGGCACCCCATTCTCCAGCCTTTTCCGTGGCTTGCAGTCCCGTACACCGCCGGGTGTTGCGCCTTTCGGTTCCCCACCGTTCGCACCCGCTAGACGATGGCCCGCTCTGCGAACGGCCGCCGCTCCAGCATCCGCGCCACGCCCAGCTCCGACAGGTCCAATGTCTGATAGGCCCCGGTCAGTAGCACCTCGGCGATCCCGCGCCCCACGGCAGGGGCCTGTTGCAGCCCGTGGCCGGAAAAACCGTTCATCAGGAACAGGTTGGGGATATGCGGGTGCGGCCCCAGAATAGCGTTCTGGTCCAATGTGTTATAGGCGTAGTGCCCAACCCAGAACCGCAGCACCTTCACCGCGTCGAAGCCCGCACAACGGTTGTAGAGTCGCTCCCAGATCAGGTCTTCGAAATCCTGATGCCGGGGCTCGAAATCCTCCGCGTCCACGGGGCCATCGTCCTCGGGCACGATGGCGGTGATCCACTGCCCGTCCCCCTCGGGCCGAATGTAGAACCCCGTATGATCCACAAGCAGCGGCGCCTCCGGATGTTTCGCATTCGGCGCGTCGATCAGGAAAACCGTGCGTTTCCTAGGCTCTACCGCCAGGTCCTCGCCCAGCCAGCGCAGCAGCTCCGCCGCCCGCGTGCCCATGGCGTTGACGACCGCGCCACAGGTGACCTCTCCCCGCTCTGCCAACCGCACTGCGGTCAGCCGGTCGCCTTCCCTGACGGCGCCCACCACGCGGTCGGTCACGAACACCGCCCCCTGCGTCCGCGCCGCAGCGCGAAAACCGTTCAATAACCCCATGTTATCGAACCACCCTTCGCGCTTCGGCCCAAAGGATCCCGCGACGACGTCGCCAAGATTCAGCCAGGGAAACCGCGCCGCAATGGCGTCACGGTCCAGCACCTCGGTCAGGCCGCCGTGCTGCCGCTGCATCGCCGCCACCTCGGTCATCACCGCGGCCGCATCTGCGGAGCCGGCAAGGAACAGATAGCCATTCTCTTTCAGGCCCAGGTCCGGAACGCCCGCCAAAGCACCAATACTTTCCTGGAAATCACGAATGAAATCAAACCCGAACCGGCTGATCTCTACGTTCACGGGGTTGCTGAACTGGTGCCGGATTGATGCCACGGAGAGCGCGGTGGAAGACCGCGCATAGGTCGGGTCCATCTCGGCCACGAGAACACGCAGACCGGGGTGCATCCGCGTCAGCCAATAGGCCGCCGAAGCGCCCATCACCGCGCCGCCGGCAATCACCACGTCCCAGTGTTCACTCATGCCATTCTCCCATGAAAAACGCCGCCGAACACGAGGGTCCGGCGGCGCAAGGTCCGGGGTCTGGCGACCCCGTTGCGGGTCCTCAGCCGGCCAGGGTCTTTGCGACCTCGGCGGCGAAGTCCTCTTCTTTTTTCTCGATGCCTTCGCCCACGGCCATGCGGACGAAGCCGGTCACTTCCACGCCCGCATCCTTGGCGGCCTGACCGACGGTCACGTCGGGGTTGATGACGAACTTCTGGCCCAGCAGCGTGACTTCCTCGAAGAACTTTGCCATGCGGCCGACGATCATCTTCTCGATCACCGCTTCGGGCTTGCCGCTTTCGCGGGCCTGTTCGCTGAGCACGGCCTTCTCACGCTCGATCAGAGCGGGGTCCAGGTCGGCCTCGGACAGCGAGGCCGGGCTGGTGGCCGCGACGTGCATGGCGATCTGCTTGCCGATGCCGTTGTCGGTGCCTTTCAGCGCAACCAGAACGCCGATCTTGCCGAGGCCGTCGGCGGCCGCGTTGTGGACATAGGACACGACCGTCTCGCCCTCGATCGCCTCCATCCGGCGCAGGGTCATGTTCTCGCCGATCTTGGCGATGGCGTCGGTCAGGACCGTTTCGACAGGCTTGCCGCCCAGATCGGCGGCCTTCAGCGCGTCGATGTCCGACACGCCCAGCGCGGTGCCGGTGATGTCGCGCACCATCGCCTGAAATTCGGCGTTTTTGCCGACGAAA
Source organism: Paracoccaceae bacterium (assembly GCA_041687395.1). GTDB lineage: Bacteria > Pseudomonadota > Alphaproteobacteria > Rhodobacterales > Rhodobacteraceae > JAWLCA01. The sequence continues at coordinate 81,241 of JAWLCA010000013.1, read as the reverse complement.
TCGGTTTCCGAGTTCACCTCGACCGCAACCCCGCGGCCGCCCTCGACGGCCACGCCGACGAGGCCCTCGGCCGCGATGCGGCCGGATTTCTTCGCGGCTTTCGCCAAGCCCTTGGTCCGCAGCCAGTCCACCGCGGCTTCCATGTCGCCGCTGGTTTCGGTCAGGGCCTTCTTCGCGTCCATCATGCCTGCGCCGGTGGTGTCGCGCAGCTCTTTCACCATCTGAGCGGTGATCGCCATCTTGGCTCTCCTTGCAAATAGGTTGTGCCGGGCGGGGGTATCCCTGCCCTGCGACAGTGATGTGAACGGCCTCAGGCCCGTTCGGTATCGGCGACGGCTTCCTCGGCGGGTGCCTCTTCCAGTGCGCCAAGATCGACGCCTGCGGCACCAAGCTGCGCGGACATGCCGTCAAGGGCGGCACGCGCTGCCAGGTCGCAATACAGACCGATGGCACGGGCGGCGTCATCGTTGCCGGGGATGATGTAGTCTACCCCGTCAGGCGAGCAGTTGGTGTCGACCACGGCGACGACCGGGATGCCCAGCTTACGGGCCTCCAGAACGGCCAGGTCTTCCTTGTTGACGTCGATCACGAACAGAAGGTCAGGCACACCACCCATCTCGCGGATACCACCAAGCGAGGCCTGCAGCTTGCCCTGTTCCCGCTCAAGGCCCAGGCGTTCCTTCTTGGTCATGCCTTCTGCGCCGCCGCCCAGAATCTCGTCGATCTGCTTGAGGCGCTGGATCGACTGTGACACGGTCTTCCAGTTCGTCAGCGTACCGCCCAGCCAGCGGTGGTTCATGTAGTACTGGGCGCATTTCTCGGCCGCCTCGGCGATCGGCTTCTGGGCCTGCCGCTTGGTGCCGACGAACAGGATGCGGCCGCCCTTGGCCACGGTGTCGCGCACCACCTGAAGTGCGGCATCCATCATCGGAACGGTCTGCGTCAGGTCGATGATGTGGATGCCGTTGCGCGCGCCGTAGATGAACTCGCCCATGCGGGGGTTCCAGCGTTGCGTCTGGTGGCCGTAGTGAACGCCAGCTTCAAGCAGCTGACGCATGGAGAAATCGGGGAGCGCCATGTCCATTTCCTTTCCGGTTTGCGCCTCGGCAGGGTGTTTCAGGGTTTCCCCCAACCGGTGGACCTGCGGGGATGTCTCCCCCGTCAGGCCCTCACCCAGCCTGTGAAGTACGCGCGCTTTACGCCGTTCCACCACCCTTGGCAAGGGCCGCCCGCTTGGTCAGCAGCACCCATTCGCGGCTTTCGCAACCCCAGTCTCCCTCAACCGGCGCGCGGGCCTGTTCGACATAGCCGGTGGCAAGATAGAGGCGCACTGCCGGCAGGTTCCGGTCGGCCACGATGATCGACATGTCGCCATCCTCGACCTCGGCCAGAAGGCGCGTGCCAATCCCCCCGCCGCGAAACGGCGCGTAAGCGGCCAGCACGTTCACGTAGCGCGTTCCCGGCACCAGATCTTCCAGAACCTGCAGGCTGCGCACCTCCTGCGGCAGGTCCTCCACCGGCTCTGGCGCGCCCACACGATAGGTCACGATGGCGCCGGCGACCTGACCGTCGACCTCTGCGATGCGCGCGTTCCGCCAGCTGAAACTGCCCTCGTCGCGCGCCGCACGTCGTGCGCCCACGTCCCAGACATCCTCTCCCGGCTCTGCCATCCGGGACCATAGCAGCCGCGGAAGCCCCTCGCCGGCCAGATCGATCAGGCGAGCCAGATCGGCGCAGTCGGCCGGTGTGGCGGGGCGGGTCGTGATTTCTGCCATCTCGACGTCCTCATGCTGCCTTGCGGTGATTGCAGGCCCCGCCGATGGCCATGATGTGCCGCAGATCCGTGCCACAGCACCCGCCGATCACGCGCAGGCCAGGAAGAAGATGCCTCAGCGCAGCGTAATCCTGCCCCAGTTCATGGGGATCGCCGGCATCCAGTTCCCCCGATGCGTCCAGTTCCGCGTGGCTCTTGCGCGAGGCATTCGCCCGCAGCGCCCCGATCCGCGCCACCCAGTCGCCCCTCAGCCGGTCGCGGAAGTGTTCGGGATGGGCGCAGTTGATCCCGAACCACATCGGCCAGCCAGAAGTGACCGCATCGACGCGGGCGATCGCCTCTTCCAGCGCCATGCCGGACGGCAGGTGACCGTCCGTCTCCACCGTGAACGAGCAGACAAAGGGCACCCGCGCCGCGCGCGCGGCAAGCGTCACGCCGATGGCTTCCTCGACATGCGTCATCGTCATCGCTGTCGCCAAGTCCACCCGAGCCGCGGCAAGGGCCGACACCTGCGGCTGGTGGTAGGCCTGCGCAGCGGCCACGGTCATCTGCCGATCCGGCGCGTAGCCGTCGCCCACGGGACCGATGATCCCGTTGACAAGGATGTGCCTTGCCTGCGCCCCGCGCCGGGCCCGCAAGTCCTGCAGGAATTGCGTGGCGTCTGCGTTGATCTCGGCGATGCGCGCGGCCGTCAAGCCCATCTTCGCACCCCAGCCGTGGCTGGCGCGCCAAGTCTGGGTGTCGAGGATAAATCCGCGCCCCAACTCCGCCGCAGCCTCCAGATACCCCATGGCATAGCGCGCAAGCCTCGCGCGGCCCGCGACACTTTCCAGCAGCGTAAAGGCTGCGAAGTGCGGCAGCTCGATCCCGTCGTGAAAGACCAGTTCGGTCTCCAGACCGCCTTCCGTAAGCCACAGTTGCTTGCCGATGCGCGCCAGCATCCGTTCCCTTGCAATTGTCATCTCCGTTCTCCATCCTGTTGGGGCACGATGATCTAGCGTCGATTTTGCCTCTCAATCCATTGAACCGGTGGTCAGGTGGCGAGTGTTTTTTTTAGGAAGTGAATTCAAGACGGTGGGGTTACCTCCCATCGCAGGTGTAAAGGGTGGCAGCCGGTTTCTGTACCATTGGTCCAGAAAGGAAGGGCGATGAACACCAACCTTCGGGGCACATCCACACGCCAGCGCATCCTCGACGTGGCGCAAGAGGCCGTATTGGCCAAGGGGTTCGAGGCGACGTCGATCGAAGAGATCGTGGCTGCGGTCGAGATCACCAAGGGGGGCTTTTTCTACCATTTCCCCGACAAGAACGCGCTCGCCCGGGCCCTGATCGACCGGTACATTGCGGAAGAGAACCGCATCTTCGACGACCTTTTCGGCCGCGCACGCGAGCTGACGGGTGACCCCCTGCAGACCATGCTTGTCGGACTCAAGCTGCTGGCAGAGTTGTTCGAGGACATTCCCGGCGGGCATCCGGGCTGTCTGATCGCGACGGCGTGCTATCAGGACCGTCTGTTCGACGCCGACGTGCGCGAGATCAACCGGCACGCGATCCTGGGGTGGCGCGCGCGGTTCAGCGCCATGTTCCGCGAAATCGCAGATCACTATCCGCCGCGAACGCCCGTCGATTGCGACGCGCTCGGCGACATGATGTCCGCGATCTGCGAGGGCGGTATCATCGTATCCAGAGCCACGCGCGAGCCGCACGTGCTGCCGCGGCAGGTGCTCCTGTTCCGCGACATGGTTCGGGTGCTGTTCCAGGCCTTGCCTTGACGGTCTGCCCGCGCGACAAAGCGGCATGAGCGCCGCGCCCGATATCCTGTGTATTGGATCGGTCCTGTGGGACGTGATCGGCCGCTCGGCAGCGACAATGCGGGTGGGCTCCGACGTGCCGGGCCGGATCACCCGGCTGCCCGGCGGAGTGGCGCTGAACATCGCCATGACGCTCCGCCGCTTCGACCTGACGCCCGCGCTCCTGACCACCATCGGCCGGGACGAGGAGGGGACTGAACTCCTTGCCGCCTGCGCCCGGATGGGGCTGGTCACGGATCACATCTACCTGTCCGACGACCTGCCCACCGATCGGTACATGGCGGTCGAGGGCGCGAACGGCCTGATCGCCGCGATTGCCGACGCGCACTCGCTGGAAGCTGCAGGCGACAAGATCCTCCGCCCGCTCTCCGATGGGAGGCTGGGCTCGGCCGCCGCGCCTTGGTCGGGCCCCATCGTGCTGGATGGCAACCTGACCGAGGCGCTTCTGCACGACATCGCCGTCTCGCCCCTGTTCGCCGCCGCCGATCTGCGCGTGGCCCCCGCCAGCCCCGGCAAGGCCGAGCGGCTGCTGCCGTTCCTGCACGGGGCCCGCGCGACACTCTACGTCAATCTGGAAGAGGCCGGGATCCTCTGCCAGACCCGCTTCGACAGCGCCGATGCCGCTGCGACGGCACTGGTCGCGCGCGGCGCCATGCGCGCGCTGGTGACGGATGGGGGGCGTCTGGCCGCGGATGGCACCGCCGACGGCGTAATCTGTGCCCCGCCGCCGCAGGTACTGGTCACCCGCGTGACCGGGGCGGGCGACACCTTCATGGCCGCCCATATCGCCGCCCAACGGGCGGCGGCCGACCGCGCCGCCGCCCTTCACCGCGCGCTGCAATCCGCAGCCGACTACGTCTCGGGAGACATCGCATGACCGGAGCGCCCCTGAACTTCTCGCACGAGGTGGCCGACGCCCGCGCCGCCGGCCGCCCCGTCGTGGCGCTGGAATCGACCATCATCACCCACGGGATGCCCTTTCCCGACAACCTGACCACCGCCCAGGCGGTCGAGGAGGAGGTGCGCGCCGCGGGTGCCGTCCCCGCCACCATCGCGGTGCTTGGCGGGCAGATCCACGTGGGCCTGACCGGCGACGAGCTGGAGGCGCTGGCCCAGGCCCAGGGCGTGATGAAACTGTCGCGCGCGGATCTGGCCGCCTGTCTCACCTCGGGCCGGATGGGGGCCACCACCGTCGCAGCGACGATGATCTGCGCTCGGCTGGCGGGCATACCGGTCTTTGCCACCGGCGGCATCGGCGGGGTGCATCGCGGGGCGGAAGGCAGCTTCGACATCTCGGCCGACCTGCAGGAACTGGCGCAGACCCCGGTGACGGTCGTCGCGGCCGGGGCCAAGGCGATGCTCGACCTGCCCAAGACTTACGAGGTGCTGGAAACCCTGGGCGTGCCGGTGATCGCCCATGGGCAGGACGATCTGCCGGCCTTCTGGTCGCGCAGCGCGGGCCTGCGCGCGCCCCTGCGGCTGGACAGCGCCGAAGAGATCGCCGCCGCCCATGTGATGCGTGCCCGCCTTGGCCTGCCGGGCGGCCAGCTGGTCGCCAACCCGATCCCGGCCGAACACGAGATCCCGCAGGCCGATCTCGCCCCGCTGATCGACCGCGCCCTGACCGAGGCCGCCGCGCACGGCATCGCGGCCAAGGCGGTCACGCCCTTCCTGCTGGATCGCCTGTACGAGTTGACAGGGGGCGCGACGCTGGCGGCCAACATCGCGCTGGTGAAGAACAACGCGCGCCTTGCGGCCGGGATCGCCCGGCACCTGCTATAGTGGCGCGACCGTCATTCTATAGTGGCGCGACCGTCATTGTAGCTTGCGGGCCGCACGACTACATTCCGCCGGCATGCATCCGGCGGACGACCAATGACTGAACACGACCCCCACGGCAAGAAGCGCGGCCTGCTGGGCGGCTTCAGGGCCAATTTCCTCACCGGCCTCGTGGTCGTGCTGCCGATCAGCCTGACACTCTATCTGATATGGAGCGCGATCGGCTGGATCGACGACCTCGTCCTGCCCTTCGTGCCCGACCGCTACCACCCCTTCTTCCTGACCGGCTACGACATCCGCGGCGCGGGCGTGATCATCTTCCTGATCTTCACGATCCTGGTGGGGTGGCTGGCCAAGGGCCTGATCGGGCGGCAGATGATCCATTTCGGCGAACGGATCGTGGACCGGATGCCCGTTGTCCGCTCTCTCTACAACGGGTTGAAACAGATCGCCGAGACGGTCTTTGCCCAAAGCGAAACCTCGTTCGACCGCGCGGTTCTGGTGGAATATCCCCGCCGCGGGATCTGGGCGATCGGCTTCATCTCGACCAACGCCAAGGGCGAGATCGCGGGCAGCCTTGTCGACCGCGGCGATCTGGGGGGGCCGGTGGCCAGCGTCTTCCTGCCCACGACGCCGAACCCGACTTCGGGCTTCCTGCTGTTCGTGCCGGTTGCCGACCTGATCTATCTTGAGATGTCGGTCGAGGATGCGGCGAAGCTGGTGATCTCGGCGGGCCTCGTCTACCCGAACCCCAAGGATCCGCGCAAACCGCCCGAAGTGCTGCCACACCGCCCCGACCGCGCGGCGGAATAGGGGGGGCAAGCGCCCGCACGTCCCATCGCGGGCCGCGCGTCCGCGGCCCGGACCGCTGCCACCGCAGGCGACCCGCCTCACCCGTTTCGCAGGCCCCGGTCCCGAGCCGCTGGCCACCAGATTCGCCCCAGCCGCGATACCGCGGCGCGGATCAGCGCCTGCGCCGCCCTTGCCCGCACATCGGCCCCGCGGTCGACATAGCTGTCGGTATCGATGGATCCGTTGGCGCGTCGACGGATCTTCGGCTGTTCAACCTTGTCCATCGCTCATCCTCCCGTTGTACTGCGGACAGGATCGCGCGACTGTCCGGGGCGCGCTTGAAGCGTCGCTGAGGAAACTCCAGAGAATCTCTGCAGAAGTCGTGGAATCTGCGGCCCTATCCGCGCGAAGTGGCGCACGGCCGCTTGTCGGCGTGCTATGTTGTGCCGATGATCTACCGCTTCGCCGACTGCGCGCTTGACCTTGTGGCGCATGAGTTTAGCCGCGCCGGCGTACGTGTCGCGCTGGAGCCGCAGGTGTTCGACCTGCTGGCGTTGTTCGTCCACCATCCGGGCGAGCTGGTGACGCAGGACCGCATCTTTCAGGAGATCTGGCATGGGCGGATCGTCTCCGACGCCGCGCTGTCGTCACGGATCGCGGCGCTGCGCCGGGCGCTGGGGGACAGTGGGCGCACGCAGACCATGCTGGAAACCGTGCCCCGCTGCGGGTTCCGGTTCCTGCCCCCCGTGTCCACCGATGCGCCAGCCGGCCCACCCGCTGCAGCGGCAGATCGGGCGCAGCGCATCCGCGTGGCCCGGTCGGCGGACGGCACGCGCATCGCCTATGCGACGACGGGGCAGGGGCCGCCGCTGCTGCGCGCCGGACACTTTCTGACCCATCTGGAAGAGGACTGGAAAAGCCCGATCTGGCGGCCGCTGCTGGACCGTCTGGGGGCGCAGTCCAGCGTCACCCGCTACGATCAGCGCGGCACCGGGCTGTCTGACGCGGCGCCGCCCGCCTATGGGTTGGCGGCACTGGTGGCGGATCTGGGCGCGGTGGCGGACGCCGCAGACCTGGACCGCTTTCCGATCTTCGCCGCCTCGCAGGGCGTGCCGGTCAGCATCGCCTATGCCGTCGCCCATCCCGACCGCATCTCGGGCCTGGTGCTGTATGGCGGCTACGCCCAAGGCCGCGCCGTGCGCGGCACGGCCGAGGAGCGCGCCACTGCCGAGGCCGTGCTGACCATGGTGCGCGAGGGCTGGGGGCGGTCCAGCGCCTTCGCCGACTCCTTCGCCACGCTTTTCATGCCAGACGCCAACGCAGAAGAACGGAGCGGGTTGGTGCGGATGCAGCTTTCCTCGGCCAGCGCCGAAAATGCCGTGGCGCTGCGCCGGGCCATCGACGGATTCGACGTGACCGACCTGCTGGACCGGGTCCGCGCGCCGGTGCTGGTGATCCATGCGCAGGGCGACGCCGTGCATCCGCTGTCGCAGGGCCGGATGCTGGCGGCCGGGATACCGGGGGCGCAACTGGTCGTGATCGACAGCCGCAATCACGTTCCCCTGCCGCAAGACCCGGCGTGGGAGGGCATGATGGGCGCCGCCATCGGCTTCCTCGGCGGTTTGCGTGGCGAAGCGTAGGCGGTCGCCAACGGTTAAGATCAGGTGAAGAAAAAACAGGTTATCATGTAAAATCAGCGGGTTGGAATTTTGCTCACGCGTGAGCAGGCCGTGATCAGTTCAGCATCGCCGGCAGATCGACCGTCGCCGCGTTGTTCAGCGAGGACCCGCACTCGGTCAGGAACTTGTCCGCCGCCACCCGCCCGGCCTCCTTCAGTTGATGCAGCAAAAGCGGCGTCGGCAGCAGTTTCGTCGAGGAGGTCAGCGAGGTCATCAGCGCATCATCCGCGATCATGTGGACCAGAACGTCCTTCATCTCGCCCCGCTTCATCCGCCCCTCGGCGAGCAACTCCTTCACGAAGGCGATGGCGCGCAATTCCCGCAGCAGGGACGAGTTGAAGCTGATCTCGTTGATCCGGTTCAGGATGTCCTGCGGGGTGGTCGGCACCTCCTCGCGGTGCAGCGGGTTGATGTTCACGATCACGATGTCATCCGGCAGATCCTTGCGAAACAGCGGGAACAGCGCCGGGTTGCCGGAATAGCCGCCATCCCAATAGGCCTCGACCCGGCCGGTTTCAGGATCGGGGATCTCTACCGCGCGAAAGATCGTCGGCAGGCAGGCCGAAGCCAGCAGCACGTCGGGCGAGATCTCCGCCCCCTCGAACACCCGGATCTTGCCGGTGCGCACATTGGTGGCCGAGATGAACAGCGCCGGCCCCTCGGCGGCGCACACCCTGTCGAAGCGGAACCGCCGCACCACCCGCTCCAGCGGATTGCGCCACAGGGGGCCATAGGAATAGGGACTGAAGATGCGCGACACCCATTCCGCCGGTCCGATCGGCACCGCCGCCTCGGCCATCCGGGCAAGGCTTCCAACGGGAGGCAACCACGGCGCGATCCAGCCCGCCAGCCGCATGTCGCCCACAGCTCCCACCTGCCGCCACAGCCAGTCGAGGTTCTCGCGCGCCGCCTCGCGCCCAGCCTTTCCCTCGGCCGATAAGAGTCCCGCCTTCAGCGCCGCCCCGTTCAGCGCGCCAGCCGAGGTGCCGGAGACGCCCGCGATCTCGATCGTGTCGTCCTGCAAAAGCCGGTCCAGCACGCCCCAGGTATAGGCGCCATGCGCGCCACCCCCCTGCAGCGCCAGATTGATCCGCCGCGGCGCGCCCGTCATCGGCCTACAGTGCCGTCCAGCCGCCATCGACCGAGATGGTCGTGCCGGTGATCTGATCGGCATGCGGGCTGCACAGGAACACCGCCGTGCCGCCCACCTGTTCGACCGTCGCGAACTCGCCCGAGGGTTGACGCGCCAGCATCACCTTCTCGATCACCGTCTCGCGGTCCATGTCGTGGGTCTTCATCTGGTCGGGGATCTGCGCCTCGACGATGGGCGTCAGCACATAGCCGGGACAGATCGCATTGCAGGTGATCGGCTCCTTCGCGGTTTCCAGCGCGGTGACCTTGGTCAGCCCGACGATGCCGTGCTTGGCGGCCACATAGGCCGACTTGTAGGGGCTGGCCGTCAGCCCGTGGGCGCTGGAGATATTGATCACCCGGCCCCAGCCGGCCGCCCGCATCTTCGGCAGGGCGACGGCCGTCGTGTGGAAGGCCGAGTTCAGGTTGATCGCGATGATCGCATCCCATTTGTCGGCCGGGAACTCCTCGATCCGCGCCACGTGTTGGATGCCGGCGTTGTTGACCAGGATATCGCAGGCGCCCGCTTTCTCGATCAGCGCGCGGCACTGGTCGGGCTTCGACATGTCGGCCTGAATGTAGCGCGCGGTCACGCCGAACTCCTCCGCGATCGCACTCGCGGCGGCGTGGTCGTCCTCGGTGTCGGAAAACGAATTCAGCACCACATCTGCCCCGGCACCCGCCAGCGCGCGGGCGATGCCCAGCCCGATTCCCGATGTCGATCCCGTGATGACGGCGGTCTTGCCGGCCAGTTCGCTGGTCATGTATCGCTCCCTTTCGCAGTTGCGGCGAGAATAGCCGCTGCGTCTGCAAACACCAGTGAGAGGCGAAAAAAAACGCCCGCACAAGGCGGGCGTCAAGTCGTTGAGGCAGGTTTCATACAGGCAAGAAACCTATCGAGCAGTGCCCTACATATAAGCCTTTCTCTGCCAGCGGCCAAGCCAAAAGTTTGAAAACATGGAGCAATGGCGATAGCCTGCCACCGAGGCAACCCTAGGGTAGAAAGCACAACCATAAGATGAGTGAGCCCCGACCGACTCCCTTGCTTGGCACGGCGCTTGCCCTGCTGATCGCAGCCGCCGCACCCGTTCTGGCTGAACCGGCCCATGGCATAGCTATGTACGGCGACCCGGCGCTGCCACCCGATTTTGTGCATCTTCCGCAGGTTAACCCTGATGCGCCCAAGGGCGGTCGAATCGTCTTCGGCGAGTCGGGCGGCTTCGATTCGCTCAATCCCTACATCCTGCGCGGGCGCGCGCCCTGGAGCCTCGGCCAGCTGACTGTCGAGACGTTGATGGGCCGGGCCTACGACGAACCCTTCACCCTTTACGGGCTTCTCGCCGAATCGGTCGAGACGGACGCGGCGCGCAGCTTCGTCGAATTCACCCTGCGAGAGACGGCGCGATTCTCCGACGGAAGCCCCGTCACGGTCGAGGATGTGATGTGGTCCTTCGAGACGCTCGGGACCCAGGGCGCGCCGCGCTACCAGGGGGCCTGGCGCAAGATCGCGACGATGGAGCAGACGGGGCCGCGCTCGGTCCGTTTCACCTTCACCGAGTCCGACCGCGAGATGCCGCTGATCCTCGGCCTGCGCCCTGTGCTGAAGAAAGCCCAGTGGGAGGGGCGCGATTTCACCGAAAGCACTCTGGACGCCCCCATCGGCTCTGGCCCCTACGTCGTGGATGCGTTCGAGCCGGGGCGCTTCGTCACCTTTCGCCGCAACCCCGACTGGTGGGGGAAGGATCTCCCGTTCAACCGCGGCCAGCACAACTTTGACGAGGTGCGCTACGACTATTTCGGCGACGCGGGCGTGATCTTCGAGGCGTTCAAGGCGGGCCAGATCAGCACCTTCCGCGAACGCAATCCGTCCCGCTGGGGCATAAACTACAACTTCCCCGCGGTGCAGTCGGGCGCGGTCGTGCTATCCGAGATCGCGCACCAGCGCCCCTCGGGCATCACCGGCCTGGTGATGAACACGCGGCGCGACAAGTTCGCCGACTGGCGCGTGCGCGAGGCACTGATCCAGGCCTTCAACTTCGACTTCATCAACAACACACTGAACGGCGGGACCGAGCCGCGGATCACCTCGTATTTCTCCAACTCCGTCCTTGGTATGGCCGAGGGACCGGCCGAGGGCGCGGTTCGCGACCTGCTGCAGCCGTATGCAGCCGTGCTCCTTCCCGGCGCACTGGAGGGCTACAAGTTGCCGGTCACCGACGGGTCGGAAAACAACCGCGCCGGCATCCGTGCCGCCTCCCGCCTTCTCGAAGAGGCGGGGTGGACGGTCGTGGGCGGCGTGCTGCAGAACGCCGCCGGCCAGCCCTTCGAGATCGAGGTGCTGCTCTCGCAGGGGCAGGCAGAGGTGCAGGCGGTCGTCGCGATCTATGCCGAGGCATTGAAGCGGCTGGGCATCGCGCTGCGCACCACCACGGTCGATTCCGCACAATATACCGAGCGGACGAACACCTATGACTTCGACATGGCGTGGTACACCCGCTCGCTCTCGCTGTCGCCGGGGAACGAGCAGATCCTTTACTGGGGTTCGCGCGGGGTCGAGGAGCCGGGCAGCCGCAACTGGATGGGCGTCGCCTCGCCGGCGGTGGATGCGATGATCGACCGGCTGCTCAACGCCGAGAGTCACGAGGACTTCGTGTCCGCAACCCGCGCGCTGGACCGGGTGCTGACCTCGGGGCGTTACGTGATCCCGGCCTGGTACACCGACGTGTCGCGCATCGCGCACCGGCGCGAGTTGAAATTTCCAGACCATCTGCCAGTTTACGGGGACTGGCTGGGCTTCCAACCCGAGGTCTGGTGGTACGAGGGGACTGCGGAATGAGAAAGCCACTGATCGTCGCCCTGCTGCTGGGGCTCGCCGCCTGCAACACGATCGAGGGCGTGGGCCGCGACATTTCTGGCGGGGCGCAGCGCGTCGGCAGCTATTTCTGACCGGGCGGAGAGAGGGTCAGGGCGCCCTCTTGAACCGTGGTCACTGGTTAAGCCACGGTAAAAAAAATTTGCGTTCTCATTTGATATCAATAGCTTGATATTTTGTCCACGCGTGGACAGCCGCCGAAATCGGCCCCAATCAGCTATTTCACCCACATCTCCCGCGGGGTCGAACACAGCAGTTCCGGCCCATCCTCGGTGATCAGGATCGGCTCCGTCAGCTCGATCCCGCCATCGTCCAGCCACAGCGCCGGCATGAAATGAAACGTCATCCCGGCCTCCAGCACCGTCTGGTCGTCGCGCCGGAACGACATCGTCCGTTCGCCCCAGTCGGGCGGATAGCTCAGCCCGATGGAATACCCGCAGCGGCTGTCCTTCTGAAACCCCAGCCGGTTCAGTACCCCGTTGAAGGCGTTGGCCAGGTCAGCGCAGGTATTGCCCGGCCGCGCCATCTCCAACCCCGCCTCGACCGCCTCCTTCACCGCCGCCTCGGCGCGGCGATACTTGTCGGGCGGCGGACCGAAGAACAGCGTCCGCGACTGCGGCGCGTGATAGCGGCGGTAGACGCCCGCAATCTCGAAAAACGTCGGCTCGCCCTGAAGGAACGGCCGGTCGTCCCAGGTCAGATGCGGCGCCGAGGCATCGACGCCCGACGGCGCCATCGGCACGATCGCCGGATAGTCGCCCCAATGCCCCTCGGCCCCGCGGATCGCGGTGGCGTAGATCTCGGCCACCAACGCGTTCTTCGGCATCCCCGGCTCGGCCTTGTCGCGGATCGTCGCCATCATCGCGTCGGTGATCTTTGCGGCGCGCCGCATGAAGCCGATCTCGGCCTCGGACTTGACCGCGCGTTGCCAGTTCACCACGCCCGTCGCATCGAAGATCACGGCGTCCGACAGCGCAGCCGTCAGCACCGCATGGGCGGCGGCGGAATAGTAGTAGTTGTCCATCTCCACCCCGATGCGCTCCACGCCCGAGAAACGCTCGTGGACCAGCGTGGCCAGCGTCTCCATCGGATGCTTGGCGGTGTTCTGGACATAGGTGTCGTCGTAGCCGACGATGTGGCCCGGATCCATCCAGACGGTTCGCTGGGCGCCCAGTCCGTCCATCGCGCGCCCCCACCAGATCGGCGCGCCTTCGTGCCCCAGCACCACCGCCTGATGCACGTAGAACGACCAGCCGTCATACCCGGTCAGCCACGCCATGTTCGACGGGTCCGAGACGATCAGCAGATCAAGCCCTCGCTCATCCATCGCCAACCGCGTGCGGGCAATTCGGGCATCATACTCCTCGGGCGAGAAGGGCAGGGTGAGCAGTGTCATTCAGCCTCCAACACTTACGTGTCGAGGTTTGCATTTCCCTGATGGCCCCGTCCAGCATTACTGCATCGTGGACAAGCCGCCAGCACAACACTAGTTTTCCGCCATGGATGAACAGCGCATATGGGATGACGAGCTTGATGCGGCTGGGCTGCTGTGCCCTTTGCCCGTGTTGAAGGCCCGCAAGCGGCTGAAGGGGCTGCCCGCCGGGGCAGTCCTTCGCGTCATTGCGACCGATCCAGCTGCCGTGATCGATGTGCCGCATTTCTGCTCCGAGGCCGGACACGCCCTGCTCGCGGCCGACGACGCCGCGGGACAGCAAATCTATCTCATCCGAAAGGGCGGCTAGCTTCCGATCAAAAAGGCGGGCCACGCAGTGACCCGCCTTTCCGTTGAAAGCCGCAACACTCCGGTTGCTCTTGTCTCGGGCCCCTGCGTCTTCCGGGAGGATCAGTTCATGTCGGCCGCGCGCTGCGCACCGACTGCATCCTCTGCCTCTCCGATCGCAGCCTCGAATGCGTCCAGCACCTCGGGTCCCATCCGCACGTTCTCGACGAACCATTCGAAGGCGGGCGCGGCGGCGTCCCGGAACTGGGCCTTCTCCTCGGCCGTAGGCACATAGATCTCGCCGCCCGAGGCCACGAAGGCCTCATAGGCCGGGATCTCCTTCCGCTTCGGGCTGGCAAAGGTCGCCTGCTGGAGGTCGTAGAACCCATCGAGCACGATCGCCTTCTGGTCGTCGGGCAGCCCAAGGAACCGTTCGTTATTCATCCACCAGAACGCGCCCATGTAGCTGTGGCCATCAAGCGTGATGTATTTCAGGCCGGCATCAGGGAACTTCATGTTCATGATGTCGGTGATGCCGTTCGCCGTCCCCTCGACCACGCCAGTCTGGAGCGAGGTAAACAATTCCGGCCACGGGATCGGCGTTGGCGCGGCGCCCAGCGCAGTCGCCAGCACCTGCGGCAGATCGGCGGGCACGGTGCGCAGCTTCAGACCCTCCAGATCAGCCGGTGTCTGCACTGTCTTCATCGTATTGGCATAGTTGCGCCAACCGCCGGTATTGCCCACCGTCATCAGCCGGATCGTGTTGTCGCTGTCCTGCAGGGCCAAGTCGCGCATGTAGCGCACGAAGTCGCCCGACAGGACATGCTCCGCGATGCGGTCGTCGCTCATCAGGTAGGGCAGGTCCAGCACCTGGATGTAGGGGAAGATCCCCGCGGCCCCGCCCGAGGTGGAGATGAAGATGTCGATGGAGCCGTCGGCCACGCCTTGCAGGCATTCCTCGCCGGTCACGCAAAGTTGGGTGCCGATGAAAAGTTCAACGGCGATGCGTCCGTTCGAGGCGTTCTCGACATACTTCTTGAAGACGACGAGGCCGTCGTAATCCTCGTCGTCGGTGTTCGAGGTGGCCGTGGCGCGCAGCGTGATCTCCTGCGCGCCGGCCCAGCCGGCAGTTCCCGCCAGCAGCGTCGCCACCATCAGCGACTTGAGCGTTGTCTTGAGCATTCTGGTCCTCCCTGTTGTCTGAAGTCAGTTCATGAATCCCGCGAGCCGCGGGACAGTAAGCGAAAAGGCCGGAAAGTAAGTGATCAGGAAGATCACGATGACCTCTACGGCCAGGAACGGCAGGATGGCACGGGCGATCGATTCCACCCGCTCACCCGAGACGGAAGAGGCCACGAACAGCACGAGCCCCATCGGCGGTGTCGCCAGTCCGACCGTCAGGTTTACCGACATGATGATGGCGAAATGCACCGGATCGACGCCCATCGAGGTGAATATGGGCCCGAGAATCGGGCCAAGGATGATGATCGCCGGGCCGGCGTCCAGAAACATGCCGACGATGAACAGCAGGATGTTGATCAGGAACAGCAGGATCAACGGGTTCTCGGACAGCCCGAGGATGATCCCGGCGAGCATCTCTGGTGCATGCGAAAGGCTGACCACCGTCTTGAACGCCATGGCCGCGCCCACCAGCAGCAGAACGACGGCAGACGTCAGACCGGCACGCCCCATCACGTCGGGCAGTTCGGAAAACTTCAGCGTGCGCAAAACGAAAAGCCCGATCAGCATCGCATAACCGACCGCGACGGCCGCCGCCTCGGTCGGGGTGAAGACACCGGCAAGGATGCCGCCCAGGATGATCACCGGGGTCAACAGCGGGAAGAAGGCCTTGAGGCTCGCCTGGCCCTTCTCGCCCCAGGTGTAGCGGCGGGTGGCCACGGGGAAATCATATCTGTCGGCCATCAGCTTGATCATCACCATCAGGCCGAGGCCCACCATGATCCCCGGAACGATTCCGGCGAGGAACAGCGCGGCAACGCTTTCGCCCATGACATAGGCGTAGATGATCATGATGCCCGAGGGCGGGATGATCGGCCCGATGACCGAGCTGGCTGCGGTGATCGCGGCAGCGAACCGTCGCGTATAGCCATTCTTCTCCATCGCCGGGATCAGCATGGACCCGAGTGCAGAGGTGTCGGCCACCGCCGACCCGGACAGACCCGCAAACAGCATCGACGACAGCACGTTCACATGGGCAAGCCCGCCGCGCAGATGCCCCATCAGGGCCTGTGCGAATTCGACCAGCCGCATGGTGATGCCGCCGCGGTTCATCAGTTCGCCCGCCAGCATGAAGAACGGGATCGCCATCAGGGGGAAGCTGTCCATGCCGTTGTAAACGTTGCGATACAAGAGCACGATGTCGCGCTCCTGTCCGTTCAGCCACAACAGGATCCCGGGCGCGGCGATCAGCCCGAAGAACACCGGCAGGCCGATCAGCAGGAAAATCAGGAACATCGGAAGGAAGAGGACCAGCATCACTCGGCCCCCGCCATCTCTGCGCCGCGGATCACGGGCAGCCGGTGTGCGCCGCCGAGAAGAGAGACGAGATTGCGCAGGATCAACTCGACGCAGACCAGAATCATCAGCCCGACACCAACGTGGATCGACAGCATCATCCACCAGCGCGGCACCTTCATCCAGCCGCGGGTTTCGGCGATCGAGAACGCATTGATGATGTCGAAGCCGCAGATCGCCGCCATGTTCACCCGCACGCCAGCGTCGGGCACGTAGAGCGAAACGGTATCGAACCGACCACCGAAGCCGCAGACCTCGTTTGCGCCGATGCGAAAGCCAACCACCAGGACCAGAAGTGATAGGCAGAGAAGCGCAAGAGACAGGATGGCGCCAAGACGAAGGGGCAGGGCACGCACCACCATGTCGATTGCCACGAAGCCGCCGCGGCGGAAGGCCATGGGCGCCATCAGCCCGGTCATCCACAGCATCAGAAAGCGCGCGGCCTCGTCTGGCCAGGGCAGTGCGTTGCCAAGCACGTAGCGAAAGAACACCTGGATCAGTATCGCCGCGACCATCAGCGCCACGCACACGATTCCCACTGCGCGCCCGGCCGCCAGAAGCGTTTCGTTCAGCAGACGCAACGGTGTCAGCAGGGCAAGCAATGCTCCCATGACGGTCCTCCCTCTCCCTCCCGCCCCGTCGCGGGGCATGACCGGGGTCCTGTCGCCCCCTTGCGGTCGATCAGTCCTTCGCGTCAAAGCCCCCGTATCTGCCCTGCGAGAATACGAGCGGCTCCCCTTCGCGCAAGCTGGCCCGCAGCACATGACCGACGACGATGGCATGGTCACCGGCGTCGTGCGACGCCGCCAGGCGGCAGTCGAACCGCGCCAGGCAGCCAGACAGCAGAGGGGTTCCCTCCGCGCTTGACGTGAGGCCGGGCAAGTCGAAATCGAAGCCGTTGCGCGCAAAGTGGTAGCCAAGTTCGGCCTGCTCGAGACCAAGAACATGTATCGCGAAGTGCGGTGCCTCGACAAAGTACTCGAACCGGCGCGAGAATTTTCCCGGTGCCCAAAGCACCAGCGGCGGGTCGAGAGAAACCGAGGCAAAGCTGTTGGCTGTTATCCCAACGGGGCCGTCCGCGCCCCGCGTCGTGATCACGGTCACGCCTGTCGCAAACCGGCCCATCGCGTCGCGAAGGTCGCGCGCCGTGTTGGGGCCAGGAGTGAAATCTTGCATGTCCTGACCAAGTCCTCCGTCAGCCATCATGGCACCTCGTGCCCAAGGCCGAGCGTGTAGAGGTCAAACCAGGTTTCGCGGTCCATCGCGACCTTGGTCGCGTCCGAAAACCGTCGGATCCGATCAAGGTTGTTGGTCCCCATGACCGGCAGGACCATGGACGGATGCGCCAGAAGCCACGCAACGGCGACGGCGGTCTCGTCCACTCCCCATTTTTCACCCACCTCGGCCAGCGAGGCACGCAGTGTGCCGTTCTCCGGCTCGAACAAGCGTCCGCCAGCCAGCGGCGACCAGGCCATGGGCGGGATGCCGCGTTCCTGCAGGAATGCCACGTCGCCGTTCGTGAAAGCCTCCGGCGCCAGCAGGCTTACCTCGATCTGGTTGGTGACAAGCAGCTGTTCCATCGCCGATTGCAGCAGGTTCCAGTCGTGCGGCTTGAAGTTCGAGACGCCGATCGCGCGCACCTTGCCGCTGTCCACCAGATCGTCCAGCGCGCGGCCGGTCTCCAGATGGTCCATCAGCGGGTCGGGCCGGTGCAGCAGCAGCACATCGATCGTCTCGATCCCCATGTGCCGGAGGCTCGCCTCGGCCGATGCGGTGATATGCGCCGCCGAGGTGTCGTAATGTTTCACCCGCCGGTCCGGGTACTTGCCCGAAATCAGCATGATGTCGCATTTCGTCACGATTT
This sequence comes from Paracoccaceae bacterium, assembly GCA_041687395.1. Taxonomy (GTDB): domain Bacteria; phylum Pseudomonadota; class Alphaproteobacteria; order Rhodobacterales; family Rhodobacteraceae; genus JAWLCA01. Next base: position 63,284 of record JAWLCA010000013.1, on the reverse strand, counting down.
CCATTCCTGCGCGAAGCGAGGGCTGATCCTTCAGGCACTGACCCAGGATCGTCTCGGATTCGTAATCGCCATAGATGTCGGCTTGGTCGAAGGTGGTGATGCCCTGCTCCAGACAGGCTTCGATCTTGGCCTGGACATGGGCCGCGCTGCGGTCGACATCGTCGCCCAGCCGCCACATCCCGTAGACGATGCGGCTGAATTCGAGCCCCTCGGCCAGTTCGATCCGTTCCATCAGCGGCGCTCTCCCACCCCCAGCGGCGTCGCCGGGGTTTCGATTGGCACGCGCCCGTATTCCTCGGGCAGCGAGCAGGTTTTCAGTTCCGGCATGACGAGTCGTCCGAAGTGTTCGCACTCGTCAAGATGAGGATAGCCGGAGAAGATGAAGGCACGAATGCCCATTTTCCGGTACGCCTCGATTTCGGACATAACCTGATCCGCCGATCCGACCAGTGCTGCGCCGCACCCCGATCTTGCCCGCCCGATGCCCGTCCACAAATGGGGTTCGATGTAGCCGAACTGGTCGGCAAGTTCCCGCGCCCGCGCCTGATGCGAGACGCCAAGGCTGCCCGCATCATGCGCGCGCTCGCGGATCAATCGACCATATTCGTCGTCCAGCTTCGACACCAGTTCTTCGGCATATTCCTTAGCCTCCGCTTCAGTGTCGCGGACGATCATGTGGACCCGTAGGCCATAGTCGAGCGTACGCCCATGGGCGGCCGCGCGTTCGTGCACCGCTTGCATGCGTGCGGCCAGTTGCTCCTTCGTCTCGGGCCACATCAGGTAAACGTCGCACTGTGCGCCGCACAACTCCAGCGCATCGGGGCTGTAGCCGCCAAAGTAGAGCAGGGGGCCACCGTTCTGCTGATAGGGTTTCGCCGGGTCGGTGGTGAGACCCTTGAACTGATAGACCTCGCCTTCGTGATCGATGGTGTCGCGTGTCCAGGCTTGGCGCAGAATCTCCACCACCTCGTGGCTGCGCTGGTAACGGAAGGCGCTGTCGACCTTTTCGCCGGGAAAGTCGGATGAGATGACGTTCAGCGTAAGCCTACCCTTGAGCATGTGATCCAGCGTCGCGACCGTGCGTGCCAGCATGATCGGATGAAGCTCTCCACAGCGAATTGCCGCCAGCAGATTGATCTTGCTGGTGATCGGGGCACACCCGGCGACGAAGGTCAGCGTGTCCTGGCCCACCTGATAGGACGAGGGGCACAGGATGTTGCGGAAGCCTTGCGTTTCGGCGGTTTTCACAATGTTCGAGCAATGCTCCCAACTGGAGCGCAACGCGCCGTCGGGTACGCCGAGGTATCGATAATCGTCGGAACAGAGGGCCGCGAACCACGAGACCTCGGACGCGTCGAGGTCGGCTGACGTCACCGGCACAACTGCCATCGAATCCCCCAGCCTCAGATGCAGAATATTGTTGCACTCCGTTTGCCATGATGTAGATCAATCGTGCAACAATTTTTTTTCCAGGTTCGGATGGCGCCTGAAACCGGTTCTCTGCCACTTTATCAGCAGATCAGTGAAATGCTGATCCGCGAGATTGCTGCCGGTCGGTTGCTGGATGGGGAACGCCTGCCGCCCGAACGCGAGATGGCCGCGCAATTCGGAATCGCAATCGGAACCCTGCGCCGGGCGCTGGCAGACCTGACGGAGAAAGGGTTTTTGGAGCGGGTTCAAGGGTCCGGAAACTACGTTCGCGCCCGGACAGGGATGGACAGTGTCTATGCCTTCTTCCGTCTGGAGCTTGCCGAGGGGGGCGGCTTACCGACTGCGCAGGTGCTGTCGGTCGCAAGGCTGCCGAAACCCGACGACCTTCCGGACTTCGGATCTGCGCCCGACGCGCATCGGATCCGCCGCCTCCGATTTCTGTCAGGCAAACCGGGGGCCGTGGAAGAGATCTGGCTGGACGGCAGCTACACCCCTCGGATCGACGTATCAGACCTGTCCGAGTCGCTCTATCTCTACTATCGCACGCGGCTCGGCTTCTGGATCGCCCGGGCCGAAGACAGGATCGACGTGCAGCCGGTTCCCGAGTGGGCGCCGCCGTGCTTTCCGCGCGCGCGTGGTGAGCGCGTCGGGCACGTGGTGCGGATTTCTTGGGCTCAGGATGGTGCACGGGCGGAAGCCTCGCGTACCTGGTTTGACGATCAAACGGTGCGCTATGTGGCGCGTCTCAGATAGGGCAACGGGGATGAAGACAAACTACGGGATGATCGGCTGCGGCATGATGGGGCAGGAGCACCTGCGCAACATCGCGCTGGTTCAGGACGCGTGCGTGATGGCGATCTTCGAGCCGGACGCAGGGATGCGCGCGGCGGCAGCCCTGATCGCGCCGGAGGCGCGGATGGTCGGTTCGATCGCCGAGTTGCTGGCCGGGCCAGAATTGGACGCCATTCTTATCGCCAGCCCGAACGACTTTCATCTGGACCAGATCGAACAGATCGCCGCCACACGGCCCTTGCCGCTTCTGGTGGAGAAGCCGCTTTTCACCAACTCCTCCGACGCGGCGCGGCTTGCCACGCTGCGCGACAGCTACCCGGCGCCGATCTGGGTGGCCATGGAATACCGCTACATGCCGCCCGTCGCGGCCCTGATCGCGCAGGCAACGACCGCGACCGGAGGCGTCAGCATGCTCACAATCCGCGAGCATCGCTTCCCATTTCTTGAAAAGGTCGGTGGCTGGAACCGCTTCAACGCGCGGACAGGTGGCACCTTTGTCGAGAAATGCTGTCATTTCTTCGACCTGATGCGGCTGATCCTTGGCGATGACCCCGTGCTCATCATGGCAAGCGCCGGGCAGGCCGTGAACCACCGCGAAGAACGAATCGCCGGGCAGGCGCCAGACATCTGGGATCACGGCTATGCCATGGTCGAATTCTCGCGCGGCACGCGCGCGATGTTGGAGTTGTGCATGTTCGCCGAAGGCAGCCGCTACCAGGAAGAGATCTGCGCCATCGGACCCAACGGGAAGATCGAATGTCTCGTCCCCGGGCCGACTCGGTTCTGGCCGAGGGATCTCGGCACCCCCCCGACACCGCAATTGATCGTCAGCCCGCGCGCGCCGAAGGGGCCGCGCGTCCTGGAGCTTCCGATCGACCCGGTTCTTCTACTGGCGGGCGACCACAATGGTTCCACTTACTACCAGCACGCCCGCTTCAACGCGGTCGTCAGGGGAGAGGGAGCACCCGAAGTGTCGCTCGATGACGGCTGGTGGGCCGTGGCCATGGGCCTTGCGGCGCAGGAATCGGCAAGAAGCGGTCGCGCGGTCAATCTGTCCGAGGTCGCCTACGTGCCAAGACCAGCGGTCGAGCCGGCCGCCTGACGGGGCCGGCCCATGCCGGTTCAGGTCACTGCTGACCGGCGAAGTTCTTCGCGTTCACCGCGTCGAACCCGGCGGTGAAGCCCGACAGGGACAGGTTCAACTGCACCTGCTGGTCCGGGGCTGCCGCAGGTACGATCATCAAGGTGGCGCGTGCGCCGCGCTTGAACTGGTTCACCTCGTCTTCGGTGAAACCCACCCGTGCGAAGCAGCCGATCTGGCTGCACCAGGAAAACGGGTAACGGCGCGCCTGACCACTGTCGACCTGCAGTGTGATCTGCTGTGTCAGCAGCGTTTCCAGCGGCGTGATGATCGTTGCGCCAGCTGCGGCCTCCTGTCCTGGCGGAAGACCGAACAGACTGACTTCGGCCACGTTGTTGCCCTGTTGATCCGTCAGGAGCTGGAACAAGGTGCAGTTGTCACCTTCAGGCGTTGTGACGCACCGCATTTCCCAGTCGCCGAAGACCTCTGCGACGAAGGGTTCGGGCGCTACTTCCTCGCCCAAGCTCAGGCCCTCCGCTGGGGTTTCGGGGGCTTCGCCCTCGGCGGCTGGAGCTTCGGTTTCCTGTTGCGCCGCAACCGGTACCGCGAGTGCGAGGGAGACCGCTATGGCGGCGACGATCGATTTGTTCAGTTCGAGCATGTTGATCCTGTGGCTCTGCTGTTCCGATGCTGTCTCTAGCATGCTCGGCTACGGCTGTCAGGCCGGTAATCGCCGGCCTGGCGGCACGGCCATGCGACAGGCAACATGCCAACGAAAAAGGGCCCCCAAAAGGGCCCTTCCACTTTGCTTTCGCTCCCCGTCGGACTGGCCGACTTTCATTGAGATCGGACGCTACGACCTTCTCCGCCATGCGTCAACAGCGAATCTTGCCCGTTGCCGCCAGCTGAAACCAATTGAAAAGATGTGAAAAAGACCGCGCCCGATCGGGCGCGGCCAGTCAACAGGGAGGAAGTAACACCCGAACCGCCAAGACAACTGTCCGGATATGGTTAATCCTGCCGCAAGGAAGTTAACAATGTATGTCTGAAGCGCACGCTCTGTGGCATGAGGGCAGGAAAGTTGCGGAGGAATAGACAATGAGCGACAGGATTTTCGTGGGTGGCGGGGGTGAGGGATACGCCACGCCGCAGCATCTGCTTCTGAAGTATGGTAACCGCCACGGCTTGATCGCCGGAGCGACGGGTACGGGAAAGACCGTGACGCTGCAGATCATGGCCGAGAGTTTTTCTGCCGCGGGTGTTCCGGTCTTCCTGTCCGACATCAAGGGGGATCTGGCCGGGATCGGTTTGCCTGGCGACCCGACGGGCAAGACGCATGACGCCTTTGCCAAGCGAAACGCCACGATCGGCTACACCGATTTTGCGTATCGCGGCTTCCCCGTGACCTACTGGGACATGTTCGGCCAGACCGGGCATCCGGTGCGCACGACGGTGGCCGAGATGGGGCCCCTGCTGCTGTCGCGGCTTCTCGACGCGACCGAGGCGCAGGAGGGGGTAATCAATATCGCCTTTCGCCTCGCAGACGAAGAGGGGCTGCCTCTGCTCGATCTGAAGGATCTGCAGGCGATGCTCAACTGGATGGGGCAGAATGCCCGTGACCTGTCCCTGCGCTACGGCTCGGTCACCTCTGCCTCGGTCGGGGCGCTGCAAAGGCGTCTGCTGGTGCTTGAGACGCAGGGCGGGTCGGAGCTGTTCGGCGAGCCGGCGCTGGAGCTTTCCGACCTGATGACGACCGACGACCAGGGCTTTGGCCGCATCAACGTTCTGTCTGGCGAGCGGCTGATGCGATCGCCGCGGCTCTATGCGACCTTTCTTCTCTGGCTTTTGTCGCAACTGTTCGAGGAACTGCCCGAGGTCGGCGATCCTGCGAAACCAAAGCTCGTCTTCTTCTTCGATGAGGCGCACTTGCTGTTCCGCAACGCGCCTCGCGCGCTGGTCGAGAAGGTGGAGCAGGTGGCGCGCCTGATCCGGTCCAAAGGGGTGGGGGTGTATTTCTGCACCCAGAACCCGGCGGACGTGCCGGAAACCATCCTCGGGCAGCTTGGCAACCGCGTGCAGCATGCCCTTCGCGCCTTTACCGCCCGCGATCAGAAGGCCCTGCGGCTGGCGGCGCAGACCTATCGCGACAATCCCCGCTTCTCGACCGAGGAGGCGATCCGTGAAGTGGGCACGGGCGAGGCGGTGACATCCTTTCTGGAAGACAAGGGCATCCCCGGCATGGTGGAGCGCACCTTGATCCGCCCTCCGTCGTCGCGCATGGGCCCGATCAGCGACGCTGAACGGACGGTGTTGATGACCCGGTCGCCGCTTGCGGGCAAGTACGACACCGTTATCGACCGGGACAGCGCGCACGAACGTCTGGCGCATCGGGCAGAACAAGCCGCTCGCGAGGCCGAGGCTACCGCAGAGCGGGAGTTTCAGTCGGCGCGCCGGTATGACCCCAAGATGCCCTCGCGCAAGCCCACCGCGACCAGAACGTCGGCGCGCCGCAGCGACACGGCGACGGAGGCTTTCGTCAAGTCCTTTGCCCGCCAGCTTGGCACCAAGTCGGGACGGGCCATCGTGCGCGGTGTGCTGGGTAGCCTGTTCAAGGGCCGATAGGCGGGCGGGGCTTTGCCTTGGTTCGCCGGTCGCTTATGCTGCCCCGAACGTTTTCGAGAGGTTCGCCATGAAAGATGCGCCCGTCGCCCCAACGCTAAAGGCCAAGGATGCGCCCGATTTGTCCAGCTTCACCTGGGACGACCCGTTCCGTCTGGAAGACCAGCTGACCGAGGATGAGCGGATGATGCGCGACGCCGCGCGATCCTATGCTCAGGAAAAGCTGCAGACGCGGGTGATCCGGGCCTATGCCGAGGAACAGACCGACCCTGCAATCTTTGCCGAGATGGGCGGGATGGGCCTGCTGGGCGTGACCATCCCCGAGGAATACGGCGGCATCGGCGCGGGCTATGTCGCCTATGGCCTCGTCGCGCGCGAAATCGAGCGGGTGGATTCCGGCTACCGCAGCATGATGTCGGTGCAGTCCAGCTTGGTCATGTACCCGATCTACGCCTACGGCACTGAGGATCAGCGCAAGAAATATCTGCCGAAACTCGCTAGCGGCGAGTGGATCGGCTGTTTCGGGCTGACCGAGCCAGATGCAGGGTCTGATCCTGCGGGGATGAAGACCACGGCGAAGAAGATCGACGGCGGCTATGTGCTGAACGGCTCCAAGATGTGGATCTCGAACAGCCCCATTGCCGATGTCTTCGTGGTCTGGGCCAAATCCGAGGCGCATGGCGGCAAGATCCGTGGCTTCGTGCTGGAAAAGAGCATGGCGGGTCTCAGCGCGCCGAAGATCGGCAACAAGCTGTCCCTGCGCGCCTCCATCACCGGCGAGATCGTGATGAAGGATGTCGCGGTCGGCGAGGAGGCGCTGCTGCCGCATGTCGAGGGGCTGAAGGGGCCGTTCGGTTGTCTGAACCGGGCGCGCTATGGGATCAGTTGGGGGGTTCTCGGCGCGGCGGAATTCTGCTGGCACGCGGCGCGGCAGTATGGGCTGGACCGCAAGCAGTTCGGTCGGCCGCTGGCGCAGACGCAGCTGTTCCAGAAGAAGCTGGCCGACATGCAGACCGAGATCGCGCTGGGGCTGCAGGCCAGCTTGCGGGTCGGCCGGCTGCTGGACGAGGCGCGGGCGGCGCCCGAGATGATTTCGCTCGTCAAGCGCAACAACTGCGGCAAGGCTTTGGAAGTTGCGCGGGCGGCGAGGGACATGCACGGGGGCAACGGGATCTCGGGTGAGTTTCAGGTGATGCGGCACATGGTGAACCTTGAGACGGTAAACACCTATGAGGGCACACACGACGTGCACGCGCTGATCCTGGGGCGGGCGCAGACGGGGCTGCAGGCGTTTTTTTGAGGGCCGTGCACGCGTGCACACTTTTGCAAGTCTCGGAAAAACAAAGATTCCCTGATTCTCGTTAACTTGCACTTCACCCTTTCGTCCGGCCTGGGCGCTTGCTTGAGCCACGAAACACGGGCGGAATGCGGTGGCGCATTTCGGCGTGATCAGCGAAAAGGCCGACGGATGAACTGCGGGGCATAGGGCGACAAACGGCCCACCGGGGCCACACGGCCCATGCCCCTGATCGAGGAGAGACTGACCATGACCGCTGCTGAAATCCTTGCCGCCGCCGGCCTGACCAAGGGGGAACTGACCGGGGGCACGCTGACCGTGCACTCGCCCATCGACGGGGCCGAGATCGCCCGCGTGGCCGAGACCGGCCCGGCCGACGTGGATGCGGTGATCGCCGGGTCGCAGGCGGCGTTCCGTGCCTGGCGCGATGTGCCGGCACCGCGCCGGGGCGAGTTGGTGCGGCTGCTGGGCGAGGAGTTGCGCGCGGCCAAGGACGCGCTGGGCGCGGTGGTGACGCTGGAGGCGGGCAAGATCACGTCCGAGGGCCTGGGCGAAGTGCAGGAGATGATCGACATCTGCGATTTCGCCGTGGGCCTGTCGCGGCAGCTGTACGGGCTGACCATCGCCAGCGAACGCCCCGGTCACCGGATGGCGGAGACCTGGCACCCGTTGGGGCCCTGTGCGGTCATCACCGCCTTCAACTTCCCCGTGGCGGTCTGGTCGTGGAACACGGCGCTGGCGCTGGTGTGCGGCGACCCGGTGATCTGGAAGCCGTCGGAAAAGACGCCGCTGACGGCGCTTGCCTCGATGAAGGCGATGGAGCGTGCGCTGGCGCGCTTTGGCGACGACGCGCCGGACGGACTGGTGCAGCTGGTAATCGGCGGGCCCGAGGTGGGCGAGAAGCTGGTGGACAGCCGCGATGTGGCCATCGTCTCGGCCACGGGATCGACGCGGATGGGGCGGATCGTGGGGCCGAAGGTGGCCGAGCGGTTCGGCCGCTGCGTCCTGGAATTGGGCGGCAACAACGCGATGATCGTGGCACCATCCGCCGATCTGGACATGGCGGTGCGGGCCATCGTGTTTTCCGCCGTGGGCACGGCGGGACAGCGCTGCACCTCGTTGCGCCGGCTGATCGCGCACAACTCGATCCGGGATGAGCTCGTCGCGCGTCTGACCAAGGCCTATGCCAGCCTGCCCATTGGCGATCCGCGGAGATCGACCACCTTGGTCGGCCCGCTGATCGACCACGGGGCGCGCGACCGGATGCTGGGCATGCTGGAGCAGGCCAAGGCCGAGGGCGGAACGGTTCACGGCGGCCGCGCCGTGGCCGAGGGCGTGCCGCAGGGCGGAGCCTATGTGGAGCCCGCCGTGGTGGAGATGCCGGGCCAGACCGCCTGCGTGCGCGAAGAGACCTTCGCGCCGATCCTGTACGTGCTGGGCTATGACGAGTTGGAAGAGGCGATCAAGCTTCAGAACGATGTGCCGCAGGGACTTTCGTCGTGCATCTTCACGCTGAACCTGCGCGAGGCCGAAACCTTCCTGTCGGCCGTGGGGTCGGATTGCGGCATCGCCAACGTGAACATCGGGCCGTCGGGGGCCGAGATCGGCGGGGCCTTCGGCGGCGAAAAGGAGACCGGCGGCGGGCGCGAAAGCGGGTCGGACGCGTGGAAGGGATACATGCGCCGCCAGACCAGCACGGTGAACTATTCCGCCGCGCTGCCGCTGGCACAGGGCGTGAAGTTCGACATCTGAGCGTCAGAAAGGGGCTGCGCCGCCCGGCAACATGCCGTAACTTCACGGCAAAGCAAGGGAGGCGCAGCATGACGCACACGACGACGAAGAAGATTGGCGAGGCCGAGGTGACGGTGCTGACCGACGGCGCCTTTGCCTTTCCCGAGGCGCTGTTTCCCGGCACAGATCCCGCGCATCTGAGAGAGTTGCTGGGCAAGGCGGGATCGTCCGAGATTCGCACGAACTTCAACGCGGTTCTGATCCGCACCGGCGGCAAGACGATCCTCGTCGATTCCGGCCCGCGCGACCTGATGGGACCGACGGCCGGCAACCTGCAGGCGGCACTGGCCGAGGTGCGGGTATCGCCGAAAGAGATCGACCGGATCTTCATTACCCACCTGCATCCCGACCACATTGCCGGAACCCTGACCGCCGAGGGTGCGGCCGTGTTCCCGAATGCGGAACTGGCGGTGATGCGCGACGAGCGGCGCTACTGGTTGGAGGATGCGAATTTCGGCGCGGCCAGCGATGACGTGAAGGCCTGGCAGCAATTGGCCAAGGCGGTGCTGGCCGCCTATGGCGACCGGATCGTGCCGCTGCAGGGCGAGGCGGAGATCGCGCCGGGGCTGACGATGCTGCCGCTGCCGGGCCACACGCCCGGCCACGCGGGCTTCCGCCTGGAATCGAAGGGCGAGATTCTCTATCACGTGGGCGACATCGTGCATGCGCAGGATGTCCAGGTCCCCGACCCGGAAGTGGGCATCGCCTTTGACGTCGACATGGACGCCGCGCGCGAGACGCGCAAACGGCTGCTGGACCGGATGGCGACCGAGGGCGCGCTGATCACCGGCGGACATCTGTTGAAACCCGCCTTCGACCGCGTCGCACGGGCCAATGGTGGCTACGAACTGGTTCAGGGGTGAGGGTGAGGGGTATGGGCTCGGGCTGCCCGAGGCGGCGACTTGACCCCTGAAGCGAGGGTCGCGGCGGCCATCGGGATTCTGGATCGCGCGCTGGCGGGCGAGGCGCTGGAAAAGGTGCTGACGACCTGGGCGCGGGGCAACCGTTTTGCCGGTTCGGGCGACCGGGCGGCGATCCGCGATCTGGCCTATGAGGCGATGCGCCGGCGCCGGTCGCTCGCGCACCTGGGCGGGGCGGAGAGCGGTCGCGGATTGATGCTGGGCCTGTCGCGGCGGACCATGACCGACCCTGCCGAGGTCTTTACCGGCACCGGCTACGCCCCCGCGACACTGTCCGAGGCCGAGCGGAACTACGTCCCCCCGCCGATGTCGGACGCGCAGGCGCTGGACTGCCCCGACTGGTTGGAGCCGGTCTTGCGGGACAGTCTGGGCGCGGACTTTGCCCCGGTGATGACGGCCCTTCAGGATCGCGCGCCGGTGTTCCTGCGTGTCAATGCGGTGAAGGTGGATGTTTCAGAGGCGGTCGCCGCGCTGGCCGCCGACGGGATCGAGACGCGGCCGGTGCCGGGCATCGCCGGCGCGCTGGAGGTGACGGGCAACGCGCGACGGATCCTGAACGGCACCGCCTACCGGTCCGGACAGGTCGAACTTCAGGATGCGGCCTCTCAGGCGGTGGTGCTGGACCTGCCGCTGCAGGACGGCGCGCGGGTGCTGGATTTCTGTGCCGGAGGCGGGGGCAAGACGCTGGCCATGGCCGGGCGGTCGCAGGTGCGGCTCTGGGCACATGATGCCGATCCGGGGCGCTTGCAGGATTTGCCCGCGCGGGCGGATCGGGCGGGCGTGCCGGTTCAGCTTGTCGATCTCGCCGGGATCGAGGCCGCGGCGCCCTTTGACCTCGTGCTTGTGGACGTACCATGCTCTGGCTCCGGCAGCTGGCGGCGCAGTCCCGAGGCGAAGTGGCGCCTGTCGCCCAAGGGATTGGACAGGCTGGTGCAGATACAGGCCGCCATCCTTGATCAGGCAGCGCGCTTCGTGGCGCCGGGTGGGATGCTGGCCTACGTGACCTGTTCGATCATTGATCAGGAGAACCGGCAGCAGATCGACGATTTCCTGACCAGAACCCCTAGCTGGCGGCTGCAGCGCGACCGAAGGTTCCTGCCCGGGCCAACTGGGGACGGATTCTATCTGGCGATCCTGAGCCGCAGCCCGCCCGATCATGCTTAACGGCCGGTTAAGACTTGCCGGTGTTAGCTGTGGCTGATGGCGGCGGGGGAGCATGGTGTGACTCAAGCGACGATGTCGCGGCCCGGCTGGACGCAGCGGGTCGCGTTTCAGGCTCCCGAGGGTCTGGCCCTTGGCACGGCTGCGGGACTTTTTCTTCTGGCCGGCGGGCTGGTCGGCGATGACCTGACCCGGCTCGCGCTGCTAGCGGTTGGCGGCACGCTCGTGGCGCTGGCCGGGTTTTCCGCCGCTGCCTGGGTGGTGCGGCGCAAGCGCGACCAGCAGGTGGACGCCTTGGTGGGCTCTGACCTCGCCCCCACCTTCTGCACCGATGCCGCCGGGGCGATCTGCTACCGGAACGCAGCGGCGCGGGAAAGGTTTGGCAGCAGTGTCGATACCCTGATCGATGCCTTGGGCGATTATTTTGCCGAACCCGGCGCGGCTCTGGCCAGCCTGCGCGAAGCGGCCCTTTCCAGCGGCGCCGCGCGCGAGGATGTGCTGACCCGGCGCGGCCACGCGCGGCTGGGTGTGCATCGCATCGACGGCGACCGCTGTCTCTGGCGGTTGGAGGAGATGTCGGATCCCATGGTGGCGGCGCGAGGCGCCGAAGGCCTGTCGCTGCCGATGATGGTCGCGAGCCGCAGCGGCACCGTGCTGTTTGCCAACGACGCGCTGCGGCGCCTGGTCGGGCGGGGTGCAACCTCACTCGACCGCGTTTTCCCGGACCTGCCGCTGCGACCGGGCGAGGAGATGGAATTTCAGGGCGTCGCGGGTTGCCACCGCGCGCTTGTCGCCGAGATCGCGGGCGAGGGCGGTCGGCGCGAGATCTATCTTCTGCCAACCGCCGAGGATCAGCCCCGGCCGGCGGCCGACCCGGCAGAGTTCGAGGAACTTCCGGTCGCGCTGTTGCGGCTGGGAGATGGCGGCGAGATCGGCGCGGCGAATCGGATGGCCCGCGAACTGCTCACAGTCGATGCCACGCGCGTCTTGCCGGAAGGCACGCGGCTCTCCGATCTTGTGGAGGGACTGGGTCGCCCTGTCGGGGATTGGCTGGCCGACGGTCTGGCCGGACGGACGGTTAATCGTCCCGAAGTGGCCCGGGTCCGGCGCGACGATCGCGAAACCTTCGTGCAGATCGTGCTGCGCCGGGTTGTGGAGCATGGACGTCCGCGCCTTGTGGCCGTGCTGATCGACGCCACCGAATTCAAGACGCTGGAAGCGAAGTTTGTCCAGAGTCAGAAGATGCAGGCGATCGGGCAACTCGCCGGCGGTGTGGCGCATGATTTCAACAACTTGCTTACGGCAATTTCCGGCCATTGCGATCTGCTGCTGTTGCGGCACGATGCGGCCGACGGGGACTACGCCGATCTGATGCAGATCCATCAGAACGCGAACCGGGCCGCCGCGCTGGTGCGCCAGCTTCTGGCCTTTTCGCGCAAGCAGACCCTTGTGCCCGAAGCGATCGATCTGCGCGATGCGCTGTCGGACCTGACGCATCTGCTGAACCGGCTGGTCGGCGAACGGGTCACGCTGAGGTTCGCGAACGACCCCGAACTGCATCCGATCCGCGCCGATCGGCGGCAGCTGGAGCAGGTGGTGATGAACCTTGTGGTGAACGCCCGCGACGCCATGCCGGATGGCGGTACGATCCGCATCGAGACGTCGAACCTGACCTTGCCAGAGGCGCATTTGCGCGACCGGGCCACCGTTGCGCCGGGCGACTACGTGCTGGTGCAGGTGCGCGACAGCGGCACCGGCATCCCCGCCGATCGCCTGCAGAAGATCTTCGAACCCTTCTTCACGACGAAACGGGCCGGAGAGGGCACCGGATTGGGTCTGTCGACCGTCTACGGGATCGTCAAGCAATCGGGCGGGTTCATCTTCGTCGACAGCGTGGTGGGCGAGGGCACCGTCTTCTCGCTCTACTTCCCGGCGCTGCTGCAGCCCCTGGTGATCGAGAAGCCGGTGCAGCGGCGCGCTGTTCCGGACGCCCCGGAGAGGACGCGGATGTCGGCTGCATCGGCCGCTGCGGAAGGCGCCAACAGCAATGCCGATCGGGGATCGGACGAGGGCGTGATCTTGCTGGTCGAGGATGAGGCGCCAGTCCGCGCATTCGCCTCGCGTGCCTTGCGGCTGAAGGGCTACACGGTGCTGGAGGCCGAGCACGCCGAAGATGCGCTGGCCGTGCTGGCGGATCCGGATGTGTCGGTGGATGTCTTTGTGACCGATGTCATCATGCCCGGCATGGATGGGCCGACATGGGTGCGCGAGGCGATAAAGACGCGTCCGGATGTGAAGGTGATTTTCATTTCCGGGTATGCCGAGGACAACATGGCGGAAGCCCAGGCGCGGATACCGAACGCGGTCTTCCTGCCCAAGCCATTCTCGCTGGGAGAGCTTGCCGCGACGGTCAGCGCACAGTTGTGTTGAACCTGGGCGTCCGGCGCACAGCCAGGGTCAATTATGGGATCAGGAAGTTTTTAATCAATCTCGCGCAATGTGCGTGAAGCAAGAGATTCCTGTTGAGATGTTCCTGTTTTTCCCCTAGGCAGGAAGCAGAACGATACCGGAACAACTGGCGCGATTGCCCCCTGTCGTGGGCTGTGAAATAAGGAAGCGGAATATGGCGATGGCGAGTTTGCTGGACATGACGGACAAGCGCACAACGGAACGGCAGAAGGCGCTCGATTCTGCGCTGGCCCAGATCGAACGGCAGTTCGGCAAGGGATCGATCATGCGACTGGGCGGCGACACCCCGGTGGCCGAGATCGAATCCACTTCGACGGGCTCGCTTGGCCTCGATATCGCGCTGGGGATCGGCGGCCTGCCTAAGGGGCGAGTGATCGAGATCTATGGCCCCGAGAGTTCGGGCAAGACGACCCTGACGCTGCATGTGGTGGCCGAGGAACAGAAGAAGGGCGGCGTCTGCGCCTTTGTCGATGCCGAGCATGCGCTGGATCCTTTGTATGCCCGCAAGCTGGGCGTCAATCTGGACGAGTTGTTGATTTCGCAGCCCGATACCGGCGAACAGGCGCTGGAGATCGTGGATACGCTGGTGCGGTCCGGTGCAGTCAGCCTCGTGGTCGTCGACTCGGTCGCGGCGTTGACGCCGAAGGCCGAGCTTGAGGGCGACATGGGTGACGCCACCGTGGGCGCGCAGGCCCGTCTGATGAGCCAGGCGATGCGCAAGCTGACGGCCAGCATCAGCCGGTCGAAGTGCATGGTGATCTTCATCAACCAGATCCGGATGAAGATCGGCGTGATGTTCGGCAGCCCCGAGACGACGACGGGCGGCAATGCGCTCAAGTTCTACGCCAGCGTTCGCCTGGACATCCGCCGCATCGGCTCGATCAAGGACCGGGAAGAGGTGGTGGGCAACGCGACCCGGGTGAAGGTGGTCAAGAACAAGGTTGCACCGCCGTTCCGGCAGGTCGAATTCGACATCATGTATGGTGAAGGTATCTCGAAGACCGGCGAGTTGCTGGACCTCGGCGTGAAGGCCGGGGTGGTGGAGAAATCCGGCTCGTGGTTTTCGTATGGCGACGAGCGGATCGGCCAGGGGCGCGAGAATGCCAAGACATTCCTGAAGGAAAACCCCGGCATGGCGCAAGAGATCGAGGACAAGATCCGCGCCTCGCACGGGTTGGACAAGGAAATGGTCACCGGCCCCGAAACCGGTGACGACGACATGATCGAGGCCTGACCTGCCAAACAGTCTTGCGGTGGAGGGGCCGGCTTCACGCTGGCCCCTTCCCGTTTCTTGGCAACTGTGTCTCGGCGGTGGACAGGCCCCGCAGGCCTTTGTAAACGAGGGGCCTGTTTCCCTGGAAGGCCGCGCCCCATGCCCTCGTTGAACGATATCCGGTCCACCTTTCTCGACTACTTCGCCCGACAGGGTCACACGGTGGTGGAAAGCTCTCCGCTGGTGCCGCGGAACGATCCGACGCTGATGTTCACCAACTCGGGCATGGTGCAGTTCAAGAACGTCTTCACCGGGGTGGAGCATCGCGACTACACGCGGGCGACGACCAGTCAGAAATGCGTGCGCGCAGGCGGAAAGCACAACGATCTGGACAATGTGGGCTACACCGCGCGCCATCACACCTTCTTCGAGATGCTGGGGAATTTCAGCTTCGGCGACTATTTCAAGGCCGAGGCGATCCCGTTCGCCTGGGAATTGCTGACCAAGGACTTCGACATTCCGAAGGATCGGCTTCTGGTCACCGTCTATCACACCGACGACGAGGCTGCCGCGATCTGGAAGAAGGTGGCAGGCCTGCCGGAGGAGAGGATCATCCGCATCCCCACCGACGACAACTTCTGGCGGATGGGGCCAACCGGACCCTGCGGCCCCTGCACCGAGATCTTCTTCGACCACGGCGACCACATCCCCGGCGGGCCGCCCGGAAGCCCGGACGAGGATGGCGACCGGTTCATCGAGATCTGGAACCTCGTGTTCATGCAGAACGAGCAGTTGCCCGACGGCCACCTGATCGAACTGCCAAACCAGTCGATCGATACCGGCATGGGGTTGGAGCGGATCGGCGCGTTGCTGCAGGGCAAGCACGACAACTACGACACCGATCTGATGCGCGCACTGATCGAGGCGAGCGCGAACGCCACCAGCGCTGACCCGGATGGACCGGGCCGCATTCACCACCGAGTGATCGCGGACCATCTCCGCTCGACCAGCTTCCTGATCGCCGATGGGGTGATGCCGTCGAACGAAGGGCGGGGCTATGTGTTGCGCCGGATCATGCGCCGAGCGATGCGGCATGCGCACATGCTGGGCGCGGCGGACCCGGTGATGCACCGTCTGGTCCCGACGCTGGTGCGCAAGATGGGTGGCCATTACCCCGAGCTTGGCCGCGCTCAGGCGCTCATCGAAGAGACACTGCGTCTGGAAGAGACGCGATTCCGCCAGACGCTCGACCGCGGCCTGCGCCTTTTGGACGAGGAACTCGCGAATCTGCCCGAAGGGTCGGCCTTGCCCGGCGAGGCCGCGTTTCGCCTGTATGACACCTACGGCTTCCCGCTGGACCTGACTCAGGACGCGCTGCGAGAGCGCGGCCGCGGCGTGGATATCGCCGGCTTCGATGCCGCCATGGCGGAACAGAAGGCGAAGGCCCGCGCCGCCTGGGCCGGATCGGGCGAAACAAGCGACGCCGCGATCTGGTTCGATCTGGCAGAAACGCACGGGGCCACGGAATTCCTTGGCTACGACACCGAAAAAGCCGAGGGAGAAGTTCTGGCGCTGGTGCAATCAGGCGAGGCCATTCAGTCTTCCAAGGCAGGTGACACGGTGCAGATCGTCGTCAACCAGACCCCGTTCTATGCCGAATCCGGCGGTCAGGTGGGGGATACCGGCACTATCCGGACGCCGACTGGCGCGGCACGCGTCAGCGACACGCGCAAGGCGCAGGGTGTGTTCATCCATGTGGCCGAGGTCACGGAGGGCGAATTTCGCACGGGGCAGGGGGCGGAACTTGAAGTTGATCACGAGAGGCGGCGCGACATCCGTGCGAACCACTCTGCGACACACCTACTGCACGAGGCGCTCCGGCAGGCCTTGGGTGACCATGTCGCGCAGCGCGGAAGCCTCAACGCCCCTGACCGGCTGCGCTTCGACTTCAGCCACTCCAAGGCGTTGAGCGCCGAGGAGCAGGCGCGGGTCGAGGCCGAGGTGAACGCTTTTATTCGCCAGAACGCCGCGGTGGAAACGAGGATCATGACGCCCGATGACGCCCGCGCCATCGGCGCGCAGGCGCTTTTTGGCGAGAAATACGGCGACGAGGTGCGCGTGGTGTCGATGGGCATTCAGCGCGGCTCGCACAAGGGCACGAACGGGGCGACCTATTCGATCGAGCTTTGCGGCGGCACCCACGTGAAGCGCACCGGAGACATCGGCGCCTTCGTGCTGCTGGGTGACAGCGCGTCCTCGGCCGGCGTGCGGCGCGTGGAGGCCCTGACGGGTCAGGCGGCACTGGCGCATTTGCGGGCGCAGGACGCCCGACTGGCCGAGATCGCGGCGCTGCTGAAAACGCCGGTCGCCGAGGTCAGTGACCGGGTGCGCACGTTGGCGGAGGAACGCCGCGCGCTGGCCAACGAGGTGGCGCAACTGCGCCGTGAGTTGGCGATGGGCGGCGGCGGGGCGGCGGGCCCCGAGGCGCGTGAGATCAATGGCGTGAAGTTTGCGTCCCAGGTGCTGACGGGTGTCTCGGGCAAGGATCTGCCTGCGCTTATAGACGAGATGAAGGCGCGGCTCGGTTCGGGCGCGGTTCTGCTGGTGGCCGATACCGGCGGCCGCGCGGCGGTAGCCGCTGGCGTGACCGCCGATCTGACAGGGCGACTGTCGGCGGTGGACATGGTGCGTGCCGCGGCCGAAGCGCTGGGTGGCAAGGGCGGGGGCGGCCGGCCGGACATGGCGCAGGCGGGCGGCAATGACCCGGCGCGGGCGCCTGAGGCAATCGCCGCGGTCGAAGCCGTGATCGGAGGATAAACATGCCAGCCTACATCATCGCGCGGGTCGAGGTGACCGACCCCGAAGAGTACCAGAAGTACGCCAGCCAGACCGTTGCGCTGGCTGAAAAGTCGGGCGGGCGGTTTCTGGTCAAGGGCGGATCGATGACGCAGCTTGAAGGCGACGGACCTGCGCGCCATGTCGTGATCGAATTTCCCGACCGCGCAACTGCCGAGGCCTGGTATGCCTCGGACGCCTATCAGGCGATCCTGCCCATTGCCTTGCGGTCAAGCCGTCGTGATCTGGTCATCGTTGAAGGAGTCTGAAGATGTCTGCGCTGTGGATCGCCCATGTCGAAGTGACGGACCCGGAGGCTTATGGTCGTTATGCCAAGATCGCGACCGAAGCGATCGCCGAGCATGGCGGCGTTTTTCTGGCCCGCGGCGGTCGGTACCAGCAGATGGAAGGCCGGGATCGGCCACGCAATGTGGTCGCGCGCTTTCCCAGCTTCGAGGCCGCGGTGGCCTGCTACAATTCGACCCGCTATCAGGAAGCCCTGACCCACGCCAAGGGCGCGTCGGACCGCGATCTGGTGATCGTCGAGGAAACCGCGGGTTGAGGCGGCGAAGGGCCTTCCCTATGGCCCGCGTCCGCGCTAGGAAGCGCGCGTCGGGGCGTAGCGCAGCCTGGTAGCGCGACGGTTTTGGGTACCGTAGGTCGTAGGTTCGAATCCTATCGCCCCGACCATCCATCAGAGACCAGACAGTTGCTTGACTTTGCGCGGGTGCGCCTTGTATCTGGCGCGGTCCGTGTGGCGGAATGGTAGACGCATCGGCTTTAGGTGCCGACGCCGCAAGGCGTGTGGGTTCGAATCCCATCACGGACACCACGCGGCCATGCAGGCTGGGGCATGTGCCCGCATTGACGGATTTGAATCCGAAGCGCTGACAGGTGGGGGCAGGGGCTTCCGCGGGCGTTCGGAGGTAAGGAAGGACGAAGGATAGATGCAGGTCACCGAGACCCTGAACGACGGCCTCAAGCGCGGCTACACCATCACCGTCACGGCGGCTGAACTGGACGCGAAGGTCACGGAAAAGCTGGAAGAAGCCCGGCCCGAGGTCGAGATGAAGGGCTTTCGCAAGGGCAAGGTGCCGATGCCGCTTTTGCGCAAGCAGTTTGGCCCGCGCCTGCTGGGCGACGCGATGCAGGACGCCATCGACGGTGCGATGCGCGAGCATTTCGAGGCGAGCGGCGATCGCCCGGCGATGCAGCCCGATGTCAAGATGACCAACGAGGACTGGAAGGAAGGCGAGGATGTCGTCGTCGCGATGTCCTACGAGGCACTACCCGAGATTCCCGAGGTTGACCTGTCCGGATTGAAGCTGGAGAAACTGGTGGTTGAGGCCGACGACGCGGCTGTCCAGGAAACGCTGGGGAAGCTTGCCGCCGACGCGCAGAACTTCGAAGACCGGCGTAAGGGTTCGAAGGCGAAAGAGGGCGATCAGGTCGTCATCGATTTCGTCGGCAAGGTCGATGGAGAGGCGTTCGAGGGCGGCTCTGCCGAGGATTATCCCCTCGTGCTCGGCTCCAACAGCTTCATCCCGGGGTTCGAGGAGCAGTTGGTCGGCGCCAAGGCGGGCGAAGAAGTGGCTGTGAACGTGACCTTCCCTGCCGAGTACGGCGCGCCGAACCTTGCGGGCAAGGAAGCCGTATTCGATTGCACCGTGAAGGCAGTGAAGGGTCCGAAGCCGGCCGAGATCGATGAAGAACTGGCCAAGAAATACGGCGCCGAGAGCCTTGATGCGCTGAAGGAACAGGTCAAGGAACGCCTCGAGTCCGAGTATTCAGGTGCCAGCCGCGCAGTGATGAAGCGTGCGCTCCTCGACGAACTGGACGATTTGGTGAAGTTCGATCTCCCGCCAAGCCTGGTTGATGCCGAGGCGAAACAGATCGCGCATCAACTGTGGCATGACGAGCACCCGGAGGTGCAGGGCCACGACCATGGAGATGTCGAGGTGACCGATGAGCACAAGCGGCTTGCCGAGCGCCGCGTGCGCCTTGGGCTGCTGTTGGCCGAGATCGGCCGCAAGGCCGAGGTTCAGGTCAGCGATCAGGAAATGACCCAGGCGGTGCTGGCGCAGGCGCGGCAGTATCCGGGCCAGGAGCGTCAGTTCTTCGAGTTCGTGCAGAAGAACCCGCAGGTGCAGCAGCAGCTGCGCGCGCCGATCTTCGAGGACAAGGTTGTCGATCACGTCCTTGCCGGCGCGACCGTGACCGAGAAAACGGTCAGCAAGGAAGAGCTGGACAAGGCCATCGAGGCACTCGACGAGGCCTGAGCGTCTTGATGTGAAAGGATTTGGCCGCGCCGCTTGGCGCGGCCTTTTTCATGCCGCGATCAGCAACGCCGCGATTGCATCCGAGATCGGCTGCCCGGTGGCGTGCTCGAACCACGAAAACCCGGGCGAGGGATTGACCTCGAAACAGGTCCAGCCGCCATCGCGCCGCTGCTTCAGGTCGATGCCTGCCACCGGAAGATCCAGCGCCTGCGCCATCGCGACGCAACGCCCCGCCATGTCGTCCGGCAGATCGAAAGGCTCCAGCACCGCCTCGCCCCCGGAATAGCGATAATCGATCACCGGGCTTTTGCACGCGGTCGCAAAGACCTGCTCGCCGGCCACATGCACACGGATATCCATCCCGGGAACCAGGGCCTGGAACTGCACCGGGCAGGCCCGGATTGCGCCCAGCCGGGACATTGCGGCGTCGTCCAGTTCGGTCACGATCGACCGCACGGCAGAAGCACTCTTGAAGATGACCCGGCCGTGGCGGGCCTGAAACGCGCGCACCCGGTCGGGGTTGTTCGTGACCAGTGTTGGCGGCACGTCAAAGCCCAACTCGCGGATCAGTCCGATCTGATAGGGTTTTGAGCGGTTCGACCCCATCGCTGACGTTCGGTTGATGACCAGCGCATCGGTCAGCTCCAGAAAGGTCGTGAGCACGCCGTGCGCGTTGTCGGCAACGCAACGCTGGTCATGCGAAAGGTGTCGATAGGCTGGAAAGCGGCTGTGGTCGAGCAAGCGGGCATAGACGGCGCGCACGCCCCCCAAGTCGACCTCCCTGCCGTCCCTCAGACAAAACCAGCCCGTCAACTGGCCACCGACGCCGAGCAGATGCGCGCCCTGCATCGGTTGCGACAGATCGCACATCACATGGGCGGCACCCGCGCGATCAAGCGCGGCAGTGACACAAGCGATCGGCCCTTCTTCGGGGCTGCCCACCAGCAGGATCATGGCAGACCCCTGAGAAGTTCAGCCAGCGCATCAGCGCCCGTTTCCCCGGCAAGGGAGAGATCAGGGAGCGCGGTGGCGCCTACGACCGTTCCATCAGCTGCAAGCGCAACGGAAAGGATTTGCACGCCGGCCATCTGCGCCAGATCGACCGCGCGCGTGGCCATCGCCCCGGCTGCCCCGAAGGCATGGTTCCCTATGACCAGAATCTGCGCTGCCATCGGTGGCAATGGCTCCGGCCCGGTAGCAGACAGCCGGAACGGCGACGCGGGCAAACCGGCCAGCGCCGCCATGTGAAGCCAGCCTTGGGCTCCATGCTCACTCCCGAACAGGCTGGCGGGATCGGGCCGGTTCACAATCCGCGGGCCGAAGGCAGCCAGATAGGCGAGGGTTATCGCCGTCATCTCCTCAGCGGCATAAGCTGCATCCGCCGTCCCGGCCGCCACAGTTGGCGTGCGGGTGACGCGGTTCAGCACACCACGGCAGCTCGCCGGGCCGACCGCCGTCCCATCGGGCAGGATCACGGCGGCGTCGACCGCCGCGCCCTCCAGCAGCAGGTGGAAATCCGGCGTCAGCGCCAACAGATCGGCCGGGATCAGACGCACGTCGTCAAGCCGCCCGCGAAGCCGGTCTGCAGCCCAGAGCGCGGATCGGTCGCCCGGGTCGCAGATCACCGCATACATGGTGCCCCCAGGCAGGCAGCGGGCCGGAGACTCCCGGCCCGCAGGGACGAGGAATGCCTCAAACCTCGGCGTCCTTCATGTCCTTGGCGCCCTTGGCAGACTCCAACTGCGCCTCCGCCTCTTGGCGAAGTTGTTCAAGGCGGGCACTCTCGTCGTCGTAGACCGAGGTTCCGACGTCGGGGCGCAGGTCCGCACCGATGAAATGCGCGAGCTGTGCCTCGAGCGCCGCAACCCGTGACTCCAGCGGTTCGGCGCTTGGCCCGCCGAAGACCTCGCGCAGCTTGCCGCCCTCGACCGCGTCCTTGATCTTCTCGGCCGGGTTCTTGTCGAACTCCTTCTGGTCCTTGATCTTCTCGCGGATCTCCTTGATGTCTTTCTCCTTGATATCCTTTTCCTTTTCCTTCTCTTTGTCCTTCAGGTCCTTGATATCTTTGTCCTTCTCCTTTTCTTTCTCTTTCGTGTCCTTGGCTTCCTTGATCTCGATCTTCTTGTCGATCTCCTTGGTCTCGACTTTCTTCTCAATCTCCTTGCCGCCCTTGTTGTCGATCACGTCCTTGATCGCCGCCTTCGGGAACAATGCACTCCAGATACCCCGGATATCGGGCCGGTTTCCGATGCGCTGCGAGGCGGGACGTCCCGGTGCATCCGTCTGCGGACTGCCAGTGGAGCGCAAGCGAGCACGGGCGGTCTGTGGCGTCAGCAAGGTTGCGCCACGGGCGCGCAGCATCCCCTGCACGCAGGCCAAAGCGCCCACAATGATCGGACTGGCCGAGGATGTGCCGCTGAAGCGGGCGGTGTACCACAGGTCCTCGTTCGTGCCGCCCTGCAGGTCGCCATATCCCGTGGTGCAGACTTCGCGGCCATATCCCTGCGCATCCACGCAAGAGCCGTAGTTCGAGAAGTCGAGCCGCGAGCGGTCGGGGCCATGCGCGCCAGAAGGCGGTGCCCCAGCGCCAACGACCACGGCGCGGCAATCGGGGTTGGAGCGGTTGAACGGGTTGCGCCATGTGGTCGGAAACCCGGATGGGCGGGTGTTGTAGATCGCATCATCCAGATTCTCGGCGCCGTTGCCGGCGGCTTCCACGACGATTACACCGCGGTCGGTCGCGAACTTGATCGCGGCCCAGTCATCTGGCCACCATTCAACCGCGATGTATCCGCGCTGATCGCTCCGGCTGGCAAAGTTGTGCCGTGGGCCGGGGCGGTGCAATTCGATCAGGATGATGTCGCCGGCGCGCAGGCGCTGCGCGGCGGCGCGGATCGCGGCCGCAGAGGAGTTGCCCGGACCGAATATCGAATAGGCGCGACAGTTCGCGTCTGACGCGATGCCGGTGATCCCAAAGCTGTTGTTGTCGCCGCCATAGACGCCGATCACTGCCGTGCCGTGGTTGCGCCAGCCGATGTCGGACGACTGCGTTCCGCCGATGACTCCGCCCTGATTGGCGCGCAGATCCTCATGCGTATAGCGCCAGGCGCCCTCGATATCGATCAGCTGCACATTGCGGCCACGGCCGCCAGACTGGGTCCAGGCCCAACGGGCGTTTATCCCAGCGGGCGCCGGGTCAAGATAGGTCTGGCGGTTCGTGAAATTCGGCGTCGTGCTGGGCGGGCTTTCCGTGGCGGGCTCCACCTCCTCGAACAGCGTGGCGGGAGAGCTGGGCGGCTTCACATAAGCTGCGGCGACGGGATCGGTCTTGGCCAGCGCTTCGGCCAGCTTGTCCAACTCGCCGTCGTCGGCTTCCACCTGATAGAACGTGGACGGATCGCCTGCGTCCGAGGTGGCCGCGAAGCCCATTTCGCCGCGCACCCTATCCTCCGTCGGGCCGAACAGCGGGTGCATTTCGGCGCCTGCGTCCTTCAACAGGTCGGTGAGCTTGCCCAGTCCCATGCCGGAACGGCTGGTCATGCCCATCTCGGTCGTCGCGACCTCGGCCTCGGGGCGCATCATGACGATCAGTTCTCGGGGGCTTTCGGGCAGATCGCCGCCGCTCTCCTTCCTGGATTTCTTGGGGGTCTTCGACATGACAATCTCCTTTGCGAACGTCTTGATGCCGCGGAAAAACCCTCACGGCGCGGTACGGGGCCACCAGACTGCCCCGGTTGGATTGTCAGCCCGCCTGCCCGTCGAAAATGCTCAGGGCAGCTGATCGTCGGGCTTGACGTAACATGCCTCCACCCCTGGCAGATCGCGCAGCGTTTCGGCCAGCACCTGCGGATCGTCCGTATCGATGGAGAAAGTGCGCGCGCCCGGTTCGTCGGGCGCGAAAGCGGGCATGGAATAAATCTCTGCCCCGGCAGCGCGTATGGCTGCCATCAGAGGGTGGCGCGGATCGCGATCATGAAGCGGCGCGGCGGTCTGTGCATCGACGATCAGGGTAATCCCCATAGCCGACATGCCCAAAAGGGCACCCCCTTCAGTTGAGCGGAGCAACATGCCCTCTAGCTCTTGAGTTGAATGGAACCATGGCATTAACAACCTGTCAAGAGATCCGAAGCGTGGGGAAAGATGCGTGCAACTGGCCTCGGGGAAAGGTCTGGTGTCCCCGCGTACGCTCTGCTTCCACGAACGCAGGGTGCCTCTTCCTTGCACAGTTCAATGCATCAGACTTTGCCCAACGATGAGAATGATTCATTGATGCATGCGAAAAACGCGTTTGTGATCCGCTGTCCGCGGCGACAATGTTCGCGCGCAGAAGAAACTGGGGTGCCCACGGGGGAGGTGGGTCCCCGCCATTGTGACTAGGGAGGAAGCAACATGGCACTGAACACGATCAAAACGGGCATGTCCGCCGTTGCAATTGCCGCGGCT
The DNA here is from genome assembly GCA_041687395.1 of Paracoccaceae bacterium. Taxonomy (GTDB): domain Bacteria; phylum Pseudomonadota; class Alphaproteobacteria; order Rhodobacterales; family Rhodobacteraceae; genus JAWLCA01. The sequence goes on along the minus strand of JAWLCA010000013.1, from coordinate 38,953 downwards.
GGCGGCGCTGGATTGGGACTGGCCGCGCCGGCGTCGGCCGCGGATCTGGCCGGCAAGACGGTAGACTTCGTGATCCCGTTCGCGGAATCCGGCGGCTCCGCCCGCTGGGCACAGTTCTTTGCCCCATTGCTGAGCGAGCATCTGCCCGGTCAGCCAACGGTTGTCGTTCGCTATCGTCCGGGTGGCGGTTCGACCACGGGCGCGAACTGGTTCGCCGAACAGACTACCGATGACGGCACGCTCATATTCGGCACCTCGGGCTCGACACAGTTTCCCTATTTGCTCGGCGACCCTCGGGTCCGGTACGACTATAACGACTGGATTCCGCTGCTCGCGTCGGGCACGGGCGGCGTGGCCTATCTCTCGGGTGACCTCGCCGACAAGTGGGACGGGACGGCCGACAATCTGCAGGACGAGTTCTTCCTCTACGGCTCACAGGGGGCCACGTCGCTTGATCTGGTGCCGCTGCTGGCGTTCAAGCTGCTTGGTCTGGATGTGGAGCCGGTCTTTGGCGTCGAAGGGCGCGGTGACGGTCGCCTGATGTTCGAGCGCGGCGAGGCAAACCTCGATTACCAGACGTCCTCTGCATACATCTCGAGCGTCGTCCCGATGGTGGAGCAGGGGCTTGCGGTGCCGTTGTTCTCGTGGGGTGCTCTGGATGACGATGGCAATATCGTCCGCGATCCGACGTTCCCCGACATGCCGTCGTTCAAGGAGGTCTGCGAGGCCACGGCCGCCTGCGAGACAGAGGGCGTGGCATGGGAGGCCTGGCAGGCCTTTTTCACCGCAGGATTCCCGGCGCAGAAGATCATCTACCTTCCGGGAACCGCCTCGAACGAGCTGGTGGAGCTGTATCGCACCGGCCTGCGCGACATGCTGGCCCGCGACGACTTTGCAGAGCTGTCGGCGGCCGAGCTCGGCGTCTATCCGCAGATGATCGGCGACGCGGCGCGGAACGCCCACCGGCTGGCGACGACGATCTCTCCCGAAGCGAAGCAATACGTGCTGGACTGGCTGCGCGACGATTACCAGATCGTGCTGGAGTGATCTGACGGGACCGCCTCCGCCGGACACCCGGCGGAGGCATTCTTCTTGGCCCGTCCAGACTGGAATTGAACCATGGACCTGATCGCGACCGCCTTGCCGGCGCTTGAACAAGCGCTTTCGCTTGTTCTGCAGCCGCAGCAGATATTTTACCTGATCGTCGGAATTCTTCTGGGGCTATCGGTTGGTATTCTGCCCGGGCTGGGCGGCATCGCAGGCCTGTCGTTGGTGCTGCCGTTCCTGTTCGGGATGGAGCCGGTTTCTGGCCTGGCCATGATGATCGGCTTGATCGCGGTCATTCCGACATCCGATACGTTTTCCTCAGTGCTGCTTGGAATCCCCGGCTCGACGGCCAGCCAGGCGACCGTGCTGGATGGATTTCCGCTGGCCAAGAAGGGCGAGGCGGCACGGGCGCTTTCGGCCGCCTTCATGTCCTCACTCTTCGGTGGGCTGGTCGGCGCATTTGCGCTGACCTTCTTCATCCTCATCGCCCGACCACTGATCCTGGCCTTCACCGTTCCGGCGATGCTGATGGTCATCATCCTCGGGCTGTCGATGGTTGCAATCCTTGCGGGGCGAGTACCGGTCAAGGGGATCATGGCCGCCGGGCTTGGCCTGCTGCTTGGCACGATCGGCACGGCGGGTGCGGGCGGAAGCCTGCGCATCGCCTCCTATGATGTGCCCTACCTCGTCGACGGCATTCAGCTGGTGATCGTGGGCCTGGGGATCTATGCGATCCCCGAGATCGTCTCGCTGCTGCGTCAGGACCAGTCCATCTCCAGATCCGGTGGTCTGGGCAAGGGGTGGCTGGACGGATTGCGGGACTGGTGGCGCAACATATGGCTGTCGGTTCGCAGCGCCATTCTTGGCGTGGCGGTCGGCATCATTCCGGGCCTGGGCGGCTCCGTCGTGGACTGGATCGCCTATGGCTTCACGGTGCAGACGGCAAAGGACAAGTCAAAGTTCGGCCAGGGCGACATCCGCGGCGTCATCGGGCCGGAATCGTCCAACAACGCCAAGGAGGGCGGGGGGCTTGTTCCGACGCTTATCTTCGGCATCCCGGGATCGGGCTCGATGGCGGTGTTCATCGGCGGCCTCGCGTTGCTGGGGTTCGAGGCGGGTCCGCACATGGTGCGGAACAACCTGGACCTGACCTATACGATCGTGTGGTCACTTGCGCTGGCCAACGTGTTCGGGGCAGGGCTCTGCATCCTGCTGTCAGGGCAGATCGCGCGGATCACGACGATCCGCTTCACGCTGATCGCACCCTACCTCTTCATGATTATCACCTTCGCTGCGTTCCAGTCGAGCCAACGGTTGGGCGATCTCGTGGCGCTGATCGCAATCGGTTTCCTCGGCATCTTCCTGCGCCGGTTCGATTATTCGCGGCCGGCCTTCCTGATCGGTTACGTGCTGTCCTACCGGACCGAGAACCTGATCAACCAAGTTTACCAGATTGCCGGCAGCCGGTTCCGTCGCGGGTTCGAAGTGGGAATGGAGTACATCGCCACGCCGCTAACGCTATCGCTTCTGGTCCTCATCGTCGTGTCTGTCGTCGTCGGCGTGCGTCAGGCAAAGCACATCCGCGAAAGCGCGGAGGTCTACACCGGCGGCAAGGCCGCACCGTTGGTCTTTCTGCTCGCGATCATGGCCTACTCCGCCTATGCGGTCTACGACGCCTCGGGCATCATGCGCACCAGCGACAAGATGTTCCCGATCATCGTCGGAACCATCACCCTTGTCTCCGGCGCCTTTCTTCTGCTTCGCATGGTTCGCAAGCCGGCGGACGACCCCGCATTCATGGATCTGGAGGCAGGCGGCGAGGACGGCAATGCGCCCGTGGGGCTTTGGAGCGCCCTGTCATGGCTGATCGGCCTTGTGCTGCTCTCCATCGCCTTCGGCTTCGTGATCGCGGCGTCGATATTTCTGCTCGTGTTCTTCCGTGTCGCGGCCGGGCTGAGTTGGATGCGTGCTGCCGTGATGGCCGCGGCGGGGGTGGGGTTCATCGTCTTCCTTGCCTTCTCGCTTGGCCGCGTGTTTCCGCCCGGCCTGCTGCAAGAGGTCGCGAGACTGCCCTGGCCGCTGAACTGAGGCCGCCACGGTCGGTTAATTGGCGAAATTCAATTAATGGATCGAAAGGAGAAACCGCGATGACCGTGCGCAAGACCTTTGATGTGCTCGCCGATGCCTTTCACCAGGAAGGCGTGGGCACCTGCTTTGCGCTTCTGGGCGATGCGAACATGAACTGGGCGACGCGGCTGTCCGAGCGCGGGACGCGAATGATCTATGTCCGGCATGAACATTGCGCAGTGGCCGCCGCGATGGCCTATGCGCGCAAAACCGGGCAGGTCGGCGTCGCGACAGTCACTTGCGGCCCGGGGCTTACGCAAATCACCACGGCCCTGCCGGCAGCGGTCCGCGCGCGGATTCCCCTTGTGATCTTTGCCGGTGAAGCGCCGCTGAAATCGAACTGGTACAACCAGCAGATCGATCAGGCGCCCTTCGTGACGGCGACGGGGGCAGCGTATCATCAACTGCATCTGCCGACGCGGATGCCCGTGCAGATCCGCGACGCCTTCGTTCAGGCGCATGAAGAACAGCGTCCGGTTGTGCTTGGCGTTCCCTTTGACCTGCAGGAGGCCGACTGGCCGGGCGAGCCGAAGTTGCCGCCCCCCTCGCGTGAGATCCTGCCCAGGCTTAGCCCGATCCCGCCGCACCCCGACGATGTGGCAGCGGCAGCCGAACTGGTGCGGGATGCCCGGCGGATCATCGTGATGGCCGGCCGTGGGGCCCATGTCTCGGGTGCGGCGCGCGCTTGCCAGGCACTGGCCGAGAAGTGCGACGCGCTCCTGTCCACGACCTTGCCGGCAAGGGGGATGTTCCCAGACGACCCGTTCTGCCTGGGCGTCGCAGGCGGGTTCTCTTCCGAGGTGGCCCGCGAGTGTTTCGGTGAGGCCGATCTGGTGATTGCGGCGGGGACGATCCTGGCGCATCACAACGCCGATGGCGGCAAACTGTTCGGCAAGGCGAAGGTGCTGCAGATCGACACCGCGCCACGGGCCATCAGCCAAGGCCGTCTGGCCGCGCACGCCCATGTCAGGGCTGATGCGCGACTTGGGGTCGAGGCGCTGGCCGAGGCGGTTGCAGCGCGACCCGTGTCCTGGCGCAGCGCGGATCTTGCGCGCCGGATCCGCGAACTGCCCGCGGACAGCACGAAATTTCCCGCAGAACCCGGTCTGCACGATCCGCGCGACGTCGTGGCGGCGCTTGAGGCTGCACTGCCCGTCGACTGGGAGATGGTCAACTCTTCCGGTCACTGTTCCTATTACTTCACGCACATGCCGTCGCGGCCGGTCGATCGGTTCCTCACCATTCGTGAGTTCGGTGCCATCGGGAATGGGATCTCGTTCGCGATGGGCGTTGCCGCCGCCAGACCCGACAGCACCGTGGTCCTGTTCGATGGCGACGGCAGCCTGCTGATGCATGTGCAGGAGCTTGAGACGATCCGGCGGCACCGCCTCAACATCGTGATCTGCGTGATGAACGACGGTGCCTATGGGTCCGAAATCCACAAGCTTCGGGCAGAGGGCATGTCCGACGAGGGCGCGGTCTTCGGCAGGACGGATCTTGCGCGCATCGCCCGCGGTTTCGGGCTGCAGGGCGCGCGGGTTGACGATCTGTCCGACCTTGACGGTCTGATTGCGCAGGCACAGCAGGGTGGGGCATGCGTCTGGGATTTTCCGGTGTCCGACAAGGTCGTCTCACCGGTGATCCGCCGCTCGCACCCGGATCCGCAGAAAAAGGTGGCTGCCGGGTCATGACCTGCGGCCCGTGGGCAGGGCGGGGAAAAGAGCGGCGCGGGTCAGGTGGCTGTGCCAGCGATCTCGTTCCGGAGCAGTTCGATCAGCCTGTTTCCAGCCTCGGACAGTTGCGTGCCGCGGCGTCGAAGAACGCCCAGCGGGCGCGACATCTGCACGTCGCTGAACCGCAATCCCACGATCTTCTCGCTTGCCAGCGTCGCCGTCACGCTGGGCAGGACCGTGACCGCAAGGCCAGCGGCCACAAGGCTCATCGCGGTTGCCGCGTTTTGAACCTCGTAGCGCCATATCAGCCTGTCCCGGTAGGGCCCCATGGCGTCGTAGACGAGTTGCCGGTTGGCCGATTGGGTGCGGATGCGGACAAAGGCTTCGCCTTCCAGATCCGCGCGGCTGATCGTCTTGCGACCGGCGAGACGGTGGGTTCGGGGAACCAGCAGGATGTAGTCTTCCTGACAGATCGGGTCCGCCTCCAGATCCCAGTGGCTGGCGCCCAGGATCGTGATCCCGAACTCCGCCTCTCCGGCCTGCACCAACTCCGCGATCCGCGGCACGGGCCGGTCGTGAAGCTGGATCGTCAGTTCAGGATATTCGATGGAGAACTGACGCAGGACGATGGGCAGATAGGATGTCGCAATCGTCGGCAGGCAGGCAAAGTTGAGCAGAACCTGCCTCTGCCGCCCCTGCTTCCGGAGATCGGCATAGACGGCTTCCAGCCGGTTGAGATGTTCGCGGGCCTGCGGCAGCAGGGCCTGCCCGGTCTTCGTGAGCGAAAGCTCCCGCGAGGTGCGCACCAGCAGTTGCACCCCGAGGTCCTCTTCGATCTTCCGAATCCGGTGGCTGAGCGCGGTTTGCGACAGGTTCAACTGCGCCGCCGCCCGGCCAAAGCTTCCCAGATCGGCAATCGCCACGAAGGCCTCAAGCCCCAGGTAATCAATGCGCATCAGCCTTGTTCCGTCGTGATCGCATGGCCCAGCTGCGCCACTACCGGGGGCGACGCTAGATGATGGACCTGTTCGCCGCAATGCTGCCGCCGGACATCGGGGTGGGCCTGTTCGTGATGATGCTGTCGGCCAGCTTCATAGCGTCGTTCATCACGATCTCGTTCGGCATCGGCGGCGGCGCGGTGCTTCTGGCCGTTCTGGCGACGCTTCTGCCGCCGACCGTGCTGTTACCGGTTCACGGTCTGGTTCAGGTCGGCTCGAACCTGGGTCGCGCGGTCACGCTGTTCCGCCATGTCAGCTGGAAGGATTTGCCTGGCTTCACAATCGGTTCCCTCGCCGGGGCAAGCCTCGGCGGGGTGCTTTTCGTGAGTATCCCGCCCGCGCTGATCCAGATCGGCATCGGTGCCTTCATCATCTGGTCGGTCTTTGCCTATCCGCCCGCCTGGATGCGGCGCTGGTCAGTGCTGACCGGGGGCATCTCCAGCTTCCTGACGATGTTTTTCGGGGCCACGGGGCCGTTCGTTGCGACCTATACCAAGGCGCTCGGCCTCGATCGGCACGGCTATGTGGCCACCCATGGCGCGTTGATGACGGTTCAGCATCTGCTGAAAACATTCGTCTTCGGGTTTCTGGGCTTTGCCTTCGGCCCGTGGATAGGGGCGATCCTTTTGATGATCGGCGCAGGTCTTGCCGGCACCCTGCTGGGTCGCTTGGTTCTGAACCGGATCGCCGAGAGTTATTTCCGCCACGCGCTGAACATCCTGCTGCTGCTGATCGCCCTTCGGCTGATCTGGACGGGGGCGATGGCCTTGCAGGGCTAAGGTGTCCGGCTTGTCCCGGCCCCTGCCTCCCCCGGCATGCCGCAGGCTGGTGTCGGCGACAGGATGCTCTGGCTGATCTGGATCATTCTCACGTTGACCTGGTGGACCTGCGCGAGGTGCAGGCCGACAGCGACCCGCTCTCGGAAGATTTCGTTATCGACAACCGAAGTGGCTTGGCAGCCTACCGGCGCCTGTCGCGCCGCGCGCTCATCGGCTGGAAGGCCACGCTGACATGGGCCTCGCAATAGGGTTTGCCGGGCTGTACCGGCAGCCCGCAGAACCAGAAGTCCGGCGTGGCCGGGTCGCCGATCGGCCATTTGCAGGTGCGCTCGGTCAGTTCCATCAGCGGGATTTTCCGCGCGGTCTTTTCGACCTCCCGCACCGAAGCGAGCGCCTCGGGGCTGATCTCGTTGGCCGATGGCTGCGGCGGCAGCGGCTGGCCGGCGGGCACGATCACCCGGCGCATGGGCACGGGTGCGCGCTCGGCCACCGGTTCGGGCGCCGGGGCGGGCGCGGTCGCTGCGGGTTCAGTCACCTCGACCGGCGCGGCGGGTTTGGCCGGCGCGGCCTCGGGTGCGGGCACCTCGTCGGCCTTGGCCGCGCTGCCCGCACGGTTCGACAAGCCCAGCCGGTGTACCTTGCCGATCACCGCGTTGCGGGTCACGCCGCCCAGTTCCTTGGCAATCTGGCTTGCGCTCTGGCCGTCGGCCCACATTTTCTTGAGCGTCTCGACGCGCTCATCGGTCCAGGACATGCCTGCTCTCCGCCGCTGATGGGGCGCCCGCGGCTGCATTGCACAACCGCCCGGGGCGCGATAGGTCTTCGCCCGGATCAAATTGGCTCCGGAACGCTGTGGGATACACCCGCACCGCCGGAGAATCAAGCGGAGGGCAGCCGATGACCGGCGATCTTGACCAGCTTCGGCTGGCGATGGGCGAACGGCGTTTCGGTCGGGTGAACTGGCTGGGCCTGGCGACGCTGGCGCGGCGCGAGGTGATGCGCTTCGCGGCCGTCTGGACGCAGACGCTGGCGGCACCGCTGATCACCGCTGGATTGTTCCTCGCCGTCTTCGCGCTGGCCATCGGCCCCACTCGGGGCGAGGTGATGGGCGTCAGCTTCCTGCACTTCCTGGCCCCCGGCATCCTGATGATGACGGTGATCCAGAACGCCTTCGCCAATACCTCGTCGTCGATCGTCATCGCCAAGGTGCAGGGCAACATCGTCGATACGCTGATGCCGCCCTTGTCGCCGCTTGAACTGGTGCTGGGCTATGTCGCGGGCGGCGTGGCGCGCGGGCTTCTGGTCGCGGTGGTGATCGGCGCGGTAATGGTGATCTTTCTGGGCATGGGCGTCGCGCATCCGCTCTGGGCGCTGGTCTTCGTTCTGCTGGGCTCCACGCTGCTGGCCGGCCTCGGCATCGTCGCCGCGATCTTCGCCAACAAGTTCGACCAGATGGCCGCGATCACCAACTTCATCATCACGCCGCTGTCGTTCCTGTCGGGCACCTTCTACTCGGTCCAGGTGCTGCCCCCCGCGATGCAGACCATCACCCACTGGAACCCGGTCTTCTACCTGATCGACGGGGTGCGCTACGGCGTGATCGGGGTGTCAGACAGTTCGCCCTGGCTGGGACTGGTGGTCTGCGGCGGTACAACGGCCGCCGTGCTGGCGCTGTGCTGGGTCTGGTTCCGGGCCGGCTACCGGATGAAAGCCTGATGGACAGACGCGCCGAATGCCGCTATGCGCGCGCCATGAACAGGACCGTGCCCCTATCGCGCCCCCTCCGACGCCGCCGTTTCTGACGGCGCGGCACCGGCCCCGCACGGCCTGCTTCGTTCACTTCCCGCATTGACCTCGGCCCCGGCATTTCGCAGCCTTGCGGCCACGCCACATCAGGACATGCCATGATCCCTTCCGTTCTGCCGACCTACAACCGCGCGCCCCTCACCTTCGTCCGGGGCGAAGGCTCCTGGCTGATCGAGGAGGACGGGCGCCGCTTCCTCGACCTCGGCGCAGGCATTGCGGTGAACGCGCTGGGTCATGCGCACCCCGACCTCGTGGCGGCGCTGACCGATCAGGCCGGGCGGCTCTGGCATACCTCGAACCTCTATCACATTCCCGCCCAGCAGAAGCTGGCGGACCAGCTGGTCGCCGCGACCTTTGCCGACACGGTGTTCTTCACCAACTCGGGCACCGAGGCCGCGGAACTGGCGATCAAGATGGCGCGGAAATACTGGTATGACGCGGGCGACCCCGACCGGATCGAGATCGTCACGATCGAGGGGGCATTCCACGGCCGCTCCACCGGCGCCATCGCGGCCGCCGGATCGGAAAAGATGACCAAGGGCTACGGCCCGCTGCTTCCGGGCTTCACCCATGTTCCCTTCGGCGACCACGACGCCCTGCGCGCCGCCGTCACCGACCGCACCGCCGCAGTGATGGTCGAACCCGTGCAGGGCGAGGGCGGCATCCGCCCGCTGCCCGACGTCTGCCTGAAGGGCCTGCGCGACCTGTGCGACACCACCGGCGCGCTGCTGATCTTCGACGAGGTGCAATGCGGCATGGGCCGCACGGGCAAGCTGTTCGCGCATGAGTGGGCCGGCATCGCGCCCGACATCATGATGGTCGCCAAGGGCATCGGCGGCGGCTTCCCGCTGGGCGCGCTGCTCGCGACGGAACGCGCGGCTTCGGGCATGACGGCGGGCACGCATGGCTCCACCTATGGCGGCAACCCGCTGGCCTGCGCCGTAGGGTCCAAGGTGATGGATATAATCGCCGATCCGCACTTTCTGGATGACGTGAACCGCAAGGCCGGGCTGTTCCGGCAAAAGCTCGAAGGGCTGATCGCCGCCCATCCGGACGTGTTCGAGGGCGTGCGCGGGTCGGGCCTGATGCTGGGGATCAAGTGCAAGGTCCCCAACACCGACCTCGTGGCCGCAGGCTATCAGGAACTGGTGCTGACCGTCCCCGCCGCCGACAACGTGATCCGCCTGCTGCCGCCCCTGAACATCACCGACGCCGAGATTGCCGAGGCCGTGGACCGCCTCGACCGGGCGGCAACGCGCCTGACGACCGAGGCCGCCTGATTCACGACCGCGCCCTGAAGACCAGTTGGGCGAGCAAGAAAGCCGCAAGATGCACCATTTCCTTGATATCCATACCACCGACGCCGCCCAGTTGCGGGCGATGATCGACAACGCCCAGGCGATGAAGGCCGCGCGCAACGGCCTGCCGCGCGGAACCCCCGACGCCGAAACCCCGCTGGCGGGCCGCATGGTTGCGCTGATCTTCGAGAAGCCCTCCACCCGCACCCGCGTCAGCTTCGACGTCGGCGTGCGCCAGATGGGCGGGCAGACGATGGTGCTGTCGGGCACGGAAATGCAGCTGGGCCACGGCGAGACCATCGCCGACACCGCCCGCGTCCTGTCGCGCTACGTGGACCTGATCATGATCCGCACCTTCGAAGAGGCGACGCTGCACGAGATGGCGGAACACGCCACCGTGCCGGTGATCAACGGATTGACCAACCGCACCCACCCCTGCCAGATCATGGCCGACGTGATGACCTACGAGGAACATCGCGGCCCCATTGCCGGGAAAAAGGTGGTCTGGTCCGGCGACGGCAACAACGTCTTCGCCAGCTTTGCCCATGCCGCCGGGCAGTTCGGGTTCGATCTCACGTTCACCGGCCCGCCGACGCTGGACCCGGAGCGGGAATGGATCGACTTCGCCGCATCCAAGGGGCATCCGATCACCATCGAACGCGACCCGCACAAGGCCGTGCAGGGCGCGGATCTGGTCGTGACCGATACCTGGGTGTCCATGCACGACCCGGAATCAGCCAAGGAACGGCGGCACAACCAGCTGCGCGGCTATCAGGTGAACGAGGAACTGATGGCTCGCGCGAAGCCCGACGCGCTGTTCATGCACTGCCTGCCTGCGCACCGGAACGACGAGGCGACGAGCGCCGTGATGGACGGCCCCCATTCGGTGATCTTCGACGAGGCCGAAAACCGCCTGCACGCGCAAAAGGCGATCATGCGCTGGTGCCTGGGTGTCTGAGAAGGGAAGGGGGCGGCCCGCCCCCAGAACGTCCGGCCGGGGCGCTCCCGTAAGGGCCCGGATGCGGCGCCATCCGGGCCGCCAAACGGTTAAGTGCAGGTAAACAAAAAAGGCGTTATCAAGCCTTTACAATAGCTTGAGACTTTGTGCACGCGTGCACGCCCCTCACTTCCCCCGCGGCTTCGCCCTCAGCGTCGGGTCCGCCGCCGTCGGATCCTCGGGCCAGGGATGCCGCGGATACCGCCCCCGCATGTCCTTCCTCACTTCCCCATAACTCGACGCCCAGAACCCCGGCAAATCCATCGTGACCTGCACCGGCTTGCCCCCCGGCGACAGAAGCGTGATCCTCAGCGGCAACCGACCCGGCCCCACCACGGGATGCTCCGTCACCCCGAACAGCTCCTGCAACCGAACCGTGATCCCCGGCGCCTCTCCGCCGTAATCGATCGGAACCCGCCGCCCCAGCGGTGTCTCGAAATGACTGGGCGCCAGCCGATCCAGCAGTTGCAACTGCTCCCACTCCAGCCGCGCCCTGAGCGGCTCAAGCAGATCCAACCGCCCCAGATCCTCAGCCGTCCGGCAGCTCCCCAGATGCGGCATCAGCCACTGCTCCGCAGTCTCCATCAACGCCGCCTCGGTCATGTCCGGCAGATCCGCCCCCTGGCCGCGCAGCAACTCCACCCGCGCGATGAACCGCCGCGCCGCGTCCGTCATCCCGCAAGCCGCCAGACCCAGATCGCGCACCCCATCCAGAGCCGCCCGCGCCACGACCTCGGCCGGAACGTCCTGCCAGATCCGGTCATCCAGCACGATGGCGTCCAGCCTCTCCTGACGGCGCGCCACCACCCGGCGGTCGCGGCGCGACCATTCGCAGACATCCTGCCAGCGGATCCGATCCCCGAACAGCCGCCGCACTGAGGCTTCGGGAATCTGGATTGCCTGCCGTATCCGCGCCTCTCGCGGGTCGCCATCAAGATCGGTGGCGACAATCAGCCGGGCCGATGCAAGCGGATCCGCCGGGTCCATAAAGGCCCCCTTGCCACCCGAGAGCAGCCAACGCGGTGCCTCCCCCTTGCGACGGAACCCGATACGGTCTGGATAGGCGAGCGCGGCCATCTCGGCGGAGGTGAACCGTTCCTGCACCTGGGGCGCGAGTCGAGACAGGCGCGTGGCTTCCAGCGTGATCCGGGACAATGTCTCGCGCGACAGGCCATAGGGGCGGGCCTCCGCAAATCCTCTGGGATCAGCTAGCGCCTCCAACCGAAAGGAGAGATCAGACGGCGCGCCACGCAACGGATCGCGGTCGCCGAGCAGCGCGGCGAGCGTCGCCGCCGCCTTGCCCGCGATCATCAGCATGTGTCCGAGGCGCGGGTGCAGCGGAAGCGCCGCCAGTGCCCGGCCGTGGGATGTGATGCGCCTCCTTGCGTCAAGCGCGCCGAGACCACTTAGAAGCGTACGCGCCTCGGCCAGCGCGGGCGCAGGTGGTGGTGTCAGGAAGGCGAGATCGGAGTCGTCGCCCCATAGCGCCAGTTCAAGAGCAAGAGGCGCGAGGTCTGCCGCCTCTATTTCGGCGGGGGGATAGGCGGTCAGCGCCCCTTCCTCCCCCTTGGTCCAGAGCCTGTAGCACACACCCGGCGCCACGCGCCCGGCGCGTCCGCGGCGCTGGTCGGCCTCGGCGCGGGTCACACGCTCGGTGATCAGGCGCGACATGCCCGAGGATGGGTCGAAGCGGGCGCGCCGGGCGCGGCCGGCGTCGACCACGATGGTAATGTCGGGGATGGTAAGCGAGGTCTCGGCGATGGCGGTGGCCAGGACCACGCGGCGACCGAGACAGGGCCCGAGGGCCGCGCGCTGTGCCTTTGCGTCAAGCGCGCCGTAGAGGGAAAAGACCCGGCAATCAGGTGGAAGTTTGCCGGACAGAAGATTGCTTGTGCGACGAATTTCGCCCTCACCAGGAAGAAAGGCCAGCAGTCCGCCCTCGGAGTTTGCCAAGGCGTCCAGGATCAGGTCGGCTGTCGCGACATCGAGTCCAAGATCGCGTCGCAATGGCTTGTCGAGCCATATGGTTTCCACCGGATAGGCCCGACCCTCGGCGGTCAGGATCGGGGCGTCATCCATCAACACCGCGACCGGGCCAGCGTCGAGCGTGGCGGACATCACGACGATCCAGAGATCGGGGCGGAGGGCGCCACGCACCTCCCATGACAGGGCGATGCCCAGATCGGCGCTGAGACTGCGCTCGTGGAATTCGTCAAATATCAAACAGCTTACGCTCTCAAGTTCAGGATCGGATTGAATCATCCGGGTCAGGATGCCCTCGGTCACGACCTCGATCCGGGTGGAGTTGGACACCTTGTTTTCGCCGCGGATGCGGTAGCCGACGGTCTGGCCGACAGGTTCGCCAAGGGTGTCGGCCATGCGTTCGGCGGCGGCGCGGGTGGCGAGGCGGCGGGGTTCCAGCATGACGATCCGCCCCGTGACATGGGGCAGAAGCGCGAGGGGGACGCGGGTGGTTTTTCCTGCGCCGGGAGGGGCTTGCAGGACGGTCCTTCCATGTGACTGCAGGGCGGCCACAAGGTCGGGTAAAAGCGGATCTATGGGCAGCGCGGTCATGTGCGACCGGCATAGGCTGCAGGATCAGACGGGGCAAGAGGGGGCCGGAAGCAACGTGCCAGCATTGCGCCAGCAAGGCGGCAGCATCCTGCCAGCATCCGTATGCCACCGGCGTGCGCTGCAGGGGCGGGAAGCGCAACAGGTACCTTGGGCGCGGGCCGCCGCAGACTGGCGCGGAGGGCGGCGGACTGGACATCCGGGGCCGCGCCGGGGCATGGAACTGAAAAGGCGCGGGCTGCGCCGCCGCGGCGCGGGGGGCGAATGGACACGGGTGACCTGGCAGAGCAACTGGCCGCGGGCGAGAGGCGGGCGCTGGCGCGTGCGATCACGCTGGTGGAGAGCCGCCGGCCCGATCACCGGGCGCAGGCGGTGGATTTGCTGGCAAACCTTGCGCCGCTGGGGCGGCAGGCGCTGCGGATCGGGCTGTCCGGCACGCCGGGGGTGGGCAAGTCTACATTCATCGAGGCGTTCGGGCTGATGCTGACGGGGCAGGGGCTGCGGGTGGCGGTTCTGGCGGTTGATCCCAGTTCGGCGCGCACCGGCGGGTCGATCCTTGGCGACAAGACACGGATGGAGCGGCTGAGCCGCGATCCGCGCGCGTTCATCCGGCCTTCGCCCAGCCAGACGCAGCTTGGCGGCGTGGCTCGGCGCACGCGCGAGGCGGTAAGCCTGTGCGAGGCGGCGGGATTCGACTTGGTTCTGATCGAAACGGTGGGCGTGGGCCAGTCGGAGACGATGGTGGCCGAGATGGCGGATCTGTTCGTGCTGTTGCTGGCCCCGGCAGGGGGCGACGAGTTGCAGGGCGTCAAGCGCGGCATCATGGAGATTGCCGATCTGATTCTGGTCAACAAGGCCGACGGCGAACTGAAGACGACTGCGGTGCGTACCTGCGCGGATTACGCAGGCGCACTGCGGCTCCTGCGTCGGCGGCCGCAGGACCCGCCGGGCTTTCCCAAGGCGCTGACGGTTTCGGCGGCGACGGGCACCGGGCTGCCCGAGGCGTGGGCCGAGATGCAGGCGCTGGCCCACTGGCGCAAGGAGCAAGGCCACTGGCAGGCCCGGCGCGCCGAACAGGCCCGCCACTGGTTCGAGGAGGAGGTGCGCCACGGACTGCTGGCCCGGCTGGCGGCCGATCCGCGGCTGGCCGGCCGCATGGCCGAACTGGGCACGGCCGTCGCCGAGGGGCGCGCCAGCCCCACCGCGGCGGCCGAGGAGGTTCTGCGGGCCCTGGGTGCTTGACGACCCCGCCGGTTGCCAGTAAACGACCGGCAATTGATGGGGCGTGGCCCGAGCCGCGCCCCCTTCGGTTTCTGGAACGAGATGCAAGGAGCAGGACGATGTCGCGCGTCTGCGAACTCAGTGGCAAGGGCCCGATGACGGGCAACAACGTCAGCCACGCCAACAACAAGAGCCGGCGGCGCTTTCTGCCGAACCTGAACGACGTGACGCTCACGTCCGAAACGCTTGGTCAGAGCTTCAGCATGCGGGTTTCTGCCGCAGCGCTGCGTTCGGTCGATCATCGTGGTGGGCTCGATGCCTTCCTGGCAAAGGCCAAGGATGATGAGCTTTCCGTCAAGGCACTGAAGATCAAGAAGCAAATCGCCAAGGCGCAAGCCACCGCCGCCGCCTGACACGGGCGCGGACACGGAATGCGGAGGCCCTGCCGGCTGGCGGGGCCTTTTGCGTTGGCGCGGGCAGGGCCCGATTGGCCCTTTTGCCGGCCCGGCCGGGCGATTAGATAAGGCGCATGGCACGGTACATCCTTCCCTTTCCGTTTCTGGCGGCGGTTCTGTTGCTGACGGCGCTGGCCTCTGGCTTTGCCGAGGGGCAGATGGCGCGGGACGGGGTCTTTGCGTCGCTCGGCATCTGTGCCGACGATGACGCGATGGCAGCACCCTGCCTGGACTGTGCGCTGGCAGGAGGATTGCCCGCGGGAGAGGCGGGCGATCCCGCCCTTGCGGCGCTGTCGGCCGGGGCCGTTCAGCCGGGGGGCGATCTGGTTGCCGCCGGGCGGCCGATCCTTGGCGGCGGGGCACGGGGCCCGCCGGACTGGGTCTGAGAACCTGTCAGACTGACCCATTCCACAGGAGAAAAAGATGAAAACCCTGACCCTTCTTGCCGGCCTGAGCGCCGGGTTTTTCGCAGGCGCCGCACTGGCACAGGACATCACCGTGAGCGATCCCTACGCCCGTTCCTCTGGCCCGGCGGCGCAGTCGGGCGCGATCTTCATGATGATCGAGAATCACGGTGCCGCCGACGACCGCCTGATCGCGGCTGCGACCGACGCGGCAGAGCGCGTGGAACTGCACACCCATGCCGAAGACGCGAACGGCGTGATGCGCATGGTCGAACTGGAAGACGGCATTGAGGTGGCCGCGGGCGCCGCGCACGAGTTGATGCGCGGCGGTGATCACGTCATGCTGCTGGGCCTGACCCGACCACTGAACCATGGCGACACGCTGGATCTCACGCTGACCTTCGAGACGGCCGGCGAGATCACTGTCGAGGTGCCGGTGGATCTGGAGCGCATGCCGCAACCACGCCATGGCCAGGGCCACGGCGTAATGATGCAAGGAAACTGAGCCCCGGGGCTCAGCCTCTGGCGCAGTAGGCCTCGGCCATGTCGCCGAAGGCGCGGTAGCGTGCCCAGAAGGCGCTGTCTGCCGCGCTTTTCGACATCCGGACCTGCTGCGCCTGATCCGGATCGCGGAAGAAGCGTGCGGCGCGGCGCTGATCCGACCGGGTCAGCGTGGCGTCGGCCGCGCCCTGGATGCAACGGCAAAGCGCGCGGTTGGCCGCGGACCGCCCCGAGGAATTGCACGCCGATTCGATCGGCCCCGCGGTGACCGGCGTCGGAGCCGTCGAAAGCCCCAGGGACAGAACGAGCGCCCCTACTGCGAACCAGACTGCTTTGGTGTTCATCTGCTGCTGCCCCGATTTGTTGCTGTTGCCCCGGCCGAAAAATCCCGAGGATACTCTGCCAATACCTGAAAACCTGCGTTTTTTCAACGCAACCGAGCGTCTTTGAGGCAAAAGGCCGCGTGCCGCAGGATGTTGCGGGCGGTGCGCGCAGGACGGCTAGATATGCGCGGGCGCGTCCTGAAGCACCTCGCGCAACTTGGCTGCCAGTTCCTGCCGCCGGTAGGGTTTGGACAGAAGCTGCACGCCGTTGTCTAGCCGGCCGTGGTGCACGATGGCGCTTTCGGCATAGCCCGAGGTGAAGAGAACCTTCATCTCGGGATAGCGGGTGCGAACCGCATCGGCCAGTTGCCGTCCGTCGATGCCGCCGGGCATGACGACGTCGGTGAACAGCAGGTCGAACGGCCCGTCGCGCGTCAGGATCTCCAGCGCCTCGGTGCCGTTCTCGGCTGCGGTGACGCGGTAGCCGAGGCCGACAAGCAGGGCCACCGCATGGTCGCGTACGAGGCGGTCATCCTCGACCACCAGAATCCGCTCGCGCCCGGTGCTGGCCTCGGCCTGCCTCTCGGGCGCCTGGTCGCCCGCGTCGGCACTGACGCTGCGCGGAAAGTAAAGCCGCACCGTGGTGCCGTGCCCGGGTTCGGAATAGATCCGGGCATGCCCGCCCGACTGCTTCACGAACCCGTAGACCATCGACAGGCCCAGCCCGCTGCCCTTGCCCACGTCCTTGGTGGTGAAGAACGGCTCGAACGCACGGGCGGCGACATGGGCGGGCATTCCGGTGCCGGTGTCGCTGACCGAGACGACGACATAGGGGCCCGGACTGACCTCGATGCAGGCATGGGCGAAATCGGCGTCCAGTTCGGAGTTTGCGGTCTCGATCGTCAGCCGTCCGCCGCCGGGCATGGCGTCGCGGGCATTGATGGTGAGGTTCAGCAGCGCGACTTCCAGCTGGCCCGCGTCGATCTCGGCCGGCCAGAGGCCTTGGGCCAGCGACAGGTTCAGTTCGATCTGCGCGGTAAGGCTGCGACGCAGCAGCCCCTCGATCCCCACGAGCAGCAGGTTGATGTCGGTGGGGCGAGGGTGCAACGCCTGGCGGCGGGCAAAGGCCAGTAGCCGGCCCGTCAGTTCCGATCCCCGCTCGGCCGCGCGCGCGCTCATGCGGGCAAGCATCTGCAGATCCTTGCGATCGGGCAGGGCATGATCCAGCTGTTCAGCATTGCCGAGGATCACCGTCAGCAGGTTGTTGAAGTCATGCGCGACGCCCCCGGTCAGTTGACCGATGGCCTCCATCTTCTGCGACTGGCGGATGCGGGTTTCCATGTCGCGCTGTTCAGTGACATCGGACAGGCTGCCGATGACGCGAAGGGCGCGGCCCTGCTCGTCACGCATGACGAAGGCATGATCCACGACCGTCAGGTAATGTCCGTCGGCGTGGCGGACGCGATATTCCATGCTTGATCTCGCCTCGCCGCGTTCGATCACACCGTACAGGTTTTGTGCGGAGCGCTCCCGATCCTCCGGGTGGACGCGGTCCATCCAGACATCAGGATCAGAATTCCCTCCCTCGCTTGCGGATTCACCGAAGGTTTCGGTGAAGGCCTCACTCCACCAGACGGTGTTGCGGGCAAGATCCCAGTCCCACAGTACGTCGCGGGTGGCCCGCGAGGCGAGGCGGAAGCGTTCCTCGCTGACCGCCAGGGCCTCCTGGTAGCGCCTCCGCTCGGTCACGTCGCGCGCGACCGAGACCCAGTGGCTTGGCTTACCACCCTCGCCCATCAGCGGCACGATATCCAGATCAAGCCAGAGCTTCGCGCCATTGCGGGTGTAGGTCAGAAGTTCCGCACGCACCGGGCTGGCCGTGGCGAGCGCGGCGTCGATCCGGGCCAGTTCTTTCTCTTGGGTTTCCGGACCGAAGAGGATGGAGGTGGAGCCCCCGATCATCTGATCGGCTTCGTATCCCGTCAGCCGGGTGAAGGCGGCATTCACGTAGATAACAGACGGCCGGCCCGCCGGGTCGTCGACCGGAATCTGAGAGATAACGACAATGTCGTTCTGCCGGGCGACTGCGTTTTCCAGCAGCCGCAACTGTTCGGCACGCGCGCGTTCCTGTGTCACGTCCCGAAAATACACTGCCATGCCGTCGGGCACGGGATAGGCGCTGATCTCGAAGTACCGCTTCACATGGGGAAAATACTGGGTCAGGCGAACGGTACGCCCCTCGGCCTTGGCCTGCCGGTGCTCTGCGGTAAAGGACAGATCGGTGTCGGGAAAGGCCTCGCGCACGGTGCGGCCGACGACGTCTTCGGACGCATAGCCGGTGAATTCCGCCGCGCGGCCGTTCCAGTAGCTGATGCGCCAATCGATATCCAGCATCATGAAACCATCGTTGATGTGCTCCAGCGTACCGGCAAGGCGATTGGCCAGTTCCTCGGCCCGCTGCCGCGCCAGCAGCCCGCGCCGGTTGAGCAGTGCGGCAAGCGTGAGCAATCCGACAACAAGGAAACCCAGCAACAGGACCGTGCGCGGCAGATGGCTGCGCCGTTGGGCGATGTAGTCAGGCTCCGGCCAGACGGTGAGGAGGAACTGCTGACCCAGCACGTCGATCTGGTGTTCGCGCATGAGCATCAGGCTTTCGCCGGGCAGGCCCTCGGCGCTTCCGGCGATGAGTTGAGTCTGGTCAGCCAGCATTACGCCGAACTCTCCGGCCACGGCGGCGCTGGCGACATCCAGAAGCCCCTCGGTTCGGATGCTGCTGGAGGTATAGCCGCGGAAGCGTTCATCCTCGTAGATCGCGGCCACGTAAGCGATGCCGAACCCGCCGGAGCGCAGCTCGAGGCCGGGGGTCAGCTGCGGCAGGATTGTCTCGCGGGCGCGCTGATACGCCTCGGCGCGGCCGCCCTCGGTGCCGACAGAGGTGCCGATGATCTCTTGCCCGGTGCCGTCCACCGACACGCGCCAGCGGATCGTCAGATCGGGTTCGATCATGGTGATGGCGTGCAGGTCGTTGAAAAAGTGCTGGAGCGAGGCGGCATCGCGCTCCCATTGCTCCTGGGTCGGCTCTCCGTAGTTGTCCCATCGGTTGGCCAGCCGCTGCAGGGCAAATCCGCGCTGTTCCAGTTCCGTGACCAGATTTTCGGCCACCAGGGTCTGGGCGATGCCGGTGTCGATCCAGCGGTTATACCATTCGTTCCGCTCGAGGATCTGCCAGAACAGGATCACTAGTCCGAACAGGATGGAAATGCCCCAGGCAGAGGCGCGGTCCAGAAGCGGTGCCGCGCCCCCGTCCGGCCGCGCAGTGGCGCGCAGGTGTATCGCAAGTGTGAGCAGCAGCAGCAGGATCGCGGTCTGGGGTGCAACACGGGGAATCGGGTGCAGGCTGTCCGGTGGTGTCGCCAGCCCATCGACAAGGCCGAACAGGATCAGCAGCGCCGCCACGCCCGCAAGCGCCCGCGCCCACAGCATCCGACGGCAGAGCGCCGGACCGGGCAGTGCAGTCAACGAAACGGCAAGCGCGGCCAGCCCTGTCGCCGCAGCCGAGAGCGGGGCAATGCAGCGCTCATCAGGCGCGTCGTCCGGATCGAGGGCCGAGGCGATCCAGTCGAAGCCCAGGGATGTCGCGAAGACATATTCCGCGAAGGCGAGGGTCGCGGTGCCGAGGACGGCGGTTGCGATCCAGAACGAGGCTTGGGGCCACGTCTGTGCCAGTAGAGCGAGGGCAAGCATCGCAACGCTGATGGCGCAAAGCGGCTGCAAGACGTTCGGGGAATGGCCAAGCAGCAGGCGCGAGTCCAGCCCGATCAGCGCGCCTATGGCGATCGCCGCGCCACAGAGCAACACAAGCCACGCAAGGCCTACTGCCAGCAGAGCACGTCGCTCCATCCATACTCCCGCTCCGGCGCGCAGACCGGCCAGTCGATTACCCGTTCGGTTGCGGGCAAACGCGCCAACACAACCATTACGAGAGCAACATACATCTCTCGCCGCGATTGGCAAAAGTTCATTGCTCGGGGCGGAGGTCAGCGGTTGTCAGGCTGCAACACTGCTGGCCGCGGCCACCTGCGTCAGGAGGGGCGGGAGGCGCGCCACTCGGCCCATGCCTCGGGCGTATCGAGATCAGTGATGGCGCGCGTGCCGGGCAGGGGAAAGGGGCGGACCGGCACCCCCGCAAGCAGCGCTCGCGCCCCCTGATCGCCACGAACCTGGGCAAGTGTCGGGATCAGCCGCGCTGGCAGGATCACGGGGTGGCCCCACGCGCCATCTTCGCTGCTGGCACGCAGCACCGGTTCCGTGGGACCATCCACGTAGGCGGCGATCATCGCGGAGAGGTCCGACGCCTCGAGGTCGGGCAGATCCGGCAACAGGATCATCAGGGGACGGCCATCGCGATGCGCCGCAGCGCCAGCGCGAAGCGACGCGGCCATCCCCTCGGTCGGGTCCGGCACCGCGATCAGGACCACGCCCAGCCCCTGCAGTGCCGCCCGCCGTGCCGCGCCTTGCGGACCGAAGGGCAGGGTGACGAACACTTCAGCGCCGGTCGCCAGGGCAGTACGCACCGCGCGCGCAAGAAGCGGCTGGCCGTCCACATCCTCCAGCAGCTTGTCACGCCCCAGCATCCGGCGCGAGGCACCGGCAGCGGGGATCAGGATGGTCATCTGTTCCGGGCGCATTCCGGGCCTTCCGGTTCGGCGATATCGCTTGCATTGGTCTGCAGCCTTGCCTCGGCAAGGGTCGTTCAGCAAGGGCTGTGCCGAAAGTCTTGATCGGACCACTGCGTGTGTGCCCGTGTCGTTGCGGCAGCGTGGCCCGACCTTGCGGATCAGCCGGCTGGAACAACCAGATCCTCGGCCGCAAGTGCGCCGAGCAGCTTCGCCACATCCGCGACAAGTTGCTCGACCGCGATGTCGGGGAACAGTTCCGACAGCGCGTCGGCAAGCTCGATGGCCGATCCGGGTATCTCGAGCAGGGCCCACACGGCCCCCGCCACGGCATTCAGTTGCCAGATCATCTGTTCGCCTGGACGCCACAGGAACGAAGACGCACCATGCCGCCGGATTGCGATGCCAGCCTGGCGCTCCCATACCTGATCCGGCGCCGCCGGCTCTGCCACGGCCTCGGCGCGCGATGAAAGCGGCAGTTCGGGACCAAGGTCCAGGTCCGGATCAAGAGGCGCTGCTCCGCCGAGAGCACCGCGCAGAAGGGCGACGGCATCCTCGAGATCGGCATAGACCATCTGAAGGCAGATCATGCGCTCTGCCAACGACTGCACCTTTGCCAGCGCTTTCTCTGCCGATTGCAGGTCAGACATGTTCTGGGTCAGCAGGTGATGAACGGCGGCGTCCGGGCCGAGCCGGTGCAACCGGGCAGGACCGGCCGCGCGGCGATCCAGCACGATCAGCGCCGAAAGCTTTGCCCGTGCCCCATGCGGCGCAATTGTTGGCGCACAGACGTAGCCATAGCGGTCGTCGTGCGGGCCAAGCCAGCGGGCGACATGCGCCTTGAATCGGTCGCTGGCGTGTCCCGGCAGGGGCAAGCGCAGCCTTGGCGCAATCCCCAGTCCGGTGGCAAGGCCGTCGCTCTCGATCGGCAGCATGTCGTCGCACCAGACCTGAATGTCCTCTTCTGCCGTCAGGCGGGCCACCAGCGTGCTTTTCCCGGCGCGCTTCGGTCCGGTGACCGCGATCAACCGGTCGCACAAGGTGAATGCGCCACAATGGAGACTGAAACATCCCGGACGTTCTTCGAAATAATCCTGACCGAGATCGGCGATCACGCCGCAGGCCGCACTTGCTGCCGGAAGCCCCGTCAGGGGTTCATCGAGGTAGGTCGAGGACAGCGCGTGGATTCCACCGACGCCCACCACGGTCGAGACGGGCGGATTTTCCGGATCGTCCGGCGCTTCCGTGGGGGGCCAGCCATTCAGGATCTTCGCCAGCGCCTCCTGAACGGCCGGCGCCCCCAGCAACCGAACCGGGCGGGTTACACCGGGGAAGCGCAGCGTGACTGCTGCGCCCCCCTGAAGTGTATCAGCCCAAGGCCGTCCGCTGGTCGAACGCTTCAGCATCTCAGTTGTTGGCGAAGATCTGGCGGAAGAACCGTTCGACGTCCGTCGTGGCGCCTGAGCTTTGCACGTTCGACCCGCCACGGCTTGACGGGCGAGAACCGCCGCGCGATGGCCGCGATCCGCCGCGGGAGGGGCCCGAAGCGCCACCCGAACGACCGCCGCCGAAGCCGCCACCGCTGCGGCCGCCCGACCCGCGGCCGCCTGAGCCCCCACGTCCGCCAGAGCCGCCTGAGCCACCGCTGCCGCCCGAGGCATGGGCTGCGTTGAGGTGCATCATCACCGGCGCGACATAAGCGCCCCCGGCCGCAAGCCCCACACGGGCCAGCAGTTTGCGCCGCGTGATATTGGTGGTTTCGATCCTGTCAGTCATAGCGTGTCCTTTCGCCAAGCTCGCCGCATTGCTGCGGCTGTGCATGGAAAACGCCGCGCTGCCGGATTTAGTCCCCGCTGACCGAGTAAAGTTCCGCATCCGACGCCTCGCACTGTCCGGGCGCGGTCAGCAGTCCGTGGCCGTAGACGGGGTCCAGCCCAGGTTCGCCCAGATCTTGGGCGCAGGCCAGGAGCCGCTCCTGCACCTCGGCCAGCGACGCCTCCGGGGTGCGCAACCGCTCCACTGCGAGTGACGCGGTCACGAAGGGCGCGGCGTAAGACGTGCCCGATCGCAGGCGGCCGCCCGATATCGAGGCGGCCGTCCAGATATTCACGCCGGGGGCGGCCAGCGAGATGTAGTCTCCACGGTTCGCCTGTCGGTAGGGATTCTCGCGCCAGTCCACAGCAGTCACGGCGACGACGCCGTCCCATGCGGCGGGATAGGCGGGTTCGGCGCCCGGCCCCCCGTTGCCTGCCGCGGCGACCAGACCGACGCCGGCATCCCGCGCACGATCGACCAGCCGCGCGAGGACGGCGTTCTCTGGTCCCGAAAACGAGAGATTGATGGTGCTCACCCCTTCGGCAAGCAGCAGATCCAGTGCCGAGGCAAGCGAGAAGGCATCCGCCGCCTCGCCCCTTGCATCGCGGTGAAACGCTTCCACTGCGATCAACTCGGCATAGGGCAAAAGGCCCGGCACCCGACTGTCGATCCGTCCCAGCAGCATTGTCGCAATGGCCGTGCCGTGCTGACGGCCGGCGGCGTCACGCTCGCCAAGGTCGGTCTGGTGCACGGTCAGGCGTTGCCCTTCAAGCGCATCGTGGGCGGTGTTGATGCCGGTGTCGATCATCCCGATCTTCGGTGCGAAGGCACTGGGCCAACCCGACCAGCCGACCATGGCGTGCGCGGCACAGTCGCCATCGCTGCACAGGAATTCGTCGGGACGGTACAGGTGGTTTTCATCCGCGAGGGCGGAGGGAATGAGTTGCGCGAGTTCCAGACGCGCTTCAGCCGGGCTGCGGCCGGTAGGCAGGCCAAGGCGAAAGACGCTTCCTGCCAGCGCCGCATTCGGCGCTTGATCTATCAAACGGTAGCCCGCATCGATGGCCGGGGTGATGAGCGTGTCGTCCGGCAGGAGCATGACCATTTCTGGCAGGGGTGGAGGCGGAGGAGGTGTTACCCGCCGAACGGTTTGCCGCTGCTGCACCGGCCTCCTGACAGGTTGGTCTCGGTCGCCACCATTTCTATCCCATCCGCCGCGACCACCACTGCCACCGCTGCCACCACCGCTCCCCCCCGAAGCCCTGGCAACTCCCAGCGCGCTGAGCGCCGGCGCGACATAGGCAAGCCCGGAGGCGAAACCGATCCGGCGCAGCAGACGCCGGCGGGCGATATCCACGTCCTGCGGTTCTGACTCTTCTGTCATCCTCTGCTCCTTGCTTTGCTCGGCGACTTTCTTCTACGGATCATCGGATCCAACGGTAGGGGGCGGCGCTTTATTCCATGGTCGCGAGCGCTTGCCTGAGATGATTTTTCTGTCCTGCCGGAATAATCGGCGTATTTCCACGTTCTGTCGGCATGATGACCAGTCAGTGGGCAAATTAAGTGAGCGCCGCGATAAGAAAAGAGATGATCGAGCTCCTGCCGCGTCTGCGATCCTTTGCGCGGAGCCTGACCGGCGTGATCGATCAGGCTGACGATCTGGTGCAGCAGACGGTCGAGAAGGGTCTGCGCAATCTCGATTCCTATACGCCTGGAACCAGGCTCGACTCCTGGCTGTTCCGGATCATGCGCAACACCTGGATCGACACCGTCCGTGCAAGGCGCGACACCCAACCGTTGGATGAGGGCATCGGCCTGACGCTTGTCGGAGACGATGGCCGCAACACGACGGAAACGCGCCTTTATCTGCAAGACGTTCGGCGGGCGATGGCAACACTGCCAGAGGACCAGCGCGTGGTCCTGATGCTCGTCTGCGTCGAAGGCATGCGCTACCGCGAGGTGTCCGAGGCACTTGAAATTCCGGAAGGCACGGTAATGAGCCGTTTGGCGAGGGCGCGCACTGCACTTGCGTCTGCGCTGAACATGGCCCCCGACGCTGCGGGCAGGAAAGGGCTCGGAACATGACGAATAACAACGAAGTGAGTGACGAGATGCTGATGGCGCTGGCCGACGGGGAATTGCGGGGCGCAGATGCAGAGCGGCTGAGCCAGCTGATCGACAGGGATCCGCTGCTGGCAGAGCGGTTTGCCGCCTTCGCAGAAACCCGCGCGCTGCTGCGTGAAGCTTATCCGGCAGAACCCATCCCCGATCGCCTGATCCAGGCGGTCCTGAGAACAGACGCGGAAGAGGCGTCGACGATCGTCCCGCTGCATCGGCGCGTGCGGCCGGCGGGGTCGATCTGGGGCATGGCGCTGGCCGCGTCACTGGTGCTGGCAGTGGGCTTCGGCGGATTCCTGGTCGGACGCGGCTCGGTGCCTGGGCCTGTCGCTTCAGATCCTATTGCTGCGGCCGCAGTTGCCTTGGCAAGCCTCCCGACTGGGGCAGAAGTTCAGTTGCCCGACGGCCAAAGTGCCCGGGCATTGGCGAGTTTCGACACCGAGCTGGGACTTTGCCGCCTGATCGGGATCGAGCGCGCGCGCGCTGTGGTCTGCCGCTCCGAGGACGGCTGGACAACCGCGTTGAGCGTCGCCGAAGGAGACGGGGCTGCGTATCTTCCGGCGTCGGATGTTGCGACCGGGATGATCGATGCCATGCTGGACAGCATTGGGGCAGGGGCGCCCCTGGCGCCGGAGGCAGAGCGTGCGGCTCTGTCACGCTAGACTGCCATGCGCTTAGTCCTCTTGGGCTCTCGGGTCGGATTGACCGCGAGGGTCGCGCGTGTCACCTACCGGTCGCAAGCTGTAACGCGAGCCACCAAGAGGACATCCATGACCGGTCCCAAACCAATCAAGATCGCCCCGTCGATCCTGTCCGCCGATTTTGCCGATTTCGGCCGCGAGATTCAGGCGATCGAGGCGCAGGGCGCCGATTGGGTGCATGTCGATGTGATGGACGGACATTTCGTGCCGAACCTCACCTTTGGCCCACCGCTGGTGAGGGCGATCCGACGGCACGTGAAGACAGTGATGGACGTGCACCTGATGATCTCGCCGGTCGACCCGTTCATCGACGCCTTTGCCGAGGCGGGTGCCGACATCATCACCGCACATCTGGAGGCCGGCCCGCACATCCACCGCACGCTTCAGGCCATTCGTGGGGCCGGGGCCAAGGCGGGGCTCGCGCTCAACCCCGGCACGCCGGTCGAGGCGGCGGCGCCATTGCTCGACCTTTGTGATCTGATCTGTGTGATGACGGTCAACCCCGGGTTCGGCGGCCAGAAGTTCATCCACAGCCAGGTCGACCAGATACTCCGTCTTCGCACGATGATCGGGGATCGCCCGATCCACATCGAGATCGACGGGGGTGTTGATCCGTCGACCGCACCGCTCGTGGTCGCCGCCGGCGGAGATGTTCTGGTCGCAGGATCGGCCGTCTTCCGCGGCGGATCGGTCGACAATCCCGGGGTGTACGGCGACAACATCCGCGCAATCCGTGCTGCGGCAGAGGCCGTCCGCGCCAGCGCCTGACAGGAGGGTATCATGGCAGTCTCAACCCCGGTTTGCGATTTCGGGTGGAAGGCGCCGGGGTTCGGTTTGCCGGCGACAGATGGCAAGACCTACACGCTGCCCGAGATAGCCGGTCCGAACGGGACTCTGGTCATGTTCATCTGCAACCATTGTCCTTACGTGCTTGCGGTGCTGGAGCGACTGATCGTCGAGGCCCGCGCGTTGCAGTCGATGGGCATGGGTGTCGCGGCGATCTGCTCAAACGATGCCACGACGCATCCGGCCGACAGTTTCGAGAATATGGGAAGATTGGCGCGGGAACGCGGCTTGCCCTTTCCCTATCTCCACGACGAAAACCAGGATGTTGCCCGCGCCTGGGGCGCGGCCTGCACACCGGATTTCTTCGGTCTGAACGCGGCGGGTGAGTTGCAATATCGCGGCCGGCTGGACAGTTCCGGCCGCGGGACCGCCGGTCCCGACAACAGGCGGGAGTTGTTCGAGGCGATGAGGCAGATTGCCGCGACGGGGCAGGGGCCTGCCGACCAGACACCGTCGGTGGGCTGCTCGATCAAGTGGAAGTCTACGTGATGTCCACGGCCGTTGTGTTTGATCTGGACGGCACGCTGATCGACAGCGCGCCGGACATTCATGTCATCGCCAATCGGGTGCTGACAGAGATCGGGGTCGAGCCGATCTCGCTGCAGCAGACCCGCAGCTTCATCGGCAATGGCGCAGCGGCGTTCGTGACCCGCATGCGAGAGGCTAGAGGGATTGCCGAAAGCCATCAGGACGAACTGCACCGCGCTTTCCTGGCGCTCTACGACGACGCCGTCGGATTGACGACGGTGTACCCTGATGTCCCGGAGATTCTGGAGGAGTTGCGATCCACCGGGGCACTTTTGGGGATCTGCACCAACAAGCCACTGCGTCCCGCCGAGAGCGTCTTGCGTCATATGGGGTTGTCCGGTTTTTTCAAGGCGGTTCGCGGGGGCGACAGTCTTCCACAGCGCAAACCCGACCCGGCGCCGCTGCTGGATACCTTTGCTGCGCTTGGCAAAGGACAGTGGATCTACGTCGGCGACAGCGAAATCGATGCAGAGACCGCGTCGCGTGCCGAGGTGCCGTTCCTTCTGTTCACGCGGGGCTATCGCAAGAAAGCGCTTGGCGAGATCCGGCACGCGGCTGCCTTCGACTCGTTTCGTGATCTGCCCGGCCTGATCCGGCAGCATGCCGCGCAGGCCCCGGGGCTCCTGCCGAGGAAGACCACGACCGGATGAACGGCCCAGGTCACGCAAGGTTGGCTTTCCCTCTTTTTCGTCAGCTTTCGATTGCACCTTGTTGTGTTGCGCAGCTATCATCCTTGTGTCGTGAAACCTTCAAGTTCAACGGGTAGCGACGGCCGGCACGCCCGCTGACAGGCGTGCTGGTGGGCATACCGCCCCATAGAACACGAACGGGAGATCCCAAGATGCGTTTGAACTCACTTCTCACCGGAACAGCGCTTGCATGGACGCTGGCCGCATCGGGCGCGCAGGCGCAGGTGACGATCGACTGGTGGCACGCCATGGGTGGAGAGCTGGGCGAGATTCTGGAAGGCGTCGCGCAGAGCTTCAACGAAAGCCAGGACGAATATGAGGTCGTTCCGAGTTTTCGGGGAACCTACACCGAGACAATGACCGGCGCGATCGCGGCCTTTCGTGCAAATCAGCAGCCCCACATCGTGCAGGTGTTCGAGGTCGGCACCGGGACGATGATGGCAGCCGAAGGCGCCATCTATCCGATCTATCAGTTGATGGCCGACTACGATGTGCCGTTCGACCCCGAGGCGTATCTTCCTTCCGTGGTGGGCTATTACACCGATCCGAACGGCAACATGCTGTCGTACCCGTTCAACTCTTCCACGCCGATCCTGTATTACAACAAGGACGTCTTCGAGGCCGCCGGCCTTGATCCCGAACAGCCGCCCGAGACATGGGCCCAGATGGAGGAGATGTCGCGCCAGATCATAGAATCCGGAGCAGCGCCCTGCGGCTTCACCACGACTTGGCCAAGCTGGCTGATGCTTGAGAACTTCACCGCCTGGCACAACCTGCCGCTTGGCACGCAGGAGAACGGCTTTGCGGGCTTCGACACCGAGTTCGTGTTCAACTCGCCCGAACTTGCCCGCCACTGGGATAACCTGAAGACCTGGCAGGACGAAGGCGTGTTCCGTTGGGGCGGCCCCGGCTCGGGCCCTGATGCGCAGCCGCTGTTCCTGTCGGGCGAATGTGCGATGTTCTTCAACTCGTCCGCCGGACGAGCTGCCGTCATGCGGAACGCTGAATTCGATGTGGGTTTCGGCTTCCAGCCCTACTATGACGATATCGAGGGCGCGCCGCAGAACACCATTATCGGCGGCGCCACGCTTTGGGTGCTGCAGGGCAAGACGCCCGAGGAATACGAAGGTGTTGCACGCTTCTTCGAGTTCCTCTCGCTGCCGGAGGTTCAGGCGAAGTGGCATCAGGAGACAGGCTATCTGCCGATCACCGAGGCCGCCTATGAACTGAGCCAGGAACAGGGCTACTACGAGGCCAACCCCGGCGCAGACACGTCTATCAAGCAGATGACGCTGAACCCGCCCACCGAGAATTCCAAGGGACTCCGGTTCGGCAACTTCGTTCAGATCCGCGACATCATCTCGGAAGAGATGGAGGCGGTGATGTCGGGCGCAAAGACGGGCCAACAGGCCGCGGATGACGCCGTGAGCCGTGGGAACGCGCTTCTGCGCGAGTTCGAAGCCGCGCTGAACTGAGGCGCAAGCCCTGACACCCGCCCGGTCGCCGGGCGGGTGTCGTTTCGCGTCTGAAATCGAGACCGCGCAAGATGCAGACGAAAAGAAGCACCTTCCAGAATTCGTGGTTGCCTTACGCGCTGCTGGCGCCGCAGGTGATCATCACGCTGATCTTCTTCATCTGGCCGGCCAGCCAGGCGCTCTATCAGTCGGTACTGCGTCAGGATGCCTTTGGTCTGCGCACGACCTTTGTCGGATTCGAGAACTTCAAGCGGCTGTTTGCCGATCCCCTGTATCTGAGTTCGATGCAGGTCACGCTCGTTTTTGCGGTCGGAACCACGCTACTGTCTATGGGTCTGGCGCTGCTGTTTGCCGTCAAGGTGAATGACATGCTGCGCTCGCGGAACGCCTATTCGACAATGCTTGTCTGGCCCTACGCCGTGGCGCCTGCAATCGCCGGGGTGTTGTGGTGGTTCATCTTCAACCCCTCCATCGGGATTCTGCCCTACATCCTCGACATGGTGGGATACGACTGGAACCATCGATCCAGCAGCACCGACGCGATGATCCTGGTCATCGTCGCCGCGGCTTGGAAGCAGATCAGCTACAATTTCATCTTCTTTCTTGCCGGGCTGCAATCAGTGCCGCATTCTCTCATCGAGGCCGCGGCTATCGACGGGGCAAGCCGGACCAAGCGGTTCTGGACGATCGTCTTCCCGCTTCTGTCGCCGATCACCTTCTTCCTGATGGTCGTGAACATCGTCTACGCGATGTTCGATACCTTCGGGATCATCCACGCCACGACCGAAGGCGGCCCGGCGCAGGCCACCAATATTCTGGTCTACAAGGTCTATCGCGACGGGTTTGTCGGTTTGAACCTCGGTTCGTCGGCTGCGCAGTCGGTGATCCTGATGGGGATCGTGATCGTGCTGACGGTGATCCAGTTCCGCTATATCGAACGCCGGGTGAACTACTGATGGTCGAGAGTCGCCGCTGGGGAAGCCTCTTTTCCCACCTCATCCTGATCCTCGGGGTCGCGATCGTGGTCTTCCCGATCTACGTCGCCATTATCGCCTCGACGCATCCGCCCGGGACCTTTTTGCGCGGCGTGATGCCGTTGCTGCCGGGACCGAATGCCATCGAGAACTACCGCACCGCGCTGACCGAGGGTCGGTCGCAGGCCGGGGCGCCGCCGATTTCGCTGATGTTGACCAACAGCCTGATCATGGCACTGGCGATTACCATCGGGAAACTTTCGATCTCGATCCTGTCCGCCTTCGCGATCGTCTACTTCCGGTTTCCGTTCCGCATCTTCTTCTTCTGGATCATCTTCCTGACCCTGATGCTGCCAGTCGAGGTACGTATCGTGCCGACCTTCCAGGTCGTGGCCGATCTGGGCATGCTGAACTCCTTCGCGGGGTTGTCCATCCCGCTGATCGCCTCGGCGACGGCGACCTTCCTTTTCCGTCAGTTCTTCATGACGATTCCCGAAGAGATGATGGAAGCGGCCCGCGTGGACGGGGCAGGGCCGATGAAGTTCTTCAAGGACATCCTGCTGCCGCTCTCGGTGACAAACATCGCCGCGCTGTTCGTGATCATGTTCATATACGGCTGGAACCAGTACCTCTGGCCACTGCTGATCACGACCGATCCAGATTACTACACCATCGTCATGGGCATCCAGCGCATGGTGACCGGCGGCGATTCAGAGCCCCTGTGGCACCTGGTAATGGCGACCGTCGTGCTGGCTGCGCTGCCACCGGTGCTGGTCATCCTGTTCATGCAGCGGCTGTTCGTCAAAGGCCTGACCGAAACGGAGAAATGACCCATGGCCGGGATCAAGATAGAAAACCTGTGCAAGATTTATCCCGGCGGGGTTCAGGCCGTCACCGACATCAATCTCGACATCGCGGATGGTGAGTTCATCGTTCTCGTGGGCCCTTCAGGTTGCGGGAAATCGACGCTTCTGCGCATGGTCGCAGGGCTCGAGACGATCACCAGTGGCACGCTGAAGATCGGCGACAAGGTGGTGAATGATCTGGAACCGGCCGACCGCGACATCGCGATGGTGTTCCAGAACTATGCGCTTTATCCGCACATGACGGTCTACAACAACTTGGCCTATGGATTGAAGAATCGTGGCTTCGCCAAGGCGGATATCGACACGCGCGTCCGGCAGGCCGCCAAGATGCTCGAGATCGAACAGTTTCTCGACCGGAAGCCGCGCGCGCTTTCGGGTGGCCAGCGGCAGCGGGTTGCAATGGGGCGTGCGCTGGTGCGTGAGCCTGCCGCATTTCTGCTGGATGAACCGCTGTCGAACCTTGACGCCAAGCTGCGTGTGCAGATGCGGGTTGAGATCAAGCATCTGCAGCGGCGTCTGGCGACCACGTCGCTCTATGTCACCCACGATCAGCTTGAGGCGATGACGCTGGGCGATCGTCTGGTGGTGCTGAATGGCGGAAGGATAGAGCAGGTTGGCTCTCCCATGGACGTTTACAGGCGGCCAGAGACGCTGTTCGTTGCCAGTTTCATCGGATCGCCGGCGATGAACATGGCCAGCATCGATCTGCTGCGGGACAGGGGCCAGGTCGAGGCCCTCGACAGGTTTGGCAAGGGAACCGGCCTGCTTGGGATGCGGCCGGATGACATGCATCTGATGCGGCCCGACGCCCCACACATCTCCCTTTCGGGCCGGCTTGAGCTGTTCGAGCCTGCAGGGGCAGAGAGCCACCTTTATCTCTCGGTAGAGGGTGCTGCCGAACCTTACGTAATGAGGGTGAACGGGCAGCCGGGCCTGCAGGAAGGCCAGAGCATCGACTTCTATGTTCCCACCGGTAGCCTCCATCCGTTCGATCCGACGACGGGCAAACGGACCGATTGATCGTCGCGTGGCGGTGCTGGACCACGGGCCCGCTGCGGCCTATCAAGTCTCGGATGCATCGAGCGGACGGGAACTGACATGGCAGGGGAAGCGATCGCTGAACGGCCCGTGGCCGAACTGACCGAGGCCGAGGCCCGCGCCGAACTCGACCGTCTGGCCGCCGCGATCGCACGTGCTGACACGGCGTATCACACAGAGGATGCGCCGGAAATCAGTGATGCCGATTACGATGCGATGAAGCGTCGCAACGCCGAGCTCGAGGCGCGATTTCCGGACCTGAAGCGCCCGGACAGTCCCAGCGAGCGGGTCGGCGCGCAATTGATGGAGGGGTTTGGGAAGGTCCGGCACGAGGTGCGGATGCTGAGCCTCGCCAACGCGTTCGACACGGACGAGGTGCGTGAGTTCGACGAACGCATCCGCCGCTACCTGAACCACGACGGACCCATCGCCTATACTGCCGAGCCGAAGATCGACGGCCTTTCGCTGTCTCTGCGCTACGAGGGCGGAACACTGGTCCAGGCAGCAACGCGCGGCGACGGCGAGACCGGCGAAAACGTGACCGAGAACGCCCGCACCATCGAGGATATTCCCCAGACAATCCCGGATGCGCCCGATGTGCTGGAGGTGCGGGGCGAGGTCTACATGAGCCATGAGGATTTCGCGGCCCTGAACGAGCGGCAGGCCGCGCACGGCGAGCGTACTTTCGCGAATCCGCGCAACGCGGCTGCCGGGTCGCTGCGCCAGCTCGACGCCGAAATCACCCGATCGCGTCCCTTGCGATTCTTTGCCTATGGCTGGGGCGCTCTGTCGGAGCCTCTGGCAAAGGCACAATATCAGGCCATGGCACGGCTCGCATCCTTCGGCTTTCCGACGAGCCCGCTGATGAAGCGATGCGACGGAGTGGAGGAGTTGTTGCTTGTTCACGCACAGATCGAGCAACAGCGGGCGACGCTGGGCTATGACATCGACGGCGTCGTCTACAAGGTGGATGATCTAGCGCTGCAGCGCCGGCTAGGCTTTCGCTCCACGACGCCCCGCTGGGCGCTGGCGCATAAGTTCGCCGCAGAACTCGCATGGACGCGGCTGGAGGCCATCGACATTCAGGTTGGCCGCACCGGCGCGTTGAGCCCGGTCGCCCGACTGACACCGGTAACCGTGGGCGGTGTGGTCGTGTCGAACGCGACCCTGCACAACGAGGACTACATCGCCGGGCGCGATGCCTGCGGAAACCCGATTCGTGACGGCAAGGACATTCGTGTCGGCGATTGGGTGCAGGTCTACCGTGCCGGGGACGTGATCCCGAAGGTCGCGGACGTGGACCTGTCACAGCGCCCCGCGGACGCGGTGCCGTATGTCTTTCCCGACCGTTGTCCGGAGTGCGGGTCGGAAGCGATCCGCGAGCCGGGCGACTCGGTTCGCCGCTGCACCGGTGGGTTGATATGCCCGGCGCAGGCGGTTGAGAGGCTGAAGCATTTCGTCAGCCGTGCCGCCTTTGACATCGAGGGTCTGGGCGCAAAACAGATCGAGATGTTCTGGCGCGACGAGGTACTGCCGATCCGTGAGCCTGCCGATATCTTCACACTTGAGCTTCGCGATGCCGCCGAACCCGTCCGCAAGCTGAAGAATCGCGACGGGTGGGGTGAAAAATCGGCGGCCAATCTCTTCGCCGCCATCGAGGCACGCCGCTCCATTCCGCTCAACCGGCTGATATTTGCGCTGGGGATTCGCCATGTGGGTGAGGCCGCCGCCAACCTGCTGGCCCGGCACTATGGGACCTGGGAGGCATTCGAGGCTGCCATGACGGCGGCAGAAGTCGGGGAGGGGGCTGCGTGGGACGACCTTCTGTCGATCGACGGGGTGGGTGCGGTGCTGGCAACATCGGTGATCACGGCCTTCCACCAACCGGCAGAACGCGCGTCGATAGATCGTCTCGTTGCGCATCTGACGGTTGAGCCGGTCGCCCGCCCGGCATCCAGTGGAAGCCCGGTGGCAGGCAAGACGGTGGTCTTCACCGGCACGCTGGAGCGCATGACCCGGGCCGAGGCCAAGGCGCGGGCCGAGGCACTGGGAGCGAAAGTGGCCGGCTCCGTCTCGGCCAAGACCGACCTGCTGGTCGCCGGACCAGGGGCCGGCTCAAAGGCAACGAAGGCGGCGGATCTGGGCGTGACCGTTATCGACGAGGATGCCTGGCTGGCCATGATCGGCGAGAGGTGATGGCCGGTCGCCCCGAGATCCTGTTTCCGCTGTTCGCCGATGTGGAAACACTTGACGGTGTTGGGCCGCGAACCGCCGCAGCCTTGGCGACGCTCGGGATCGAACGTCCGCGCGATCTCCTGTTTCATCTACCCTATGCCGGGATCGACCGCACGCGTCGCGCGTCGGTGCGCGAGGTGACACCGCCCACTACCGTGACGGTCGAGGTGGAAATCGGCGCACATCTGCCACCGCGCATCAAGGGCCGTCCCTATCGCATCCAGGTGCGCGATGCAGCGCTCGAGTTTCAACTGATCTATTTCCATGCACGCGGCGAGTATCTGCAGAAGCTTCTGCCTACCGGTCAGCGGCGTGTCGTCTCAGGCAAGGTCGAGTTGTTCGATGGCATCGCGCAGATGGTTCACCCTGACCATGTGCTGCCGATCAATGAGGCCGGCGACCTGCCAGCGTTCGAACCGGTTTATCACCTGACCGCAAGTCTGACGCAGAAGGTGGTGTCCCGCGCCATTGTTTCGGCCCTGGCGCGGGCGCCCGATCTTGCGGAGTGGATCGATCCCGCGCTCCTTTCGCGCGAGGGCTGGCACGGTTGGCGGGATGCCGTGCACATGGCCCATGCGCCGCAGTCCCTGCGCGATCTGGCGCCCGAACACCCGGTCCGCGCGCGGCTAGCCTATGACGAACTTTTTGCGCACCAGTTGACGATGGCACTGGCGCGCGCGTCGCGCAGGCGGATGCCGGGGATGGTGACCAGCGGCGACGGCGACTTGCGCCAGAGGGTACTGGCTGCGCTTCCGTACAAGCCGACCGCCGCGCAGAAGCGTGCCGTTGCCGAAATCGCTGCCGACATGGCCCGTCCGCAGCGCATGAGCAGGCTCCTGCAGGGGGATGTGGGATCAGGAAAGACCCTCGTCGCCTTCCTGTCGCTGCTGATTGCAGTCGAAGCAGGCGGGCAGGGGGTGATGATGGCGCCAACGGAAATCCTTGCGCGCCAGCATTACGAGGGGCTGCGGCCGCTAGCCGCTGATGCCGGCGTGGTTCTGGAATTGCTGACCGGCCGAGATAAGGGAGCGGAACGGCAACAGAAGTTGGAGTCGCTGGCCAACGGGCAAACCCAGATCCTCGTCGGCACGCATGCGGTTTTTCAGAAAGGCGTGGATTTCGCCGAACTCCGCCTGGCGATCGTAGATGAACAGCACCGATTTGGCGTCGCCCAACGCATGGAATTGGGGGCAAAGGGCCACGCGGTGGATGTGCTGGTGATGACGGCAACGCCGATCCCGCGCAGCCTAGCGCTCGCACAGTACGGGGATATGGATGTATCGATCCTGGATGAGAAGCCGCCGGGCCGGACGCCGGTGAAGACCGCGCTGGTCTCGGCCGACCGTCTGGACGAAGTGGTCAGCCATCTGGCCCGCGCATTGGCCGAGGGGCGGCAGGCCTACTGGGTCTGTCCGCTGGTTGAGGAATCCGAGGTCGTCGATCTGACTGCGGCAACAGAGCGGTTTCAGCACTTGCGTGCCGCGCTCGGCGACGGTCGCGTCGGCCTGGTGCATGGTCAGATGCCGCCAACGGAAAAGGACGACGCGATGGCCCGATTCATCGAGGGAGAAACTGGCGTCCTGGTAGCGACCACCGTGATCGAAGTGGGCGTGAATGTCCCCAACGCCTCGATCATGGTCGTCGAGCGTGCCGAGCACTTCGGTCTGGCGCAGTTGCACCAGTTGCGGGGCAGGGTGGGGCGAGGGGCGGCGGATTCGACTTGCCTTCTGCTGTTTCAGCCCCCGCTTAACGAGGGCGCCGAGCGCCGGTTGAAGATCCTGCGCGACACCGATGACGGCTTTCGGATCGCCGAAGAGGATCTTGCAATGCGTGGCGCGGGGGATCTGATCGGCACCGCGCAATCGGGCTTGCCGCGCTTCCGGATCGCAGATCTCGAACGTCAGTCCGGCCTGATGGCAGTGGCGCAGTCCGACGCACGAAAGCTGCTGGCTGATGACCCAAAGCTGGAGGGCGCCCGTGGCCGCGCGGCGCGCGTGCTGTTGTGGCTGATGGAGCAAGACAAGGCGATCCGCCTCATCACTGTCGGCTAGACGCCCTGCCGATGGCGAAATCAGGGTGAACGCCAGAAGATCATCCTTTGTCCTCGTGTGTTCTTTAATTGTTCTTGATCTTCAAGGCGGGTTGTGAGAACAATAACGGAACGCCGCAAGATGGAGGATGGGATAATGTTCAGGCAACTCACCACAGTTTTGTATCGGTGCCGTCTCACCCTCGTCGAAGACGCGGCGGGCGCCCTTGCCTTGGTTGCCTTGCTGCTCGGGGCTCTTCATCTTCCGGTGTTCGTCTGACCCTGCCAGCGGAAGAACCGGTTTCGCCATCACCCAATGGCTATCTTGCGACATCACGCATCCGGCTCTCCGCAGACTTTCCGCCGCCGTCCCGAAGAGGGTCGCGCGGCGGTTTTTTTGCGTCAGGCGAAGGCGGATGACTTTTCGGCTTCGGTGATCGCTTCGGCGGCCGCTTCCAGCGCAAGAAGAATCGACGCATGACGATTCTTGTACTCGCGAGCGGGCAGCAAGACCTCCAATCCCTCGAACGGTGCTGCCGGAACGGGCCCGGCGTCTTTCAGCATTGCGCGCAGCTCATCACGAGCGCGTTCCACTTCCACACGCGTGCGCCCCAGAATGACCGACCCTACAATCGAGGCAGCGGCCTGCCCAAGCGCACAGGCTTTCACTTCCTGCGCAAAATCGGCCACCCGTCCACCGGACATGGTTACATCTGCAGTCACCGTCGAGCCGCAAAGCGGCGATCTGCGTCGAGCGCTGCCGTGGGGTTTGGTCAGCCGACCCGTGTGTGGGATATCTGCGGCAAGAGCCAGAATACGGCCCGAATAGAGCTTGATGAGGTCGCTGTCCGCCATGGCAGGAAATCCCGGTTTCATTCCAACTGTGCTTTCCCATATCTAGGGGCGAAGGGCCATTTGGGAAAGGACGAGATCATGCGCTTCGACCCGGCGACGCTGCGCTACAACGACCAGGGCCTGATTCCGGCCATTGCCCAGGATCATGTCACTGGCGACGTTCTGATGATGGCCTGGATGAATGCGGACTCGATCGCCCGGACGATTTTGACTGGCCGGGTCACGTATTGGTCACGATCGCGCGCAGAATTTTGGACGAAGGGAGAAAATTCGGGCCACATTCAGACGCTGATCGAGATCCGCATCGATTGTGATCGGGATTGCCTCTTGCTTCTGGTGGAGCAGATCGGGCCAGCCTGTCACACCAACCGGCGGAGTTGCTTCTTCACGGCAGTGCGGAACGGGGAAGAGGTCGAGATTCTCCATCCTGAGAGTTAGTTGTGGGCCATACTCAAAAACGCAATTTGGCATCCACTCGCGCGCAAATCGTTACATAATACTGATTATCCGACTCTAACCGCTGCGAACGGTAGTTTACCTTGTTTCTGAAAATTATTGCAGAGCGTTCGCCACGGTGTTCTATATTTGTTCTGAGATGCGCAACATGTCTTACTCCACAGGTAACACAAACCGATATTTTCGTCGTGTCCGACGGTATGTACTCGAGGATGGCGAACGCTTCGTCACCATGGCGGACGAAGATGGTGCGCCTGCTTATTATCCTACCGCGCTCGCGCTCTCGCGTCGTCCGCATGGCCACTCGCCGGAAACGATGGCTGCCGAAGCAACCGATTTGGTTCATCTTGGACTTTGGGCACTGCGGGAGCGCATCGATCTGAATGCGCGGCTTGAGGTCGGCGCCTACTTCGATGTTGTCGAAATCGACACATTTGAAACCCGAGGACGTTGATTTTGTTGCTTGCGAGATTCGGGCGGAACGGCGGCATGACGACCCGGACGATCCACGGACCCGTGAGCCAAATGCAAAGAATCTTGACCGGATCGTACCGTTCGGACCTGCGGTGGCGCGTGCGTTAGAGGATTACATGTTGGGTCCGGGAAGCGACGCAGCCGAAAAGCGCGGTTCGGCCTTCATCTTTCTGAGCCACGACAACCATACACATGGAACGCCGATCTCTGATCGCACGGTCGGCCGTGTCGTCCGAGAACTTGGTCGGCATCTCGGCGTTGAAGGATTGACGCCCCACCACCTATGGCTGGATCCAGAACCTCGCCGACTGGGCAATCGCCGCAAAGATCAGCGCCGAGGAGTCCGCGCCCTTTGCAAACTTCCTCGGCGGTTGGTCTCACCTAAGTAATTGGTCTCACCTAAGTAAGATGGCCGCAGAGTATCGCGGAGATCATTTTACAGAAGCTGCCTTCGAGGCGGGGTTTAGGATCGAGGGGAGCCGTTCATGACATCTTCAGCAAACCCCTCGCCTGTTGTTCGCACTCATCATCGGCAAGCCTTTGCCTCTGATGCTCTGACCCCCGATAACTCCTCCATCTGATACTGGAGTCCGGCCCAATGAGAGGACCGGACCATGAAGAGATCGAAGTTCACCGAAGAGATGGGGTATTCGGTTCGCTGGCGGCGGAGGGGTTGTCCTTAAGGAAGTGGCGGCCTGAGGTGGACCGGTGGTTTCATCTTATGGAGGACAGCATGGGCCTTTCTGTTGGACTGGACGTTTCATTGGGGTCGGTTTCGATCTGCATTGTCGATGATGCCGGCTCCATCGTTTGGGAAACCCGCGTGGGTGGTGACCCGGAGGCAGTGCTCGAAGCACTGGGATCGCGGGCAGATCGCACCTGTATCGACCCAGCGGAATCTGCTCAGGTTATGCCGCTAATCCCACAGCTGCGGGTGTCCTCATTCCAAGCGCCTGGTGCGGGCGTCGGTGGTTGTAG
>JAWLCA010000012.1:0-123258 GCA_041687395.1 Paracoccaceae bacterium | reverse complement strand
CGATGACCCGTCTCGAATGCAGATCGAGGATGACCGCCAGATACAGCCAGCCCTCACGGGTCCAGATGTAGCTGATGTCGCCCGCCCATTTCTGGTTCGGCCGATCTGCCGTGAAGTCACGATCCAGCAGGTTCGGCGCAATGTTGAACCTGTGGTCGCTGTCCGTCGTCGCTTTGAATTTGCGTGTTCTTTCAACGACGATCCCGTTCTCGCGCATCAGCCGCCCGACACGGCGGTGCCCCACATCGACGCCAACCTCCTTCAGCTCTTCGGTCATCCTGGGGCGCCCGTAGCTGCCCAGGCTCAGGCGCGACTGCTCCTTGATATGGGCCAGAACCACCATGTCCATGCGCTGCCTGTGGCTGGCCGGGCGGCTGCGGAACGCCCGCAACCCGCGGGGGCTGACATTCATCACCCGACATAGCCGGTCGACCGGAAAGGTCCCGCGTTCGCCATTGTCGCTCGGACCAATGGCGCGACATGGCTCACTCTTCGACGAACCTGAACCTCACGGCTTTTGGCTCGCGAAGAACTGGGTGGCTTTTTTAGGATATCCCTCTTCTCCTTGAGGATGCGGATCTCGCGCCGAAGTCGTTCGTTCTCAAGCGCGAGCTCGCGATCCTCGGACGAGACCACGTCGGTGTCCCGATGCGCCGTCACCCACTTGTTCAGCGTCGACTTGCCAACACCAAGATCATCCGCAACCTGACGCCGCGAAAGCCCGCTTGTCAGTGCAATCCTCACTGCATCTCTGCGAAATTCATCCGTTCTGCCTGTGCCCATGGTTCATCTCCTTTGCTGCACATTACGTGATCAAAGGAGCGGCACCAAACCGCGACAGGTCCAAAACTCGTCTCGTCGATATGTGGAGTGTCCAGCTCGGTCACGGTGTCAGGCAATCGGGGTTCCGTCGGCGTCGATGATCAATTGGCCATCCTCCTTGGCGAGTGGACCCGGTGGAAGCCTGTCGAGCAGGTCGAGGACGATCTCGGATGGACGGCAGAGCTTTACGCCTTTCGGCGTGCAGACGATCGGGCGGTTCACGAGAATCGGGTGGCGCGTCATTGCCTTCAGGAGGCGGTCATCTGGGGC
Source organism: Paracoccaceae bacterium (assembly GCA_041687395.1). Classification (GTDB taxonomy): domain Bacteria; phylum Pseudomonadota; class Alphaproteobacteria; order Rhodobacterales; family Rhodobacteraceae; genus JAWLCA01. The sequence goes on along the minus strand of JAWLCA010000012.1, from coordinate 122,166 downwards.
GTCCGGCGCAGTCAGTCCCATCTCTTCGGCCGGTGAGGGCGAAACCCGCAGCGCCTCGCGCACAGTGATCCCGGCGGCCGCGAACAGCCCCAGAAGCTGCGGGCGCGTCCAGCCTTCCGTCAGGTAGTCGATGACAGTCGGCTCGTACCCGGCAGCGCGGATGATCTCGAGCACGTTGCGGGACGTGCCGCAGTCGGGATTGTGGTGGATGACGACCGGGAAGATGCTCACGTGGGGAACCTCGCGCGTGTCCGGTTCGCAATGGCGACGAGGCTCAGCATCACCGGCACCTCGACCAGCACGCCCACAACGGTGGCGAGCGCTGCGCCAGAGTTCAGCCCGAACAGCCCGATCGCCACAGCGACCGCCAGTTCGAAGAAGTTCGATGTGCCGATCAACGCGCAGGGGGCGGCGACCTTGTGCGGCACGCGCCACAGCCAGGCCCACCCATACCCAAGTGCGAAGATGCCGTAGGACTGGATGATGATCGGCACCGCGATCAGCGCGATCAGAAGCGGTTGCGCGAGGATCACCGGCCCCTGAAAGCCAAAGAGCAGCACCACGGTCATCAGCAGACCCAAGACCGAGGCAGGCTTGATCCGCGCCGTGAACGCCGTCACCGCGGCCTCGCCGCCCCGTGCGATCAGCGCCCGTCGCGTCAGCGTCCCCGCGATCAGCGGGATGACGATGTAGAGTACGACCGACAGGATCAGTGTCTCCCAGGGCACGCTGATGTCGGTCACTCCCAGCAGGAAGGCCACGATGGGGGCGAAGGCAATAACCATGATCAGGTCGTTGACCGACACCTGCACCAGCGTGTAGTTCGGATCGCCCTTGGTGAGCTGCGACCAGACGAAGACCATGGCCGTGCAAGGGGCCGCTCCCAGAAGGATCAGGCCCGCGATGTATTCGGGAGCCCGCTCCGGATCGATCAGCCCGGCAAAGATGTAGTTGAAGAACAGGACCGCCAGCGCAGCCATGGTGAAGGGCTTGATGAGCCAGTTGATCACAAGCGTGATCACCAACCCTTTGGGGCGTTGGCCCACCGCCTTGATCGAGCCGAAGTCGATGGCAATCATCATCGGATAGACCATCGCCCATATCAGGACGGCGACGACAAGATTTACCGAAGCGACCTCGAGCGCAGCCAGCGCGCCGAACAGATCCGGCGCGAGGTTTCCTAGCACAAGCCCTGCCAAGATGCAGAGCGCGACCCAGAGGGTCAGCCAGCGTTCGAACAGGCTCATGCAGTTTCCTTGCGCGCGGGGAAACAGCAGGCATCTCTTGCGGGCGGCGTCAGGCTCGCAATGAATTCAGATAGAGGACCCAAGGCGTCGGGATTCAGGGCATAGCAGACGCGTGGCCCGTCGATCTCGCCCGAGATGACCCCGGCAGCCTTGAGAATCCGTAGGTGCTCCGACACGGTGGACTGCGCCAGCCCGACCGCCTCAACGATATCGCCGCCAATGCAGCCGGGGGTGGCGAGCAGCAACCGCAGGATCCGCAGCCGCGCGGGATGCGCGAGCGCCTTGGACAGTTCGGCAATTTCGATGTCGTTATCCGGCATGATGAGACCGTGCTTTCATCGATCGTCGATCGTCGATAGACGAGCAACGGTTTGGATGCAATCTTCTTCCGCGCGGATTGGGACGGAACGGCCTAAGCTCTTTTGGTGACAATCGCGGATCTTGGACAGCGTCTGCCAAGCCTCAGCTTGGCGATGGAACAACGGGTGCCGTGCGGCGACGCGCCAATTCGCGATAGAGTGCCTCCCGCGTGACGCCGAGTTCGGCAGCCACCTCCTGCCAGCGGCCCCTTTCAGGCATTGTATTGCCTTCTCCGAGCCAGGCATCAAGACGGTCCGCGACCCTTGGCAACGACCGGATCTCCGACCTGAGCCGCGCAGCCTGAACACTGCGCGCCAGCAGGGCGGACCAACTTGTCGCCAGTGCGGGATCATCGGCGAGCGCTAAAAGGAAGTGCTCCTTCGGCAAACCTGCGACCACGCTCTCCTCCGCGGCTACTGCATCGCAGTGATACCGCGATGAATAGGCTGAGGCTTCGGCGACGACCGCGCCCGGACCTGCGTTCTGCAGAACCATCTGGGCACCATGCGTCGTGTGCCGCTGCAAGTGCACCCTGCCGGAGCGCACCATGAATATGGCGGCGACAACTTCGCCCGCGGCAAACAGCGTCTCACCGGGGGCAAGCCCGGTGACGCGTGCATCCTGAAAAAGCAGGGAAATCGATGTCTGCATGATCGTAATCATATGGCTGTCGGCATTGCTCTGCAACAAGGGGCTACGCACCTACTGGAGGCCCCCATGATCCGTCTTTTGTTCGTCTACGCACTTCTTTCCTTTCCCGGTCTTGCGTTGGCGCAGGGTGCGACCACACAACACGGGGGATTGCAGCACGGGCAGCACATGCCCGGCATGTCCCACGAGGGTCATGGGATGAAAGCGGACGCCGTTCCCGAAGGGCTCATGGAGGGGGGACAATCTGCCTTCGCCGCCATTCAGGAAATTGTCGCACAGTTGATGGCGGATCCGACGACGGACTGGAGCCGCGTCGATATCGAGGCGCTTCGTCAGCATCTGATCGACATGGACAACGTGACGCTCCGCGCCCGCGTCCGCGTCGAGGAGATAGAAGGCGGCGCACGCTTCGAGGCGACTTCGGAGGACGTGGCAGTCACCAGCTCGATCCGAGCCATGGTTCCGGCCCACGCGGCGACGATGGATGGTGTCGAGGGCTGGACAATGCAGGCGGCGGAGATCCCGGGTGGTGCCGCCTTGGTCGTCACCGGCGACGACCCTGACCGCATCAGGGCGCTCGGGTTCATCGGCGTGATGACAGTTGGCATGCATCACCAAGCCCATCATCTCGCGTTGGCGACCGGGCAGAACCCTCACGCGCACTGAGCCCGATCGGGATACCAAGTGCACAAGACTCGCTTCAGCCGGGTGCGATTTCGAAGGGCCGCGAGTCTACTGACGGGCGAAGTGCAATGTGCGAATCGATCAATAATGAAAACAGTTACTTAAGCTGGATATGGGGTTTTCTAATCGCGCTTGTCACGTCAAGCCCTGTTCGCCTGAAAGCGTGCTTGCCTAATGCATTGTTGTCTCCGCGGTCGGTAAAGGCCGCCGCATGTTGGGCGTCGCGGGAAGAGCCTTCAATGTGGATGACGCACTCTGTCCGAACGTAACTGTCCGGCCTGTGTGTGAAATCTCTTCCCCACAAGTTTGTGGGTAAGCCGCTCATCGGACGCGGCCAGCCCGTACCGCCGTGCAGCTACCTGTGTTCTGCTTGCCAGGCGCGCCAAAGTTTATTAATGACCGGGATAATTGATATCATCCTTTGGGAACCGATGCAGAAGCGCATTTTGCTCTCCCTGCTCTGTCTTGCACTCGCGGCAATTGCTGCGCCGAACCCCACGATTGCACAGAACGAAGGGACGGAAAGCGCAGGGGAAAGAAGTTCCTCCGAACAAGCGGCCTCGTTCCGGCGCGTGATTTCGCTCTTGGAGGAGGAAATCGCGCTGCTTGAGGAAGAGGTTGATTTGCTGAAGGTCGATCTTTCGGAGGTGACCGCGGCGCGCGATGCCGAAGTTGGTGCGCTGGAGCAGACGCGCGAAGATGCTGACGCGCTGGAGGCCCGTCTGGTACAGCTGCAGCAGGCCGAGGAAGTTGCGGCCGCGCGGCTTGCCGATCTGCAACAGCATCAGGCGCAACTGGAAGCGCAGACAGAGGCCGCCCGCGCAGCTCTTTCGGACGCCGAGGCGCTGGATGTGGGTCAGGCGGAACTCGTTGCGCTGCAGGCAGCCCACGATTCTCTGGTAGTAGAGATCGAAGAACTGCGTGCGGAGGCAGCAGACGCCCGCATCGCACATGAGCAAGATATGGCGGCGTGGCAGGCCGAGCGTGCGGCGCTGGTCGAGCAACTGACCGCAAGCCGCGCCGCTTTGGAAGACGCCGACGCGGCGCGCGAAACGGCTGAAGCGCAACTCGGGGTGTTGCGAGAGCAGATCGCGACAGCCGAGGAGTCACTTGCCGACTTGTCCGAACAGAAGGCCGCCCAGCAGGCGGAGCTGGAGGCACTGTCTGCCGAGGAGGTAGAAGCGCGCAAGGCGCTTGACGGCATCCGGAGCGAGGAAGCCGAGGTCCTGCGCCGGCTTGACGAGCGCGGCGTGGAACTCCTGACCCGCGAGCAAGAGTTTGCCCGTGCGACGACGCGGCTGACAGAGGCGCAAGCGGAAATCGACGTCGCGCATGCGTCGCTTTCAGAGCTGTCCGCCCGACGCGATGCGGCCCAGACAGCGCTCGCCGAAGCCGAGCAGCGACTGGAAGCAGCCAATGCCGCGACGGCCCTCGCCGAGGCGGAGCGCGACGCGGTGTCTGCCGAGTTGGTAAAGCTTCGTGCGGCCCTTGCCGACGGCGAGTCAGCTGTGGCCGCGGCGACGCGCACAGACAGGGAACTGACCGAGGCAAGGGCCGAACTCGACGCACTTCGCGTTGAGACATCCGAGGAAACCGAGCGCCTTGGTCGCTTGCGTGAGGAGCGTGCGGAACTCGACCAGCAAATCGCGAGGCTGCGGACCGAGCTTTCGACGCTGGAGGGCAGCGTCGAGTCGATCCGGGCGGAGCAAGAATCTGAGCTGACCAACCTGCAGGCAGAAGTTGCCGAGGCGGTTGCCACTCTGACTGAAGTTGGTGCCGAAGAGGCTACCCGACGCGAAGCGTTGGCGGGTCTTGCAGAAGAGACGGAGGCGCTGACAGGCCAGATTGCCGCAGCGCGCGCCGAACTGTCGGATCTGGAAAGCCGACGCGCGGATCTTGGCGCAGAACTGCAGCGGTTGGAGCAAGATCGGGCGGCGCACACGGCAGAGCTGGAGGCACTGCAGCGCCAGATCGACGATGCCAATGAAGAACGTGCATCCGCGCAGGACTCAGCCGCAGCCTCGCAGTCAGCTGCGGCCGCTGTCGACACGCCAGGCGCCCGCTCGCCGGCGATGGTCGAGGCGGCTTTGCAATCCGCACCAGGCCTGCCTCCGCGAAATTCGTCCGAGATGCGCCGACTTGCCGACCTTCTCAACAACGGTGCCTGTCCAACGGACGCGTTGCGCGACACCTTTGGAACGATCAATCGACAAACGCTGGTCGCTCTGGTTCGGGTGCTTGGGACGTGTTGAAGGTCACCGTCATGGGAAGGAAGCGTGAGATGAAGGCATTGAGGGCTGCCCTGATCGGGGCCTGCATGGCCCTTCTGGGCATGGTGGGCATTGCAGCGCCCTTGGACGCGCAAGGGATCGAGCGCAACATCCTGACCGGCGGGCCGACCGGAACCTACGTCCAATTCGGCCGCAACATCGCGGATGCCGCAGCGAAGTGCGGTGTGCGGCTGAACGTGCGCGAAAGCGCAGGATCACTGGAGAACTTTCTCGGCGTGCGCCAGCGCAGACACACCCAGTTCGGCATCGTGCAGTCCGACGTTTTGGAGTACCTCAATACCTTCGCGGCGGAGGATTCGGACCTTGCCCGCGCCGTCGCCGGCGTGCGAATCGCCTTTCCGCTCTACAACGAAGAAGTGCACATTCTGGCGCGCCGCGAGATCGGTTCGCTTCTGGATCTGACCGGGCGGCGGGTGTCGATCGGCGTCGAGAACAGCGGGACGTTCCTGACCGCTTCGCTTGTACTCGATCTGGCGCAGGTGGTTCCGGGCCAACGTGTGTTGCAGAACGCTGACGAGTCGCTGCGCTTACTGCTGGCAGGCGAGATCGACGCCTTCTTCTACATCGCCGGCGCGCCGGCCGCGATTTTCCAGTCGCCACTGATCGACCCCGAGCAGTTCCACCTGCTGCCGGTCACGGATCCGACGCTTCAGGCGGTGTATCAGGTTACCTCGATCCCGGCGGACACCTATCCGTTCCAGCCGGATCCAGTCGACGTGATCGCGGTGAAAGCGGTACTGATGACCTATGAATACAACCCCCGGCGGAACGCCTACCACGCCGAGAGTTGCAAGGCGGTGTCGGACATCGCCCATGTGATCAGCACCCAGTTCCGCGAACTGCAGCAGACTGGCCACCCGAAGTGGAAGCAGGTCGATCTGTCCGACCTGCCACCGGGCTGGGACGTGGGCAGTTGCGTGAACGCCGGTCTGAGCTCGCGCTACGATTTGAAGTGCGACGCCCCGGCCGCGGTTTCCGCACCCGCGTCGGCTACGGCCGAGAGCGATGCAAACCAGGCCTATCGGCGCCAGATCTGCGCCGCGGTCGGCTGCTGATCCACTCCGCTGAAGCGGAGTGCGCGTTGGGGGCCAAAATGAAAAGTTCTTTGTCACGGTATTTACGTGCAGTCAGGGAGCGGCGGCTAGAGCCTGGGCCTCTTTCGCATCGATCAGGTGCCATTCCGACGCGCTGATCCGCGCTCCATCGGGTTGAAGCGATACGACACGCCAAAAGCTGGCAGGCCCCGCGGGTTCCAGCCGCACAGCTGACAGATCGAACGGACCATGTTGTTGCGGGGGTGTATCCAGCGCCTGTGCCAGTTCGATCAGGTAGCGCACCGCGGTATCGTCAGCTGCCGCCCAGACGAACTCCATGACTCCGCCGGCCTCGGCACGACCCATCAGCGGGCGGGGCGGGGCGGATGCAGGCTGTCCGGATGCGGGACTGTCTGGTATTGCAGCCGCATCGTCCATGTTTTGCAACGCGCGGCCTGCGCTGCGCTGCGTTTTGGCCGCCAACCGGTACCAGGCTGCGGCGAGGGCGGGATTGCGCGGCAGCCCGTCGCCGGCCTCGAAATGCTGACCAAGGTAATAGGCCGCGCGCGCGTCGCCATGCAGCGCAGCGCGGGCAAAGCCGATGGCCGCGGCGAGCGGATCCTGCGCTCCAACGATCAGCGCCTGATCGTGCAGGGCGGCGGCGTCGTTTCCCTGCATGTTCGGAGGAGCGGAAAGCGCGGAGCCGAAACGCACGGGCGCCAGCACAACAGCGGCCGGCACGCCAGCCTTCTGCAGTTCGATGATGCCTCGCGCCGGAGGCATCGTCCGTTCGGGAACGAGCGCGAACGTAGCCGCCGCAGCGGTTCCGCCAGCGGCGATGAGCGCGAGGGCCGCGTGGCGATGTCTTCTCCAGATGGATACTGTCGCCATGGGTGGCGCGGGAAGGTCGCGAGGCTCCGCTGACGGCTTTGGCGCGGTTGCGACTCGCACGGCGCTTTTTTCCCCAACAGCGCCGCGATGCGGTTCGGCAGCCTTCGGCCTGAGCGGGGAATTCAGGGGCAAGACTGGAGGCATCCCTTCATCCACTTCCGCTTCTCCTGCGGCAACACGTGCCAAGTGCGCAGGAGTTCTTGACGGTGCCAGTGGCCGCGCCCCGACAGGTTCGGAAAGCAGATGATCGAGGATGCCGGTTTGCCGTGCGTCCTTCACCACACGATCTACCAGCGCCGTACCGATCCGCGGCTCGTCCGAACCGAAAGCCGAAGTCAGTAGAAGTTCGCAGAGCACGTTCACCTGGCGCGGCACGCCTTCGGCTAGCTGCGCAATCCTTTTCGTCGCCGCATCATCGAAGATTTCGTCTTGGCACCCCGAAATCGCCATGCGATGGCGGATGTATCCCACCGTATCCTCTGGCGACATCGGGCCAATGCGAAGCGACCCCGAACCGAGGCTGTCGCCCCCGACGCGCCGGGCGACATGGCGGTGATGCTGTCCCGGCTGACCGGCCAGGACCAGTTGCATCGATGGACGACCGGGCACCGCCCGAAGCCGTGTCAGGTCGGTCAGCGCCGCGATGTCTTCGTCCGAGACGTTCTGCGCCTCGTCCACGATCAGCAGGCAACGCAACCCATCGTGGTGCCGGGCCACAAGATAGGCCTCGAAGGCTGCACGCAATTCGTCCTCCGGACCCTCTGGTCGCAGGGCGAAGGCCCAGTGCAGCCAGTGGCCCAAGCCACCCAGCCCGCTGGAATAGTTGGAAATCATGCCGACTTGCATGTCCTTCGGCAGGCCCGCCGCAAAATACTGCAAAAGCGTGGTTTTGCCGGTACCTGGCTCCCCGAGCACCCTGGCCACCGCTACGTCGCCGCGCGTCACCCCGCTCAGCAGGTCGAAGGCGCGGTGATGTTCGGCGGTCCAGAACAGGAATGCCGGGTCGGGCGTGATCCGGAATGGGAACTCTCTGAGGCCGAAATGATCGAGATACATGACAATCGATTCCACACCGCATTCGCCGGCGCACGGCTTTCGGCGCTAGGATCGCGGTTTCACCGGGCCTTGTGCTTCTGCAATGAGAGCCTCGTTATTCTCTACACTCTGCTGCAGTCATCCCAGATCGAATTCTACACCAAACTCCCAGCTCGAACCATGAGTTTCCTTCAGAATTGGCGCCAACGTTCGCCACCGATCTACGACGCCTAACAAGATGGCATGCATCAATCCGTGCGTCTGGTCTCGGCGGACGGCACACTATCTCACAGTTCCACGCCGGCGTGATTGAAGTAGCAGACGCCGGGGCGTGTCGCCAAGCGCGCCCGATTCGCTGCACCAAGGGCTCGCCGACTCCTTGAGCGCCAGCTTCCAGAGTACCATTCGTGTCGCCTGCAATGGCGCAGTGGAGCAGCATTCCTGTGGCGCGTGGTTCGGTGCTGCACACGCAGAAATGATCGCTCAGCCCGTGCGGAAAAAGTTGCAGAGTTCGAAGTTGCTGTCGCTGCCACCGGCCTCGGCGGATTCATGCTGCACTGCGGCAGCTTTCTGCCAAGCCGCGCGGCACGCCGCCTCGGGCCCCTTTCCCCTGCGCCGCCTTTCGGTAGACCGCCGTGTCTCGCGGATCCGAAAGAAGGAACACCCCATGGAGCGCAGACCGAGCAGCCCCTTGACCCGCCGGCAGATCCTGTCCGGCCTTGTCGCCGTGACTGCTAGCGCGTTGCTAACGCCCGGCCCCGCCGCCGCCGCGTTGCCGGCGAAGGCCCGTGGCGTGGTGATGACCCACCAGCGCACGGGGGAGATCTTCGAGATGACCTATCACGACGGGCGTGGGTATCTGGCCGAGGCTCTGGAGGGCTTCAACCATTTCGCCCGCGACCTGCGCAGCGAAAGCGCGACCACGATGGACATGCGCCTGCTGGATCTGGTGCATCTGATCCAGCAGGATCTGGACGATGACGCGCCGGTGGTGCTGACCAACGGCTATCGCAGCAAGGCTACAAACGCGCGCATCCGGCACGCGGCTTCGGGCTCGCTTCACGTGCAAGGGCAGGCGCTGGACATCACACACGCGCGCGGTGCTGCCGCGCTCCATCGGGCTGCCGCCGGGATCACTCGGGGTGGGCTGGGGCGGTATCGCACCTTTGTGCACATCGACACCGGCCCGAACCGACGCTGGTAGGTTCATTCGTTTACAGGTTGAGCCAGGCGAACGGCCGTCTTGCCGGGCCAGAGTCGGGCCGAGGGCATGATCAGGACGGTGGTCGGATGGGGCGCGCGGATTTCCGTTTCCCCATCATGGCCGATCAGTGTGCCCTCGGTGAGGTGTTCGAAACCGCGCCAGTCTTCGGCGAAGCGGAAGCTGTCGGTGCGGATCGTGACTGGACCCGAAACCTCGTAGAAGCGCATCGCACCGGGGTCGGGCAGGGGGCGGTGATCTGCGGCGAAATCGGGGGCGAGCGTATCGGTGGCGGACAGGAACGCCAGTGCTGTGTCCAGCGCGACGTCGGCCGCCCGCGCCTCCCAGTGCTGGCCACATTCCACCAGCAGCGCGTTGCGGGCCGAGGCGGGATCTCCGAAATCGCCGTAGTCGCGCATCCTCAGCCCTTCGTCATGGCCGCGGTCGCTGACCACAACTGCGGGCGCGCCGACGCTGCGTGCCAAGTCGCGCCCCTTGGCCAGTGGCCCGGCGATGGTCAGGGGTTCAATGGCGTGCTGCATCGAATGGATGTCTAGCAGCAGATCCACCGTATCGAGCCAGGGCCGGATCTCACGCGCACGTTCCAATTCGGCGGTGAGCCTGCGGGCAGGGTCGTTCAGCACCTCTGGCGCCCAGAGACGGTTGAAATCCTCGTCTATCCAACGGGTGGCACTGGGGTCGGCGGCGTCGAAGGCCTGATAGGCGCGGGTATTGATGAAGGCGAGCGACAGCTTGCCCGCCAGCGGCCGGACCTTGTGCGTGAGCAGCCAGTCGAGCGCGATGGCGCCGCAGGGTTCATTACCGTGAACGACGGCGGTGACGGCGACATGGGGCCCGGGCTGCCCGCTGTCGAAGGTCCAGACAAATGGGATACCGGTGTTCCCGGTCCCGTAGGGGGTGATGTCGGGCGGCATGAGCTCGACGGGATAGGCGGCGGGGGTCATGGGGCGGGCCTTTGCGGTTGGGCTGCGACGAAAGCGGCCAGATGGGCGGCAAGCTCGGTCAGGGTGTCCTGCAGTGCAGCAAAGCCTTCGTTTGGCTCGCGCGTCGCCTCGTTCATGTAGAGCCTTCGGTTGATCTCGATCTGGATGGAATGACGGCGCGCAGAGGGAACGCCATTTTCGCGAACCAGTTCCATCCCCTTGTACGGGTCATTGATCCCGATCGAGAAGCCGCGCTCGGACAGGAAGGCGCTGATCGTCTCGGTGAAGGCCGGGGCGCAGGATGTGCCGTCCCGGTCGCCAAGGACGAAGTCGGCGCGCGGGGTGCCCATCGGTTCGGGTGACATCGCACTGGCCAGGTTCGGCATGGAATGACAGTTGACGTGCCAGACCTGCCCCCAGCGGGCATGGGTGGCGTCCAGCAGATCGCGCAGGGCGGAGTGGTAAGGCTCATGATATTCGGCGACGCGGCGCACCACCTCGGCCGCCGTGAGGCGGCGGGCATACATCGACGCGCCGTCGGGCGGCACGCGGGTCCAGCACAGCCCTATCCCCTCTCGGCTTTTGACCGAGGGGCGCAGCGGCCAGGGCATCTCGCCGTCGGTCTGGGCGGGGTCGAGGTCGTCGCGCGCGCGGTTGGCATCGACATAGGCGCGCGGGAACAGCGCGTGCAACAGCACCGCGCCCGCGTCGACTGCGCCGGCAAACAGGGTGTGGACATGCGTATCCTCGGCCATGCGGAGGGCGGCGCGGTCGGCCACGGGGTGAAAGTCGTCCGGATAGTTGGTGCCGGAATGGGGGCTGTCGAACACCATTGCCACGCGCTGGCTGTCGGCCCCGAGGATTTCCAGCACGCGGGGACGGTCGGTCATTCCACGCCGCCATCCTGCAGGTGGCAGGCCACGGCGCGGGGCCCGTCATGGCGCAGGCGCGGCACTTCGCGGCTGCAGCGCGGCCCGGCGAATGGGCAGCGGGTGTGGAAATGGCACCCCGGCGGCGGGTTCAAGGGGGAGGGGATCTCGCCCTTGATCGGCTCGAACCGGCGTTTCTCGAACGACAGGCGCGGCACCTCGGCCAGCAGGGCCTGAGTGTAGGGGTGGCAAGCGTCGGAATAGAGTGCCTCGGTTGGCGCAATCTCCACCACCCGACCCAGATACAGGATCACCACGCGGTCCGAGATGTGCTCGACCACGCCCAAGTCGTGGCTGATGAACAGATAGGCCAGCCCAAGCTCACGGCGGAGACGCATGAAGAGGTTGAGCACCTGCGCCTGGATCGAGACGTCGAGCGCTGCCACGGATTCGTCGCAGATCAGAAACTGCGGGCTGACCGCCAGCGCGCGCGCGATCACGATGCGCTGGCGCTGGCCGCCGGAAAACTGGTGCGGGTAGCGGTCGCCCGCCGTCGCCTCCAGCCCCACTCGTTCCAGCATGTCGGCGACGAACTGGCGGGCCTGCGATTGCTTGATCAGGCCGTGATAGACCGGCGCCTCGGCGATGATGTCGCGGACGCGCATCCGGGGGTTGAGCGAGGACATCGGATCCTGAAAGATCATCTGGATCTGCAGCGCCGCCGCCTTGGTCTCGGCCCGGTTGCGGGTGGTGATGTCGGCGCCCTGAAAGCGGATCGTGCCCTCGGTCGGCGGCAGCAGCCCCGCGATCATCCGCCCGATGGTGGATTTCCCCGATCCGCTTTCGCCGACCAGCCCCACCACTTCTCCCGGTGCGACGGAGAAGCTCACGTCATCGACCGCGTGCACCGTGGCGGGCTCGTGCCCCATGCCCATGCGGGCGGCCATGCGGGCGGCCATGTCATGCTCCTCGCGGAAGCGCTTCGACAGGTTGGCGATCTCGACCAGCGCTTCGCTCATTGCGCCACCTCGGCCGCCACCATCGGATGGATGCAGCGCGCCATCTGCCCGGTCGGCATCTTGCGCGGCGGCTGCTCGGCCCGGCAGGCGTCGGTCGCGTTGGGACAGCGCGGGCGAAAGGCGCAACCCTCGGGCAGATCCAGCAGGGGCGGCGTCATGCCGGGGATCTGCGCCAGATCGACCCCGCGCTTGTTCCGGCTGGGGATCGATTCGATCAGCCCGTAGGTGTAGGGATGCGCCGGATGCTCCAGCACCGTCGCCGCGCGGCCCTGTTCCACCACCCGGCCCGCATACATCACCGCGATGTTGTCGGCGAGGCTGGAGACGACGCTCAGGTCATGTGTGATCCAGATCAACGCGGTGCCGCTTCCCTCGGCCAATTTCTGCACCTCGGCCAGAATCTGCGCCTGGATCGTGACGTCCAGCGCGGTTGTGGGCTCATCTGCCACGATGACCTCGGGGTCGTGCAGCAGCGCAATGGCAATGGCCACGCGCTGCCTCATCCCGCCTGAGAACTGGTGCGGATACGCATCGAGCCGTTCGTCGGGTGAGGGGATGCCGACGCGGGCTAGTGCCGCGCGGCAGCGCTCGCGCGCGGCCTGTTTGCTGATGTCCACATGGGCCTGCACCGCCTCGATCATCTGGGTGGAGATCTTCAGGACCGGGTTCAGCGTCATCATCGGATCCTGGAAGATCATCGCGATGTGGCGGCCGCGGATCTTCTGCCACTCCCGCTCGCCGACCGATGCGAGGTCGCGCCCTTTATAGAGGATGCGCCCACCGACGATGCGGCCGGGCTTGTCCACCATCCCCATGATGGAAAAGCCGGTCACCGTCTTGCCCGATCCGGATTCGCCTACCAGCCCCATCACTTCGCCCTTGTTGACGGCGAAGCTGACCCCATCGACGGCAGGAACGACGCCGGCGCGCGTGAAGAAGTGGGTTTTCAGGTCCTCGACCTGCAGGACAGCAGTCATCTCAGCGCCTCAGCCTTGGGTTCAGGACGTCGCGCAACTGGTCGCCCACCAGGTTGATCGCGACGATGGCGATCAGCAGCGCCACGCCGGGATAGAGACTGATCCAGTAGCTGCCCGATAGAAGGTAGGAATAGCCGTTGGCGATCAGCAGGCCCAGCGACGGCTCGGTGACCGGGACTCCGACGCCGAGGAACGACAGCGTCGCCTCCAGGGCGATGGCCTGGGCGATCTGCACCGTCGCGACCACGATCAGTGGCGGGAGGGTGTTGGGCAGCAGGTGTCGGAACATCACGCGGGTATGCCCCAGCCCCAGCCCCCGCGCGGCAGCTATATAGTCGCGCTGCCGCTCCACCAGCGCAGAGCCGCGCACCGTGCGCGCGTAATAGGCCCATTGAACGATCACCAGCGCGATGATGACCTTGTCCACCCCCTTGCCCAGGATCGCCAGCAGGATCAGCGCCACCAGGATCGCCGGAAACGACAACTGCAGATCCACCACGCGCATGATCAACGTGTCGATCCGCCCGCCGAAATAGGCCGCGATGATGCCCATCGCCATCCCGATCGCCAGTGCGCAGAGCGTCGCGGTGACGGCCACCATCAGGCTCATCCTCAGCCCGTAGATGATTGCCGACAGCATGTCGCGGCCCTGCGGGTCGGTGCCCAGCCAGTAGGTCATGCCGCCGAACGCCTCGGACCCCGGGGGCAGGTTGTTGTCCATGATCGACAGCTGCGACAGATCATAGGGGTTCTGTGGCGTGATCCACGGCGCGAACAGCGCGGCCAGCGCCATCGCCACCATCACCACCAGCCCGACCATCGCCAGCGGGCTGGCCGCGAAATCCAGCATCGCGGCGCGCAGCGGGCTGATCGCCTTTGCTCTGGCTTTTGGGGTGGTCGGGGAAGTGTCGCTCATTGCGCGCCCCGCTGCGCCAGACGAACCCGGGGATCGAGCACGGAGTAGAGCACATCGACGAGAAAATTGATGAGCACGAAGATGAAGACGATCAGCATCAGGTAGGCCACGATCACCGGCCGATCGAGCCGGTTGATGCTGTCGATGAGTAGCTTGCCCATGCCCGGCCAGGCAAAGACAGTTTCGGTGATCACCGCGAAGGCGATCATAGAGCCAAGTTCGAGGCCGAGGATCGTGACGACCGGGATCATGATGTTCTTGAGCACATGCACCAGCACGACGCGGCGGTGCGACAGGCCCTTGGCGCGGGCAAACTTGATGTAGTCCTGCGTCATCACTTCGCGTGTGCCCGCGCGGGCCAGCCGGATCACCAGCGCCATCTTGAACAGCGCCAGATTGATCGCGGGCAGGATCATGTGTTGCAGTCCGTCAAGGTTCAGGAAGCTTACGCGCATTCCCAGGAACTCGGTCGTCTCGCCGCGCCCGCCGGCGGGGAGCCATCCCAGGAAGACCGCGAAGATCAGGATCAGCATCAACCCCTGCCAGAAATTCGGCAGGCTGAAGCCCAGGATCGAGCCCGCCATGATGCCGCGCCCTGTCATCGTGTCGGGCTTCAGCCCCGCGATCACGCCCAGCGGCACGCCCAGCACGATGGCCAGCACCAGCGCGAACAGCGCCAGCTCCATCGTCGCGGGGAGGCGCTGCAGGATCACTGACATCGCACTTTCGCCATAAACGAAGGACCGCCCGAAATCGCCCTGAAGCAGATTGCCGAAATAGACCCAGAACTGTTCCCACAACGGCCGGTCCAGGCCCATCCGCGCCATGATCTCCAACCGCTGGTTCTCGGTCGCCTCGGGGTTGATCAGGATGTCAACGGGATTGCCGATGGCATAAACGCCGACAAAGACCAGCACCGCCATCGCGATGACCGCAAGCAGGCTTTGGCCAAGGCGTCGAAGCAGATAGGCGACCATGACAGACGCTCCGCAGTCAGGGAAACTGCGATGCGCCGGGACAGATCCCGGCGCATCCAGGTGTCAGGGGCGGCTCACTCGCCCGTGGGGTTGACCAAAGCGCCCAGGGTGTATTGGTCGGCGCGCGCCTCGTACTCCAGGCCCGGAGCCAGCGCCCAGGTGGTCAACTCGTAGTGGATCGGCACGATGGCGAAGGTATCCATCGCCAGGGCGCTTGCTTCGCGAAGCAACCGCTCCCGCTCGCCGTCGTCGACCGTCTGCAGCGCCTCGACCAGCAGATCGTCGATCTCGGTGTTGGAATGGCGCGCAAGGTTGGTGCCGCCCAGGCTGCGGTCAGGGTCGCGGGTGGCGACCAGCGCGCCCAGCGGCGACGACATCTCGCCCGTGCCTGCGCCCCAGCCGGCCAGATAGGCCGAGAAGTTGAAGCCGTTGCGGTCTGCGATGAAGGCCGAGAAGGTCTTGGCGTCCACTTCGGTCTGCACGCCGACCTGGGTCCACATCTGCGCGACCGCCTGCGAGATCGGGCCGTCATTGATGTAGCGGTCGTTCGGCGTGCCCAGTACGATGGAGAACCCATCGGCATAGCCCGCATCCGCCAGCAACTCGCGCGCGCGATCCGGGTTGTAGGGGATCGCCGGACGGTCGGGGTTGGTGCCGAACATCGGCGCGGGCAGCAACTCGCCCGCCGGCTCCGACAGGCCGAGCATCAAACGGTCGCGGATCGCCTCGCGGTCGATGGCCAGCGCCAGCGCCTCGCGCACGCGGGCGTCTTGCAGAGGGTTCACGTCGCCTTCGATGCCCGGTGTCGGAGCCTCGCCCTGATCCAGCGCGATGTAGATCACCCGGTTCGACAGGCCCGAGGAGATGGTGAAGCCGTCGCCCTCAATCCGCGCGATGTCCTGCGTCGGCGGATTCTCGATCATGTCCACGTCGCCGGCCAGCAGGGCGGCCACGCGGGCGCCGGCATTGGTCAGCGGGCGCATGACGATCTCTTCCCAAGCCGGGGCGTCGCCCCAGTGGCTGTCGTTGCGCGACAGACGCAGTTCTTCTCCGCGAATGTAGGATTCCAGCTTGTAGGGGCCGGTGCCGATGGCAAATGCGGGATCGTTGAACTCGGCCGAGGCGGGCGCGTCGCCCACACCGGTGCAGCCATCGGTGCTGAAGGTCACTTCCTCCTCTGCGCCCGAAACGCTGGCCGAGATGATACCGAAAGTCGACAATTGGTTGGGCAGAAGCGGTGCGGGGCCGTCGGTAGTGACGATCAGCGTGTGGTCATCCTCGGCCTCAAGCCCGGCGATGGCGCGGGTGTAAAGCGTGAAGGGCGAGGGCGCGTCGGGCACCAGCGGGATGCGGCATACGGTGTAGATCACGTCGCGCGCAGTGAACGGCTCGCCGTTCGAAAACGTAACGCCCTCGCGAAGCGTGATGCGCCACGTGGTGTCGTCGATCGCCTCCCACTCGGTCGCAAGGCCCGGCATCAGCAACTGGCTGGCATCCTGCTCGATCAGCGGCGTGAAGATGTGACGGGCCAACGCGTTGTTCGGCCCGAGGTTGTGGTAATGCGGGTCGACCGAGGTCGGCTCGGACGCAAGGCCGATCCGCAGGTTCTCGGCCGCGGCGGCGCCGGCGGTCAGCGCAAGCGCCGCCCCGGCAGACATCAGTAAGGCACGGGTTCTTGTTCTGGGCATCGAAAGCTCCCTGTTTCTTGACCACTTTCAAAACGGATGCGCAGAGCGCGGCGTGGTCTGGCTTTGATCAGGGCGAAGCGGTCGCCCTTGTATTATAGCGTATTATGCAATAACTGTATTGTAAATATCAAATACCATAACCGAAACGTATAGGCGATCGCGTGCCAGATGAGATCGACGTCAACGCCGGATCCGGGGTGACCCTGCGCGAATTGCGGGTTCTCCGCGCTATCGTCACCACCGGAACGGCGACAGCGGCGGCGGAACTTCTTGGCATTTCGCAGCCTGCCGTCAGCAGGGCGCTTGCGCAACTGGAAGATCGGCTGGGCCGGGTTCTTTTTGCACGTGAAAGCGGCCGCCTGATCCCCACGCCCGAGGCTCTGGGCGTTGATGCCGAACTGGACCTGCTGTTCACCGTTCTGACGCGGATCGAGAACCCGGGCCGGCGTGCGCCCGACCCATCCGTGCCGTTGCGGATCGCCGCGCCGCCCACCATCGCGCACCGCTTCCTGCCCGGACCGGTGGCCGACTTCGCCCGCCGCTATCCGGACCAGACGATCCTGATCGATGTTCTTTCCAGCGACGTGCTGGTGACCCAGGTGGCCGAGGGGCGTGTGGACATCGCGCTGTCGGATGCCGAGCCGAACCACGCTGCCGTGCGTGTGGAACCATTCCGCGAATCGCACGTCGTCTGCCTGATGCAGCGCAGCGATCCGCTGGCAGCGAAATCCGTTGTCACGCCCGCCGATCTGGACGGCCGTGCCTATGTCGCGCAGACGCGCCGCCACTCCGCGCGGGTGGCAAAGGATCGCGCGTTGGCCGCGGCCGGGGTGCAGCCCCGCATCACGATCGAGACAGCAACGGTGGTTTCCGCTGCCGAACTTGTGCGCGAAGGGCTGGGGGTGGCGCTGATCAACCCGTTTCCGACCGCACTGCGGCTGGACCCCAGCCTTGTGACCCGGCCGTTTCAGCCGACGATCACCCTGCAGACCTGTTTTCTGTCGCCCGCAGGCACACGCCATTCGCCCGCCACACTGGCCTTCATGGCGATGGTCCGCGCCCGCGCCGACCTGACCCTGACCGGAGATATCTGATGCCAAGCCCCGCGACGCGGACCGCCCTTGACGCCCTGATCGGCTTTGACACGACCAGCCGCAATTCAAACCTGCCGCTGATCGACTGGGCCGAGGAGTGGTTGACGCGCCACGGTGCCCGGTGCGAGCGGATCCATGACGATATCGGCACCAAGGCCAACCTTTGGGCGACCTTCGGACCGGAAGGCGTGCCCGGCTGGGTCCTGTCGGGCCATACCGATACGGTGCCGGTGGATGGGCAGAACTGGACGGCAGAACCGTTCCGGTTGACCGAACGCGATGGGCGCTTCTACGGGCGCGGGTCCTGCGACATGAAGGGCTTCGTCGCCTGCTGCCTTGGCCTGGCACCGATCCTGCAGGATGCCGACCTCGCGCGACCGGTCCATCTTGCACTGTCCTATGACGAGGAGGTCGGCTGCATTGGCGTTCGCGGCCTGCTGGAAAAGCTGGCCATCCAAAATGTGCGCCCCATGGGCTGCATCGTCGGCGAACCCACATTGATGGAAGTCTGCCTCGGCCACAAGACCAAGCGCAGTCTGCGGGCAAGCTTCACCGGTACGACTGGACATTCCTCGCGCGCCCCGGAATTCGTCAATGCCGTCGAATATGGCGCGCGGCTGGTCGCACGGGTGCAGGCGATCGGCCGGCGGCTGGCAGAGCACGGCCTGCGCGATCCGCTTTATGACACGCCACACAGCACCGCCCACGTGGGTACGGCCCATGGCGGCACCGCGCTCAACATCGTGCCCGATCGCTTCATGACCGAATTCGAGTTTCGCGTGCTGACGCAAGAGGATGCCGACGCACTGGTGGACGAGGTGCGCGCCTTCCTGTTCGACGAGCTGCTGCCCGAGATGCGCGCGACCGATCCGGTGGCGAACATCGAGCTTGAACTGATGGCGGCCTTTCCCGGGCTGGATACGGCCGTCGATGCGCCTGTCGCCGTTGCGGCGCGCCGTCTCGCCGGACGCAACGACAGCATCAAGGTCGCCTATGGCACCGAGGGCGGCTTGTTCGACGCGATGGCGGGGATTCCGACGGTGATTTGCGGACCCGGCTCCATCGGCGAAGCGCACCGCGCCGACGAGTTCGTGGAGATCGCGCAGATCGACGCCTGCGAACGATTCCTGAAACGTCTTGTCGAGGAGTGCAGGAGGCCTTGATTGCTGCGTAGGGCGGGCAGCCCCTGATCCGCCACGCATCACCATCGTGCGCGCCCCGCATGCTTCACATTGCAATCTTCCTGCCGTCCGGACTATGGCTGTAAACAGTGGGGGGACAGGTCGTGAAAGCACTTCGCCGCGACTGGGGGCATATTCATTACCGCGTCGATGGCCCGGCCGATGGGCCGGCACTAGTCTGCGTTAACTCTCTGGGCACCGACCTGCGGATGTGGGATGCGGTCTTGACGCATCTTCTTCCCGCGGGCCTGAAGGTCATTCGCGCTGACAAGCGCGGCCACGGCCTCAGCGCGCGGGGTCCGGAGGGTATGACGATCGACGATCTGGCGGGCGACGTGGCCGCGCTGATGGATCATCTTGACCTTGGCCGCGCGGTGCTCCTTGGCTGCTCCATCGGCGGCGTGATCGCGCAGGCGCTTGCCGCCGCGCACCCCGACCGAATTGCGGCGCTGATCCTGACGAACACCGCCGCCCGCATCGGCACGGCTGAAAGTTGGGCCGAGCGCATCGCGCAGGTCAATGCCGCGGGGCTGCAGACGATGGCCCCCGCCATCATGGAGCGCTGGTTCGCGCCAGCGTTTCGCGCAAGCGACGCCTGTGCCCTGTGGCAGACCATGGTGGCGCGCGGCGATCCTGCGGGGTATGCCGCTTGCTGTGCCGCGCTCGCTGTCGCGGACCTGACCGACCGGGCCCGCACCATCGCCGCGCCCACGCTGGTGGTCGCGGGTGAGGAAGATCGCGCGACCCCGCCCGATCTGGTCGCCAAGCTGGCGCAAGTGATCCCCGGTGCGCGTCTTGAGGTGATCCCCGGCGCGGGCCATCTTCCCGCTATCGAGGCGCCGGCGGAATTCGGTGCGCTGATTTCCCGTTTTCTGAAGGAGACCGACCTTGGCTGACCGTTACGCTGCTGGAATGGAAACCCGCCGCCGCGTTCTGGGCGATGCCCATGTGGAGCGGGCCAGCGCCAACGCTACCGAATTCGACGCGCCGTTTCAGGAGCTTGTGACCGAGGGCGCCTGGGGCACTGTCTGGTCGCGTCCAGACCTTACGCCGCGCGAACGCTCGTTGATCACGGTGGCGCTGCTGGCGGGGCTTGGCAACTACGAGGAACTGAAGCTGCATACCCGCGCAACCGCGAACACCGGTGCCAGCGCGGCCGACCTGCGCGAGGTGATGCTTCACGTCGCAATCTACGCCGGGGTTCCCCGCGCCAATCACGCCGTGAAGGTCGTGAAGGAGATATTGCAGGAGATGGATCAATGAGCGGAAGCCTGATCGAGCGGCCAGCCGGGCTGCATCCGCCGGCCTTTGATCCCGGCTACAAGACCAGCGTGCTGCGCAGCCCGCAGCGGGCGCTTATCTCGTTCCCCTCCACCCCGTCCGAGGAGACCGGGCCGACCTTTGGCCATCTGCCCATCGGGCCGCATGACAACGACCTGCTGATCAACCACGCCCGCCCCGGCCATACCGCCATCGGCGAGCGGATCATCGTGCATGGGCGGCTTCTGGATGAATGCGGCCAGCCGATCCCCAACGCGCTGATCGAGGTCTGGCAGGCCAATGCCGGCGGTCGCTACCGTCACAAGAAGGACGGCTACCTGGCTGCGCTGGATCCGGATTTCGGCGGCTGTGGTCGGATGCTTACGGACGCCGAGGGCCGCTATGTCTTTCGCACGGTGAAACCCGGGGCATATCCTTGGCCGAATGGCGTGAACGACTGGCGCCCGGCGCATATCCACTTTTCGATCTTCGGCCTTGCCTTTGGCCAGCGCTTGATCAGCCAGATGTACTTCGAGGGCGATCCGCTGATTGCGCGGTGCCCCATCGCGCAGACGATTCCCGACAAGGCCGCGCTGGACCGGCTGGTCGCTGCCCTCGATATGAGCCAGACCAAGCCGATGGACTCCATCGCCTACAAGTTCGATATCGTGCTGCGGGGCAGGCGGCAGACCTATTTCGAAAACCGGCCGGAGGGGATGTGATGGTCCAGAAACTCGACTACCTGCCACAAACCCCGTCGCAGACCGCAGGGCCCTATGTCCACATAGGGCTGCTTCCCGCGGTGGCCGGGATCGAGAACGCGCCCTATGCTCCGGTTGGACAGACGATTTTCGACGAAACCGCGAAGGGCGAGCGCATCACGGTGACCGGTTCCGTCATCGACGGCGGCGGGATGACCCTGCGCGACGTGCTGATCGAAACCTGGCAGGCGGATTCAGAGGGCCGCTATCCCGGCCAGCCCGGTGCCGACCCGGGCGTTCACGGCTTTGGACGCTGCGCGGTCGAGCCCGAGGCGGGCCTGTTCCGCTTCGACACCATTCGGCCCGGCCCGGTCGCGCTGACCGGCGGTCGCGGCGCGCCGCCGCACATCACCTTCTGGATCGTCGCGCGCGGGATCAACACCGGTCTGCACACGCGGATGTATTTCCCCGAGGATGATCTCTCTGGCGACCCATTGCTCGCGCGGATCGAACATCGCGAGCGCATCGCCACGCTGGTGGCAGAGAAGACCGACGGCGGCTATCGCTTCGACATCCGCCTGCAAGGGCCGGGCGAGACGGTGTTCTTCGACATCTGAAGGGGGTGCGGGCGATGAGCGTGTCGCTTTCCGACAGCCCGTTGTGGTCGGGTCTTTATGGTGATCCGGAACTGGCGGCGCTGCTCGACGATGCTGCACTTCTGGCCGCGATGGTCCGGGTCGAGGTGGCGCTCGCCGTGGGATGTTCGGCGGCGGGCGCGATCCCCAAGGGGGCAGGGGCTGCCATCGCGGCAGCGCTGGCGCCGGTGCGCCCCGATCCCGCCGCCCTGGCCTTGGCGACTGCCCGCGACGGCGTGCCCGTGCCCGGCCTGGTGAAGGAACTGAGGACCCATCTGCCCGACGAGGTGGCGACTTGGCTACATTGGGGCGCGACGTCGCAAGACATCGTCGATACCGCAACGGTGCTGCAATTGGGGCAGGCGCTTGATCGGATCGAGGACAGGTTGCGCGCGGTCACCGGGCGACTGGGTGAGTTGGCAGGTGACGAGGCCGAGACGGTGATGGCGGCGCGGACCCGCACTCAGATCGGGCTACCTGGCACTTTTGGCGCGCTGGTCGCAACATGGGGCACGCCGCTGATCGCTCATCTCGATCGTTTGGCCGGGCTGCGGCCGCGGCTGCTGCGGCTGTCGCTGCACGGAGCGGTCGGGTCGGACGCGGCGCTTGGGGACCAGGCCGGTGCGGTGCGTGCGCACATGGCAAGGTCGCTGGGTCTGCCCCACCCGGACCAGCCTTGGCACACGGCGCGTGACGGCATGGCAGAGGCCGGATCGGTCCTTACGCTGATCTCGGGCAGCATGGGCAAGATCGGGCTGGATGTCATGACGCTCACGCAGTCCGGGTTGGCCGAGTTGCGGATCGCGGGTGGCGGATCGTCCACGATGCCGCACAAGTCGAACCCGGTTTCGGCCGAGGCTCTGGTGGCGCTGGCGCGGGGCAATGCCCACCGGCAGGGAGCCCTGTTCGAGGCGCAATTGCACGGCCAGTTCCGCGACGGTGCCGCATGGGCGCTGGAATGGGACGCGCTCCGGCAGATCGTGGTTGCCACCGGTGCAGGTCTGGCCGGCGCGGAGGAGATGCTTGCCGGCCTGGCACCTGACCGCGAACGGATGGCCGGAAACCTGGCCGCCGCAGGCTTCGGCCCCTTCGCGGAAGCGGCGGTCTTTGCGCTGGCCCAAATCCTGCCGCGCGCCGATGCGGAGGCCGCCGTGAAACGGGTCCTGCTGACGGACGATCCGGCTGCTACGCTGCGGTCAGACTTTCCGGGGCTTCCCTGGGACAGTTTGCTGCAACCACTTGCCGCCGCAGGCGCAGGGCCGACACAGGCGCGGCGCTTTGCCGAGGCGGCCCGCCGTCTGCCAGACAAGAGCTGACGGCACGCTGAACGCTTGCCGAAGAAATGCGGCTTACACGGGGCGTCGCCGACTGCTATCGCTTGCGGGCATTAAATAGGGGGGCGGGAATGATTACTCTGCATGGCATATATCGGTCGCGCGCATCGCGCAATCTGTGGCTTCTGGATGAGATGGGTGTGGGTTTCCGCCATATCCCGGTGATCCAGGCCTACAAGCTACCCGATCCCTTGGCGCCGGATGCGCCGCCCAACACCCGCTCGCCCGACTTCCTCGCGCTGTCGCCGCAGGGGGCGATTCCCGTTATGGAAGACGGTGATCTGGTGCTGAGCGAAAGTCTCGCGATCAACCTTTATCTCGCGCAGGCCTATGGCGGAGTCCTTGGGCCAAAGAATGCGGCCGAGGGCGCGCTGATGACGCAATGGGCGCTTTACGGCGCGGCCACGGTCGAACCGCCCGCTCTCGCCATCATGTTTGCCCATGCCCAGGGCAGGGCGGGCACGGATGAAGGAAAAGCCGAGATCGCGGCCCAGGCCGACATCCTGCGGCGGCCGTTCGCGGTGCTGGACGAACATCTTGCGCGGGACGGGCTGATGCTCGGCGGGAGGTTTACAGTTGCCGACATCAACATGGCCGAAATCGTGCGCTACGCCCAGCCAGAGGCGGGGCTGATAGCGGAGTTCCCGGCGCTCGATCATTGGCTGAAGGCGTGCCAAGCCCGCCCCTCGTTCCAGCGCATGTGGGCCGCGCGCGACGCCGAACCGGCCTGACCGGACCCGAGCCAATCTTCTGGCGAAAGCAAAGAGCATCCAGATTTTTTCCAGGTCGGCGCGATTTTGGGCAGGTTCGGCGCTGAAACAAGCAATCTTCAGCGCCTCGCCGCGCTGCCGCGAGTATTTTTCTTGCGTGACGACAAAAGTCATGCGACGAACCATTAAGAAATTGGTTCGGATTGGCCCGCATGCCAAAGCTTACGCCAGACAACTCATCAGTGGCCCTCGAGCGGTTGCGCGAGATGATCGCCGAACTGCCCCAGACGGGCGAGACGCGCCTGCCGACCGAGCGGGCGCTGGCGGAAAGCCTGGACATTTCGCGCCGCAGTGTTCGCCGCGCGATCGAGGTGCTGGAGAGCGAGGGGCTGGTATGGCGCAGGCAAGGGTCGGGCACCTTCGCGGGTCCCCGTCCCGAACCGCTGGTCGAGGCGGATCTCGCGCCGATCAATCCGATGGAGGTGATGGAGGTGCGCCTGCGTGTCGAGTCGCAGATCGTGCAACTGGCAGCACTGCGCGCGCGCCCCGAGGCAATCGACCGGATGACCACGATCCTTGACCGGCTGAACCGCACCACCGACGGAGACGAGCGGGAATTGTGGGACAGCGCCTTTCACCGCGAAATCGCACGCGCGACCGAGAACCGCATGTTCCTCATGATTTTCGACGCGATCGATCGCGCCCGACACGATGCCCAATGGCGCGCGGTGCGCCAGAGAGTGCGCAGCACTGCGAATTTCACGCTCTACCAGCAGCAGCACCGCGCGATCCGCGACGCGATCGCCGAGCGTAACCCGGTGGCGGCGGGCGAGGCGATGCGCAGCCACATCATCGCGCTGCACGAGAACCTTTTGCGCCAGACCTCGACCGAAGGGTTGTCGGATGTCGGCTGAACCGATCCTTGCGGTCGAAAACCTGTCAATCCGCTTTCGCGGGCATCCTGTGGACCTGATCGATGACGTTTCGTTCTCGATTCCGGCGGGCAAGACGTTGTGTCTGGTGGGCGAGTCGGGCTGCGGGAAATCCGTGACGTCGTTGGCAGTCATGGGGCTTCTGCCGAAGCGATCGGCCAGCGTAACGGCCGGATCGGTCCGCTTTCGCGGGACCGATCTGCTGGCAATGCCGAAGTCGGAGATTGAAGACCTGCGCGGCAACAGCATGGCGATGATCTTCCAGGAGCCGATGACAAGCCTGAACCCGGTCTTCACCGTGGGCGATCAGGTGGCGGAGGTGGTGCGGCGGCACCATCAGTGCTCCGTGCGCGAGGCGCGGGATCGTGCGCTGGAGATGTTCCGCAGGGTGCGGATGCCAGCCGCCGAGAAGCGGCTCACCGACTATCCGCATCAACTGTCGGGCGGCATGCGCCAGCGCGTGATGATCGCCATGGCCCTGGCGAACGACCCCGCGCTGCTGATCGCCGACGAACCCACGACGGCTCTGGACGTGACGATCCAGGCGCAGATCCTGGATCTCATGCGCGAATTGCAGGACGAGACCGGCACTGCGCTTCTGATGATCACCCATGATCTTGGCGTCGTGGCCGAGATCGCCGACGAAGTTTCGGTGATGTACGCCGGCCGCATCGTGGAAAGCGGGCCGGTGAGCCAGGTCTTCAACGCCCCGCAGCACCCCTACACGCTTGGGCTCATGGGCTCGATGCCCGCCATCGCCGGGCGGCAGGGGCGGTTGATCACCATCCCCGGTTCGGTCCCAGTCCCCGAGGCGATGCCGCCAGGCTGTCGCTTCGCCACCCGCTGTCCCTTTGCCGTCGCTGCCTGCGATGCCGGGCGCCCGCCGCTGGCGGACGATGGGGCGGGGCATGCCAACGCCTGCCTGCGCGCACCACTGGAAACGACGATCGAGCGAGGGGCGGCATGAGCGTGATCCTGGAAACACGCGACTTGCAGCGCCGCTTCCTGACCGGTGGCGGGTTGCTGCAACCGGCAACGACCATCCATGCGGTCAACGGTGTCAGCCTGCGGATCCGGCGGGGCGAGACCTTCGCCATCGTGGGTGAGTCTGGCTGCGGCAAGTCCACGCTCGCCCGTCTGCTGCTTCGTCTGATCGAGCCATCGGCGGGACAGATCACCTACGACGGTCGCGACCTGGGCGGCCTTCCTGCGGACGAGATGCGCAAGCTGCGCGCCGAGATGCAGTTCATCTTTCAGGATCCCTTCTCGTCGCTGAACCCCCGAATGACGGTCGAACGGATCGTGGGCGAGCCGCTGGCGGTGCACACGAGCCTGAGCGCGACCGAGCGCCGCGTGCGGGTCGCCCATCTGCTGACGCGGGTGGGATTGCGCCCGGAACATGCCGACCGCTACCCGCACGAATTTTCGGGTGGCCAGCGTCAGCGTATCTGCATCGCCCGGGCCTTGGCATCCGGGCCGAAACTGCTGATCGGGGATGAGCCGGTCTCGGCGCTGGATGTCTCGGTGCAGGCGCAGATCGTGAACCTTCTGGAAGATCTGAAGGACGAATTCGGCCTGACCCTGATCGTCATCGCCCATGACCTTGCCGTGATCCGGCACATGGCCGACCGGGTGGCGGTGATGTATCTGGGCGAGGTGGTGGAGTTGGCCGAGACCGAGGCGCTGTATTTCACCCCACGCCATCCCTACACTCAGGCCTTGCTGCAGGCGATCCCGATGCCGGTGCCCGGCGCGCGCAAGGCACGCAAGGTGCTTGGCGGCGACATCCCGTCGCCCGCGAACCCGCCGCCCGGCTGCAAGTTCCACACCCGCTGCCCCCACGCGACCGGACTGTGCAAGGCCGAACGTCCCGCACTGACCGAGATCGCGCCGGGCCGGCAGGTCGCCTGTCACCACTGGGCCACGATCCCCGCCCCTGACGAGGATGCGTTGCGGATAATACCGCGCAGCCCCGAGGCCGAACGCCGCTTTGCCCTGTTTCGTGACGCGAGTGCCAGAATGTCCCAAACTGCCAACAAGGAGACTGCCAGATGATAACCCGGAAACTGCTGACGGCGCTTCTCGCCTCTGCCGCGATGACAGGCATGGCCCAGGCCGCCGACCTGCGCATCGGCCTGCAGGAAGACCCCGATGTGCTTGACCCCGATCAGGCCCGCACCTTCGTCGGGCGGATCGTGTTCGAGTCGCTGTGCGACAAGCTGATCAACATCTCGCCCGACCAGAGCTTCGTGCCGGAACTGGCCACCGAATGGTCGTGGTCCGATGACGGGCTGACGCTGACCATGCAACTGCGCGAAGGCGCGGTGTTCCACGACGGAACCCCGTTCAACGCAGAGGCTGTGGTGGCGAACATCGAGCGTTCCAAGACCCTGCCGGAAAGCCGCCGCAAGTCTGAACTCACTTCTGTCGAAAGCGTGGCGGCGACGGGCGAGTATGAAGTGACCTTCACCCTCGCCAACCCGGACGCCACGCTCATCGCCCAGCTCTCGGATCGGTCCGGCATGATGCTGTCACCCACTGCAGCCGAGGAGCTGGGCCTCGATCTTGCCACGAACCCTGTCTGCTCGGGCCCCTACAAGTTCGTGGAGCGGATTGACCAAGACCGAATTGTCCTGGAGAAGTTCGCGGAATACTACAACGCCGACAATTACCACCTCGACCGCGTGATCTTCCTGCCGATCCCGGATACGACGGTGCGTCTGGCCAACCTGCGCTCGGGCGATCTGGACATGCTGGAGCGGTTGGCACCGTCGGATGCGGCGGGCGTGCAGGCGGACGGTTCGTTGCAGTTCGTCTCGGCCGTCAGCCAAGGCTATCAGGGCATCACGGTAAACTTGAACAACGGCGCCCGGTCCGAGTCGCCCTTCGGCAAGGACGCACGGGTGCGCAAGGCATTCTCGCTCGCGATCGACCGCGAAGCGGTCAATCAGGTGGTGTTCGAGGGGGTCTATGCACCGGGCAACCAGCACGTCCCGCCGACCAGCCCCTGGTATGACGAGCGTCACCCGGTCGAGGCTCGCGACGTCGCCGCCGCCCGTGCCCTGCTGGACGAGGCAGGGGTGGATCGGTTGGCGCTTGAAATCCAGGCGCCGAACAACCCGGTTCAGATGCAACTGATGCAAGTGATCCAGTCGATGGTGGCCGAGGCCGGCTTCGACATCTCGATCCGCGCGACCGAATTCGCCTCGATGCTGCAGGCGCAGACGGCCGGCGACTATCAGGGCAGCCAGGTCGGCTGGTCCGGCCGTACGGATCCTGACGGCAACCTGCATGCCTTTGTCACCTGCGAGGGCGGCCTGAACGACAGCAAGTTCTGCAGCGAAGACGTGGACCGGTTGCTGAACGCCGCGCGCACCACCAACGACATGGACGAGCGCCGCGCGATCTACGCCGAGGCGCAGGATATCCTGATGGCGGAGTTGCCGATCATCTACCTGTATCACCAGACCTGGCTCTGGGCGCTGCGGGGCAACGTGACCGGCTTCGAGGGCTATCCCGACGGGATGATCCGTTTGGCCGGTGTCCGCGTCGAGTGACCGACGGGCGGGCGCCGATCCCGGCGCCCGCTTCCCTTTGACCGGGTTTTCCCATGCTGTCCTACATCCTGCGCCGCATCCTGATCGCGATCCCGACACTTATCCTGGTGTCGATCTTCGTGTTCATGCTGCAGAAGCTTCTGCCCGGCGATCCGGTTCTGGTGATGGCCGGCGAGGAGCGGGATCCGGAAGTGCTGGCCTACCTGCGCGAGCAGTATCGGCTGAACGACCCGCTGATCGTGCAGTATTTCCACTGGGTCGGTAACGTGTTGCAGGGCGATTTCGGGATGAGCCTTCGCACCCGTCAGCCGGTTGCCACGCTGATCGCAGACAAGCTGCCGGTGACGATACAGCTGGCGGTGATGGCGATGATCTTCGCCTTCCTGATCGGTATCCCGGCCGGCATCCTGTCAGCGGTTCGCAAGGGCACGCTGACCGACTACATCGCGAATTTCATCGCCCTGTCCGGGCTGTCGATCCCCAACTTCTGGCTTGGGATCATGCTGATCCTGCTGGTGTCCGTGAACCTCGGATGGTTGCCCGCCTCGGGCTATGAGCCGCTCTGGCGCGATCCAGTAAGGTCGATCGAGACGATGATCATGCCGGCCTTCGTCCTGGGCACAGCGCTGGCCGCGACGCTGATGCGCCACACGCGCTCGGCCATGCTGGGGGTTTTGCAATCGGACTATGTTCGCACGGCGCGGGCCAAGGGGTTGCGCGGCCGGGTGGTCGTGATGAAGCACGCCTTTCGAAACGCGGTGCTGCCGATCGTCACGCTCTCCGCGCTTCTGTTCGGAGAGTTGCTGGCGGGGGCGGTGCTGACCGAGCAGATCTTCACTATTCCGGGCTTCGGCAAGCTGATCGTCGACGCCGTCTTCAACCGTGACTATGCCGTGGTGCAGGGGGTGGTCCTGTGCACCGCCGTGGGTTTCATCCTGATGAACCTGATCGCCGATGTCCTTTATGTCCTCCTCAACCCCCGCATGAGGCAGAGCCTATGAGTGTGACCGCAGTTGCCGTTCCCGCGCGCAGCCGCAGCCGGGCCTGGAGGAAGTTGCGGGCCAATCGCGCGGCGCTGGTCGGCGCGGTTCTGGTGGCCTTTTTTGTCGCAATTGCTGTGATGGCTCCAATCCTGCCGATCCCCGATCCGGCGGCGACCGACTGGGGAAAGATCCGGCTCGCACCGTCGACGCAGCATTGGCTGGGCACGGACGAGATCGGCCGGGACATCCTGTCGCGCATGATCTGGGGTGCGCGCGCCTCGCTTCTGGCGGGCGTGGTCTCGGTCGCCATCGCAGTGCTGATCGGCGTGCCGTTTGGCCTGATCGCAGGCTATTTCGGCGGCTGGGTGGATAGCGTGATCGCCCGAGCGACCGACGCGCTGCTGGCAATGCCGTTCCTGATAATGGCCATCGCGCTGGCTGCGTTTCTTGGACCCAGCCTCACCAATGCGATGATCGCCATCGGTCTGTCTGCGGTGCCGATCTTCATTCGCCTCACGCGCGGGCAGGTGCTGGCCGTGAAGACAGAGGATTATGTCGAAGGGGCACGCGCCATCGGCCTGGGACATCTGGCGATCATGACTGCGTATATCTTGCCCAACGTGATCCCGCCGATCCTTGTTCAGGCCACGCTGACGGTGGCCACCGCCATCATCGCCGAGGCATCGCTTTCGTTCCTCGGCCTGGGTCAGCAGCCGCCTTCGCCAAGCTGGGGTTCGATGTTGAACACGGCCAAGAACTTCCTCAGCCAAGCGCCTTGGATGGCCGTCTGGCCGGGGGCCGCGATCTTTCTGGTCGTAATGGGCTTCAACCTGATGGGCGACGGGCTGCGCGATGCGCTGGACCCGCGCGAACACTAAGCGATCCGAGGGAGGATTCATGTCGTCATTCACCACCCGCCCCGAGATACTGGGCCGTTTCGGGGTTGTCACCTCGACACACTGGATCGCCTCGGCGGTGGGGATGAGCATGCTGGAAAAGGGCGGAAATGCCTTTGACGCAGCCGTCGCCACGGGGCTGGTCCTGCAGGTACTTGAGCCGCACCTGAACGGGCCGGGCGGCGACATGCCGGCGGTGCTGTATTCGAAGAAGCATGACCGGGTTCAGGTGATCTGCGCGCAGGGGCCCGCGCCGGCGGGCGCGACCATCTCGCATTACAAGGCCGAAGGGCTGAAGGTTATCCCGGGCGACGGTCTTCTGGCCACGGTCATCCCCGGCGCCTGGGACGGCTGGATGCTGATGCTGCGCGATTATGGCCGCCTGCCGCTCCGCACGGTGCTGGAACCGGCGATCTGGTATTCTGAGAATGGCCACCCGATGCTGCCACGCGTGGCGGCGACAATCGAGGGGCTGGAGGATTTCTTCCGCGAGCACTGGCCGACGTCGTATCAGACCTGGCTCCCCGACGGCGTCGCGCCCGCACCGCATTCGAACTTCGCCAACCCGATGCTTGCTCAGACCTGGACCCGTATCCTGACCGAGGCGGAAGCCAAACGAGACCGCGACGACCAGATCGACGCCGCGCGTGACGCCTTCTATCGCGGTTTCGTGGCCGAGAAGATCGCCAATTTCTTGCAGACGGCCGAGGTGATGGATGCCTCGGGCCATCGCCACCGGGGCGTGCTGAGCGCCGACGATCTGGCTGGCTATGCCGCCCATGTAGAGGAACCATTGACTTATGACTATCACGGCTGGACGGTCGCCAAGGCCGGGCCGTGGACGCAAGGACCGGTGCTGCTGCAGGCTCTCGCTATCCTGAAGGGGATGGATCTGGGCGCGATGGATCCGTTGAGCGCCGAATTCGTGCACACCGTCGTCGAGGCCAAGAAACTCGCATACGCTGATCGCGAAGTGTATTACGGCGACCCCGACTTCGCCGAGGTGCCGCTGACCACGCTTCTGTCCGACGACTACAACGCCGCGCGCCGGGCGCTGATCACCGACCGGGCCAGCCTTGATCTGAACCCCGGAACCGTGCCGGGGTTCGAGGATCAGCGCGCCCGCACCTTGAAGCTGCTTGACGCGCTCAGCCCCACCGATCAGGCGGTCTATGAGCCGACGATGGCGCATCTGTCCGAGAAGAAGGGCGACACCGTCCATATCGACGTGATCGACGCGGAGGGGAACATGGTGGCGATCACCCCCTCGGGCGGGTGGCTGCAAAGCTCTCCCGTGGTGCCGGGCCTCGGGTTCGCGCTGAACACGCGGGCGCAGATGTTCTGGCTCGAGGAGGGGTTGCCGACCAGCCTCGCCCCCGGCAAGCGGCCGCGGTCCACGCTGACGCCCTCGCTGGGGCTGAAGGATGGCCAACCGCAGATGCCGTTCGGCACGCCGGGGGGGGACCAGCAGGATCAGTGGCAGCTGGTGTTCTTCCTGCGCTACGTCCATTCGGGGATGAACCTACAGGAAGTCATCGACCAGCCGCTGTTTCATTCCACGCATTTCCCGGCCTCCTTCTTTCCCCGCGCGCGTCAGCCGGGCGGCTTGATGATCGAGCGGAACATCGGCGCGGCTGTGCTTGACGACCTGCGCGCGCGCGGCCACCTGATCACCGAAGCTGAGCCATGGACCATTGGCCGGCTGACCGCGGCGCGGCGCGATCCTGACGGGTTGCTGCGCGCCGCAGCGACCCCGCGGCTGATGCAGGCCTATGCGGTGGGACGTTGAGATGACCTATTCCATAGTCGCCCGCGACCCCGATACCGGCTATCTGGGTGTGGCGGTTGCCAGCCGCTTTTTCGCCGTCGGCGCCACCGTGCCACACATCCGCGGCCGGGTCGGCGCGGTTGCCACGCAGGCCTTCGTCAACCCGCTTTACGGGACCGAGGGGCTGAAGCTTCTCGAACAGGGCATGGCACCGCAGGAGATCGTGGAAACGCTGACGTCAATGGACGCGGGTCAGCGCAACCGACAGTTCCACCTGATCGACGCAGAGGGCCGCAACGCTGCGTTTACCGGCGCTGATTGCGTGGACTGGGCGGGCCATCTGTTGGCCGACGGCGTGTCCGTCGCCGGTAACATGCTGGAGGGGCCAGAGGTGATCGCGGCGACATTGGCCGTCTATCAGGGCAACATGCAGCTTCCACTCGCCGAACGGCTGCTGGCAGGGATGCAGGCGGGCGAGGATGCGGGCGGCGACAGACGCGGCAAGCAGTCGGCCAGCCTGACCATATACCGCGATCAGGATTACGCTTGGCTCGATATCCGCGCTGACGACGATTCCGACCCGTTGGCGGAATTACGCCGCCTGTATGCCGTGGCACAGGAAAGATTCCTGCACGTGGCCGAGACGATGCCCACGCGCGAAAACCAAAGCGGCATGACAGACCGCCGCCCGATCGACGCCCGCATCGCAGAGCTTGAAGCAGAACGTGAGGCCAAGGGTATTCCCTCGGCCTCGCGCATGGTGAACAAGTAACGGCTGCCGCGCCCGCTTGTGCCGCACGCGGCTACGGCGTGCCGGATCAGGCCAGATGTTTGGAAAGAAAGGCCGCGGCACGCTCATGCGCAAGGGTCGCGGCGGCGGCATCATAGGCGGCGGGGCGGGCGTCGTTGGCAAAGGCATGCCCGGCCTCGTACATGTGCACTTCCATCTGCGGGAATGCCGCGCGGGCCTGATCCAGCATCTCCTGCGGGACATGGTCGTCATGGCTGCCGAAATGGCCCTGGATCGGGGCACGTAGCGGGTCGTTCAGATATTGCGGCAGGCGGGTGCCGTAAAAGCTCACGGCGCAGGCGATGTCGAGCACCTGCGCGGCGCGGATCGCGAGACCGCCGCCCCAGCAGAATCCCAGAACCGCAACCTAGCCGCCCTTGTCCTTCAGCGCCTTCACTGCGGCCGCGGCATCCATCATCGTCTCGTCCAGCTTTGCGGCCAGCATCATCTCGCGTCCCGGCGCGCCGTTGTCGAAGGCCAAGACCGTGCGGCGCTCTTGCCGGTCGAAGAGTGCGGGAATGGCCACGTTCAAGCCCTGCGCCGCATAGCGCCGGGCGACGCCCCGCAATTGTTCCGTGACGCCGAATATCTCTTGCAGGACGACAAGTCCGCCCTTGGCCGTGCCCTCGGCGCGTTGCATCCAGCATTGGAGCTCGTGGCCGTCTTCTGCCGTCAGCGTCTTGAACATGGGTTCCTCTTCCCTGACCAGGGGTGTGTTATCCCCGTTATCGAACAACTATTCAAATAATATGGACGGATGCAAGTTTGCCCGGGGCGGACCGGCGGCAGATCGTCTGGCGGACGCAATTCCTGCTCGGCGCGCTTTATTACACGTTGATCAAACCCGAACGCATCGAGCGGCTGTCGGACAGCGCGGCCAGCGGAACCGACCACGAAACCGCGATCCGCGAACTGGTGGATTCCGCACACGCCAGCTTCCGCGCGCTGGCCCCCGATCACGCCGCTGTGCTGACAACTGCCAACTGAGAACTTGAGGGAGGACCCGATGAAACTGACCAGAAGCCTGACCGCTGCGGCACTGGCCGCAACCCTGGCGCTGCCGGCTGCCGCGCAGGATCGCGTTTGGATCGGCACCGGCGGCCTGTTCTGCGTGATTGGTGCCGGCATGGCCGAACTGATCACCGAACATATGCCCAACACCACCGCGCGCGCCGAGGTGACCGGCGCGTCGATCGAGAACATCCGGCGGACGGCGGCGGGAGAGCTGGAACTCGGCTTCTCCTCGTCCTCGACACTGTTCGAGGCAAAGACCGGGACCGGCGCGTTCGATGGCGATCCGCAGCCGCTGGCGGCGCTGGCCTATCTCTATCCCGCCGTTCTGCAGGTCGCGACGACGGCCGAGGCCGGCATCACCAGCTTTGCCGATCTGGCGGGACGTCCGATCAGCATGGGGCCGCCGGGATCCAACGCCGCCGTTCTGGCGCAGTGGCTGCTGGAAAGCTAAGGCGCCTTCGATGCTGCGATCGCGCAGTTCCTGTCCTATGCCGAAGGAGTGAATGTTCTGACCAACGGCTCGGTCGATGCGGCCGTGATGCTGGCCGGTGCGCCGGTGGCCGCACTGATCGATCTGGACGCGCGCGCCGACATGGTCCTACTGCAGGTCGCCGAGGAAGATGTCACGGGTTGCTGAAGGAGCATCCCTTTTACCAGCTCTACGAGATCCCGGCGAACACCTTTGGAGACGTGGCCGAACCCACGCAGGTCATAAACGATCCGGCCGTCCTGTTCGTCCACGCTGACGCGGATGAAGAATTTGTCCGTAGCATGACTGCGGCGCTGTTCGACAATCTGGACGCGCTGGGGGAAATCCATCCGCTCGCCAAGCTTATCCTGCACGAAACTGCGCCCAACACGCCGATTGAGTTGCATCCGGGTGCGGCGACGTATTTCGACGCGCACTGATTTGGTCGGGGCGGAGATCTCTGGCTCGCTGGACGCTCTGCGTCTGGCGGCGCCGGGCCGCAGCCGAGCCGAAGCGACGATCGTCTCTTTACTGGCGGACGCGCTGGCGATTTCGGCGACGGTGCTGGTGCTCTGGGGCGCCTATTTCGGTCTGATTACCGCCCTGATCCTGAGATCGTTCTTCTCGCTTATCGCGGCGGGCGGATTGCTGATGCTCGGCCTGAAGGCAGGGCCGCTGTGGGCGCGGTTGCTGCTCTACGCGCTCGTCCCCTTCGCGTTTCTTGCCGGCTTCTACATTCAGGCGAACTACCTGAAGATCGTGATGCGCGGGGGAATGGCGACTGCGCTGGACATGTATGTCTCCGCCGGACTGATGGCCGCGCTAATCGTGCTGGTCTGGCGCGGCGTTGGTCTGGCCCTGCTGATCCTGGTGGCTGTGGCACTGGCCTATGCTCTCCTCGGTGACATGATCCCCGGCGATTACGGGCATCGCGGTTACACGATGCGCCGGCTGGCCTCGATGCTGATGCTGTCGACCGAGGGGACCTTCAGCCTGCCGCTGGGCGTGGCAGTCGAATACATCTATCTGTTCGCGCTGATGGGCGGGTTATTGATGAAGAACGGCACGGGTGAGGTCTTCGTCGATCTGGCTCGCGGTCTGACGGGTCGGATGCGTGGCGGGCCGGGGCTGACGGCGGCGCTGTCCTCCACGATGCTGGGAACGATCAACGGTAGCGCGGTGGCGAATGTCGTGACCACGGGAACCTTCACCATCCCGCTGATGCGACGCGCGGGCTATTCGAAGAACCTTGCCGGCGCAATCGAGGCGGCCGCAAGTTCTGCAGGGCAGATCCTGCCCCCCGTGATGGGTGCAGCGGCTTTTCTGATGGCCGAAATCATCCAGGTGCCCTATGCCACCATCGCGCTGGCCGCACTGATCCCTGGCCTGCTTTGCATTCTGGCGCTGATGACTGCCGTCTGGCTCGAGGCCGGACGGCTGGGCCTTGATAGAGACCCGCAGGCCGGCTTTTGGTTGCTGCGCGACACGCTGCTCTGCCGCGGATATCTGCTGCTGCCGTTGATCGCGCTGATCCTTGTTTCTGGCAAATGGCTATTCGCCCACACAGGCGGCGGTGCTGTGCATCGGCGTGGGCCTTCTCATCTCGCCCTGGCGGCGTGAGACGCGGGTGGGGCTGGTGGCGTTGGCGCGTGTCTGCCGCGACACGCTGATCGCGACGATGCCCATCGTTGTCGCCGTCGCCTCGGCCAGCATCGTGATCGGAGTGCTGAACCTCACGGGGCTTGGCTTGATGATGTCCGGCGCGATCGTGAACCTGGCGGGCGGGCACCTGTTCGCGCTTCTGCTGCTGACCGCAATCGTGGCTTTCGTGCTGGGCATGGGGTTGCCGACCTCGGCCGCTTACCTGTTGCTCGCGGTTCTGGTCGGCCCGGCGCTGACGCGGTCGGGGTTGGACCCCATCGTGGCGCATATGTTCATCTTCTACTATGGCCTTGCCTCTGCGATCACGCCGCCGGTTGCGCTGGCCGCCTATGCTGCGGCTTCCATCTCGGGTGGAGATCCGAACCGCACGGCCGTCGAGTCCGTTCGACTGGGCTTCGTGAAGTTGCTGGTGCCGTTCCTGTTCGCCACCATGCCGGGCTTGCTGCTGATCGGAACCGCAGTGGAAATTGCGTTGTCCATCACGCTTGCCGCGCTTGGCGTCGTCGGGCTGACTGTCGCCTTTGCCGGATGGTTCCAAGCCCGGATGCCGGGACTTGAACGCGTGGTGCTCGCGGTCGCGTCGGGGTTGGTTCTCTGGCCGACGTCCGTCAGTGCAATCGATCCCGTGAGCCTGATGGCCCGTGTGGCGGGGTTGGTGACGCTGGTGTTGCTCCTGACGCGCCGGGCCCGGACCGCAAGTCTTTCCCAATCCAGAGCGGATACATGACAGAACAAAACCTTCCGTTTCACCCCGATCCCTCGGTCCCGAAGCTGCGACTGCCCGCAGGTGCCTGCGATGCACATTGCCACGTCTTCGGTCCCGCTGCCCGGTTTCCCTTTGCGCCAGAGCGGACCTCCACCCCCGTTGATGCTCCGTGGGAGGCGCTGGTCGCCTTGCACCGCAAATTGGGCATCACGCGGACGGTGCTGGTGCAGGCCAGTTGTCACGGAACCGACAATTCTGCGATGCTGGATGCAATTGGGAAATCCGCTGGAACATGCCGTGGGGTGGCCATGGTACGGCGGGATGTGTCGGATGCGGAACTCGACCGGCTGCATGCCGGGGGTGTGCGGGGCATCCGCTTCAACTTTGTCACGCATCTGGGGCGCGATGCTGATCCGGATGCCGTGCGCGACCTTGCCGGGCGGATCGCGCGCCTCGGCTGGCACGCAGTGGTGCATTTCGATGCGAACCGGCTGGAGACGCTCGCACCGGTCTTGAAATCGCTCCCTGTACCGATGGTGATCGACCACATGGGGCGGGTCGATGCTTCGAAAGGGCTGGACCAGCCGGCCTATGCCATGCTCGCGGCCCTGATGGCAGACGATCGCTTCTGGGTGAAGGTCTGCGGCGCCTAACGCATCACACGCCGGGGCCCACCCTAAGACGATGCCGTGCCTTTCGCTGCCGATCTGGTGGCCCGCTTCCCCGACCGGGTTCTTTGGGGCACCGACTGGCCGCATCCCAACATCAAGAAGGACATGCCCGACGACGGCGCACTGGTCGACCTGTTGGCACGAATCGCTCCTGGCAGCGCTGTGTTGGAGCAATTGTTGGTGACGAATCCGACGCGGCTTTACTGGTCGGGCTGAGAGGAAAAGGGGATCAGGGCGGGTCGCGCGAAAAATCGCGCGGAGGTCCCGACCTGCTTTCGCGCGCTGCCGCCCCGTGTTTTACTGGTTCTCAGCGTTCCCAGCAGCGGCGCGCCGGTATGTGCGGGGCAGGAATGTCGCGGGTGGAACAGAACATGCGCGATGGGGTCGCGAACCTGATTGCGGCTTGGGCTGCACAACCGCCACGTGCGGCGCATTTCATCGTTACCCTCTATGGAGACGTGGTGGTGCCGCGTGGCGGGACGTTGTGGATGGGCACCCTGATCGAGATTTGCGATGCGGTCGGATTGAGCGAGTCGCTGGTGCGGACTGCAGTGTCTAGGCTTGTGGCGGCAAGGCAACTGATCGGCGAGCGGGCGGGGCGGCGCAGCTATTATCGGCTGACCGACCGGGCACAAGTGGATTTCGCGGCCGCGGCGCGGGTGCTGTTTTCCCCTCCGACAGACCCGAAGGGGTTAGTCTTTTTCGTTCCCCGCGATCCATCGGACCAGCAGCCCGCAGGATTCGTTGCCTTAGCTGCCGAACTTATGGCCGGCCCCGACCGACCCGGGGAGGTTCTGCCGGCAGGACTGGTGTTTCGGTCCGAGGTGGTTCAGGGTGCGGCAGATCTGCCCGCGTTCGCGGCGAAGCATTGGGATCTTGAGCGCCACGCGGCGGCATATCGGCGGGTTCTGGACCGGTTTGCGCCCCTTGAGCTGCTTCTGGTCGCAGGCGCGCGGCCTTCGCCAAGGGATTGTCTGGTGGCGCGACTTTTGTTGGTTGATGATTTCCGAGAGGCAATCCTGCACGATCCCGGTCTGCCCACCGCCGCCTTGCCCGAAGATTGGCCCGGTCACGCGGCGCGGACATTGTTTGCGCGGCTTTACCTCAGTTTGTCAGCTTCGGCTGATTCGCATGTGAGCGCGACATTCCAGGATGCAACCGGACTACTGGCGGCATCCACGCTGCAGGTCCGCGACCGATTGGATGGGTTGTCTCGCATGCTGGCGCAGGCAAGCGCCAGGAGAAATGGTGTTATTCAGGGGCGTTGACGCCAGGAGAGGGTCCACTGTAAAGCATCACCCGATCGATGAAGAAAATGCTTTTTCTGTGATGCTTTTTCTTGTATAAATGACCGAACGGTCGGTCAATGGCTTGGTCATTGAACGAAAGGGAGCCTTGGGGGAGATCCGAATGACCGATGCCTTCATCTGCGACGCTGTTCGCACACCGATCGGGCGGTATGGTGGGGCGCTGTCCACGGTCCGCGCTGACGATCTGGCTGCCCTGCCGCTGAAGGCGCTGATGGAGCGTAACCCTCAGGTAGACTGGTCCAGGGTCGACGACCTGATCTATGGCTGCGCCAACCAAGCGGGAGAGGACAACCGCAATGTTGGCCGCATGGCCGTTCTGCTGGCGGGCATGCCGATCGGGGTGCCTGGAACCACGGTGAACCGGCTGTGCGGATCCGGCATGGATGCGGTCGGAATGGCCGCCCGGGCTATCCGGGCTGGCGACTGCGACATGGTGATCGCAGGTGGCGTGGAAAGCATGAGCCGCGCGCCCTTCGTGATGCCGAAGGCGGAAAGCGCCTTTTCCCGCGCGAACGCGGTTTACGACACCACGATCGGCTGGCGCTTTCCGAATCCGAAGATGAAGGAAGTCTACGGCACCCATTCGATGCCTCAGACGGCCGACAACGTGGCGGCCGACTACGACATCTCGCGTGCCGATCAGGATGCCTTTGCCGCCCGCAGTCAGGCCCGCTGGGCGGCCGCGCAGGAAGCCGGGATATTCGGTGACGAGATCGTTCCGGTCCATGTGCCGCAGCGCAAGGGCGATCCGCTGGTGATCGACACCGACGAGCACCCGCGCCCCGGCACCACGGCCGAGCAACTGGCCAAGTTGAAGGGCGTGAACGGCCCTGACCTGAGCGTCACCGCCGGCAACGCCTCGGGCGTGAACGACGGCGCGGCGGCGCTGGTCATCGCCTCGGCCGACGCGGCCAAAGCGCAAGGATTGACAGCCAGGGCGCGCGTCGTCGCGATGGCTGCGGCTGGGGTCGAACCCCGGGTCATGGGCGTTGGCCCGGCTCCTGCCGTGCGCAAGGTCTTGGACCGTGCCGGCTTGACGCTTGACCAGATGGACGTGATCGAACTTAATGAGGCATTCGCCGCCCAGGCGCTGGCCGTCCTGCGCGATCTGGGTCTGTCCGACAATGCGGCCCATGTGAACCCGAACGGCGGCGCCATTGCCCTTGGACATCCCCTTGGGATGAGCGGCGCACGACTGGTGACGACTGCGATGTATCAACTCCACCGGACCGGCGGGCGCTATGCGCTCTGCACGATGTGCATCGGGGTGGGGCAAGGCATCGCCCTGATAATCGAACGCGTGTGAACAGGAGATAGCCGCGATGTATGCCCAGATGGTCCAGACGGACAGCAGTGACATCAAGAAGCATCACCAGATGACGCCCGAAGAGCGCGCGTTCCAGGATCGCGTTGACCGAGGCGAAAAGATCGAGCCGAAGGAGTGGATGCCCGAGGGCTACCGCAAGACGCTGATCCGCCAGATCGGTCAGCACGCCCATTCCGAGATCGTGGGTCAACTGCCCGAGGGGAACTGGATCACCCGTGCCCCCACGCTTGAGCGCAAGGCGATCTTGCTGGCCAAGGTGCAGGACGAGGCGGGGCATGGCCTCTACCTCTACTGTGCGGCCGAGACGTTGGGCGTCAGCCGCGACGAGTTGCTGGAGAAACTGCACAGCGGCAAGATGAAGTACTCGTCGATCTTCAACTATCCCACGCTGAACTGGGCCGATATCGGTGCGGTCGGCTGGCTGGTTGATGGCGCGGCGATCATGAACCAGGTACCGCTGCAAAGAACCAGCTACGGCCCCTATAGCCGCGCTATGATCCGGATCTGCAAGGAGGAAAGCTTCCACCAACGGCAGGGCTACGACATCATGATGAAAATGGCGCAGGGCACGCCCGAACAGAAGGCGATGGCGCAGGATGCGTTGAACCGCTTCTGGTATCCGGCGCTGATGATGTTCGGCCCGTCGGACAAGGATTCGATCCACTCTGCGCAGTCGATGGCGTGGAAGATCAAGATCAACACGAATGACGAGTTGCGGCAGAAGTTCGTCGATCAGACGGTGCCGCAAGCCGATTATTTGGGTCTGACGATCCCCGATCCCAACCTTGTCTGGAACGAGGAAAAGGGTTGCCACGACTTTTCGGAACCCGACTGGTCGGAGTTCTTCGAGGTGATCGCCGGCAACGGGCCCTGCAACAAGGAGCGCCTTGGCGCGCGGGTCAAGGCTTGGGAAGATGGCGCCTGGTTCCGCGACGGCCTCATGGCCCATGCTGGAAAGGCCGAGGCGCGTCGCCGCGCTGCGAAACTGGCCGCCGAATAAGAGATATCGCCCGGCGGCGCACGCGCCGCCCCTTGAGACGTCCACCGAAACCCGTCTGCGGGAGGAGAGAACGCATGTCCAGCGAATGGCCACTTTGGGAAATCTTCATCCGAGGTCAACATGGCCTCAATCACCGCCACGTCGGCAGCCTGCATGCGCCGGACGCGGAGATGGCGATCAAGAACGCGCGCGACGTCTACACGCGCCGGAATGAAGGCGTTTCGATCTGGGTGGTGAAATCCGGCGAAATCACCGCATCAAGCCCTTCTGACAAAGGCCCGCTGTTCGAGCCGGCGAATTCCAAGGTTTATCGCCACCCGACGTTCTTCGACATTCCAGATGAAGTGGGACACATGTAATGCCGTCGCTCCCGGACATGACAACCCCGAACGTCGATGCCTTGGCGGCAAAGGCCGCGTCGGCGCAGGCGAAGGCTGCGCCGATCGAGGCCGCGCCCGAGCTTCGGAAGGCTTTCTTCGAATTCCTGCTCAGGATGGGCGATAACACGTTGATCCTGGGCCACCGGGTTTCGGAATGGTGCGGCCATTCGCCGGTCCTGGAAGAGGATATCGCACTGGCCAACACCGCGCTTGACCTGATTGGCCAGACGCAGATGTGGCTGGGCCTGGCCGGAGAGGTGGAGGGCGAGGAGCGCACCGCCGACAATCTGGCGTATCTGCGCGACGCGGCGCAGTTCCGCAACGTGCTGCTGGTCGAACGCCCGAACGGCGATTTCGGCAACACGCTCATGCGACAGTTCCTGTTCGACGCCTGGCATCACGAGATGCTGAAGGCACTGGCATCCTCTACTGACCCACGCGTGGCCGAGATCGCTGCCAAGGCGGTCAAGGAAGTCGCCTATCATCTGGAGCGCTCGGCTGATCTGGTGATCCGGCTGGGCGACGGGACCGAGGAGAGCCACAAGCGGATGCAGGTCGCGCTGGACGACAACTGGACCTACACGGGCGAGTTCTTCCTGACCGACGATGCTGACCGTGCCGTGGCTGAAGCCGGCATCGCGCCGAGGCTCGAGAGTCTGAAGGCGGCCTGGGATTCAATGGTGAATGACGTGCTGGATCAGGCGAGGCTGACGCGCCCGGAAAGCACCTATGTCCACAAAGGCGGCAAGCGCGGCGTGCACACCGAGCATCTGGGCTTCATCCTGGCGGACATGCAATTCCTGCAGCGTGCCTACCCCGGCGCGACCTGGTGACGTGATGCAGCCTGCGACTGAACAGATCTGGCGCTGGCTGGGTGAATTGCCGGACCCAGAGATCCCGGTCATCTCGCTGACCGATCTCGGCATCATCCGCGATGTCGCGTGGGACGATGACACCTTGGTGGTGAAGCTCACGCCGACCTATTCCGGCTGCCCCGCCACCGCGGTCATCAACCTGGACATTGAAAAGAAGCTGCGCGCCGAGGGGATCGGGAAGCTACGGCTGGAGCGCCAGCTGTCGCCGCCATGGACCACCGACTGGATCAGCGCCGAGGGCCGCGAGAAGCTGCGGGAATACGGGATCGCACCGCCCGTGGACGGCACCGCCGCCGATGGCCGGCTGTTGGCGCGGGTAGACCGGTTGGCCGGCACCTCGAACCTGGTCATCGAATGCCCGCGCTGCGGGTCAGCGAACACCGAGCGCGTCAGCCAGTTCGGATCGACCCCCTGCAAGGCGTCCTACCGCTGCAAGGACTGTCTGGAACCCTTCGACTATTTCAAATGCATCTGAGGATGCGGAGGTAACGCCCCATGGCAAGATTCCACCCCCTTGAGATCACCGAGGTGCGCAGGGAAACCCGCGATGCCGTGGTGGTCACGCTGAAGCCGCGTGCCGAGGATGCGGCTGCCTTCGACTTCACGCAGGGCCAATATCTGACCTTCCGGCGCGATTTCGACGGCGAAGAACTGCGCCGGTCCTATTCGATCTGCGCCGGCAAGGACGAAGGCGTACTGCGCGTGGGCATAAAGCGGGTCGATGGCGGTGCCTTTTCGACATGGGCGAACGAGAACCTCGCCCCCGGCCTAGTGCTGGACGCGATGCCGCCAATGGGCAAGTTCTACACCGCAATCGATCCGGCCGCCGACAAGCACTACCTGGGTTTTGCCGGCGGCTCCGGCATCACGCCGGTTCTGTCGATCATCAAGACCGTGCTGTCGCACGAGCCGAAGTCGCGCTTCACTCTGGTCTACGCCAACCGCCAGATCAGTTCGATCATGTTTCGCGAGGAGCTGGAGGACCTGAAGAACCTGCATCTCGGACGGTTCTCGGTGATCCATGTGCTGGAGACCGAGGGGCAGGAGATCGACCTGTTCACCGGCCGGATCGACGCCGAGAAGATGGCCGCGCTGTTTGAGCGCTGGATCGATCCGAAATCCGTCGACACCGCGTTTATCTGCGGCCCTGAACCGATGATGCTGGCGATCGCCGCCTCTTTGCGCGACCATGGCCTGACCGATGGCCAGATCAAGTTCGAACTGTTCGCCTCGGGGCAGCCCGGTCGGGCCAAGACCAAGGCGGTCAGCACCAACACGGCTGACAGCGCCGCGACAACCGAGGCGACCGTGACACTGGACGGCACCACCCGCATCTTCAAGATGGACAAGCAGGGGATGAGCATCCTCGACGCAGCCTTGGCGAACAACCTTGACGCGCCTTA
This sequence comes from Paracoccaceae bacterium, assembly GCA_041687395.1. GTDB lineage: Bacteria > Pseudomonadota > Alphaproteobacteria > Rhodobacterales > Rhodobacteraceae > JAWLCA01. The sequence continues at coordinate 78,724 of JAWLCA010000012.1, read as the reverse complement.
TTCCTGCAAGGCTGGCGTCTGTTCCACCTGCCGGTGCAAGGTGCTGGAAGGCGAGGTCGAGATGGCGATCAACCATGCGCTGGAAGACTACGAGGTGCGCGCCGGCTACGCGCTCAGCTGTCAGGCCATCCCGCTGACCGACCGCGTCGTCGTCAGCTACGACGAATGAGCGGCGAAGGGAGGAACCCATGTCCGAGACGATGAACATCGAAGACTACCTGGAACAGGGCGGTGTCCTGACCTCTCCGGCGAATGTGCCTCCTCGGTATCGGGGCGAATTGCTTCGGCTGATGGGGTCGTTTGTAGACAGTGAGCTGGCAGGATCAGCGGGGTTCGCCGCCTCGATCAATTTCGCGCCAGGGATCAAGGAGCGCATCGCCGCCAGCCGGATCACGCTGGAAAAGGCAGATCACGCCGAGCGCGTGCTGGATATCATGGGCAGCTTCGGCACCGATACTGCACGATATCAGGGTCAGCATGACTGGGCCGCGCGGGTCAATCGCGACGCAGACCTCGGCGCCGTGCGGACGGGCGGCGACATGCGCCTGTCGGTCTTTCACTACCCGATCACTGGCTGGACCGATGCGGTGGCGATGAACGTGCTCATGGGCTTGGCAACCGGCGTGCAGATGACCGAGCTCACGCGCGTGTCCTATGCACCGCTGGCCGAGGTCTTCCGCGAAATCGCCCCGCGCGAGGCGCGCCACGCCGAGTTGGGGATCGAGGGTCTGACCCGCATCGCCGCGACTGAGGACGGCCAGAAGCAGGCGCGCGAGGCGATCGCTTACTGGCGCCCGCGCGTCGCCGCGACGTTCGGCGTCGCCGGATCGCAGCGGTTCGATACCCAGAAACGGTTTGGCCTGCGCCGCAGCCCGAACGAGGCCCTGCTGGCCGAGTGGAACAAACAGGTCGACGCCCAGCTTTCGGCGCTGAACCTGAGCTGAATGAAGGAACACCCGATGACCGTCACGATCAGGGCACCGCGCCGACTGGAAAGCTTCGTCTGTGGGGAATGGACCCGCGGTGCGAAGGAAGGCGTTCCGCTGCTCGATGCCGCCACGGGTGATCCAGTAGCTTTCATCGATTCCACTGGGATCGACTTCAAGGCCGCGCTGGAGTGGGGCCGCGAGCGGGGCGGGCGGGACCTGCGCGCGATGTCGTTCCATGAACGCGCGCTGATCCTCAAGGCGCTGGGGCAGGCGCTCATGGGCATGAAGGAAGAATTCTACGCCGAAAGTCTGGCCACCGGGGCGACGCGGGCGGATGCCTGGATCGATATCGAGGGCGGAATCGGCACGCTTTTGACCTTCGCGTCAAAGGGCCGGCGCGAACTGCCGAACACCCGCGTGCTCATCGACGGCGAGGTGGAATCGCTGTCGAAGGACGGCAGCTTTTCGGCCCAGCACATCTTCACGCCGCTGCAGGGCATCGCGATCCACATCAACGCCTTCAATTTCCCCTGCTGGGGTATGCTGGAAAAGATCGGGCCGAATCTTTTGGCCGGAGTGCCATGCATCGTGAAACCTGCCTCGCAGACTGCCTATCTGACTGAACTCATGGTCCGGCGGATGCTCGAGACGGGCATTCTGCCCGAGGGGGCGCTGCAATTGGTCAGCGGTTCCGCTGGCGATATGCTGGACCATGTGACCGGGCAGGATGCGGTCACCTTCACCGGCTCGGCATCGACCGGGCGGAAACTGAAGACGCATCCGGCGATCGTGGAAAACTCGGTGCGCTTCACGATGGAGGCCGACAGCCTCAACGCCTCGATCCTTGGCCCCGACGCGGTGCAGGGGACTGAAGAGTTCGATCTTTTCGTCAAGGAGGTCGCCCGAGAGATGACGGTGAAGGCGGGGCAGAAATGCACCGCGATCCGTCGGGTGATCGCCCCGCGCGGGCAGATCGATGCGCTGGTCGCCGCGTTGTCCGAACGGCTGGGAAAGACGGCACTCGGGAACCCCGCCAATGAGGGCGTGCGGATGGGGCCGCTTGCCAGCCTGGAGCAGCGCGAGGAAGTGCGCTCGCGCATCCGCGACCTACAGGCGGACGCCGAGATCGTCGCTGGCAATCCCGACGAGGTGCGGGTTAGCTCGGGCGATGCCGAGAAGGGTGCATTCCTGAACCCGGTACTGATGTATTGCGACGCGCCCTTTGGCGCTTCTGCCGTTCACGATGTCGAAGCCTTTGGTCCGGTTTCGACGGTGATGCCCTACGACACGCTGGACGAAGCAGTGGAACTTGCCCGGCGCGGCAAGGGATCCCTCGTCGCCTCGGTCTTCACAAACGACAAGATGGTGGCCGAAGAGATGGTCATCGGCATGGCGCCGTTCCATGGCCGCGTCCTGATCGGGAACCGACTTTCGGCCAAGACTTCGACCGGGCACGGCTCGCCGCTGGCGCCGCTGGTCCACGGCGGCCCTGGCCGCGCGGGCGGGGGCGAGGAGATGGGCGGCATGCGCGGTGTGAAGCATTACATGCAGCGCACGGCCGTGCAGGGCGCTCCGCGGCTTCTGTCCGCAGTCACGGGCCGATGGATCGAGGGGGCGGACGCCCAGCAAGGTGTGCACCCGTTCCGCAAAGCCCTGGGCGAGTTGAAGATCGGCGATCAACTGGTGACGGCCAGCCGTCAGGTGACGCAAGAGGATGTGGAGCACTTTGCCCATTTCACAGGCGACACCTTCTACGCGCACATGGACAGCAATGCCGCCAAGGCGAACCCTTTCTTCGACGACCGCGTGGCCCATGGCTACCTGATCGCATCCTTCGCGGCGGGTCTGTTCGTCGATCCCGCGCCCGGCCCGGTGCTGGCAAATTATGGCGTGGATAACTTGCGCTTCCTGACGCCGGTGTATTTCGGTGACACGCTGCAAGTGCGCCTGACCTGCAAGGAGATCAATCCGCGCGCCACGGCCGACCATGGAGAGGTACGCTGGGACTGCCAGGTCACGAACCAGGATGGTGCCGTCGTCGCACAATATGACGTACTGACCATGGTGGCCAAGGATTGGCCTCAGGCATGAGCCGTATCTACGCTTGGGACGGGATCGTGCCGGTGATTGATCCGGCGGCCTTTGTGCACCCCGAGGCGGTGGTGATCGGCGACGTCATCATCGGGCCCGCCTGCTACGTCGGCCCCTGCGCAGTGCTGCGCGGCGATTTCGGGCGGATCGTGCTGGAGCAGGGATCGAACGTGCAGGAGACCTGTGTGGTTCATTCCTTCCCCGACAAGGATGTGCTGGTCGCGGAGGGCGGGCACATTGGCCACGGCGCGGTGCTTCACGGCTGCCGTATCGGGCGTAATGCCATGGTCGGGATGAACGCCGTGGTGATGGATGAAGCGGAGGTGGGCGAGAACGCGATCATCGCCGCCATGGCCTTCGTCAAAGCGGGCGCCCGGATCCCGCCCAACAGCCTGGCCGTCGGCTCGCCCGCCAAGGTGATGCGGAAACTGACGGCTGAAGAGATCGACTGGAAGAGCCGCGGGACGGCGATCTATCAGCGCGTCGCGCTGGAGGCTCGCGAGAAATTGCGCCCGGCAGAAGCGCTGGCCGCGCCCGAGAAAAACCGGCGCCGCATCACGGCACCGGCCTACGATCCGCTTATACTGGAGCGCGCGCGGCTCAACGAACGGCCTTGATGCCCTCGAGCACAAGCGTGGTTGCGATATCCGCGTAATCCTCGCGCGTGATCCGTCCACCGTCCTTGAACCACATGTAGACCCAGTTCATGATTCCGAACAGTGACATGGTCACCGGCATCAGAAGCGGCCGCTCCTTCTGATCAAGATCGGGGTTCACATCGCGCAGGACATTAGAAAAGCGGCGCACGACCCGCCGTTCTATGGTGGTGATCGCGGCCTTCTGTTCGGCGGTCAGGGCCGAGGTCGCGTTCAACTGCACCTTGTGTTCGTTGTCCGCGCCCCGGTAACTTTCCAGAACCGTACCGACCAACCGACGCAGGCGCTGTTCGGGCGGAAGCGCAGGATCGTCGGCCGCCTCGATCGCCTCGTCCAGTTCTTCCAGGTGCGTCAGAATGATCGCGAATATCAGTGCGTCCTTGCCGGGGTAGTAGTGGTACAGGAGCGCTTTCGACACACTGGCCTGCTTGGCGATCAACGACATCGATGCCTTGTCCATGCCCTGTTCGGCAAAAACCGCGGCGGCATTCTCAAGGATGCTGCGTTGTTTATCCTCGAAATCGTCTGCTCGGGTCCGCGCCATTTCGGCTCTCTTCTTCAGTTCCAGTCGCGCCCGCAGCGCAGCAGGTCATTCGACCCGCATGATAGGGCGCTGCGGGAGTATTGTCACCGACCGTTCGGTCAATCTTTTGGGCGATTATCGACGACGCGCTTGGCTTTGCCTTCGGAGCGGGCGACGGAGTTGGGATCGCGCACTTCGATCTTCGTGGAGACGCCGACGACCGACTTGATGTGATGGGCGAGTTCCTTGGCCGCAGCAGCGCGCGCGGATTCGTCGGTGTGACCGGGCGCGCATTCGACGTGGACGGTCATGTTGTCCATCCGCCCGGCGCGGGTCAGCTCGATCTGGAAGTGCGGCGCGAGGCCCGCGCATTTCAGGATCTGCTCCTCAATCTGGGTCGGGAAGACGTTGACGCCGCGCAGGATGATCATGTCGTCGCTGCGGCCCGTGATCTTCTCCATCCGTCGCATTGTCCGCGCGGTGCCCGGCAGAAGGCGCGTCAGATCGCGGGTGCGATAGCGCACCATCGGCAGGCCCTCTTTCGTCAGGGTCGTGAAAACCAGTTCGCCCATCTGACCATCCGGCAGAACCTCGCCGGTGTTGGGGTCGATGATCTCGGGGTAGAAGTGGTCTTCCCAGATGTGCAAACCGTCCTTGGTTTCCACGCATTCCTGCGCTACCCCCGGCCCCATCACTTCGGACAGGCCGTAAATGTCGACGGCGTGCATGTCGAACGCCTGTTCGATCTCCTCGCGCATGGCGTTCGTCCAGGGCTCCGCCCCAAAGATGCCGACCTTGATCGAGCATTCGCGCGGATCGAACCCTTGGCGACGGAATTCATCGAGGATCGACAGCATGTAGGACGGTGTGACCATGATGATCCGCGGCTTGAAGTCGTGGATCAGCGTCACCTGCCGCTCAGTCATGCCGCCCGAGATCGGCACGACCGTGCAGCCCAGCCGTTCCGCCCCGTAGTGCGCCCCAAGCCCGCCCGTAAACAGGCCGTAGCCATAGGCGTTGTGCAGGATATCGCCCGCCCGCCCGCCCGCGGCCCGGATGGAACGCGCGATCAGGTTCGCCCAATGGTCGATGTCGGCCGCCGTGTAGCCGACGACGGTGGGTTTGCCGGTAGTGCCGGACGAGCCGTGGATGCGTACCAGCTTGGTCTGTGGCACGGCGAACATTCCAAAAGGATAGGTGTCGCGCAGATCCTGTTTGTTCGTGAAAGGGAACTTCGCGATGTCGGCCAGCGACTTCAGTTCCTCGGGGTGGACGTCATGCTCGATAAAACGCTTGCGATAGAAAGGAGAGTTTTCGTAGGCATGCTTCAGCGACCGCTTCATGCGGTGGAACTGCAGCGCCTCGATCTCGTCGCGTGAGGCGATCTCGATCGGGTCGAGATCCTGTTTGCGGGGGGTAAGGTCTTCCATGCTGTCCTCCCTCGGGAAATTCGGCGCCGGTCACACCGGCAGGTGGGTGCCCTTGACGGTGCGGGAATGACCGCGGAACTCGGCCACGTGCGCCCCGTCCTGGTTGGTGATGCGGATGTCATAGATGCCGGACCGGCCGCGGCGCGAGCATTCGCGGGCCGTGGCCGTCAGCCTGTCGCCGATGCGTACCGGCATCAGGTAGGTGATCGAACAGTGCTGCGCGACGACGATGTCATTATAGCTGTTGCAGGCAAAGGCAAAGGCGCTGTCGGCCAGCGTGAAGATATATCCGCCGTGGCAGTTGCCGTGGCCGTTCGACATGGCATCCGTGATGGTCATGGACAGCGTCGCCGCGCCCGGGGCGATATGATCAAGGCTCATGCCAAGTCGCTGGCTCGCGCTGTCGTCGTTCCACATCGCCCGGGCCGAGGCCTCGGCCAGTTCTTGCGGTGTCATTGCTGCGACGTCTTTCATTGGCCGCGGAACTCCGGCTTGCGTTTTTCCAGAAAGGCGGTAACGCCCTCGGCATAATCGGCGCTGCGTCCGGCCTGTTGTTGCAGGTCGCGCTCCATATCGAGCTGTGCGTCGAGGCTGTTGCTGGCGGCCGCCTGAATCAGCCTTTTCGTGAGGCCCAGCCCCAACGTCGGCCCCGAGGCAAGGCGGGCGGCCAGCGTCTGCGCTTCGTCCATCAGGGTTTCGTCCGGCAGCGCCTTCCAGATCATGCCCCAGGCGGCGGCGGTATCTGCATCGACCGGCTCGGCCGTCAGCGCCAGCGCTTTGGCGCGCGGTTCTCCAAGGATGCGGGCAAGGCTCCAGCTGCCGCCGGCATCCGGGATCAGGCCGATCTTGGAGAAGGCCTGGACGAACTTTGCGGATTTCGCGGCCAGAACGATGTCGCAGGCCAGTGCGATGTTCGCGCCTGCGCCGGCGGCCACACCATTCACGGCGCAGACGACGGGTTTTTCGAGCGCCCGAATCAGGCGCAGTGTCGGGTTGTAGAAAGTCTCCAGCGTATGGCCCAGATCGGGTGCAGGGCCGCCCTTGCGGGGGTCGCGGTCGCCCAGATCCTGGCCCGCGCAGAAGCCGCGCCCGGCCCCGGTGAGCAGCACCGCACGGACGGCCGTGTCAGTGTGCGCGCGTTCGATCTGCGCGCGCAGTGCCAGATGCATTTCCTCGTTGAAGGAATTCAGCTTGTCGGGACGATTCAGCGTCAATTGCAGGACGCCCCGCTGCACCACTGCCAGGACTGTGTCGGACCGGATCATGGAAGCCTCCCTCGATGCTGCGGGAACACGACAGCGTGAAAAAACTCTTGCATAGACCGACCGGCCGGTCAATGATAAACCTCAGATCGGAGGGGGATCGGGAATGAGCGAGCTGTTCGGCCGTCATCATCGACTGTTGGAAGACGCGCTGCGTGCCATCGAGGCGCGCGGTTTCTGGTCGCCCTTTCCGGAAGTTCCCAGCGGCAAGGTCTATGGCGCAAGCGCTCGTGATGAGGGGGAGGCGACCTTTGAAGCGATTCTTGACCAAGCGTTCGAGCTGCCCGGGCATCCCGAATCGGCGCGTGTCGGGGCCGAGGTGTCGCCCTGGGGGCGGAAGCTCGAGATCATCTACCCTGCCGATGACGCGGCGACGCTGATCGCCGCCTCGCAGACTGCGACGCCGGCTTGGGCGGCCGCCGGTCCGCGGGAACGGGTGGGCGTGTGTCTGGAAATCCTGACGCGCCTGAACCGCATTAGCTTCCTGATGGGCCACGCGGTGATGCACACGACCGGACAGGCCTTTCCGATGGCGTTTCAGGCGGGCGGACCGCATGCGCAGGATCGCGGTCTGGAAGCCGTGGCGATGGCCTGGGCCGAGATGACGCGGGTTCCCGAGACCGCCGTCTGGGAGAAGCCGCAGGGAAAGTCGGCTCCGCTGGTGATCGAGAAGCACTGGCGCGTGATCCCGCGCGGCGTCGCGCTGGTGATCGGCTGCAACACGTTTCCGACCTGGAACAGCTATCCGGGTCTCTTCGCAAGTCTTGCCACCGGGAACACGGTCATCGTGAAGCCGCATCCGGCCGCGATCCTGCCGCTCGCGCTGACCGTGCGGGTGGCGCGCGAGGTTCTCGTCGAGGCTGGTTTCCACGCTGATGTCGTGCTGCTTGCCGCCGACGCGCAGGGTGCGGAAATCACGGGGGATCTGGTCCAGAATCCCGCAGTACAGATCATCGATTACACCGGTTCCAATGTCTTTGGGGAGTGGGTGCGGGGCCATGCCGCGACCGGCGCGCGGGTCTACACCGAAGAGGCGGGTGTGAACTGCATCGTCATAGCCGGGACCGATGATTTCGCCGACATGTGCGCCAACATCGCTTTTTCACTCTCGCTATACTCCGGGCAGATGTGCACAGCGCCGCAGGACATCTTCGTGCCGCGCGACGGAATTGAGACCGACGAGGGGCACAAGCGCTTCGATGAGGTCGCGCAGGGGATCGCCGATGCCGTCGACGCTCTGCTAGCCGATCCTGCGCGCGCCTCGGGCATCTGCGGGGCCATCGCCAATCCCGCGACTCTGGGACGGGTGGCAGAGGCCCGGACGCTGGGCCGCGTGATCCTCGAAAGCTGTCCGTTGCAACAGGGACGAAGCGCGACGCCACTAATCCTGGCAGTCGAGGCTGGCAAGACGGATGCCTACGAGGCCGAATGCTTCGGTCCCGTCTCGTTCATCGTTGCGGTGGAGGATGCCGCTGCGGGCATCGCCCTGGCTGCAGATCTCGCGCTGCGTAAGGGCGCGATCACCGGCGCGCTTTACGATACCGACGAAGCCCGCATCCTGCGCGCTGCCGACGCCTTTGCCCGGGCGGGCGTCAACCTGTCGGTCAATCTGACCGGAAACATCTACGTCAATCAAAGCGCCGCATTCAGTGACTTTCACGTCACCGGCGCGAATCCAGCTGGCAATGCTAGTCTGACAGATGCCGCCTTTGTCGCGAACCGATTCCGAGTCGCGATGTGGCGCCGACCCAAAGCGGCCTGACCGCCGCCTTGACCAGTAGCAGAGGGAGGAGAGACCCCATGACGAAGACCCTGACCACGACTGCCCTGACCGGCATCCTGGCTTTCGGCCTTGCCGGCGCCGCGGTTGCCGAGATCCGGATCGGCGCGACACTTTCGGAAACCGGCCCGGCGTCGTTCCTTGGCGACCCCGAGGCAAAGACCCTGCACATGCTGGTCGACGCGATCAACGAAGCCGGAGGCATCAACGGCGAACAGATCGAACTGATCATGTACGATGATGGCGGCGACCCGAACAAGGCCCGCACCTTTGCCACTCGCCTTGTCGAGGATGACGAGGTTGTGGCGATCATCGGCGGTACCACCACCGGCACGACGATGTCGATCATTCCGGTGATCGAGGATGCCGAAATCCCCTTCATTTCGCTGGCCGGCGCGATCGAGATCATCGACCCGGTTCAGCCCTTCACCTTCAAGACGCCGCACACCGACCGCATGGCTTGCGCCAAGATCTTCGAGGACATGCAGGAACGCGGCTTCACCCGGATCGGCATGATCTCGGGCACCGACGGCTTCGGCGCCTCGATGCGCAACCAGTGCCTGTCGATCGTGGGTGAGTACGGGATCGAGGTCGTGGCCGACGAAAGCTATGGCCCGCAGGATGCCGACATGACCCCGCAGTTGACCAATATCCGCGGGCAGGAGGGGATCGAGGCGGTGCTCAACCCCGGTTTCGGCCAGGGGCCGTCGATCGTGACGCGGAACTATGCGCAGCTGGGGATCGACCTGCCGCTCTACCAGTCGCACGGCGTCGCATCGCAGGGCTTCATCGACCTGGCCGGTCCCGAAGCGGCCGAGGGCGTGCGCCTGCCCGGCACAGCGCTTCTGGTGGGCGACCTGCTCGCCGAGGACGATCCCCAGCGCCCGGTCGTTCAGGCCTACGCCGAGGCGTATCAGGCAGCCTATGACGCGCCGGTGACGACCTTCGGGGGCTATGCGCACGATGCGTTCCGCATCATGGTCGATGCGATCGAACGCGCCGGGTCGACCGAACCGCAGGCGATCCGCGACGCGATCGAGGCGACCGAGGGTCTGGTCGGCACCACCGGTGTCTACACCATGTCGCCCGAGGATCACCTTGGCCTCGACATCAGTGCCTTCCGGATGCTGGAGATCCGCGACGGCGGCTGGACGCTGATCGACTGAAGCCCAACCGGCCGGGCGTGCTCAGTCGCGCCCGGCACTTTTCTTGCCGGGTCGCCGTCGCGTCCAGAGCGGAGTGAACTGACATGCCCGAACTCATGCAATTTCTATTCTCCGGCGTGACGGTCGGCGCGGTCTACGCGCTCGTCGCCCTGGGTTTCACCATCATCTACAACGCGTCCGACGTGGTGAACTTCGCCCAGGGCGAATTCGTGATGCTGGGCGGAATGATCACGGTGTTCGCACACGCGGCGGGCCTGCCGCTGCCGCTCGCCGCGGTTGTGGCGATCATCGTGACGGCCGGCATCGGAGTGGCGCTGAACAAGCTCGCGATCGAGCCCGCGCGCGGCGCGCCGGTCGTCTCGCTGATCATCATCACCATCGGGGCGTCGATCTTCATCAAGGGTGTGACGCAGCTGGTCTTCGACAAGCAATTGCACCGCTTCCCGGCGTTTTCCGGCGATGTGCCGATTCGGATCATGGGGGCCACCATCCTGCCGCAGAGCCTCTGGGTGATTGCAGGCGCGATCCTGGTCTTCATTGCACTGTGGCTGTTTTTCACCCGCACGCTGACAGGGCGTGCGGTACTTGCCACCTCGAACAACCGGTTGGCCGCCCAACTGGTGGGCATCAACACCGGCTGGGTGATGACGCTGTCCTTCGGCCTGTCCGCCGCGATCGGTGCGCTGGCGGGCGTCCTGGTCACGCCGATCACCCTGACCAGCTATGACGTCGGCATCGCCTTGGCCCTAAAGGGTTTCGCGGCAGCGATGCTGGGCGGCATGGGCAACCCCAAGGGGGCGCTGGTGGGCGGCATCCTGCTTGGGCTGATGGAGGCGCTGACGGCGGGATACATCAGCTCGCAGTACAAGGACGCGGCAGCTTTCGTCGTCATCCTTGCGGTGCTGTTCGCCATGCCACAGGGCCTGTTCGGCAAGAAATCAACGGATCGGGTGTGACCATGCGGATCAGTCCGAAACTGGCGACTCTCTCCGTTCTGGCGGTGCTCATCGTCTTGGCGCCGGCGTTCTTTCCCTCGTCCTTCTATTACCGCATCGGCGCGTTGGTCTTCGTCAATGGGCTGGCGGTCGTGGGCATCGTGATCCTGACCGGCTACGCGGGGCAGATCAGCCTTGGTCATGCAGGGTTTGCCGGCATCGGCGCCTATGCCTGTGCGCTGGCGCCGGTACACCTGGGTATCCATGTCGGGCTGGCGGCCGTTCTGGGCGCGGTGGTCTCGGCCATCCTCGCCTATCTGGTCGGCCGTCCGATCCTGCGTCTGAAGGGTTATTATCTGGCTGTGGCAAGTCTGGGCTTCGGGATCCTCGTTGCGATGGTTCTGTCGAACGAGACGCAACTCACCGGGGGGCCCGACGGTATTCAGGTCGAAGACCTGGGTCTGCGTGGGCTGCTCGGCGACCTTGGGCTGGATCTCAGCAACGCCGAGTTCTGGTATGCCTTCAGTGGCCTGTGCCTGTTGATCGGGGCTTGGCTGGCGCTGAACCTGCACAACAGCCCGACCGGTCGCGCCTGGCGCGCGTTGCACGGCTCCGATGTCGCGGCGCGTACCGTAGGCGTCGACGTGGCACGGCTGAAGCTGCAGGCCTTCGTGATCTCGGCGGTCTACGCTTCCGCATCGGGTTCGCTGCTGGCATTGCAGAATCGTTTCATCACGCCGGAAGTCGCAGGCTACATGCACTCGATCGAGATGGTGACGATGGCCGTTCTTGGCGGGGCGGGCTCCGTGCTGGGCGCGATCTTCGGCGCCACTATCCTGACGGTCCTGCCGCAGGTGCTGACCGTGTTCGCCGAGTACGAGATGCTGATGCTCGGCCTGGTGATGATGCTGGTGATGATCTTCCTGCGCGAGGGGCTTCTGCCGTCGCTTCTGCGCCTGTTCCGGGGGAGAGGGGAATGAGCCTTCTGTCAGTCGAAGGGCTGGGCATCGAATTCGGCGGCGTCCGCGCCGTGCAGGATGTCAGCTTCAAGGTGAAACCGGGCGAGATCGTCTCGGTCATCGGGCCGAACGGGGCGGGCAAGACCACGCTGTTCAACATGATCTCGGGCATCTACCTGCCGGGCACCGGCAAGGTGGTGCTGGACGGCGAGGATGTGACCGGCATGGCACCGCACCTTCTGGCGCGGCGTGGCCTGTCGCGTACGTTCCAGAACCTGCAGATCTTTCAGCAGATGACCGTGCTGGAGAACGCCATCGCGGGTTATCACCTGCAGGAAAGTGGCCATGTGCTGGCAGACATCTTCAATTTGCCCTCCTCGCGCCGCAGGGCAAAGGATGCTGCCGCCGGCGCACGGGCACTGCTCGAGCGCGTGGGCCTTGGGCGTGCCGCGGAGCAGGAGGCGGGCAACCTGTCCTATGGCGCTCTGAAACGGCTGGAGATCGCCCGTGCCCTAGCGCTCAAACCCCGTGTTCTGTTGCTGGATGAACCCGCCGCGGGCTGCAACGCGGTGGAAAGCGAAGAGATCGACCACCTGATTGCCGAGGTTGCCAAGGAAGGCGTGGCGATCCTGCTGGTGGAGCATGACATGAAGATGGTCATGCGCATTTCCAACCACATCGTCGTGCTGGATCACGGCGAGAAGATCGCCGAGGGCGATCCGGCCACGGTCAGCCGCAACCCGGCGGTGATCGCGGCCTATCTGGGCACGCAAGCCGAGGAGGCCGCAGATGCTGACGGTTGAGGGGTTGCGCTCGCGCTACGGGCGGATCGAAGTTTTGCATGGCATCGACCTGAACGTCACCTCGGGCGAGATCGTGACCGTGGTTGGTGCGAACGGCGCGGGCAAGACAACGCTGCTGCGCTGCCTCTCGGGGGTGCAGCCGATATCGGGCGGATCAATCACGTTTCGCGGAGAGCCGCTTACGACGGTGCCCGCGCACAGGCGGCTGAAACTTGGTCTGGCCCAGTCGCCCGAGGGCCGGCAGATCTTCACCAACCTGACGGTGGAGGAGAACCTGCGCCTTGGAGCGTTCCTGTTCACCGACGAACGGGTGGACCGGGACATGGCAGATGCCTTTGCCATGTTTCCGATCCTGCGCGAAAAGCGCAATCAGGTCGCGGGCGGGCTGTCGGGTGGCCAGCAACAGATGCTGGCGATTGCGCGGGCATTGATGGGTCGGCCCTCGTGCCTGCTGCTCGATGAACCCAGCATGGGTCTTGCCCCACTGCTGGTGGCGCAGATCTTCGACGTGGTGAGGGGGTTGAAGGCGCTGGACGTGACGGTATTGCTGGTTGAGCAGAACGCCTTTGGCGCGCTGTCCATCGCCGACCGGGGCTACGTGATGGAAACCGGGCAGATCGTGATGGAGGGCGCGGCAGCCGAGCTGATCGCCGATCCGCGCATCCGCGAAGCCTATCTGGGGATCTGAGTATGGTCGTTTCGATTGATCGCGACGGTGACATCGCCGTCGTCACCGTAGACAATCCGCCGGTCAACGCCCTTGGCCGCGCCCTGCGGCAGGGCCTTTGGGATGCGGTCGCGACCTTGGACGCGGAGTCGGCGGTCCGCGCGGTCGTGCTGATCTGCGCCGGACGCACCTTTATCGCCGGGGCCGACGTGACCGAGTTCGGAAAGCCGCCGGTGCCGCCGCATCTGCCCGATCTGGTTGCCCGGATCGAGGGCGCGGCAAAACCGTGGATCGCGGCGATCCACGGCTCCGCGCTCGGCGGCGGGTTCGAGGTTGCGCTGGGGTGTCGGTTCCGCGTCGCCGCCCCTGATGCGTCCGTGGGCTTGCCCGAAGTTACGCTGGGCATTGTGCCCGGTGCCGGTGGCACGGTGCGCACGCCCCGTCTGGTGGGGCCGGAACAGGCGGTCGAAATGGTTGCGTCCGGAAGGCCTGTGAAGGCGCCCAAGGCGCTGTCGCTTGGCCTGATCGACAAGGTGATCGAGGGCGATCTGCGCAGAGGTGCGGTGGCCTTTGCGGCCGAGGCGGCGGGCAAGCCGCTGCCCGCCCCGCTGTGTGACCGTACGCCCGCCCCGGCACCGGAAAGTTTCTGGGAGGCGCAGGAGGCTGCCGTCGCCAAATCCGCCAAGGGGGCGGAGGCACCCCTGCGCGCACTGGCCTGCGTAAAACGCGCGGTAACAGGGAGCTTCGGCAGCGCGATGGCGTTCGAGCGCGAGACCTTCCTCGATCTGCGCGGGTCGGAGCAGGCGGCGGCGCTGCGCCACGTCTTTTTTGCCGAACGGGCCGCGCCCCGTCCGACCGCGCTGAAGGGCGTTGATCCGCGTCAGGTGCGGTCTGCCGCCGTCATCGGTGGCGGTACGATGGGAGCAGGCATCGGGGTTGCCGTGCGCGACGCGGGCCTGCCCGTGGTGCTGGTCGAGCGGGATGACAATGCGGTTGAGCGCGGTCTGGCCAACCTGAGGGGGATCTTCGACGGAGCGGTGAAGCGCGGCCGCTTGACCGAGGCGCAGGCCGCCGACCGCTTGGCCGGCGTGACGGGCACAACCGACTATGACGCCCTTGCCGACACCGATCTGGTGATCGAGGCCGTCTTCGAGGAGATTGGCGTAAAGCGCGGGGTGTTCGAACGACTGGGTGCGGTCTGTCGGCCGGATGCGATTCTGGCGACCAATACCTCTTACCTTGACCCGCGCGAGATCGCGGCGGGCTTGCCGAAGCCGGAGCGATTCATCGGCCTTCACTTCTTCAGCCCGGCCAACGTGATGAAGCTGCTGGAAATCGTTCCAATCCCGGAAACTGCCCCCGACGTGCTGGCCACCGGATTCACGCTGGCCCGCCAGTTGGGGAAGGTGCCGGTTCAGGCGGGGATCTGCGACGGCTTCATCGGAAACCGCATCTTGAGACACTACCGCGGGGCCGCGGAGGCGCTGGTACGTAAGGGTGTTCCCTTCACCGAAGTCGATGCTGCGATGCGCGGTTTCGGCATGGCGATGGGCCCGTTCGAGGCGCAGGATCTGGGCGGGCTCGACATCGCTTTCCTGCAGCGTGAAGGCGCGCGGGCGCGCGGCGAGGACGTGGCGGACACACTCAGCGACATTCTGGTACGCGCGGACCGCAAGGGCCAGAAGACCGGTGGCGGCTGGTACGACTATACGCCTGGCGATCGGAGACCCCGACCGTCGGCCAGAGTGTCGGAACTGCTGGCGTCACACATCACGCCCGGCGCGGAGCTCGACCGCGAGACCATCGCCCGTCGGCTGGTGGCCGAGATGGCCGAGGAAGGTGCAGCGATCCTCGCTGAAGGCATCGCAACGCAGGCCTCCGACATCGACCTGGTGGAGATCCACGGCTACGGCTTCCCGCGCTGGCGCGGCGGTCCGATGTTCCACGCCTCCCGGCGCGGCGTGGATGGGCTGACCGCCGATCTGGGCCGCGCACCCTCGTGGACGCTGGCGGACCTGTTGCGGGGCAAACACGACTGACCGATTTCGCGTCAGCGCTTGGTCGTCAGGCTCGGTGCAGCGTTTCCAGGCTCAGCACGGTCGGTAGGTGGCGCGCGATCTCTGTCCAGCCATCGCCCTCGTCGGCGCTGGCGAAGACAGACCCGCTGTTGGTTCCAAAGTATATGCCCGCAGGCTCTGCCCGGTCCGTCGCCATCGCCTGCCTGAGTACCGTGAAGAAGCAATCGCGCGTAGGAAGGCCGTCGCGCAACGGTTGCCAACTGTCGCCGCCGTCGCGCGACCGCCACACGGCAGCCGAGGCCTCGGGCGGGTAGCGCCCGGCCACGTCGCCGTTCAGGGGCAGCACCCAGAGCGTTCGCGGATCGTGCGGGTGCACCGCGATGGGAAAGCCGAAATTCGAAGGTAGCCCCTTGGTAACCTCGTGCCAACTGCGGCCGCCATCCGGGCTGCGAAAGACGCCGTGGTGGTTCTGCTGGTAGAGCAGGTCACCCCCTTGCCCCGGCGCGCGGACGATGTTGTGGACGCAATGGCCCACTTCATGCCCGCAGGCACCCGGATCGGACGCCTGGGCGTGATCGCCCGTATCTGAATTCGAGCGGCGATTTCGCCGGTCCCATGTCCTTCCCGCATCCTCGGTCGCAAAGACCCCGGCGGCCGAGATCCCGACCCACAGTTTCTCGGGCCGATCGGGGTCGACCACGATGCTGTGAAGCACCAGGCCCGCGCCACCGGGTTGCCAGTTGTCGGACGAGGGGTGATCGTTCAGCCCTTGCACCTTGGTCCAGTTTTCGCCGCCGTCCGTGCTGGCGAACAGAACTGCCGGTTTCGCACCGGCGTACAACGTCCCGTTGGACCGACCGAGTGACCAGAGAGTCACGATCTCGCCTTTGAACCGCGCGTCCGGGGCGGCTTCGCGCCCCAGATACGCGGCAACGTCGGGGTCGTTCTTCAGCCATTCGTCCATCTGCCCGTTGGCCAGCAGCGACAGCGTCCAGTGCGCTCCCCCATCTGTCGACCGCCAGACGCCCGCACCGTGCCAGTCGCCGCCGCCAGCCGCCCAGAACGTGCCAGTTTCGGAATCTCCGATCATGTGGTTGATGGGCCAGCCATCGCAGAACGGCCCGCGCAGGCGCCAGTCGCGGCGGTCGTCGCTTTCGATCAGAAAGGCGCCCTTGGTTGTTCCCACAAGAACGGTGATTGAACCGGCCATGCGCGCCTCCACCCGAAAGACAGAAAAGAGGATACCACATCCGCGGCCGAGTCGCAGCGCGGCCGCCCCCGCCCGCGCAGAGATCAGCCGATGGTGCGGCGCAGCAGGTCGACCCAATTGCCCCAGCAGATGCGGGCGATCAGGTCGTCGCCATAGCCTGCGGCCTGCATCGCCCGGGTCAGGGCAGGCAATCCGTCGGCGTGGCCAATTGCCTTGGGCATCATTGCCCCGTCGAAATCGGATCCCAGTGCGACCCCGGCCTCACCCAGGCGTTCCAGCAGGTAATCGAGGTGGCGGGTCAGCACGTCCAGCCCTGTATCCGGGTTTCGCGTCCCGTCCTCGCGCAGGAATTGCACGCCGAAATTCAGCCCGACGACGCCACCGCGTTCGGCGATGGCATCAAGCTGTCGGTCGGTCAGGTTGCGGGTGGCGGGACATAGCGCGTGGACGCAACTGTGGGTCGCCACGAGCGGCCGGTCGGTGATCGCGGCCAAGTCCCAGAAGCCGGCCTCGTTCAGGTGGCTCAGATCCACCATGATCCCCAGCCGGTCACACTCCGCGATCAGCCGGCGCCCCGCGTCAGTCAGCCCCGGCCCGGTGTCGGGGCTGGAGGGAAAGCGGAAAGGCACGCCGTTTCCAAATATGTTGTCACGCGACCAGACGGGCCCGAGCGAGCGCAGACCGGCCGCGTGATAGACCTCCAGTTCCGCGAGATCCGGACCGATCCCCTCGCAGCCCTCAATGTGCATCAGCGCCGCGATCGCGCCAGCCGCGCGCGCAGATTCGATCTCGTCGGAAGAGGTGCAAATGCGGATCGCATCTGGCCGCGCCCGTGTCAGGCGCAGCAGGATCGCGGCGATCTGCAGCGTCAGCGCGCGGGCGCGGTCGGTGTCCAGCACTGGAAAGACGGGGACCGGGTCGTCTTCGGTTGGTTCGCTGCCTTCGGGGCCGGGCAGCCAGATCGCGAAGAAACCGCCGGCAAAGCCACCGGCGCGAGCTTTCGGGAGATCGAGGTCACCATCGCGACCGGTCAGGAAGCTTTCACCGGTGCGGTCGCCGTCGCTCCACATCTTCAGCAGAACGTCGTTATGACCGTCGAAGACCGGGAAATTACTCATGTCATTCTCCTGCAGGCGAGCCGCGACCGCGACAGCGGCGCATGCCGCTGCATGGCGCTGTTCGCGTTGAAGGTCAACGGGCGGCACCGAAGCGGCCGTTCCGGAGCAAAAGGAATAATGCCTAAATTATGAGCATTACGGCGTCATTATGCCCTATAATTGAGCGAATAGCTTGGGCGCCGCCGCAATATTGGCTTGAATCGTGTTCGGCGCGCAGGGTGCAGCTTATCCAGCGATCATGTTCGACACCGTTGAACCCTGTCCTGGACCAGATGTCTCCGCCCCGATGCAGCGCAGCGTCGGTCGGGCCGAAGTAGGGTTTACCCGGTGCTCTGATCGAACCCGGCTTGCGCAGCTTTTCCAGAGCGGCTCGGCAAGAGCGATCCTGCCGAGGGTGGCCGGACGGGTGCCCGAAGTGGTGCTCCTGAACACCTCGGGCGGGTTAACAAGCGGCGACCGGCTGGATCTGTCGCTGAACCTGGAAGCAGGCACGCAGGTCACGGCGACCACCCAGACCGCAGAACGGGCCTACGCCGCGCCCAGCGGCCCGGCAGAGGTGCAGATCAGGGCGCATCTTGGTGCCGGCGCGCGCCTGCACTGGTTGCCGCAAGAGACGATTCTCTACGAGCGCAGCCATCTGCGCCGCGAGACCGAAATCGACATGGCTGGGGAAGCAGCCTGCCTGATCTGTGAATCCGTCGTGCTGGGCCGTCATGCGATGGGCGAGGGCGTGACCGCGGCCGATCTGTTCGACCGCCGCATCCTGCGCCGCGATGGCGCGCCGGTCTGGATCGATGCTGTCAGTTTTGGTGCGCCGGCGCTGGCGGCGGCGGAATCATCGGCGATGCTGGGGACCGCGCGGGCGTTTGGCGTCATCGCCCTGATCGCGCGCGGGGCTGAGGATGCGCTGGTGGCAGTGCGCCGCGTGCTGGACGAACCCGGTGCGCGTGCGGCGGCCAGCGGCTGGGACGGGAAATGTGTCATCCGGGTCATCGCGCGCGATGGCTGGCCGCTGCGTCGGCAGATGATCCGCGCGCTTCAGGTGCTGGGGGCAGCCCCGCTGCCCCGGGTCTGGCAGATGTGAGGGAAAGATGAACCTGAGCCCACGGGAAAAGGACAAGCTTCTGGTCAGCCTGGCAGCCATGGTCGCCCGCGATCGGCTGGCCCGCGGCGTGAAGCTCAACCACCCGGAAGCTGTCGCCTTGATCACCGATTTCGTGGTCGAGGGCGCGCGCGACGGCCGCAGCGTCGCTGAACTGATGGATGCGGGCGCCCATGTCATCACCGCAGACCAGTGCATGCCGGGCATCCCCGAGATGATCCATTCCGTGCAGGTCGAGGCGACATTCCCCGACGGCACGAAGCTCGTCACAGTTCACCACCCCATCCGCTGAGAGGTTTCCATGCGCGTGTTAATCGGCCTGATCGCCCTGCTGACGCCTGCCGCGTCAATGGCCCACAGCGGCCACCACCACACAGATGGGCTCGCGGCCGGTCTGTCCCACCCACTTCTGGGGGGCGATCACCTGCTGGCGATGATCGCGGTCGGTCTTTGGGCGGGGCTGTCGGGCGGGCGGGCACTGATCGGCTATCCCATTGCCTTCGTGGCGGCGATGCTGGCGGGCGCCTTTATCGGCGTGGGTAGTGCTGCCCTACCGGCGGTGGAGTCGGCAATCCTTGCTTCGGTCATGGTCTTCGGCGCTCTGGTCGCGCTCGCTACGCGCGCGCCCATGGCGGTGTCTCTGGCCGGGCTGATGTTGTTCGGTCTGGCGCATGGATATGCCCACGGGATCGAAGGGCCGGGCGGTGCGTCGTATGCAATTGGCTTCGTGATTGCCACGGCGGCACTGCACGGCCTTGGTATCGCGCTTGCTCGTCTCGGCATGCCGACAACTCGTGCGCTTGGCGGGGCAGTCGCGGTCGCCGGCGTCGCCCTGGTCTTCGTCTGAGAGCGCGCGATGATCGCTGGTGAAATCCTGACTGTCGAGGGTGAAATCACCCTGAACGCGGATCGCCCGGCCGTCACGCTGATGGTCGCAAACACTGGAGACCGTCCGGTGCAGGTGGGCAGCCACTATCATTTCGCCGAGACCAACTCGGGGTTGCAGTTCGACCGTGCTGCCGCGCGAGGGATGCGGCTGGATATTCCGGCCGGCACAGCAGTTCGCTTCGAGCCGGGGCAAAGCCGCGAGGTGCGGTTGGTCCCCTACGCGGGTGATCGGCGGGTGATCGGTTTCAACGGCGCTGTCATGGGCCAGCTTTAGGGTATAGCGTTGACGAATACACCCTGCAGGAGAATCCCTATGCTGTTCGACCCGGCCGCCATGCGGCTTGCCAATACCTATACCCGGATGATGATTGAGTCGCAGATGGTGATCTCGATGCGCATGATGGGCATGGCCGGCGCCTGGCGCGTTTCACCCACCGAAAACAGCCGGATGGTAAACGAGAAGACGCGCGCGTTTCTGACGGGCTCGGCCGCCGCGGGCAAGGCCGCCATGCGGGGGGCTGATCCTGTCACGATCGCCGCAGCCGCAGCTGCACCCTATAGTCGCGCCACGCGCGCCAATACACGCCGCCTGCGTGGCGGCCATCCGCTCTTGCCAAAGTAAAGGACAGCCATGCCGGTTTCGATCCAGCGCGCCGAGTATGCCGCCATGTATGGCCCGACAACGGGCGACCGGGTCCGGCTGGGCGACACCGACCTGATCATCGAGGTCGAGCGCGACCTGACCACCTATGGCGAGGAGGTCAAGTTTGGCGGCGGCAAGGTTATCCGCGACGGCATGGGGCAATCGCAGCGGTCACGCGGCGAGGGCGCGGTGGACACGGTGATAACCAACGCGCTGATCCTCGACTGGACCGGCATCTACAAGGCCGACGTGGGCCTGCGCGACGGCCGTATCCACAAGATCGGAAAGGCCGGGAACCCCGACACCCAGCCCGGCGTCGATATAATCATCGGTCCTGGCACCGAGGTCATCGCGGGCGAGGGGAAGATCCTGACCGCCGGCGGACTAGACATGCACATTCATTTCATCTGCCCGCAGCAGATAGAGCACGCGTTGCATTCGGGGATCACGACCATGCTGGGCGGCGGGACCGGCCCGGCGCATGGCACTCTGGCGACGACCTGCACGCCGGGGCCGTGGCATATCGGGCGCATGCTTCAGGCGGCCGAGGCATTCCCGATGAACCTGGGGTTTGCCGGAAAGGGCAACGCGAGCCAGCCCGCCGCGCTGGAGGAACAGGTGCACGCGGGAGCCTGCGCGCTGAAACTGCATGAGGATTGGGGCACCACCCCCGCTGCGATCGACTGCTGCCTGTCGGTGGCCGATGCCATGGACGTTCAGGTCATGATCCACACCGACACGCTGAACGAAAGCGGCTTTGTCGAGAACACGCTGAAGGCCATCGCCGGACGCACGATCCACGCGTATCACACCGAGGGCGCAGGCGGCGGGCACGCCCCAGACATCATCAAGGTGGTCTCGTCACCGAACGTCATCCCTTCCTCGACCAACCCGACACGCCCCTACACCGTGAACACGATCGAGGAACACCTCGACATGCTCATGGTCTGTCACCACCTGGACCGTTCAATCCCCGAGGATGTGGCCTTTGCCGAAAGCCGCATCCGGCGTGAGACCATCGCAGCCGAGGATATACTTCACGACCTTGGCGCCTTCTCCGTCATGTCCTCGGACAGCCAGGCGATGGGGCGCGTGGGCGAGGTGATCACCCGCACATGGCAGACCGCGCACAAGATGAAGGTGCAGCGTGGACGGCTGGATGGCGAAACGGGCGCGAACGACAACCTGCGGGCGCGGCGCTACATTGCGAAATACACCATCAATCCAGCCGTCGCGCATGGGCTGTCCGCCCATGTAGGAAGCGTGGAAGAGGGCAAGCGCGCCGATCTGGTGCTCTGGCACCCGGCCTTCTTTGGTGCCAAGCCCGAGATGGTGCTGATCGGCGGCACGATCACGGCGGCGCAGATGGGCGACCCCAATGGGTCTATCCCGGTGCAGCCTGTGCATTCGCAGCCGATGTTCGGCGCCTTCGGCCGTGCGATGACAGCATCTTGCGCCACCTTCGTTTCGGCCGCCGCGCTGCAGGCCGATGTGGGTGGGCGGCTGGGCCTTATGCGCGA
Organism: Paracoccaceae bacterium; assembly: GCA_041687395.1. Lineage (GTDB taxonomy): Bacteria > Pseudomonadota > Alphaproteobacteria > Rhodobacterales > Rhodobacteraceae > JAWLCA01. The sequence goes on along the minus strand of JAWLCA010000012.1, from coordinate 57,024 downwards.
GGTTCTGGCGGTCGAGCACACCCGCGGCATCGGGAAGGTGGACATGAGGTTGAACGATGCGACCCCGAAGATCGATGTGAACCCGGAGACCTACGAGGTGCGCGCCGATGGTGAATTGCTGACCTGCGAACCCGCGACCGAGTTGCCGCTGGCGCAGCGCTATTTCCTGTATTGAGGCAGCATGTGTGACCAGAAAACAGGATTGACGCGCGCGCAACGCGGCGTCCCGCCGACAAAACTTGCATTTCCAGCCCTCCGGCCCCACGTCTCAAGACATGGGAGGAAACCTTCAATGGAAGAGGTTTCCAATGGCCGTAATACATCCAACCGACCTGAAAGACGATCTACGCGCGCAAGCCGATCGCCTATTCGCGCAGATGGGACAAGGCTTCAACGCCTATCTCGAACGACTGTCGCGGCAACGCGAGGTGGAGCGTCTGAACGCGATGAGCGATGCCGAGCTTGCCCGTCTGGGAGTGCGTCGCGACAAGCTTATCGAGTACGTTTTTCGCGACAAGCTGGGTTACTGACCCCGGATCGGTCATGGCCCGGCACCGACCGGAGGATGCCATGACCGATCTGCCCGCTGCCCGCGCTGTGTCGCGCCATCACCACGGTGCGCTGGCCGATACGGTCGCGCTGGACTACGAGTCGCGATTCCTGCGCCGGCGACGGTTGGTGACAGCGTCCGGGGCGTCATTGATGGTCGATCTGGCCGAGACGACCAGCCTTGATCACGGTGATGCGCTCCTTCTCGAAGACGGCCGCGCTGTCGGCGTCGTCGCGGCCGCCGAGCATCTGGTCGAAGTGCGCGGGGATCTGCCGCGTCTTGCCTGGCATGTCGGAAACCGCCACACCCCCTGTCAGATCACTGCGGACCGGCTGGTGATCCGCCGCGATCACGTGATCGAGGCGATGCTGCGTCAGTTGGGCGCCGAGTTAACCCCAGTCCACGTGCCTTTCCGGCCCGAGGGTGGCGCGTATGGGCATGGGCGCACAATGGGCCACGACCACGCGCCATCGCAGCATGACCACAGTGATACTCATGATCACGCCCATTCGCATTGATCCGTCGGACGGGCACAGCGATCTGCTCCACCTGCACCAGATTCTTTCGCCCGCCTTTCCTATCGGATCCTTTGCCTATTCGCAGGGATTGGAAACCGCGATTGCGGACGGCGCAGTGACGCGTGCCGCCGACGTGGCCGATTGGGTCGGCGCAGTGCTGGCGCATGGATCGGGCCGCAGCGACGCGATCCTGCTGTCGCTGGCCCGCAAGCCCGGGGCGGACGTCGTAGCCCTGGACCGGATGGCGCGCGCACTGGCACCGACATCAGAGCGCCTGACCGAAACGCTGGAGCAGGGCCGCGCCTTCGCCGCACAGGTTGGCGCGCTCGTCGGGCAGCAAATCCCGGCGCTTCCGCTGCCGGTCGCGGTCGGGCTGGCGACTGCGTCGCTCCGGCTGCCGACGGCGCAGGTGCTTGGTCTGTGGCTGCATGGGGTGGCCGCGCAGCTGGTTCTTGCCGCCGTACGCTTCGTCCCTCTGGGCCAGACCGAGGGGCAGCACATCCTCTACACGCTTGCCTCGCGCATTTCGGGTCTGGCCGACTGCTTCGCGCAGCTTGACATTGACGATATCGCCACCTTCACCCTTGGTGCCGATCTGGCGTCGATGGAGCATGAAACCCTGACCGTGAGGATCTTCCGCTCATGAGCTCTCCCAACGGACCCCTTCGTGTGGGCATCGGCGGCCCGGTGGGTGCCGGAAAGACCACGCTGACAGAGAAACTGTGCGCCGCGCTCGCCCCCCGCCTGTCGATGGCGGTGATCACCAACGATATATACACGCGGGAAGATGCCGACTACCTGACCCGCGCGCAGGCGCTGCCGTCGGAACGCATTCGCGGCGTGGAAACCGGCGGCTGCCCCCACACCGCGATCCGCGAGGATGCCAGCATCAACCTTGCCGCCGTGGCGGACCTGCGTGCAACATTCCCCGACTTGGATCTGATCCTTATCGAATCCGGTGGAGACAATCTGGCCGCGACTTTCAGCCCGGAACTGGCGGACCTGACGATCTATGTCATAGATACGGCCGCAGGGCAGGACATTCCGCGCAAACGGGGGCCGGGGCTGGCGCGGTCGGACCTGCTGGTCGTCAACAAGACTGACCTCGCGCCCCATGTCGGCGTCGATCTGGATCTCTTGCGCGTCGATACGACCGCGGCGCGGGGCATCCGTCCTTTCGTCATGGCGGAACTGCGACAGAACCGGGGCGTGGACGAGATCGCGGACTTCCTGTGTCGCGAGGGCGGGCTGCGGCTCGCTCCGAAGGAGGCGGAAAGCCTCACTACCTGATCCGCGGGCTCAGGAGGGCGCATCCCCTTCCGGCTGCGACAGGCCAAACCGCCCCCTTGCGATATCCGCGAGGGTGTGTCGGTCCAGCTCCTCCATGAACCGTGCGAGAGCCGCGTCAAAAACTGGCGGCAAGCCGCAGACCGATTGGATGCGGCAACCCTTGTCTGGCTGGAAGCATTCGACCAGCGCGAAATCGGGCTCGGTCTGGCGGATCAGCGCGCCGAGGTGGATCTGATCAGGCGGGAGCGCCAGCCTGAACCCGCCTGCACGCCCGGTGGTGGATTTCAGGTATCCGGCGCGCGCCAGTTCCTTGACCACCTTCTTCAGATGAGCATGCGAGATTCCGAAGAACTGCGCCACTTCTTCGATGGTCGTGTTCCGATCACCCGCGCTTGCGGAGTAAAGCAGCACCCGCAGCGAATAGTCTGTGTATTTTGTCAATCTCACAGGCCCTCATATAGCCAGACCCACGGCAGCAGCAATGCGATCGGTCGGGTCGGTCGCGTTCCGCTATCAGTGTTGGTGATCTGCAGGTTGGATCTTTATGGATCATTTCATATGATCCAAATCAAGGACCGTCGCTGGTCCGGTTCCTAGGGTCGGACGCATGTGGTCCACATTGATCCGAATCGTGATGTCGTTGCTTGTTGCCTTGGGGGTGGGGGGCGTCGGATTTGCCGGGGGCTTCCAGCCCCGGCACGCTTCGGTTGATCGCGCGGACCTGATCGAGATGGTACTCTGCGCCGAGGCGGGAGTGCCTAAGGCCGTCTGGCTGGATGCCAACGGTCGGCCGGTCGATCCAGATTCACCCTGCGACACGGCTCCCTGCCCTTTCTGCACGGCGTCTTTCGTCGGTGCGTTGCCCGTCGCCCCGGTCGCGACGGCGCGGCTCACCGTGATGTCGGTACGCGCCGTTTCCAACATCACCCTGCGTTTGGAGCCGCTGCGCTGGCGCACACCTCTGCCGCACGGCCCACCGGACAAGAGATCTGCATGAAACTGTCCCTGTCCTCGCGCCTCGGGCGCACCGCACGTGAAATTCGCGCGTATATTGCGGTCCTGTCGATCGTTCTGGCTTCCATCGCGACGACCGCCACGGGGCAAGACCTTCTCCCCCGGTTTCTGTCCGAAATGCCCGCTGCAGATCTGGTCGAGGGCGCCGATAGCTATGGTCCGATTCGCCCCGATCTGCCGGTCGCGCCAGTGCTGCGCGGGGGCGAGACGGTCGCTTGGGCCTTCATCACCACCGATTTCGTGGGCACCACGGGCTATTCAGGCAAGCCGATCCATGTGCTGATGGCAGTGGACGAGGCGGCGCAGGTCGTGGGCGTGAAGCTCGTAGCCCATTCCGAGCCGATTGTGCTTATCGGAATCCCCGAAGCACGCGTCCGGGCCCTCACGGAAGGCTATATTGGCTTCGATCTGCTTGCGGCAGCCGAGGGAGCGCCGCACGACCTGACAATAATCTCGGGCGCGACGGTTACCATCATGGTGATCGACGACTCCATCCTGCGCGCCGGTCTGCGCGTGGCACGCGCGCTGGGGCTGGGTGGGCTGTCTGTGCCCGAACCCTCCGCTGGCCCTCGGTTCGAGATCAACGCCGAAGCGGCCGCGGCGCCGGACTGGTTCACATTGCTTGGTGACGGCACGGTACGGCGACTGTCACTGGACATCGGCCAGGTCAACGAGGCTTTCGCGGCGATGGATGACCCCCGTGCCGCAGCCCGGCCGCTTCCGGGGGAACCTGACGAAAGCTTCATCGATCTTTACGCGACCCAAGTCAGCGTGCCGGGCATTGCCACCGCCCTGCTGGACGGGCGCGAGGTGGAGAACCTGACGACCTGGCTGGAGGAGGACGAACACGCCATCCTCGTCGCCGCGCGCGGACTCTACTCCTTCAAGGGCTCGGGCTACGTGCGCGGCGGGCTGTTCGACCGCATCCAACTGATCCAGGGCGACATGTCGGTCCGCTTCCGCGACCGCGATCACCGCAGGGTCGGTGCCATCGCCGCCAGCGGTGCGCCAACCTTGGGCGAGATGGATTTGTTCAAGATCCCCACCGATGCCGGATTCGACCCGACTGAACCATGGCGGTTACAACTGCTGGTCCAGCGCGATGTCGGCGCGATCGAACGGGTCTACACGACCTTCGAGATGGGTTATCAATTGCCAGCGGCCTTCCTGACGCGGATCGCCCCGCCTGCCCCGACCCCAGTCGCCACCGACGATGACGCGGAACGCGCGGCGAAGACGGCACTCTGGCAGCGGATCTGGCAGGACAAGACCCCCGAAATCGCGGGTCTTCTCGCGATGCTGGGGCTGCTGTCTGGGGCTTTTTTCTTCCAAAGCTACGTTACCCGGTCAGCCCGGTTCACCGACTGGTTCCGCATCGGCTTCCTGACGCTGACACTGGTGTTCCTGGGCTGGTACGCGAATGCGCAGCTGTCCATCGTGAACCTGATGGCGCTGGCCAACTCGCTGGCCTCCGGGTTCACTTGGGACGCCTTCCTGATGGATCCGCTGACTTTCATCCTGTGGTTCTCGGTCGCCGCTGCCCTGATCTTCTGGGGGCGCGGGGCCTATTGCGGCTGGCTTTGCCCCTTTGGTGCCTTGCAGGAACTGACGAACCGCGTCGCCAAGTTCTTCCGCGTGCCACAGTGGCACTTGCCCTGGGGCCTGCACGAGCGGCTCTGGGCGGTGAAATACATCATCTTCCTTGGACTGTTCGGCGTCACGCTGGCCTCTGTCGATCAGGCCGAACGTCTGGCCGAGGTGGAACCGTTCAAGACCGCCATCGTGCTGAAGTTCGACCGCGCGTGGCCCTTCGTACTCTATGCGCTGATCCTGCTGGGCATCGGGTTGTTCGTGGAGCGGTTCTACTGTCGCTACCTGTGTCCGCTGGGGGCGGCGCTGGCGATCCCGGCGCGGATCCGGATGTTCGACTGGCTGAAGCGTTACCGCGAATGCGGCAGCCCCTGCCAGACCTGCGCCAATGAATGCATGGTACAGGCCATCCATCCCACCGGCGAGATCAACCCGAACGAATGCCTGAACTGCCTGCATTGCCAGGTTCTGTATCAGTCGCCGGTGAAGTGCCCGGTGGTCATCAAGAAACTGAAGCGGCGCGAGACGGTCTCGGCCGGTGCGGCCGCATTGGATCGAAAAATTTCCAACCATCCAAACGTGAAGGAGAAGACCAATGTCTGACAAACCGACGAAGACCGGCATCAGCCGCCGCGGCCTGCTGGGGGCGACGGCCGGAGGAGCAGCGGCGCTTGGCGCGCTAGGCGGATCGCGGGTGGCGTTGATGGGCGGGGCGGCCGGTGTGGCCGCAACCGCGGCCTCGACCGGAACCGCGCAGGCGCAGGCCGCCAGCGCGCACCTGTCGCCGGGCGAACTGGACGAATACTACGGTTTCTGGTCCTCGGGCCAGACTGGCGAGGTGCGCATTCTCGGTGTCCCGTCGATGCGGGAGTTCATGCGGATACCTGTGTTCAACCGCTGCTCGGCCACCGGTTGGGGCCAGACCAACGAGTCGCTCAAGATCCTGACCGATGGCATGAGCGAGCGGACGAAGAACTTCCTCGCTGCGAACGGCAAGCGGGTCCACGACAACGGCGACCTGCACCACGTCCACATGTCCTTCACCGACGGCAAGTACGACGGGCGTTACCTGTTCATGAACGACAAGGCGAACACCCGGGTCGCCCGCGTGCGTCTGGACGTGATGAAGGCCGACAAGATCATCGAGATCCCGAACGCCAAGGCGATCCATGGCCTGCGCCCGCAGAAATGGCCGCGCACCAACTACGTCTTCGCCAATGGCGAGGATGAGGGGCCGATGGTGAACGACGGCAAGATCCTCGACGATCCCTCGCAATACGTGAACTTCTACACCGCGATCAACGCTGATGAGATGACGGTTGCCTGGCAGGTGATGGTCACCGGCAACCTCGACAACACCGATGCCGATTACGACGGCAAATATGCCTTCTCGACCTCGTACAACTCGGAAATGGGCATGAACACGGCCGAGATGACGGCGGCCGAGATGGACCATGTCGTGGTCTTCAACATCGCCGAGATCGAGAAAGGCATCGCGGACGGCGACTTCACCGAGATGAACGGCGTGAAGGTGATCGACGGGCGCAAAGGGCAGAACAAGAAGTACACCCGATACATCCCGATCCCGAACAACCCGCATGGCTGCAACATGGCGCCGGACCGCATCCACCTGTGCATCGCCGGAAAGCTCTCGCCCACCGTCAGCGTCATCGACGTGCGCAAGCTTGACGCACTGTTCGAGGACGACACCCTCGACCCGCGCTCGGCTGTGGTGGCGGAGCCGGAGCTGGGCCTCGGTCCCCTTCACACGGCGTTTGATGGCAAGGGCAACGCCCTGACGACGCTGTTCCTCGACAGCCAGGTCGCGATCTGGAACATCGAGGACGCGGTGCGCGCCTATGCCGGCGAGGACGTGGATCCGCTCCGTGCCAAGGTGGACGTGCACTACCAGCCCGGTCACAACTCCACGACGATGGGTGAGACGTTGGACGCGGATGGCAAGTGGTTCGTGTCGATGAACAAGTTCTCGAAGGACAGGTTCCTGAACGTCGGGCCCCTGAAGCCCGAGAACGAGCAGCTTTTCGCCATGGACGGCACAAACCTGACGCTCGTGCACGACGGGCCTACCTTTGCCGAGCCGCACGATTCGATCCTGGTGCATCGATCGCTGGTCAATCCGCTGAACGTCTGGAACCGGGACGACCCGATGTGGGCCGAAACCCGCGCCCAAGCCGAAGCGGACGGCATCGATATCGACGACTGGATGGACACGGTGGTGCGCGATGGCAACAAGGTGCGCGTCTACATGTCCAGCCAGGCGCCGTCTTTCAGCCTGGAAAGCTTCACCGTGCGCGAGGGCGATGAGGTGACGGTGATCGTCACCAACCTCGACGACATCGACGACCTGACGCACGGCTTCTGCATGGGCGATCACGGCGTCGCGTTCGAGGTCGGCCCGCAGGCCACCGCCTCGGCCACCTTCGTTGCGGCGAAGCCGGGGGTCTACTGGTACTATTGCCAGTGGTTCTGCCACGCGCTCCACATGGAGATGCGCGGCCGGATGTTTGTCGAGCCGAGGGACGCGTGAGCCATGCGGTGGCTGGTTTCCCATCTGCTGGTGCTTGCACTGCTCGTCACCCCCTCGTGGGCGACGGAACTGCTGGTGCCGGCCAAACCCGGAGGGCTGGCCGCCGCCATCGCCGGGGCCCGCCCCGGCGATACCCTGATCCTTTCATCGGGCCGCCACGACGGCCCGGTGACCATCGACAGACCACTGACGCTACAGGGGCAACTGGGCGCGGAGATTATCGGCGACGGCACAGGCAGCGTCATCACCGTGACGGCCGAGGATGCGGTCCTGCGTGGCTTGATCGTCACCGGCTCCGGCAGCCGGCATCAGGAGATCGACGCCGGCATCCACCTGAAGCGCACCTCGGCGCGTGTTCTGGTCGAGGACAACACCCTGCACGGCAACCTGCACGGTGTCGTCGTCCACGGATCTCGCGACAGCATCGTGCGCGACAATGTCATCGAGGGCCGCCGCGACCATCGGATGAACGACCGGGGCAACGGGGTCTACGTCTGGAACGCCCCCGGCGCGGTGATCGAGGGCAACGATATCCGATGGGGCCGCGACGGGATCTTCGCCAACGCCTCGCGCAAGAACACCTTTGCCGGCAACCTGTTTCGCGATCTGCGCTTTGCGGTCCACTACATGTACACCCACGACAGCACTGTGACCGACAACGTGTCGATAGGCAATCACCTGGGCTTCGCGTTGATGTTTTCGGACCGGATCACGGTCACCGGCAACCTGTCGCTGCGCGACCGCGGCCAGGGGTTGATGCTGAACTTCGCCAACCAGTCCGATGTGGCTGGCAACCTTGTTCGCGGTGGGGCCGAGAAGTGCCTGTTCATATACAACGCGCATCGCAACCTGATCGCTGGCAACCGCTTTGAAGGGTGCGACATCGGCCTGCACTTCACTGCTGGATCCGAACGCAACGGGCTGACCGGCAACGCCTTCATCGGAAACCGCACCCAGGTCAAATACGTCGGAACCCGCGACATGGAATGGAGCCTCGATGGCCGTGGCAACCACTGGTCCGACCATCCGGCCTTTGATCTGGATGGCGACGGCATCGCCGATGGCGTGTTCCGTCCCAACGACCTGATGGATCACATCCTGTGGTCCCAGCCGGCCGCCGCGCTGCTGATGGGCTCACCCGCCGTGCAGCTGATCCGGTGGAGCCAGGCGCATTTCCCCGCCACCCTGCCCGGCGGCGTGGTGGACAGCTTTCCCCTGATGCAGGCGCCCGTGGTGCCCGTTCCCGACCATATCGCGGCCATGGAGGCCGCGGCCCGGCCCGCCTGGGCCGAAGGAGATTACGATGCCGAGCTTGACGCTCTCACGGATCACTAAGCGGTTCAACGCGACCACCGCGCTGGACGGGGTGACGTTCGACGTTGCAGCCGGCGAACGCGTCGCGCTTCTTGGCCACAACGGCGCAGGCAAGTCCACGTTGATGAAGATCATCCTTGGCCTGATCCCTGCCACCTCTGGCGCGATCACGGTGCTGGGCGCGGCTCCAGGCAGCCACGCCGCGCGGGCGGGAACTGCCTATCTCCCCGAAAACGTGGCATTCCACTCCGCCCTGACGGGGCTGGAGCAGGTGCGCCTTTACCTGCGCCTGCGCGGCGAGCCGGTGGGTGCGGCGATGGACCTGCTGGCCCGGGTCGGTCTGGCCGAGGCCGCGACGCGCCGGATCGGCACCTATTCCAAGGGGATGCGCCAGAGGGTTGGCCTTGCCCAGGCGTTGATCGGTCGGCCCCGGCTGATGGTGCTGGACGAACCAACCAGCGGGCTCGACCCCGTCTCGCGCCGTGATTTCTACGCGATCCTCGACGACCTTGCCACCCAGGGCACCGCGATCCTGCTGTCCAGCCACGCCCTGACCGAAGTGGAGGCGCGGACCGACCGCATCGTGATCCTGTCGAAAGGGAAAATGGTGGCGAACGACACACTGGCCGCCCTGCGCCGCCGCGCCGCCCTGTCGATCCGCCTGCAGGTTGCCGCCCGGCCCGGCGCGGCCGATCAGGTGGCCGCTGCTCTTAAGGGTGGGCGTCGGAACGGGATCACCGTCGATCTTCTCTGCGCTGACGACGAGAAGCTGGCACAACTGGGCCGGGTCACAGCGCTCGGGCCGCTTGTCGAGGATATCGAGGTGATCCCACCCAGTCTGGAAGATCTGTATACCCATTTCAGCAGGAGGGACGGGCAATGAACGCCATTCTTGCTGTTGCCGGGGCCGAGGCGCGGATCGCCTTGCGCAACCGCTGGGTCGCCATTGCCGTGGTGATGATGGCGCTGTTTGCCGCCGTGCTGTCGGCGGCAAGCAGCGCCCCCACCGGGGCGCTGGGGGCCGACCGGCTGTCGGTCACGGTGGCAAGCCTGACTTCACTTGCAGTCTATCTGGTGCCGCTGGTCGCCCTGCTGATGGCCTTCGACGCCGTTGCCGGAGAGGTGGAGCGCGGCACCCTTCCGCTGGTCCTGACCTACCCGGTACGGCGCGGCACGCTGATCCTGGGCAAGTTCCTCGCACACCTCGCAATCCTCGCGCTGGCGATCTTCGTGGGCTACGGCATCGCTGCAGCGGCGGCGTTCCTGACCGATCCGCGCGCGGCCGCCGGGCTGCCGGCGCTGCTGCGGTTGGGCTGGACGTCGCTTCTGCTGGGCGCGACCTTTCTGGGCGTGGGCTATGCGATCTCGGCCTTCGCGGGTCGACCCGGGGCGGCGGCAGGCATGGCGATCGGACTCTGGCTGGTGGCGATTGTGCTCTACGATCTCGGTCTTCTGGCGGCCGTCGTGGCGGATGGCGGCGGCACCTTCACCCGGCAGGTCTTTCCTTGGCTGCTGATCGGCAATCCGGCCGATGCCTTCCGACTCTACAACCTCGCTGCGTCCGAGGCGACGGCGGCCGCCGCAGGCTTGGGTGGCGCGGCCGCAACAATCCCGCCAGGCCGTGCGCTGGCCGTGATCCTGCTGTGGCCGGTTGCCGCGCTGGCACTGGCAATCGCTCTTTTCCGCCGGGTGGAACCATGAGGACCCTGTCTCTCGGCCTCCTCCTGCCGCTTGCGTTGATGGCCTGCCGCGAGGAAACTGCCGCCTTGCCCGACCCCACGCCCCTGACGGCCGAGTCGGTTGGCCACCTCTGCCAGATGGGTCTTCTGGAACATCCCGGCCCCAAAGCGCAGGTGCATCTGGACGGGCTGCCCGTCCCGCTGTTCTTCAGCGAGGTCCGCGACGCGGTCGCCTATCTGCGGATGCCGGAGCAGTCACATTTCATCCGCGTTCTTTACGTCAACGACATGGGGGCAGCGGGCGCCACATGGGACGACCCCGGCCCGCAGAACTGGATCACCGCCGATGCGGCGCATTTCGTCGTCGGTTCCGCCCGCATGGGCGGCATGGGGGGGACGGAACTGGTGCCATTCGCCGATGTGGCCGCGGCCGAGACTTTTGCCGCCCAGCATGGCGGCACCGTCCTGTCGCTGGACCGGATCGACAACGAGATGGTGCTTGCCAGCCCGCCGCCGGCCGTGCCGGGCGCGGCAGAGGATTTCGCCGACCGCCTGCGCGCGCTCGGCTCAGATGTGGGGAACTGAGATGGCCAGCCTTTCGCGTCGCCGCTTTCTGACGATCACCGCCGCCGCCTGCGCAATTGGTCCCGTGGCTGCTGCAACCATGACCAGTTGGCGCGGTGTGGCCCTTGGGGCGGGGGCGACGATCACGCTGGCGCACCCACAGGCGCAAGCGATCCTCGCCCGCGCACGAGATGAAATCTCACGGCTGGAGGACATCTTCAGTCTTTACCGCGCCAACAGCGCGCTGATGCGTCTGAACGCCAGCGGTCGGCTTGGGGGCCCGCCGTTCGAATTGCTGGAGTGTCTGTCACTCAGCGACGCCGTGCACCGCGTCAGCGGCGGGCGATTCGATCCCAGCGTGCAACCTCTCTGGGCGCTGTACGCCGAGCGCCACGCTGCCGGACAGGCACCATCGCCCGCAGCCGTGGCTGCAACGCTGTCCCGCGTCGGCTGGTCGGGGGTACGGTCCACTCCGGCCGAGATCAGCTTCGCTCGACCCGCCATGGCACTCACCCTCAACGGCATCGCGCAGGGCTACATCGCCGACCGCGTGGCCGACCTGCTGCGGGCCGAGGGACTGACGGACGTGTTGGTGGACACCGGGGAGTTGCGTGCCTTGGGCGGGCAGCCAGAGGGCGGCGACTGGCCGGTACAGATTGGCACAAGTTCCGCGATGCTAGCCCACACCCTGCGCGAGGCCGCGCTTGCGACGTCTGCCCCGCTGGGCACGGTGTTCGATGAGGCGGGACGCGTGGGCCACATCCTTGATCCGCGGACTGGTCGGCCCGCCGCGGCACGCTGGCAGTCCGTGACAATCACCGCGCCGCGGGCGGGCTTGGCCGATGCGCTCACTACCGCTGCCTGCCTGATGACGCGGGACGAGATCGACGCGATGATCGCCGCCTTCCCTGGCGTGGCCCTCGTGCACCTTGGCTAGCGGCTGCTCATGCCGAACGTAGCCCCAGGATCTCGCGCGCCTGCGCGGGCGTCGCGACGGGGCGTTCGTATTTCTCGCACAACGCCACCGCACGGCGGATCAGAGCGGCGTTCGACGGGGCGAGCGTGTCGCGGTCCAGTCGCACGTTGTCCTCAAGCCCGGCGCGGGTGTGCCCGCCGGCCGCGATCGACCATTCGTTCAGCCTGATCTGGTTCGCCCCGATCCCCGCGCCGCACCATTGCGCGTCAGGGGCCAGTCGTTTCAGCGTCTGGATGTAGAAATCGAAGACATCCTTGTCGGTCGGCATCGCGTTCTTCACGCCCATCACGAACTGCACGTACAGCGGCGCCGTCAGCTTCCCCTCGGCCTGCATCTTCACCGCCTGAAAGATATGCGACAGGTCGAACGCCTCGATCTCGGGCTTCACGTCGTACTTGATCATCTCGGCCGCCAGCCAGTCCACCAGATCGGGCGGGTTCTCGTAGACGCGGGTGGGAAAGTTGTTCGACCCCACGGTCAGCGAGGCCATGTCGGGCTTGAGCGGCAGCATGCCACCACGTTCCGCCCCGGCCCCCGATCGCCCGCCGGTGGAAAACTGGATGATCATGCCGGGGCATTGCTTCCGCAGCCCCTCCTGCAGCCGGGCGAAGCGCTCGGGGTCCGAGGTCGGCGTGCCGTCCTCCATCCGCACATGGCAATGCGCGATGCTGGCGCCGGCCTCGAAGGCCTCCTGCGTGCTTTCGATCTGCTCTTCGATGGTAATCGGCACCGCCGGATTGTCGGATTTCCGCGGCACCGATCCGGTGATCGCGACACAGATTATGCAGGGGATGGTCATGGGTTCCTCCTCTTCCGGCATCTCTCGGCGCGGGCGCGACGGGCCGGATCGTTTTCCTATAGCTTGTGGCCGCGCGGCCTGGCCAGTCAGACGCGTTCGATCTGTCGGGCGAAATCCGGGCGCGCCATCAGGTCGCGGCAGCGGTTCAGCCGGCCTGTGGAATAGGCCCAGAAATCCTCAACCTCGTTGCCGTTCCCGTGCTGAACCAAGCCCCAGAGCGTCCACAGCAGGTCGCACATCGCCTTGTAGATCACCATCCGCGCGCGGGCATCGTCGGGCACCGGGCCATCGAAATAGGCCCCCAGCAGTTCTTCGTCCTGATCGGGGCCAAAGGCCGCTTCGACCGACAGGTCGCCCAGATCCCACATCGGGTCGTTCATGCCGGAGTATTCCCAGTCCACCACCCACATGCGGTCACCGGTATCAAGAAAGTTCTCGGCCAGCGGGTCGCAGTGGCAGGGGGCGAGTGCGACGGGTTGCGTCTCCAGCACCGTGCGGATGTCGGCGGCCTGTGCAACGGTGGCATCATAGCCTTCGGGGAGTTGCACGCTCAGGGCGGCCACCTGCCTGCGATAAGTCTCGATCTCGTTGAACAGTTCAAAGCGATGGCGGAACGTCTGCCCGCTGCGATGCAACCGCGCCAGAGCTCGCGCCGCACGGGCAGCGGCACCGGGCCGGGTGGAAAAATTCTCGGCCGACATGGTTACGCACTCGATATGCTCGGTCACCATTACCCCGGTCGCCGGATCGACGTGTATCATCCGGGGAGAAACGCCAGCCGCTTCGGCTGCACGGGCGTTGTGCGCCTCGATCTCGCGGTCGATGTAGGCCTCGGTGCCCTTGCCCGGCAAGCGCAGCACCACCGGCCCTTCTGGCAGATCGACCCGGTAGACCAGGTTCGTCAGCCCGCCCAGACGGGTCACGGGGGCACCCCTTGGTGTCTCGGCGAAACGCGGTATTGCGCGCAGCTGGTCGATCGGCGAGGTGGCGGTCGGGTCGGTCACGGGGGCTCTCCATCTTCATTTGGCGCCCGCGCTGGCGCGTCGCGGGTTGGCGGACTATGACTCGGCCAAACGCAAAAGGACAACCAGGGGGAGACGAGGATGGCGAAGGCAAAGGGCGCGCTGGACAAGGTCTATGCGGCCAAGGGCGCCGATGATCTGGCGAAAAGCTACGATCAGTGGGCCGAAACCTATGATGCCGAGATGATGCAGACGGGCTATCGCCACCCGGCGATTGGGGTGGGCCTGATGGCACGGTATCTGCCGGCAGGTCAGGGGCCGGTGCTGGACGCCGGCGCGGGCACGGGGCTGACCGGCGAGTTGCTGAAGATACTGGGCTTTGCCCCCCTCGTGGCGCTGGATCTTTCGCCCGCGATGCTGGCGCGAGCGGGCGAGAAGGACATCTACGCCGAGTTGCATCAGGCGCGCCTGGGCGGCCGCCTGCCCTTTGCGGACGGCCAGTTCGCCGGCGTGATCTCGACCGGCGTGTTCACCACCGGCCATGTCGGGTTCGAGGCGGTCGAGGAGCTGCTGCGCATCCTGTGCCCTGGCGGGCGGCTGGTGCTGACAGTGAAGGACAGCATCTGGGAGGACGGCTTTGCCGAGGGGGCAGAGAGGCTGTGCCGCGAGGGGCGGCTGCGATTGCTGGAGGAAACGCCCCCCTACGTGTCGATGCCAGGCGTGCCCGGTACCGCGCCCGGCCGCGGCTGCGCGTGGGAGCGGGTCTGAGCCTTCGCGCCCCTCCGATCAGAGCGGATTCGACAGCGAAAGCAAAGCCCTTGCACGCTACAAGGGCGGCAGGCAGGCGCGCATATAGTGTTTGACAGCCTTTCCGCGCGCGCCCTACGCTTTCGTCAATCGGCCGCAAAGGCCGCAACAAGTGGCGCGGCATCGCGCCCGGAACAGTGGAGGGTATCGACCATGACGACGTCACGACTACTGGCGGGGGCGGGCGCCGCAGCGCTGATGCTGGGCGTGGGCGGGGCGGCATTCGCCCAGGCAGAGTCCAGCGATCCGATCCGGCTGACGCTGCACGACTGGACCGGGCAACTGATCACCACCAACCTGATGGCCCGGGTGCTGGAGGAAGCCGGCTACAACGTCGATCTCGTGCAGGCCGATTACTTGGCGCAGTTCGCGGGCCTGACCACCGGCGATCTGCATGTCGCGATGGAAATCTGGGAGACGACCGGCCGCGAGGCGATGGACGAGGCGCTGAGCACCGGCAATGTCGTCAACCTTGGCCCCACGGGAATGGAGGCGATCGAGGAGTGGTGGTACCCGCTCTACATGAAAGAGCGGTGCCCAGGGCTTCCGGACTGGGAAGCACTGAACGACTGCGCCGAGGAATTCGCGACCGCCGAAACCGCGCCGAAGGGCCGTTACCTGGGCGGTCCCGTAACCTGGGGTGGGTTCGACCCCGAGCGGGTGGAAGCCTTGGGGCTCAACTACGAAGTCATCCACGCCGGCACCGACGCGGCGCTCTTCGCGGAACTGGAATCCGCCTACCAGCGCGAGGCGCCGATCCTGCTTTGGGTCTATGCCCCGCACTGGGCCCCGCTCAAGTTCGAGGGCGAATGGGTCGAATTCCCGGCCTACACCGCCGAATGCTACGAAGATCCAAGCTGGGGCGTGAATGCTGACATGGCCTATGACTGCGGCAAGCCGCGCGGCCCGATCTGGAAGGTGACATGGGCCGGCCTTGCCGAGAAATGGCCGGGTGCGGCTTCTGCGATCGAGGCGTTCACTATCGACAACGATGCCATGGGCGCGATGATCGCCCGCGTCGATCTGGACGGCGAAGTGCTTGAGGATGTGGTCGAGGACTGGATCGAAGAGAACGAGGCCACCTGGCAGTCCTGGATCGCCCGCTGAACCCGTCCTGATCCGAAGTTCGGGGGCGCACAAGACGTGCGTCCCCTTCACCGGGGGTGCGATGCCCGAGCGTTCCGTCACGCTGTCCTGCCGCGACGTGTGGAAGATCTATGGCCCGCACCCAGAGCGGCTGCTGGACGGCGCGCGCGTGCCCGATCTGGACGAAATCCGCCGCACCGGCCACATCGCGGCAGTCCGGGGCGCGACCATCGACGTTCATGCGGGCGAGATCTTCGTCATCATGGGCCTGTCGGGGTCGGGCAAATCCACGCTGATCCGCTGCCTGTCGCGGCTGGTGGAGCCGACAGCCGGGAAAATCCTGTTCGAGGGGCGGGATCTATTGCGCGCCAGCCCGCGCGAGATGATCGAGATCCGGCGGCACCGGATGGGCATGGTATTCCAGCACTTTGCCCTTCTGCCGCATCTCAGCGTGCTGCAGAACGTGGCTTTTCCCCTGCAGGTGCAAGGCGTGGCGAAAGCGAAGCGCGAGGCGCGCGCGCGCGAAGTCATCGCATTGGTTGGTCTGGAGGGGCGCGAGGACCATTTCCCGCGCCAGCTTTCCGGAGGCCAGCAGCAGCGCGTGGGCATCGCCCGCAGCCTTGCGGCAGAGCCGGAGCTTTGGTTTCTCGACGAGCCCTTCTCGGCCCTCGACCCGCTGATCCGGCGCGAAATGCAGGACGAATTCCTGCGTGTGCAGAAGCTGCTGAAAAAGACCATCGTCTTCATCACCCACGATTTCGACGAGGCGATAAGGCTCGCGGACCGCATCGCGATCATGAAGGACGGTGCCCTGATCCAGATCGCCACGCCCGAGGAACTTGTGCTGCACCCGGCGGATTCCTATGTCGCCGAGTTCACTGCCCATGTCGCGCGGGCCAAGGTCGTCACGCTCGCCTCTATTATGGTCCCCGGTACACTACTGGAGGCCGCCGGAAAGCTGCTGCCGCAGACCGCACGCGTGGAGGATGTCGCGGCAGAGGTCGAGGCGAGTCCCCTGCCCCACTCCGTGATCGACGAGACTGGCCATATTGTAGGCCACGTGGAAAGACAGATGGTGATCGACGTGCTGGTGGGCCGGAGGCGCGGGGGATGAGCGCGCCGGACCTCTCGGCCACCGCCGGGCCCGTCAGTGGGACAACAGCGCCCGGCCTGACAGGCTGGCTGTGGCTCGGGATTTTCCTGATCACCCTGCTGGTGTCCCGTTTTGCCACACCGCTGGCAGAGGCGTTGGGGGCACCCTGGCTGATCACGGTGCCCGGGGCGCTGATTATCGACCTGAAAGGCGCGGTGCGCAGCTTCATGAACTGGCTGGTCAACGAGGCGCATTTTGGTCTGTTTACCTTCCGCGACCTCACGCGCGCGATCGCCACGATGCTGGATGCCCCCTATCAGGCCGCGCGCTTCGCCATCGTCGAGGGCTGGGTGGAGGGGCGTGGACGGCGGCAGGTGACGCATTTCCCGCCCTTGAGCTGGATCGCCATCACCGTCGCCGTGACGGCGATGGGGGTCTACGCGAAAAGCTGGAAGCTGGGCCTGTTCGTTGGCGCGTGCTTTCTCTACCTCGCCGCCTTCGGCCAGTGGCACAGCGCGATGGTCACGCTGGCTTCCATCGTCATCGCGGTGCCCATTGGCGTCGCGGGAGGGATGGCGTTGGGGGTGGCGGCGTACCTGTCGCCCCGGATCGACCGGCTGCTGACGCCGGTGCTGGACCTGATGCAGACGGTGCCGATATTTGCCTATCTGGTGCCGATCCTGTTCCTGTTCGGCTTCGGCCCGGTCGCCGCGCTGATCGCCACGGTGATCTACGCGATGCCGCCGATGGTCCGGATGACCACGCTGGCGCTGCGCCAGGTGCCCGAGGAGATCCGCGAGTTTTCCGTCATGGTTGGCTGCACCGGCCCGCAGCGGATCGGCCGGGTGATGCTGCCCGCCGCGCTGCCGGACCTGATGGTGGGGGTCAATCAGGTCATCATGCTGTCGCTCAACATGGTGATCATCGCCTCGATGATCGGCGCCGGCGGGCTGGGCTACGACGTGCTGACCGCGCTCCGCCGGCTCGACATCGGCGCGGGCATCGAGGCTGGCATCGCCATCGTCGCGCTGGCGGTGGCGCTGGACCGCCTCAGCCAGGCCTTCGCCGAGCGCAGCCGGCGGATGCTGCGCGCACCCGCGCAGGGGCCCTTGCTCCGCCGGCATCCGTGGCTGGTCACCGTGGCCGCCGTCGCGCTGGTCACCGGGCTGCTCGGCACCGTCTTGCCCCCGCTGCAGACCTACCCGGCCGCGGCGATGATCACCACCGGCGACTTCTGGGGTGGTCTGGTGCGCAAGATCAACGTCAACTACTTCGACCAGCTGGAGGCGGTGAAGAACGCGATCCTGCTGAACGTGCTGCTGCCGGTCAAACGCTTCATGCTGGCGCTGCCTTGGCTCTGGGTGCTGATCCTGATCACGCTGGCGGGCTGGCATCTGGGCCGCGCGCGGCTGGCGCTTCTCTGCCTCGCTCTCGGCCTGTTCATCGCCGTCAACGACCTGTGGGAAGCGGCGATGACGACCGTCTACCTCTGCGGCGTCTCGGTCCTGATCGCGGCGCTGATCGGCATTCCGCTGGGCATCGTCGCCGCAGCGACGGATCGTGGCGGGCGCATCATCGGCGGCTTCATTGATACGCTGCAGACGCTCCCCAGCTTCGTCTACCTGATCCCGGTGGTCATGCTGTTTCGCGTCGGCGATTTCGCCGCGATGATCGCGGTCATCCTCTACGCCCTCGCCCCCGCCGTGCGCTACACCGCCCACGGGCTGCGCAGCGTTCCGGCGGATCTGATCGAGGCCGGCACCGTCTGCGGCTGCACCCGCTGGCAACTGCTCACCCGCATCCGCCTACCGCTGGCGCTGCCCGAGATCCTGTTGGGGCTAAACCAGACGATCATGCTGGCGCTGTCGATGCTGGTCATCACCGCCCTCGTCGGCACGCGGGATCTCGGGCAAGAGGTCTACATCGCCCTGACCCGCGCCGACACCGGGCAGGGCATTGTCGCGGGCCTCGCCGTCGCCGCCATCGCCATCATCGCCGACCGCCTGATCGCCGCCGGTGCCCGTCGCACCCGCCGCCGCCTGGGACTGGAGGGGAGCACACCATGACCCACCCCGCGATCAAACGCGCCCGCGCCCTGCCGATCTGGTTGGGCCCGGTGACGGCCGAACCGCTGGACGGCGGCATAACCAACGTCAACGTGCTGGTCACCGACGGCGACCGCCGCTCGGTGGTCCGCATCGGCGACGACATTCCGGTCCATCAGGTGATGCGGTTCAACGAACTGGCCGCCAGCCGCGCCGCCCATGCCGCCGGGATCTCTCCGGCCGTCCTGTACCACGCCCCCGGCGCGCTGGTGCTGGAGTTCATCGAGGGGAAAACCCTCTCGGCCGAGGACATCCGCGAAGACGCCATGCTCGACCGCGCGCTGGCGCTGGTGGCCCGGGCGCACCGGGAGATTCCGAAACACCTGCGCGGCCCGACGCTGGCCTTCTGGGTCTTTCACGTCATCCGTGACTACGCCCTGCGCCTTGCCGACGACGGCAGCCCCCACGCCCCCCTTCTGCCCGACCTGACCCGCGCCGCCGGGGTGCTGGAGGATGCCGTTGGGCCGGTGGAGATGGTCTTCGGCCACAACGACCTCTTGCCCGCGAACTTCATCGACGATGGCGCCCGGCTCTGGCTGATCGACTGGGACTATGCCGGCTGGGGCAGTCCGCTCTTCGACCTCGGCGGGCTGGCCGCCAACAACGATCTGTCCGAGGCGCAAGAGGTGCGGATGCTAGAGAGCTACTTCGACCGCCCCGCCGACGCCCCGCTCCTGCACCGCTACCGCGCGATGAAATGCGCCGCCGCGCTGCGCGAAACCCTGTGGTCGATGGTGTCAGAGATCCATTCCGACCTCGATTTCGACTTCGCCGCCTACACCGCCACGAACCTCGACGGGTTCCGCGCGGCCTATTCCGATTTCACGCAGAGCTGAGGCAATCATGCAGGAGTTTCCCAACACCGCCCGCGCCGTCATCATCGGGGGCGGCATCGTCGGCTGTTCCACTGCCTATCACCTCGGCCAGTTCGGCTGGACCGACACGGTGCTGCTGGAACGCCACAAACTGACCTCGGGCAGCACCTTTCACGCCGCGGGGTTGGTCGGGCAGCTCAGGTCGAATGCCAACATCACTCAGCTTCTGGGCCAGTCTGTCGCCCTCTATGACCGGCTGGAGGCTGAGACCGGCATCGCCTCGGGCTGGAAGATGAACGGCGGGCTGCGGCTGGCCTGCACCCCCGACCGCTGGATCGAGGTGAAGCGGCAGGCCACCACCGCGAGATCATTTGGGCTGGAAATGCACCTGCTGACGCCAAGGGAGGCGCAGGAGTTGTGGCCGCTGATGACCGTGGACGACGTGATCGGCGCGGCCTATCTGCCGACCGACGGGCAGGCGAACCCGTCCGACATCACCCAGGCGCTGGCCCGTGGCGCGCAGATGAAGGGCGTGCGGATCGTCGAGGACTGCCCGGTCACGAAAATCCTCATCGAAAACGGCCGCATCACCGGCGTCGAAACGCCCCAAGGCACCATCGCCTGCGAGGTCGTCATCGCCTGCGCCGGGCAATGGACCCGCACCCTCGCCGCAACGGTGGGCGTCAACGTCCCGCTCGTCTCGGTCGAACATCAGTACATGATCACCGAGCCGATCCCCGGCGTGACTCCTAACCTTCCCACGCTCCGAGACCCCGACCGCCTGACCTACTGGAAAGAGGAGGTGGGCGGGCTGGTCATGGGCGGGTATGAGCCGAACCCGGTGCCATGGGCGGTGGACGGCATCCCCGATGGCTTTCACTTCTCACTCCTTTCGTCGAACTTCGAGCAGTTCGAGCAGTTCATGGCCCCCGCCATCGGACGCGTCCCCGCGCTGGAAACCGCCGGGATCAAGCAATTGCTCAACGGCCCCGAAAGCTTCACCCCCGACGGCAACTTCATCCTGGGCGAGGCGCCGGAGCAGCCCGGCTTCTTCGTCGGCGCGGGCTTCAACGCTTTCGGCATCGCGGCGGGCGGCGGCGCAGGGCTCGCGCTGGCCGAATGGGTGGCGACCGGCGCGCCGCCCTTCGACCTCTGGCCGGTGGACATCCGCCGCTTCGGGTCCGTCCACCGCTCCACCACCTGGACCCGCGCCCGCACATTGGAGGCCTACGGCAAGCACTACACCATCGCGTGGCCGTCCGAGGAGCACGCCTCGGGCCGCCCCGCCCGCCGCTCGGCCCTCTACGCGCTGTTGCGCGAGCGTGGCGCGTGTTTCGGCGAAAAGCTGGGCTGGGAACGCCCCAACTGGTTCGCCGATCTGATGGCAGGCGAGGTGCCGGAGGACCGCTACAGCTTTACCCGCCCCGGCTGGACCGACGCCGTCGCCCGCGAGCACCGCGCGGCACGAGAGGCCGCGGTGCTGATCGACCAGTCGTCCTTCGCCAAGTTCCTGCTGAAGGGCCCGGACGCCGCCGCCGCGCTGCAATGGATATGCGCAAACAACGTCGACCGCGCGCCGGGTCGGCTAACCTACACCCAGATGCTGAACGCTAAGGGTGGCATCGAATGCGACCTGACCGTGGCCCGCCTCGCCCCGGACGAGTTCTACATCGTGACCGGCACCGGCTTCGCCACCCATGATTTCGACTGGATCCGCCGCACCCTGCCCTCCGGCACCGCCGCGCAACTGGTCGATGTCACCTCCGCCAACGCCGTCCTGTCGCTCATGGGTCCCCGCGCCCGCGACATCCTGCAACAGGTGGCCGAGGATGATGTGTCGAGCACAGCATTTCCTTTCGGTGCCATCCGCCGGATTACGGTCGCCGGATGTCCGGCGCTTGCGCTGCGCGTCACCTACGTGGGCGAACTGGGCTGGGAGTTGCACATCCCCACCGACTGCGCCGTCACCGTCTACGAGGCGCTCTGCGACGCAGGCGCAGCCCACGGCCTGCGCGACGCCGGCTACCGCGCCATCGAGACGCTGCGCCTTGAAAAGGGCTACCGCGCCTGGGGGTCCGACATCGGCCCCGATCACACGCCGATTGAGGCCGGCTTGGGTTGGGCGGTGAAGCTGAAATCGAACATCCCCTTCCTGGGACGTGAGGCAGTGTCGGCCCAAGCAAAAGCGGGCGTAAAGAAATTGCTCGCTGGCTTCACGATTGATGACCCGTCGGTGGTGCTGCTGGGGCGCGAAACCATCTTTCGCAACGGCCGTCGCGCGGGCTGGCTGTCGTCGGGCGGGTTCGGCCATACCATCGAAAAGACGATCGGGTACGGCTATGTCCGCCACCCTGAGGGGGTCGACACGGGCTACGTGCAGAAGGGCGACTACGAGATCGAGGTGGCGACCGAGCGCGTGCCCGCACGCGTTCATCTGACGCCTCTGCACGATCCTGATGGCCAGCGGATAAAGACCTGATCCCACCATTTGCGTGCCACGGTGAAGCCCACCTTCGGATCCGAAACAGCGGCGTGACTGGCCGGCGGCGGGCGGATTTGGACCGGCGAGCAATCCGCGTGGCCGTTGGCCAGTTCACGGCCCGTTGGCATAGGTAGAGGCGGCGATCGACACGGTCTGGCACTTGCAGCTTGCGCTGTCAGAAACCGCGCGGGATCACGCGCCTTCGTCGGCGATGGTGAGGTCGCAGAGCGTTTGGGGCCAGCTGCCGCCACCGATCGCGAAGCCGTGGTTCCAAGAGTTGGAATTCCACAGCCCATGCTGTTGACCGGAGAGGCGGATGGCCGCTATCTTCCGAAAAACTTTTGCGCGCGCAAATCTTCTCGGCGCCAACACAACCGCCACTGCGCGCAGAATCCATACATCGCTAACCAAAGACCGAGCACGAGGCAGACAGTTGGACGGCGACAAGATCAAGAACATGGAAGAGTTTGCCCGCTTGAGCGGGATTTCCCGTCCAACGGTTTCCAGGTACTTCAACGATCCAGCCAGTGTGCGCCCATCCTCGCGCAAGAGGATCGAGCAAGCGCTGGAGCGGTTCGATTACCGGCCGAACATCTTCGCAATGAACCAGAACCGGAGATTGACGAAGAACATCGGCATCGTCGTGCCCTATCTTGCGGACCCGTTTTTTGCAGAGATCGCGCGAATCATTCAGTTGCGCTGCATCTCTGCCGGTTTCGCACCTATTCTCTACAGCGCCTACGGCCAACAGAAACTCGAGAAAGAGATACTCGAAGGGCTTACGGCACTGAAACCCGTCGGTGTCTTCCTCGCCCCGCTCGGGCGGATGTCGGATCGTGCTGCCATCGCGCGGTTCTGCCGCGACGTGCCGACCGTCCTGTTCGATAGTAATATCGAGGGAATGGGAGAAGCCTTTGTTGGATCAGACAATTTCAGCTTCGTGCAACAGACGGTCGACTATCTTTGCCGAACCGGATCCCCGCCATGTTTCTTTGAAATGCGCACGCCCGCGAATCCCAACGCGAACAAGCGGCGTCATGCCTATCTGAAGATCATGGAGGATGCCGGACTTCAGCCGCATGTGGTTCAGGTGGAGGGTAAGGGATGGGGCTTCGAGGAGATCGGCCGGCGCGGCGCGCACGACATGATCGACGCAGGCCCCCTGCCGACAGACACGGTGCTCTGTAGCAACGACCGACTCGCCATCGGCGTTCTCGCGGCCTGCTACGAGCGCGGCCTGCGCGTCGGGCGCGGAGATGGCTGCGCACTCAGGGTCGCCTCTCATGACGACCATCCCTTCTCACGCTTCACCTGCCCATCGCTCACCACCGCGGCCCACGAATACGAGGCGGTTGCCGACAAATGCATGGAAACGTTGTTTTCTCTGATCGAAGCGGGCGGGCGCTTCTCGGTTCGGGAGGAGACACTGATCCCGGCGCGGCTGATCCTGCGCACCTCTGCCTGACTCTTGAAGTTTACGCGCGTAAAGAAAAATGTTGACGCGTGTAATCTCGAAGACGTAGGCTCCGATTTACATAACATCCAAGCCAGGGAGGAAAAGGATGTCCCCGAGAACCGCGCTTCGCGCGTCCAGCGCCGTTGCTCTTTGCGCCTTCGCAGCCGCCGCATCGGCTCAGGACACCACCATCACCATCGCGACCGTGAACAATGGCGACATGATCCGAATGCAGGGTTATACAGACGACTTTACGGAAGCGACCGGTATCAACGTGGAATGGGTCACTCTTGAGGAAAACGTGTTGCGGCAACGCGTGACAACGGACATCACCACCAGTGGTGGCCAATTCGACATCATGACGATCGGCATGTACGAGACCCCGATCTGGGGCGCGAACGGATGGCTCGTTCCGCTCGATGGCCTCTCCGAAGAGTACGATGTCGATGACATCCTGCCTGCGATGCGCGACGGTCTCAGCCATGACGGCACACTGTATGCCGCGCCGTTCTATGGCGAAAGCTCGATGGTGATGTACCGTACCGACCTGATGGAAGCCGCGGGGCTGGAGATGCCGCAGGCGCCGACGTGGGAATTCATCCGCGAGGCCGCAGCGGCAATGCACGACCCCGGGAACGACGTCTATGGCATCTGCCTGCGCGGCAAGCCGGGCTGGGGAGAGGGGGGCGCCTTCATCACCGTCACCGGGAACTCCTTCGGCGCGCGCTGGTTCGACGAGGACTGGAATGCACAGTTCGATCAGCCGGAATGGAAGGAGGCGCTTACCTTCTTCGTTGACCTGATGAACTCTTATGGCCCCCCGGGCTACGCAACCAATGGCTTCAACGAGAACCTCTCGCTGTTCCAGCAGGGCCGCTGCGGCATGTGGATCGACGCCACTGTGGCTGCGTCCTTCGTGACCAACATCAACGACTCCACTGTCGCCGACTCCGTGGGTTTTGCGCTGGCACCGGACAACGGCCTCGGCAAGCGGTCGAACTGGCTCTGGGCCTGGGCGCTGGCGATCCCCGCAGGCACGCAGAAGGCGGACGCTGCGCTGCAGTTCATCGAATGGGCCACCTCGAAGGAATACATCGAACTGGTGGCCGAGAGCGAAGGCTGGGCCAACGTTCCGCCGGGAACGCGTACCTCGCTCTACGAGACCCCTGAATATCAGGAGGTCCCGTTCGCCCAGATGACGCTTGACTCGATCAATGCGGCCGATCCGACCAACCCCACCGTCGACCCCGTGCCCTATGTCGGCATCCAGTTCGTCGCCATACCCGAATTCGCGGGGATCGCCACGGAAGTCAGCCAGGAGTTCTCGGCGGTTTACGCCGGGCAGCAGACGATTGATCAAGCGCTTGAAAACGCCCAGGCGCTGACCAACGATGCAATGGAAGCGGCCGGCTACCGCTGACCCTTTCTCCCCTCGGGGAGCGGCGCAATTCCGCCCCCCGACCCTGGCCAGTCGGTTTCGTGTACCCTTTTGTTCCGTGCGGCCCGTCCGCCAACAGGAAAGGTGCGTCCATGGCGACCCAACACGCGCGTTCTGCAGCAAGACTGATGATGGCGCCGGCCGTGATCCTGCTCCTTGGCTGGATGCTCGTGCCGCTGACGATGACGCTCTACTTTTCGTTCAAGCGCTACTTGCCGATGCGGGGCGACTCGCTGGCACGCGGCCTTGAGTGGGTGGGTTTCGAAAACTACGGCCGCTTCATCGGCTCCAGTTCGTTCTGGCCCAGCGTGCAGGCGACGCTTCTGATCGTGGGCGGCGTTCTGATCATTACCGTCGTGCTGGGCGTGCTGCTGGCAATCCTGCTGGATCAACCTTTCTGGGGTCAGGGCATCGTCCGCATCCTCGTGATCGCCCCCTTCTTCGTGATGCCCACTGTCTCGGCGCTGGTCTGGAAGAACATGTTCATGGACCCGGTGAACGGCATGTTCGCGCATCTGTGGCGCTTCTTCGGAGCCTCGCCGGTCTCTTGGATGTCGGATGCCTCGGTGCAGTCGATCATCCTGATCGTGTCGTGGCAGTGGCTCCCCTTCGCCACCCTGATCCTGCTGACCGCGATCCAGTCGCTTGACAGCGAACAGCTCGAGGCCGCCGAGATGGACGGTGCGCCGGTTCTCGCGCGGTTCTTCTACATCATCCTGCCGCATATGGGCCGCGCGATCACCATCGTGATCCTGATCCAGACGATCTTTCTGCTGTCGATTTTCGCCGAGATTTTTGTGACCACGGGCGGCTCCTTCGGAACGCGGACCCTAACCTACCTGATCTTCCAGCGCGTCGTGGACAGCCAGAACATCGGCCTCGGCTCGGCTGGCGGCGTATACGCCATCATCCTCGCGAACATCGTTGCGCTCTTCCTGATGCGCATCGTCGGCAAGAACCTGGACCGGTAAGGGGGCGACCATGGCACGCGCAGTCTCGACCCGCCGCAAGATCGTCACGACCACCGTCGCCTGGGCGATCGGCCTTCTGATCTTCTTTCCGATCTACTGGACCATCCTCACCAGCTTCAAGACCGAGGCTCAGGCGATCAACAACCCGCCGCTGTTTTGGGGCTTCGACTTCACGCTGGAAAACTACACCATCGTGCAGGAACGCTCCAACTACATGCGCTATCTGTGGAACTCGGTCATCATCGCCGGCGGCTCGACGATTCTGGGCATCCTGATCGCGGTGCCCGCGGCCTGGTCGATGGCCTTCGTGCCGTCGCGACGGACCAAGGACATCCTGTTGTGGATGCTGTCCACCAAGATGCTGCCGGCGGTGGGCGTTCTCTACCCGATCTCGCTGTTGTTCGTCGAGTTCAACCTGCTCGACACGCGCGGCGGGCTGATCCTCGTCCTGATGCTGATCAACCTGCCAATCATCGTGTGGATGCTCTACACCTATTTCAAGGAAATCCCGATCGACATCCTGGAAGCCGCGCGGATGGACGGGGCCAGCCTGCCCAAGGAAATCTTCTACGTCCTCACCCCCATGGCGATCCCCGGCATCGCCTCGACCGTCCTGCTCAACCTGATCCTTGCCTGGAACGAAGCCTTCTGGACGCTGAACCTGACCGCGGCCAACGCAGCCCCGCTGACTGCCTTCATCGCCAGCTATTCCAGCCCCGAGGGCCTGTTCTACGCAAAGCTCAGCGCGGCATCGACCATGGCCATCGCGCCGATCCTGATCCTGGGCTGGTTCAGCCAGAAGCAACTCGTCCGCGGCCTGACCTTCGGCGCAGTGAAATAAGGAAGACACCCATGGGACGCATCGTGCTCGATCAGGTCACCAAAAGCTTCGGCGACGTGATGGTCATCCCGCCGCTGGATCTGACCATCGAAGACGGCGAATTCGCGGTGTTCGTGGGCCCCTCGGGCTGCGGAAAATCCACCCTGCTGCGCCTGATCGCGGGGCTGGAGGACGTCAGCTCGGGCGCCATCCGCATCGACGGCCGGGACGCCACTGAGATGCCGCCCTCCAAGCGCGGTCTTGCGATGGTGTTCCAGTCTTACGCGCTCTATCCGCACATGACGGTGCGCAAGAACATCGCCTTTCCCCTGCGCATGGCAAAGCTGGCCAAGGCCGAACAGGACCGCCGTGTCGAACAGGCGGCCTCGGTGCTGAACCTGACAGATTACCTGGACCGGCGCCCAGGTCAGTTGTCGGGCGGACAGCGCCAGCGCGTGGCCATCGGCCGCGCCATCGTGCGCGAGCCGGCGGCGTTCCTGTTCGACGAACCGCTGTCGAACCTCGACGCCGCCCTGCGCGTGGGGATGCGGCTGGAAATCAGCGAACTGCACAAGCGGCTGAAGACCACGATGATCTACGTGACCCACGATCAGGTCGAAGCGATGACCATGGCCGACAAGATCGTGGTGCTGCGCGCCGGTCATATCGAGCAGGTGGGCAGCCCGCTGGAGCTGTATCGCACGCCGCGAAACCTGTTCGTGGCGGGCTTCATCGGCTCGCCCACCATGAACCTGGTCACCGGACCCGAGGCCGCCAGATTCGGCGCGCACACCATCGGCATCCGGCCAGAGCATATCGGCGTGTCGGCAACCGAAGGCCTGTGGTCGGGCGTGGTGGGGGTTTCCGAGCACCTCGGCTCCGACACGTTCTTTCACATCCACAACACAGGTCTCGCCCCGATGGTAACGGTCCGCGTCGATGGCGAGGTCGGCTTTGGTCACGGCGACAGGGTCTATCTGACGCCACGAGAGGACGTGATCCACAAATTCGACGACAAGGGGCTCAGGATCGAATGATGCGTCTGCAAGGAAAGACCGCGCTGATCACCGGGGCTGCGCGCGGGATCGGTCTGGCCTTTGCTCAGGCCTACGTGCGTGAGGGGGCGCAGGTCGCCATCGCCGATATCGACACGGCCCGCGCCAGGGCTGCGGCCGCAGAGCTGGGCGCGGCCGCGCTGGCAGTGGAGATGGACGTGACCCGGCAGGACAGCATCGACGCCGCCGTGGCGCAAACCGTCGCACATTTCGGCCGGATCGACATCCTGATCAACAACGCCGCCATCTTCACCGCGGCCCCGATCGTCGACATCACGCGCGCCGACTATCAGCGCACCTTCGACATCAACGTCGCCGGCACGCTCTTCACCCTGCAGGCGGTGGCGCGACACATGATCGAACGGGGCGGCGGCGGCAAGATCATCAACATGGCCAGCCAGGCCGGGCGCCGGGGCGAGCCTTTGGTCGCGGTCTATTGCGCGACAAAGGCCGCAATCATCAGCCTGACCCAGTCGGCCGCGCTGAACCTGATCCCGCACGGGATCAACGTGAACGCCATCTCGCCCGGCGTGGTCGATGGCGAGCATTGGGACGGCGTCGATGCGTTCTTTGCGAAACACGAAGGCAAGGCGCCGGGCCAGAAGAAGAAAGAGGTCGGCGCGGCCGTCCCCTACGGGCGGATGGGCACCGCCGACGACCTGACCGGCATGGCCATCTTTCTGGCGAGCGACGAGGCCGACTACATCGTCGCGCAAACCTACAACGTCGATGGCGGCCAATGGATGAGCTGATCCGCCTGTCCGACACCACCCTTGGCAGGATGCCGGCCGATGTGCGCGTGCCCCGCTACGACCGGCGCGCGCTCCGCCCCGGCATCGTGCACATCGGTCTGGGCAACTTCCACCGCGCGCATCAGGCGTGGTATCTGCACCGGCTGTTCGATCTGGGTCTGTGCCACGATTGGGCGATCATCGGGGCCGGGGTGCGCCCCGCCGATGCCGTCCAGCGCGCGCGGCTTCTGGCGCAGGACTGCCTGACCACCCTGATCGAACTCGACCCGCGCGGCAAGTCGGCCGAGGTCTGCGGCGCGATGATCGACTACCTTCCGGTCGAGGCGGGCAACGCCACCCTGATCGCCCGCATGGCAGAGCCGGACATCCGCATCGTCGCGCTGACCGTGACCGAGGGCGGCTATTTCATCGACGGCTCCAGCGGCGGCTTCGACGCGGGCCACCCCGACATCGTGGATGATGCGGCGCACCCGGAGCGCCCGCGCACCGCCTTCGGCGCGATGATCGCGGCGCTGCGGCTGCGCCGCGCGCGCGGCCACGGCCCCTTCACCTGCCAGAGCTGCGACAACCTGCAGGGCAACGGCCGCATCCTGCGTCAGACGGTGGTGTCGCTGGCCCGTCTGTCCGATCCTAATCTCGCCGACTGGATCGACGCTACGTGCAGCTTTCCAAACGCGATGGTCGATTGCATCGTGCCCGCCACCGGCCCGACCGAGATCGCCCTCGCCCAGTCGTTCGGCATCGACGATCAGGCCCCCGTGACCCATGAAAACTTTCGCCAGTGGGTGACCGAGGACAACTTCTGCGCCGGCCGACCCGCGTGGGAAAAGGTCGGCGTGACCTTCACCGACCGGGTGCATGCGTTCGAGACGATGAAGATCCGCATCCTGAACGGCGGCCACCAGATCATCGCCGACGCCGCCGAAATCCTGGGGATCGGCACCGTGGCGGAAACCATGCGGCATGACGCGATCCGGGCCCTGCTGCGCAAGGTGGTGACGCAGGAGATCGCCCCCCATGTCGCCTCGGTGCCCGGTTTCACGCCGCTGGCCTATCTCGACCTGATCGACCACCGTTTCTCGAACCCGGAACTTGCGGACACCACGCGGCGCGTGGCCTTCGACGGCTCCAGCCGGCATCCGGGGTTCATCCTGCCCTCGATCCGTGACGGGTTGCGTACCGGGGCGCCGGTGCAGGGGCTGGCGCTCGTCTCCGCCCTCTGGGCGCGCTACTGCGCGGGCCTGCGCGAGGATGGCAGCGTGATCGCCGCGAACGATCCGCAGTGGGACGCGCTTCACGCCGCAGCGCTGCAGGCACGCACCGACCCCGCCGCATGGCTGGCGCAGCGCCACCTCTACGGCGACCTGGCAGAGACCCCGGCCTTCGCGGCCCCGTTCCGCGACTGGCTGGCCCGGATCTATGCCGACGGCACCGAGGCCACGATCCGGGCCTATCTGGCCCAGACCTGACACCCCCTGCCCCGCCTCAGCCCGCCCGCATCTCTCCCAGCCGCGACAACAGCGCCGCACCGGTGCGGATGCCGGCGTGGAACAGGGCGATCTCGATGTTCTCGTTCGGCGCGTGGTTCGCCTCGTCGGCATTGGCATAGGGCGTCACGAAGGCCGGCACGCCAAGGATCTTGGTAAAGACGTAATCCGGCAGGCTGCCGCCCATCGACGGCACCAGATAGGGCTCCTCGCCCCGCGCGGTGCGGATCGCATCCACGATGACCTTGGTGAACGGAGACTCGATCGGCGTGCGCGAGGGCAGCATCCCGCCATGCGCCACGACCTCGACCTCTGGCGCGTGCTTGGCCACATGGGCGCGCACGGCACTCAGCACCTGATCCGGCGTCATCTCGGGCACCAGCCGGATGTCGCATTTCGCCACCGCCGAACAGGGCAGCACCGTCTTCGACCCCGCCCCGCCATAGCCGCCGTGCAGCCCGTTGATCGTCAGCGTCGGGTGGAACATCAGCCGGTCGTGAAAGCCCCGGTCGGCGGGTTCGTCCAGCCGGTCCAGCCCCATCTCGGCCATGTAGCCTGGCAGATCCACCGGCAGGGCCGCCGCCGCCGCCCGCTCGGCGTCCGAGGGCGGGACGATGGGGTCGTCCAGCCCCTCGATGGTGATCCGCCCGTCAGGGCTTTTCATCGTCGCCAAGAGATGCACCAGCGTCCAGATCGCGTTCGGCATCACCCCGCCGTGGTTGCCGGAATGGGCATCCGTCCGTCCCGTCCGCGCCACCAGGTCGAAGTTCACCACCCCCCGCACGCCCAGGTTCACCACCGCCCGGCCCGAGGGCTGCAGCGGCCCGTCCGCCGTGACCACCAGATCGGCGCGCAGCCGGTCGGCATTGTCGCGCACGAACTGGGCGATGCGCGGGCTGCCGATCTCCTCCTCGCCCTCCAGCAGGACAATCACATTGCACGGCAGCCGTCCGGTCACCGCCAGATGCGCCTCCAGCGCCAGCAGCTGCGCGAAATGCTGGCCCTTGTTGTCGCCCGCCCCGCGCGCATAGATCCGCCCGTCGCGGATTGTCGGCTCGAACGGCGGGCTGAGCCATTCCTCCAGCGGGTCGGGCGGCTGCACGTCGTAATGCCCGTACAGCAGCACCGTGGGCGCCCCCGGCGCGCCCTCCCACCGGGCCAGCACCATCGGGTGGCCTTCGGTCGGCACCAGCTCTGCCGCCAGACCCAGCGCGGACAGCTTGTCCACCAGCATCCCCGCCACCTCGGCGATGCCGATGTTCTGCGCACTGATGCTGGGATGGCGCAGGTACTCCATCAGCCGCGCCAGATAGTCCCCGCGGTTGGCGTCGATATGGTCGAACACGCGCGAAAGGTCGGTCATCGGGGCGTTACTGCTCGGGAACGAAATCGGCCGCCGGGCGGCGGGTCCAGGTCGCGGCCAACTTCACATCGGCCGCGCGCAGCAGGTTCATCACCGGACAGCGGAATTCCACGTTCTTCTTCAACTGCTCCAGCCGTCTGTCGCTCTCGTCGGTGTAGATCGTGATGTCCAGTTTGGCCGCCTGGAAATAGGGCCGCACACCCGGCACGCCTTTCGGCCCGCGCACGTCGA
Organism: Paracoccaceae bacterium; assembly: GCA_041687395.1. Classification (GTDB taxonomy): domain Bacteria; phylum Pseudomonadota; class Alphaproteobacteria; order Rhodobacterales; family Rhodobacteraceae; genus JAWLCA01. The sequence continues at coordinate 25,259 of JAWLCA010000012.1, read as the reverse complement.
TCTGGCTTTCGCAGGCGAACTCCACCCCGGCATAAGCGAAGCCCATCGCCTTTGCGACGCCGTTGATGATTACCCCGTCGCAGCCGACCAGCGCGACCAGGACGGTCTCCAGCGGGCTGGGCGCGGTGTTCGTGCCGCCGAGGCTGGCCGGTTCGTCGGTGAAAACCGGGGCGAAGTCGCGCACCTGCACCATTGTCCGGGTGCCGGCGTTATTCACCGCCTTGACGTGGCGCACCGCGATCTTCTGCGTCGCCGGGTCGATGCTCGGCTCGATGATGTCGTCGTCGATCTGCATGTTGAACCTTTCAGGGTGTCAGAAGAGGTCAAGAAGTCGGCCCGTCGGCATGTCGGCACGCATCATCCGGTACATCCCCAGCATCAGCCCGAACACCATCCCCCCGTACAGCACCGCGCTCAGCCAGCGCATGTGGGCGCAGAGCAGCAGCATCCAGGCGATCAGCGCGATGGTGGGCGCACCGTAGCCAAAAGCCCAGATCGCGGCTGGATACAGAATCAGCACCGGCAGGAAATAATGCTCCGTAAACCCGTCCAGACGTGCACCGGGCAGCACGCGCACCGACTGGATCAGCAGCAGCGCCGACAGCACGAAGCCGGGATAGATGGCGAGCCCGGGCAGAAGCTGCGAGGTCGCGTTGAACCGCTGCATTTCCCACATCGCGTAGCCAAAGGCGGCGGTAACGACCAGCGCCAGCGCGGCCGATATCAGGCGGACATGCCCGGACTCGGCCAAATCCTCCTCGACCGGGGTCACGCCCACGGCGCTGCCCACCGCAACCTTGGCGCCGTGTGCCCGGATCAGCCGCCAGCCCGCCAGCGCAAGAGGGATCGCGATGACCGAGGCGATGATCAGCACGCCGGGTCGGGTCAGCCACGACCAGCCGTGCAACTGGTTCGACAGCCAGAAATACTGCTCCATCGGCTTGGCCAGCACGAAGCCCACCAACGCCGGCGCGCGCGGCCAGTCGGCGTGCTTCATCATCCAGCCCAGCAGCCCCAGACCGAACAGCAGATACAGATCGCCCATCGTCCCGGTCGATTTCTGCGCGCCCAGCACCATGATCAGCACCAAGGGCGCGGCGATGATGGCAAAGGGGATGCGCGTCAGCTTCGCGACATGGGGCGCGATGAAGAAACAGATCGCGGCGCCCGCGACCGAGGCGAGCGCGACGCTCCAGACGATCAGATACATCAGGTCCGGGTTCTCGCTGATCATGCGGGGCCCGGGGTAGTAGCCGAACGAAAAGAGCGCGCCGAGGAAGATCGCCGCCGCCGGTCCGCCGGGCACACTGAACAGAAGCGTCGGCACCAGGTCGGCGATCACGGTGGCGTTGTTCGCCCCCTCGGCCGCGGCGACGCCGCGGATCTCGCCCTTGCCGAAGCGCGATTTGTCCTTGGTCGATCGGATCGCGTGCCCATAAGCCACCCAGGTCGAGGCCGAGGCCCCCACCGCGGGGACGAACCCGCCGAAGACACCGATCACCGAAGACCGCAGGATCAACCACTTGTTGGCCATGAAATCGCGCACGCCGTCGCTGCGGCGGCCGAGCACCATCCGGTCGCCCGCGATCCCGCCGCCCGCGGAGAGCATCGAGATCACCTCGGCGATGCCGAACAGCCCCAAGGCCATGATCGTCAGCGAGATGCCGTCAAGCAGCCAGACCTGCCCGAAGGTGAAGCGCATGTCGGCCGCCGCCGTCGCCGGGCCGATCACGCCCAGACCGATCCCCAGACAGGCCGCCGCCAGCCCCTTCTTCAGGTTCTTGCCGACCATGGAGCTGGCGAAGAACAGGCCGACCAGTGCGAACATCAGCAACTCCGGCGTGCCCAGCAACAGCACGATCGGCCCGGCGATGGGAATGGCAAGGAACAGCACCAGCGCGCCCACCAGCCCGCCGACCATCGAGGCCAGGAACCCGACCCCCAGCGCACGCGAGGCATGGCCCTGCTTGGCCAGCGCATGCCCCTCGATCGCGGTAGGCGCCGACGCCGGAGAGCCCGGCGCCCCCAGCAGGACCGAGGTGATGGTGTCCGATGTATAGACCACCGAGACCGCACCGAGCAGCATCGCAAGGCCCGCGTAACTGTCGAAAAGGTAGATGAAGGGCAGCAGGATCGACACCGCCGCGACGCCGCCGAGCCCCGGAAGCATGCCGAAGACCAGACCGACGAACATGCCCGCAAACAGCGCGAGCAGGCGCATCGGCTCCAGAAGCGCCTGCAGCGCGATGGCGGCATGCTCGAACATTCAGGTCACTCCGGGGATTGTTGCAGTCGGGCCGGCCCGGGTACTCCCGGACCGGCCCCGTTCGGATCGCAAGGGATCAGAAGTTCACGCCGAACTTGTCGCTCAGCAGCGTGCGCAGGTAGGTCCGCACCTCGTCCGACGGCTGCAGCGCGGCGCGGACGTTATCCTCGATGTCGACACCGGCCATCAGCGGCGTGCCGCCGGTGATCTCCTGGCTGCCCTCGATGAACTCCGGATCGGCATTGATCGCGGCGACGCCTTCGGCAAAGGCCTGCAGGGCCTCGTCGGGGGCATCGGGATGCAGGTAGCCGGTCAGGCCGAAGGCATAGGTCGACGTGGCGATCGCCTGGAACGCATCCCATTCGATGCCCGACGGCTCCTCGCCGTGGATCATCTCGTAGGCCTCGAAGACCGAGGGCAGATCGGGCGCCACCGCGTCGCGCGCGCTCAGCCGCCCGTCCTCGCCGATCGACCCGCCGCTGTAGACCGGAATCGCGGTCCCCTCTTCGACCATCGGCACGACCTGCGTCATGTAGACCGGCGTGAACTGGGCATCGAGGTTTGTCTCGCCGCGCTGAAAGGCCAGCAGCGCGGGCCCGCGGCCCGCAAAGCCCATCACGGACGTGACCGGCAGCTCCAGCACCTCGAACGAAAGAACCGCCGGCAGGTCCGAAGCCGCGGCCGAGATGCCGCCGTAGATCAGCGGGCTGGTCGCGTTCGGCAGATCGGCCGCGCTTTCCACGCCGATGCCGGGCGCCGCGAAGATCACCGAGCCGAAGGCGTGGCTGTAGGCGACGCGATAGTCGGCAAGGTCATAGGCCACCTCGGACTGTCCCAGGACATAAGGGGTCGAGGTGGACGAGGTCGTGAACAGCACGGTCGTGCCGTCCGCGTTGGCGTTCTCGTCGAACCAGTTGGCGCCCAGGATCGACCCGCCGCCGGGGCGGTCCACCACCGTGACGGTCGGGTTGCCCGGCAGGTGCCGCTCAAAGTAGGGCTCCAGGAACTTGGCCGAGACATAGGTGGCCCCGCCGGGGGCGAAGGGCACCACGATCTCGATGTCCTTGCCCGCGAAATAGCCGTCCTGCGCAGCGGCCGGCAGCGCGCCCATGCCCGCGAATGTCGCGCCCACCAGCGCGGTCGTCAGTTTCAGTCGGTCCATCTTTTCCTCCCCTGGGTTGATGGTCTTCGTTCTCAGGCGATGCGGTTCTCCAGCATCCCCAATCCGGTGATGCTGACCTGCATCACGTCGCCCGCCTGCAGGTATTTCGGTGGCTTGAAGCCGATGCCCACGCCCACCGGGGTGCCGGTGGCGATGATGTCGCCGGGCAGCAGCGTCATGGTTCGGCTCATCGTCTCGATCAGCGTCGGGATGTCGAAGATCAGATCGGCCACCTGCACCTTCTGCCGCACCTCGCCGTTGATCCGCGTCTCCAGTTCCAGCGCGCCCACGTCCGCCACCTCGTCGGCGGTGACCAGCCATGGCCCCATCGGGCAGAAGGTATCGATCCCCTTGCCGATGACCCACTGGTTGTGCTTGCGCTGCAACTCGCGCGAGGTGACGTCGTTCACCACGACATAGCCGAACACATGGTCCATCGCGTCGGCCTTCGACACCTGGAATGCCCGCCGGCCGATCACCACGCCCAGTTCGCCCTCGTAGTCCACGGTGCCGGTGGGGTCGAGCGATCCCAGAACCTCCGCCCCCGGCCCCACGACCGAGGTGGTGGGCTTGGTGAAGATTACCGGCGCGCTCGGCACCTCTTCCTTCCCGCTCGAATCGAAGCCGCTGGAATGGAATTCGGCGGCGTGCGCGTAATAGTTCTTGCCGACGCAGAAGATGTCGCGGCGCGGCTCGGGCATCGGGGCCAGCAGGTGCACGGCCGACAGGGCGAGCCTCGGCGCGTCCTTCTCGGCCCAGCGGGCCAGTGCCGCCTCGCCCTCGGCCACCAGATCAAGGACCGCGCGGTCGGCGCCGGGGCCGCGGGCGCAGACCACCACCTCGTCCCCGTCCAGATAGCCCGCGGCCACTGCGTCATCGTGCCGGAATGTCACAAGTTTCATAGATCGAGACTTCCATTTTTTATCGACAAAAAATGATTACATCCATAGAACTGTTTGTCAAACGGCTTCTGCTCGTCGCTGCGGGCGTGCCGATCCGCAGAAAGGGGCGCATGTGACCGACCAGGCGCAGACCGCGACACCGCTGGATACCGTGGGGACCGATACCCTGACCGAAGCCGCCTACGCGGCGCTGCGGCGCGACATCATCCGCGGCGCCCGCGCCCCCGGCGAGAAGCTGCGGATCGAGATGCTGAAGGCGCTCTACGACGTCGGCCCCACCCCCCTGCGCGAGGCGCTGCAACGGCTCAGCGCCGAGGGGCTGGTGCTGGCAAACGGCAACCGCGGCTTTTCGGTCGGGTCGCTGGACATGGCCGAATTCCGCGATCTCAACATCGCCCGCACCGCGGTGGAGCGCGAGGCGCTGCGCCTCGCCTTGCTCCACGGCGACGAGGAGTGGGAGGCGCGCGTCGTCTCGGCCGCCTACCGCATGGAAAAGGCCGACGCCGGCCTTGCCGCCGGCACCGCCGACCTCGACCGGTGGGAGGGCGCGAACGCAGCCTTCCATCTGGCGATGGTGTCGGCCTGCGGGTCGCACTGGCTGCTGCGCATCCGCAAGAACCTGCACGACCAGTGCGAACGCTACCGCCGCGCCTCGGTCCATCTGCGGCGCGGCACGCGCGATCTGGCGTCGGAACACGCCGCGATCACCCGCGCGGTGCTGGCCCGCGACATAGCAACCGCCTGCGACCTGACCGAGGCGCATTACGCCGCCACGGCCGCGACGCTGGCCGCCGATTTCGCCGATCCACCCTTCGCGCGCGCCGCCGCCGGGACGGCGACGGCATGAGCGTCGCGGATTTCGCGCTCTTCCTCGTCGCGGGTGTCGTGGGCGGGATCGTGAACACGCTCGCCGGCGGGGCGAAGCTGTTCGTCTTCCCCATCCTTCTGGCCTCGGGCCTGCCGCCGATCGTGGCCAATGCCACCGGCACCGTCGCGCTCTGGCCGGCGCAACTGCCCGCGATCTGGCTGCACCGCGCGCGCATCCTGGGCCAGGGCGCGGCGCTGCTGCGGCGGATGCTGCCCGCGCTGGCGGGGGCCTTTCTGGGCGCGATGCTCCTGATCGTCTCGACCGAGCGGGCGTTCCTCGCGGTGATCCCCTTCGTGCTGGTCGCCGCCGTCGTCATAATCTCGCTGGGGAACCGCACCGCGACGCTGGCTGCGCGGCTTCTTGCCGCGCGCAACCGCGGCTGGGCGGCGGGGGTGCTGATGTTCGCCACTGGCGTCTACGGCGGCTTCTTCGGCGCGGGCATGGGCTTCCTGATCATCGCCGTCCTGACGCTCGCGGGCGTCGCCTCGATCCACGACGCCAATGCCGAAAAGAACGCGCTGGCCACCGCCATCAACACCACCGCCCTCGTGCCGCTGCTGATCTCCGGCCTCGTGCACCTGCCGGCGGCGGGGGTGGTGCTGCTGGGCGGGCTGGCCGGCGGCTATCTTGGCGGCCGGCTGAGCGGCCTTCTGCCCGAAACGCCGATGCGCATCGCCATCGCCGGGCTGGGGCTGGTCCTGACGCTATCGTTCCTGTTCTCCTGATCCCGAAAGGCCCTGTGCATGAAGATCGCCACCTACCTCGATGCCGACACCCGCCGCCTCGCCCTGATCGACGGCGCCGACCTGATCGATCCGATCGCGGCCGGCGGCGACCCCGCCCTTTTCGCCGACACCATCGCCTTCATCCGCGGGGGCGACGCCGCCCTGACGGCCGCGCTCCGGCTCATCGCCACCGCGCCCCGCCGCCCGCTGGCCGGGGTCCGGCTCGCTGCCCCGATGATCCCGACGACGATCCTCTGCTCCGGCTCGAACTACCGCGCGCACAACGCCGAAAAGGCCAACACCCCGCTGTCGGGCAAGGAGCCGGAGTTCTTCGTCAAGACCGGCGATTGCGTTGTCGGCCCCGACGACCCGATCGTCCACGACCCGATCATGACCCGCAAGCTGGACTGCGAGACCGAACTGGCCGTGGTCATCGGCAAGCCCGGCCGCCACATCGCGGTCGCCGAAGCGCCCGCCCACATCTTCGGCTACACCATCGTCAACGACGTCACCGCCCGCGACCGGCAGGTGCGCCGCACCGCGGAAGGCTTCACCTGGTACGAACTGGGGCGCGGCAAGGCGTTCGATTCCTCCGCCCCAATGGGGCCAGTGATCGTCACCGCCGACGCATTCGGTGACCCGCAGGCCGTGATGCTCCGCACCCGCATCAACGGCGAATTGCGCCAGCAATCCTCGACCGCCGACATGATCTGGTCCTGCGCCGATCTGGTGCATTTCTTCTCGGTCAACTTCACGCTGCGCCCGGGCATGGTGATCCTGACCGGCACGCCCGCCGGCACCGCCTGGTCCACGGATGCCGAGCTTGGCGGCAACTGGCAGCCCGCGCCGGGTCTGGTCGCGGCGACGCGCTACTGCGAACCCGGCGACCTGGTGGAAAGCGAGATCGAGGGCATCGGCATCCTGCGCAACCCGGTGGCGGCGGGCTGAAGCGCCCGCAGCCCGCCCCGGCACACAATGACACCGCGCCGCTACTCGGGAACAGTCTCTCCCGAACCGCCGAACTCGGCAGGAAAGTCCTTCATCTTGGGCAGACCATCCTTGATGCGAAGCACGGTTTCGCCGTAGTTCACGTGGATGCCCGGCCTGAACTCGAGGTCTGGCAGGATCGCCGCGTAGACATCCGTGAGGTTCAGGCCCGGATGCCCGGCCATCAGGTGGCCGCCGCACTGATCGCACCACTTCCGGTCGCTGTTTTCCGTCTTGTTGTACTGCCTGACCAGGTCCTCGCCCTTCACCACCCTGACCTTGTCGGGATCCCAGAGCGTGAAGGCGTTGACCGGTCCCGCCGACCATGTCCGGCAGCTTTCGCAGTGGCAGTAGCCCATTGCGGCGGGCTCTCCGGTTACCTCGATCTCGACGGCACCGCAGAAACACTGACCTTTCAGCGTATCAGGCATGTCACACTCCTTTCGTTGTTGACCTGCTCTCGGTGTCGGTATGCCCTTTATGCCCTTTCGGTGTTTCGGTACTTTTCCATTAGCACAGACTCAGGCCTAATGCAGCCCCGGCGGGCCCGAACCGGGGGAAGCGCTCCGGACATTTTGATGGCCCTTCGGATCGCAACCCCAAATGCAAGCTGCCCTCCCGCCCACCTCCGCCCGTTCCAAACCAAGCTCTTCCACGCCCGCCTTGTGCCCCCCTGCCCCGGTGCCACAAGATGATGACAGAATCTGCTTGCCCGAATCTGATTTCTGCCCCATTCATTTACGGCAGGAAGTGAAATAATCGCCATCAGCCGTAACAAACGGTGGGCTACCCGGCGGATCAACCGCCGCGAGAGGGGCAAGAGATGCAGGGCACGGGACAGCCTTCCGCGCAGATCGTCGCACAACCGGCGGCCGATGGTGCGGGCCGCGCCGACCGGATCGACCGGCTGGTGGGCGAACACGCCCGCAAGCTGTCTGAACGCCTGATGGCGCATCGCGCGCAGCTGTTTCCCCCGAACGCCCGCAAGGAACTGCGCCGCTTTACCAGCGGCGAAGTCGCCGACCTGCTGGGGGTGAAGGACGCCTACCTGCGCAAGCTCTCGCTCGAAGGACGCGGCCCGCAGCCTGCCACCGGCCCCGGCGGCCGCCGCCTCTACACCTCGGCCGACATCATGGACCTGCGCCGCCTGCTGGAATCGGGCGCGAAATCCCCCGGCACCTACCTGCGCGGCCGGCGCGCGGGCGACCACTTGCAGGTCATCACCGTCATCAACTTCAAGGGCGGCTCGGGCAAGACCACCACCTCGGCCCACCTCGCGCAGAAATGCGCGCTGGATGGCTACCGCGTGCTGGCCATCGACCTCGACCCGCAGGCGTCGCTCTCGGCGCTGCACGGCTTCCAGCCGGAATTCGACCTGCTGGACGGCGGCACGCTCTACGACGCCATCCGCTACGACAGCCCCCTGCCCCTGCGCGACGTGATCCAGAAGACCTATTTCACCAACCTCGACCTGATCCCGGGCAACCTCGACCTGATGGAGTTCGAGCACGAAACCCCCCGCGCCCTGATCGAACGCGGCGGCAACCTGTTCTTCACCCGCATCTCCGACGCGCTGGCCGATGTCGAAGACGACTATGACGTGGTCATCATCGACTGCCCGCCGCAACTGGGCTTCCTGACCATGTCGGCGCTCTCGGCCGCAACGGCGGTCCTCGTCACCGTCCACCCCCAGATGCTCGACGTGATGTCGATGTGCCAGTTCCTGCTCATGACCTCCAACCTGCTGGGTGTGGTGGCAGAGGCCGGGGGCGACATGTCCTATGACTGGCTGCGCTACGTCATCACCCGGTATGAGCCCGGGGACGGGCCGCAGAACCAGATGGTCAGCTTCATGCGGGCGCTCTTCGGTGACCATGTGCTGAACCATACCGTGCTGAAATCCACCGCGATCTCGGATGCCGGCATCACCAAGCAGACGCTCTATGAGGTAGAGAAATCCGCCTTCACCCGCTCCACCTACGAACGCGCGATGGAAAGCCTGAACGCGGTGAACGGAGAGATCGAGGGCCTGATCCAGCAGGCATGGGGGCGCTGATGGCACGCAAGGACCTTCTGAAGGGCTTGATGGGCGACGCGGCCCCCAACCCCGATGCGCCGCAGACCCCCCCTGCCCCGCCGTCCGAACATACCGTCGATCCCGCGCGCCCGCGCATGACCAAGGGCGCGATCGGCGCCGTCTCGCGCTCCATCGCCGACCTGAAGTCGCGCAGCGTGATCGAGGTCGATCCCTTCCTGATCGACTCGGGCGGCGTGCAGGACCGGCTGGAATCGGACAGCGCGGAAGACGCGGAACTGGCCCGCTCCATCGCCGAGTACGGCCAGCAGGTGCCGGTGCTGGTGCGTCCCCACCCGGAAAAGGAAGGCCGCTACCAGATCGTCTATGGCCGCCGCCGGGTGCTGGCGCTGCGCGACCTGGGTCAGCCGGTCAAGGCGCTGGTCCGCGATCTGGACGACCGCGAACTGGTGCTGGCCCAGGGCCAGGAAAACACCGCCCGGCGAGATCTATCGTTCATCGAAAAGGCCAACTTCGCCCGCCAGATGGTCGCCGCCGGCTATGAGCGAAAACATATCTGCGACGCAATTTCTGTAGATAAAACAATGCTTTCGCGGATGATGGCCGTGGTGGAACGTATCCCCATCGGCGTGATCGAGGGGATCGGCGCCGCCCCCGGCGTGGGCCGCGATCGCTGGCTGGCGCTGGCGGATCTGATCGAGGGGCACGAGGCCGACGAGGACGAGATGCTCTCGATGGCCGCCGCCACCGCGGCCAGCGACACCTCCGACGCACGGTTTCAGGCGCTGCACGACTATCTGGCCGGCATGTACAAGCGCAAACCGACCACCGACCTCTACGACGAGTCCGGCGAACCGGGCCGCCCGCTGCACGGCAGCAAGGGCGAGCCGCTGGGCCGCGTGGAATACAGCCCGCGCACCGTGACCCTGAAGCTGACCCGGCGGGGCTTGCGCGGCTTTGACGACTGGCTGGTGGAGAACCTTCCCGAAATTCACCGCGACTTCCTGAAGAGTGGCGGCGAATAGACCCCGAACGGGGCTTGATACAGGCAACAACAAAGGAGGCACGACCCGGCAAAACGAAAAGACCCCCCAGGACATGACATCCCGAAGGGCCCATTTCTCGATCTAGCAGTCAGAGAATAGCGCCCCCGAATCCTTCCTGTCAACGGCTGCCTGCAGCCGTGGGGTGAAGTTTTGTCTCGTGAAACGCGATGCAGCATCTTTCCCTGACCCCGTTCGGGCGTCAGCCGGTGACGGCTGGCCTGCTGGCGGCCGCAGCCTTGGCCCGCGCCCCTGCCCCGGTACCCCATGTCGACAAGTGGACGCTCTTCAACGACCTGCGCACCGCGCGCAGCCGATTCGGCGTGACCGACCGGGAACTGGGCGTGCTCTACGCGCTCCTGACCTTCCACCCGTCACGCACGCTGGCCGATGGTGAGCCGCTGATCGTCTTTCCCTCCAACGCGGCACTGGCCGACCGGGCGCATGGCATGGCGGAAAGCACGCTGCGCCGTCACCTGGGCGCGCTGGTCCGTGCGGGCCTGATCCTGCGCCATGACAGCCCAAACGGCAAACGCTACGCCGCCCGCGACCGGAGTGGTCAGGTCACCCGCGCCTTCGGCTTCGACCTGCGCCCCCTGCTGGTCCGCGCCGCCGAGATCGCCGAGGCCGCCGAGGCCGAGGCCCAGGCCGCCGAGACCCTGCGCCGCGCGCGTGAGGCCGTGGTGCTGGCGCTCCGCGACGCGAGCAAGCTTGTCCTCTACGGGATGGAGGCAGGGCTCCCCGGCGACTGGCTGACGGTCGAAGCGCAGCTGGCAGAGGTGCGCCGTAGCCTGCGCCGGAAGATGACGCTGCCAGAGGTTGACGCGATGGCGGCCGCGCTTGGGGATATCTCGGCGCATATCCACGGGATGGTCGACGATGCGGAGGTGATTGAATCAGAAGATCCGCAGGGCAATGACGTTCAGAATGAGCGGCACCATACGAATTCAAAACCAGACTCCATTGATCTTGAACCTTGCCGAGAAAACGGCAAAGGGCACCGGAGCGATCTGCCACAACCGACAACGCAGGCGGAACCGCCGATCCCGCTGGTGCTGGTGCTGAAGGCCTGCCCGGATATCGAGGCCTACGCCCGAGACCCGATCGGCACCTGGCGCGATCTGGTCGCGACGGCTGCGACCGTGCGCGGGATGATGGGGATCAGCGCCCATGCCTGGGCCGAGGCGCAGGCGGTGATGGGGCCGCCGGCGGCTGCCGTCGTTGTTGCCGCGATGCTGCAACGGGTCGAGGCGATCCGGAACCCCGGCGGCTACCTGCGTGCCCTGACCGCGAAGGCCCGGGACGGCGCGTTCTCACCCGGTCCGATGATCATGGCGCTGCTCAACACCGAGGGCGCGCGGGCGGCGTGATGGAAAAGTTGACAGCTGTCAACTTTCGGCCAGTTCGTGGGGCGCTCGAAAAAGTTGCGGGGCGGAATCGGGCAAAAGTTGACGGCTGTCAACTTTCTGGTCCGGGGTCACTCCAGCAGGTCGGTGGCGGGGTTATCCTCGATCTCGACATCCGCGTAATACCGCTGCGCCTGGATGACCGAGCGGTGGAGCGAGAGCTGCATCGCCGCCGCCAGCGGCGCGCCGTCCAGCGCGGCCTGCGTCAGGAAGCCCGCGCGCAAGCCATGCGGGCTGGCATAGTCCACCGGCAGGCCGGCCTCTGTCAGGCGGTGGCGCAGGATTACCCGCAGCGCGTCGGGGGCAAGGCGGCGGGGCAGGGCGCGGTCGGACTTGCTAACCGGCCGGAACAGCGGGCCATCGGTGATCCTGGCAGCCCTGATCCAGTCCATCGTCGCGCGCGCCGCACGGCCCTTGAGCGGCAGGCGGGGCGCGTCGTCGCGCCGCGTGGTCTTGGTCTCCAGCAGGCGGATCCACAGAAGCCCCTTTTCGGGGTAGTCGTCGGTGCCGATGTCGTCGCGGTGCAGGGCCGCGATTTCGGACCGCCGGCGACCCCCAGACGCGAAGGCGAGCATCAGGATCGCGCGGTCGCGGATGCCGCGCAGCGTCAGGTCGCAGGTGTCCAGCAGCCGCTCCAGCACCTCGCGCGTGATGGGCTTGGCGGACTTCGGCGCGCGGGGCCGGGCGGCGGCCCGGCGGGCCTTTTGCCGTGCGGCCGAGACAAGCGGCGCGTCGAAGGGGGAGGGCAGGTTGCGCATCCGGTGGAAGGCCCGCCACGACGCGATGCGGCGGTCGAGCGTCGCCGGGGCAGGGCAGGCGAGGGTGCGGCGCAGGCCGAGGTCGATCAGCTCTGTCGCCACGCGGTGGGCTGGGGTGCCGTCACGGGCCGTCAGATCGGCGGAGTGGTCGAGGACGAAACGCAGGGCGACGCGTTCCTCTTCGGGCCAGGTCAGGGGTTGCTCGAAGGCGGCGGCCTTCCAGGCGGAGATATAGGCGAGGTCACGCTCCCATGCCCGCAAGGTATTTTCGGGCGTGCCGCGGCGGTACAGCTCGGTGAGGGTGGCTTCGTCCTCGGGTGTGAGGATCGCGGCGCGGGCGGGGTCTTGCGGAAGATGCTGCATCAGACTAGATTACAAACCAGTTGGTTGGAGGGGATCATGGCGGACGGAAGCAATCGCGAGGTCGGCGCCTTCGAGGCGAAGACGCATCTGTCGGAGCTGCTGGCGGCGGTCGAGGCGGGCGCGCGGGTGACGATCACCCGGCGCGGCAAGCCCGTGGCGCGGCTGGTGCCCATCGAGGACGACGTGAAGGCGCAGCGGGCCGAGGCGTTGAAGAAGCTGGCGAAGCTGCGGGAGGAACTGCGCGGCACTATGACTGTCGAGGAAATCCTGGCCGCGCGGGACGAGGGGCGCAAGTGACGGCCCTGCTGGTTGTCGATACATCGGCCGCGGCAGGGGCGTTGATGCCGGACGAGGATGGACCAAGCTTCGCGGAATGGGCGGGGCGCTTCGACGCTTTTGCCGCGCCTTGGTTGTTCTGGGTCGAATTCAGGAACGTCCTGCTCAAGGCGGAGCGACGGGGCCGGACGAGCGCTGACGCCACGGACCGGGTGATCCGGACGCTGGACGATTTCGGGGTGGCGCTGGATACAACGCCCGCGCACGCGGCTGTCATGGACCTGGCCCGTCGCCACCGACTGACGGTCTATGACGCGCTGTATCTGGAGCTTGCGCAACGCCGGGGCGGGGCGCTGGCCACGCTGGATGGCGCGCTGGCGGCGGCGGCGCGGGCCGAGGGCGTGGCGGTCGCGTAGGCGCATCGAAGCTCTCCACGGGTGAATTCAACGGGAGTCTGCACCGGTTTTGTCGGCTCGCGCAAGCATCATGATAAGCGCATCTTATCGCGACTCATAGTGTGGTGACGGAAAGTGCCGGGTAGCGAGCGAAAACAAAAGATAATGAGTACAACAGGCGCAAGAGGATTGCTGGCAATGGTTGAATGCGCAACAGACGGAAGGGCAGGGGGCGTCGATCCCGCTTACCGAGCGGTGCGTTTGCCGCAAGAAGTGTGAGCCAGCCGTAGCCTGCCACAGACCGCGCTGACCGGCTGCGCGGCACCTCTGCCCGCCAGCCGCGCAAGCGACCATGGCAAGGCGGCGCGATCCGCCCCGGATCGTGTCAGCCCGTTTTGCCACCTACTGTCGCAGGTCGTGGCATCCCTGAGAGTGACCGCCCACAGAAACCACAACGCCGGCCTGCCCAGCAAGGGGACTGGCGGCTGGGATCAGGCTGAGTTCATGCCCGCGAGCCGCGAGTTCGGCGATGACGTCCTCGCCCATATCGCGCTCGATCTTCAGGCTGTCGCGGCTGTCCGAGAAGGTGCGACCCAGAAGGAAACGCGGTGCAGCCAGCGCGTCCCGCGGGGTTCGGGCGAAGTCGATGAGGTGGGTCAGCACCATCGCCAGCGTCTGTGGCTGTCCGTCGGCCCCCTGGGTTCCGTAGACGATGTGCGGACGACCGTCCTTCAGCGCAATTCCGGGGTTGAGGGTATAGAAGGGCAGCTTGCCGGGCTGGAAGGCGTTGGGGTGCGCGGGATCGCTGCGGAACGCCGCGCCGCGATTCTGCCAGATGATGCCGGTATCCCCGGCGACCACGCCGCTGCCCCAGTCGAAATAGGTGCTCTGCAGGACGCTGGCTGCGTTGCCCTGCTCGTCGATGGCGCCCAGGAAGACCGTGTCGCCGTGCTGCCACCGATGCGGCCAGGGCATCGCCCGGTCGATGGAGATGTCCCCGGCCAGATCGTCGATGACCTTGGGCTGCAGCGAATCCCCAGGGGTCTGGTGCGAGAATGCCGGGTCGGCAAGGGCGTCACGGCTAAGGAACGCGCGCTTCACCGCCTCGACGCAGAGATGAAGGTGGTCCGCGCCGCCCGGCCGCAGACCCGACAGATCGAAGCGGGATAGAATGCCCATGATCTGCAAGGTCGTGAGACCTTGGGTGGGAGGCGGGGGCGCCAGCAGTGTCAGATCGCGGTAGGGCAGCGCGAGCGGGGGCACCTCCCGCGTCGCGGTGCGCGCCAGATCCTCGGGGCCAATGGTGACGCCTGCCGCCCGCAGGCCCTCGACGATCCGCCGCGCCAGATCGCCTTGGTAGAATTCGGCCGCACCCCGGTCCGCGATCGACCGGAGGGATGCTGCAAGGGCTGGCTGAGCCAGATGGTGCCCCGCGGGCAGTGGCTTTCCCTGATCCGTGAAGATAGAGCAAAAACCGGGCCAGTCGGGGCAGTCGGCCTTGCGGAACTCTCCCCAGAAGGCTTGCGAGGCGGTGACGGCGAACCCTTCTTCGGCCAGCCGGACGGCCGGAGCCAGCAGATCCGCCCACTTGGCGGTGCCGCCCAGGGTGCCTTGCGAGTGTTCGAAGGCATGGCGCCAGCCATCGACCACGGCCGCGGTCGTAAGGATGGATCCCGGGCCGCGAACCGGGAAGGGGTGGGTTGGCATGGGGCGGTCGATGCCCTGTCCAATGGCCAGGAAGACGCGCGTGCGCCCGTGCCGGTCAGCGAGCAGCCAGACCGCATCGCCGCCGAGGCCACAGAAATGCGGCATCACGACCGTCAACACCGCCCCCGCCGCGATCAGCGCCTCGGATGCAGTGCCGCCGGCGCGCAGCACATCCATCCCCGCTGCGGTTGCCAGCGGGTGCGGGGTGGTCAGCGCGCCGGTCACGCGATGCCCCGCGGGACAGGGGCGAGGTGGGCGCGCCGGACCTGACCCGGCGCGCGGGGGGCTGCACTGTCACGAATGTTCACCGTCATTGCCTTTCTCTCTGCGCCCCGGTTCCCGGTGAGCGCGCCTTCGCGCAGTCCCTGCATCGTTCTGCATGCCAGCTAGGGTTAGGAGTGCGGCTGCAACAAGTAAACATTCATTTACCTGAGGGCGGCGGCGGTGGTGGTAGTTGCCAATGATTTGTGCAGATATTCGCACGACCGAGAACAACGACAGCCTGCGGTGCTGCAAGCGCGTCCGCCGAAAGCGGCAGAGAGTTGCCATGAGAGAGAAATGACGGAACCAAGCGGGAAGAGGGAGCCGCGTCGCCGCGATCCGGAGCGCACGAAGCGGCAGTTGCTGGACGCGGCGCTGCGCGAGTTCGCAGATCATGGCTTCCATGGGGCGCGGGTGGACCGCCTGACGCGATCGGTCGGCTGCAATCCGCGGCTGCTGTATCACTACTTCGGCAGCAAGGAAAAACTCTACATCGCCGCGCTTGAGGAGATCTTCTCGGATATCCGGACGCAAGAACAGAACCTGGACCTGCCGCGCCTGGCGCCGACAGACGCGATGCGCCGGCTGGTCGAGTTCACCTATGATTTCTTCGATAGAAATCCACTTTTCGTGAAGCTCACCCGGAACGAGAACCTGCTGGAAGGGCGCTACATCCGGCAGACGGATGCCATCCGCAGAAGCTCGCAGCCGCTGATCGACGCCCTCGGCACCATTCTGAATCGCGGGCGGGCAGAGGGCGTGTTCCAGACACACTACGATCCACTGCAGGTCTACGTGACCATCGTCGCGCTCAGCGCGCATCACTTGAACAACGGGCACACGCTGTCCGCCATCTTTGGCGTCGACATCCTGAGTGCCGATTGGCGCCGGGCCCGGCGGGCGCATGTGGTTTCGCTTGTGCTCCACGCCCTGATTGGGGACGACTCAGCCGAGGCGTGACAGCGCCCCGCAGGCGACGGACTGTTCCGCAACCCTGATTTGAGTCGCCTGGGGCTTTTCCACTCCGCCGTTTTCCCCTGCGGGGGGCGGTCGAGTTGCACAAAACTTGGGCGACTGCAGTTTAATTCGCAAGATACTTACTTATGGCGCTTCCCTGCGATCGATCGCGGTAGTCACGTGGCGACATGAACATGCCATCAGACATCACCGTCCAAGCGAGACCGTTGTCCGCGACCAGCCCTGAGCCAAGGACGACCGCCGTCCATCCGCGTCCCGCGATCGAGCTGCAGGAGGCCTCGGTCGTCTTCGGCAAGGGGCCGCAGGCGGTCACCGCGCTGTCGCCGACCACGCTGCGGATGGATCGGGGCGACTTTCTGGCTCTGGTCGGGCCATCGGGCTGCGGAAAGTCGACGATCCTGCGGCTGGCAAGCAACCTGATCCAGCCTTCGTCCGGCCATGTCCTGCTGGGCGGGCGCGATGCGGCGGCCAAGGAACTGCGGATCGGCATGGCCTTCCAGAACCCGACAATGCTGCCCTGGCTCACGATCGAGAAGAACGTGATGCTGCCATTGAAAATCGTCGAACCCTTCAAGCGCACGTTCCACCGTGACCGCAAGGGGGCCTATCGCGACCGGGTACATGCGCTGCTGGCACAGGTGGGGCTGAAGGATTTCGCCGGGCATTTCCCGTGGCAGCTGTCCGGCGGGATGCTGCAGCGGGCGAACCTGTGCCGCGCGCTGATCCATGACCCCGACCTCTTGCTGCTGGACGAGCCGTTCGGGGCGTTGGACCAGTTCACCCGCGAGGAGCTGTGGCAAACGCTTCAGGACCTGTACCTGGACCGAAAACCGACGGTGCTTCTGGTCACCCACGATCTGCGCGAGGCGGGGTATCTGGCACGCCGCATCTGCGTGATGAGCGCACGTCCGGGCCGGGTCATATCCGACAAGGCGGTGCCGATGCCGCAGCCCCGCGACATCGGCCTGATCTACACGCCCGAATTCGTCGAGATGACACAGGGCCTGCGCGAACTGATCGCACAGATCCGCCATTGAACCCTGCCACAGCAAACAGGTCTTCGGATGAGTGAGACGACAAGAATAAGGGTCATGTCATTCAGCCTGATCGTGGGCTTCTTCCTCGTTTGGGAAGTTCTGTGCATCATGCTGCAGGTCTCGGACCTTATCCTGCCAAGGCCATCGGAGATCATCGTGACGCTCTGGACACGGTTCCCGGTGCTTTGGCCGCATGTGCTGCAGACACTTTACTCGACCCTGACCGGTTTCTCTCTGGGTGTGATCATCGGCGTGTCGATCGGTGTCCTGATCGGCACATCGCGGGTCGCCTATGGCGTCGCCTATCCCCTGCTGGTCGGCTTCTCGTCGATCCCCAAGGTCGCGGTGGTTCCGATCTTCGTGCTCTGGTTCGGGTCAGGCACAACACCGGCCATCCTGACCGCGATGGTGATCTGCGTGTTCCCGATCGTGGTGAACATCGCCACCGGCCTCGCCACCACGGAACCCGATCTGGAAGACGTGCTGAAGACGCTTGGCGCATCCAAGCGCGAGATCCTCTGGAACGTCGGCCTTCCGCGCACCATGCCCTATTTCTTCGCCTCGCTGAAGGTGGCGATCACCCTGTCCTTCGTCGGCGCGGTGCTGTCGGAAACCGTCGCCTCGAACCGCGGCATCGGCAACGTGATGATGACCGCCTCATCGAACTTCCAGGTCTCGCTGGTCTTCGCGGGGCTTATCATTCTCGCCTTGCTCGGGGTGGCGCTCTACGCGTTCTTCTCGTTGCTCGAACGCCGGGTCACCGGCTGGGCCACCCGCGGCAAGGACATCGCCGTCACCTGATCTGCCTCCCCTGCAACCCGCAACAGAAGGAACATTGTATGAAGCGCACCCTGCTCGGTACTGTCCTCGCCCTTGCCGCCGGTATTTCGCCGGCGCTGGCCGAGACCACGAATATTCGATTCACCCTGGGCTGGAAGACACAAGGCTCGGATGCGCCGTTCCTGCTGGCGTTGAGCAAGGGCTACTTTGCCGAAGAGGGCCTGAACGTCACCATCGATCAGGGCGAGGGGTCGGCGGCCACCGTGACCCGCATCATGGGCGGCGCCTATGACGCCGGCTTCGGCGACATCAACGCCATCATTCAGAACGCTGCGATGCGGCCGGATGAAGCGCCGGTGATGGTCTATCAGCTCTGGAACCGCCCCCCGTTCGCAATCGTCACGCCGAAGTCCACCGGCATCGAAACCCCAGCCGATTTCGAGGGCCGCAAACTGGGCGGCGCGCAGGGCACGCCGACGACGCGGTTGTTCCCGGTCTTTGCCGCGCGCAACGGCATCGATCTGGACAAGGTCGAGCAGGAGAACATGGCCCCCAACCTGCAAGAGCCGATGATGATCCGCGGCGACATCGACGGCGCCTTTGTGTTCAACATCACCAGCTGGTTCAACCTTATCGCGAATCGACAGGATCCGGCGAACGATTACAGGTGGTTCCTGTTCGAAGACTACGGGATGGATCTGTATTCCAACGGCCTGATGGTGTCGCGCAGCCTGCTGGCCGAAAACCCCGAAGCTGTCGCCGGGCTGGTCCGAGCGGTCAACCGCGCCACGCTAGAAGTTGCCAAGGATCAGGAAGCCGGGATGGATGCGATCATGGCCTTCGACAACCTGGTCGACCGGCAGAACGAACACGACCGGCTGAACTTCTCTCTGACCAACCTGATGAACGCCCCCGAGGCTGCAGAGATCGGCATGGGCGATCTGGTCGACGAGCGTCTCGCCCGTTCAATCGCCATCGTGGCCGAAGGGTATGGGCTGGAGCGTCTGCCGGAACCCTCGGAGATCTTCGATCGCTCCTTCCTGCCGCCGCTGGAAGAGCGTACGTTCGAAGTCGTGGTCAACTGATTTCAACAACCACGGCGCGCCAGAACGGGCGCGCCGGTCCTGTCCGATAAGGTGCTCCTGTGCCCCCCCATCCGATCCTGATCCGCGGCGGGCGCGTCCTGATCGACAACGCGCGCGTCGAAGCGGCGAGCCTGCTGATCGAGGGTGGCAGGATCAGCGCCATCCTCGCCCCCGACGCTGACGTCGACGCCGCCGAAACCATCGACGCCGCTGATCGTCTCGTCGTGCCGGGGCTCGTGAATGCCCATACCCATTCGCATGGTGCGCTCGGCCGTGGCGGCGTCGCCGACGACGACATCCTTGAAACCTTCCTGGCGCGGGTCCCGGCATTGACGGGCGGTCGGCACCTGTCCGAGCTGGAGCTTTGCGCCCGGCTTTCAGCTGCAGAGCTGATCCGCAAGGGGTGCACCGCCTGCTTCGACCTCTGCGTCGAACTGCCCGGTCCCACGGTCGAGGGGATCCACGCGGTTGCCGGCGCCTACGAGGCCGCGGGCCTGCGCGCAGTCGTGGCGCCGATGATCTCGGATCGCACGATCTATCAGGCGCTCCCCGGCCTTCTCGACGCGTTTCCCGAAGACCTGCGCGCCCGTGTCGCCGCACTGCAACTGCCGCCTTGGGAGGAAACCCTGGCGACCTGTCGTGCGGCCGTCCGGCACTGGCCTTTCCCCGACCGCGTTCGGCCCGGTATCGGGCCGGCGATCCCACTGCACTGCTCCGACCCGTTCCTCACCGGCTGCGCCCAACTTGCAGCCACAGACGAACTGCCGCTGCAGACCCATCTCGCCGAAACCCGCAGCCAACAAGTCGCGGCCATGGCGCGCTATGGCGAGCGGCTGACGATGCGGCTTGATCGCCTGGGCGTGCTGGGTTCGCGGTTCAGCGGGGCGCATGGGGTCTGGTTGGATAACGCCGAGATCGCGCTCGTGGCCGCCAGCGGTGGGGCGATCGCCCACAATCCCATGAGCAACCTTCGCATCGGCTCGGGCATCGCTCCGGTGGCGCGGATGCTTGCATCCGGGGTACGGGTGGGGATCGGAACCGATGCCTCCAACACCTCGGACGGACAGAACATGTTCGAGGCGCTGCGACTGGCCACAACGCTGAGCCGGGTGCAGGGCGATGGCTGGATCGCCGCCACTCAGGCCTGGCGGATGGCCACCGAAGACAGCGCGCATCTGCTCGGCTTCGACCGCGTGGGCCGCATCGCGCCGGGATGGGCGGCGGACCTTCTGTTTCTCGATCTCGGTTATTGCCACTATACCCCTTTGCGCGCCCCGCTGGAGCAGTTGGTGCTGGCCGAGAACGGCGCGGCGCTGCGCGACGTCATGATCGACGGCCGTTTCGTGATGCGCGACGGGAAACTTCTCACGCTTGACGAGGCTGCGCTCAGACGCGACGCCGAGGCTGCCGCCGCGCGGATCGATACCGCCAACGCCGAAGCTCGCGCCCTGTCCATTGCCGCCGCCGCAGTGATCCGCGGCTTCTGCCGGGGCGGTTGTTCCGTTCCCACTCCCCAACTGCAGGAATTTCCATGACTGCCCAATCAAAACACGCCATCACCGACCCCGTGGCCGAGGCGAAGGCCATTGTCGAACGGTATCTGGAACTCTCGATGATCCCCGATCCGGAAGGCGCGTCTGCGTATCTCGCCCCGGGGTTCGAACTTGTGTTCACGGGCGGTCGCCGCTTCGTCGGACCGGCCGAGAGTGCGGCCTTCAACGCGAAACGCTATGCGTGGGTCAAGAAGCGCTTCCTGCGCACCGATGCGGCGCTGGACCCGGAAACCGGCGATGTCCACGTCTACAATACAGGCTATCTGTACGGAGAGTGGCACGACGGGACCGCGTTCGAGACCAACCGCTACATGGACAAGTTCATCGTGCGCGACGGCAAGCTGGTCCGCACCGATGTCTGGAACGACAGCGCCGAGATCCTGCTGGCCAAGGCAGGGTTGGCAGAGGCGGACCTGTAAACGATGCTCACGGATCACGGGCGATACGACTATGTGCCGATCACGCGGCGCCCCGACTACTCTTGGCCGGGCGGCGCGCGGTTGGCAGTCTACATCGGACTTAATCTGGAGCATTTCGCCTTCGGTGAGGGGCTTGGGGCAGAGCTTGCCCCCGGCGGACCGCAACCGGATGTGCTGAACTACGCGTGGCGGGACTATGGCAATCGTGTGGGCGCCTGGCGGATGCTGGCACTGTTCGATGCGCTCGATCTTCCTGTCAGCGTTCTGGCGAACAGCGCGATGTACGACTATGCGCCCGAGTTGATGGCGGCCTTCCGCGCCCGAGGAGACGAGGTGCTGGGCCACGGGCGGACGAATTCGGAGCGCCAAAGCGTTCTTGATCCCGCAGAAGAGGCGCGGCTGATCGCCGAGGCGACGGCCGCCATCACCGCCGCCGAGGGCGTCGCGCCAAAGGGCTGGCTGTCGCCATGGATCGCGGAAAGCCGGGAAACGCCCGACCTTCTGGCCGAGGCGGGCTATGGCTACACGCTCAACTGGTGCATGGACGATCAGCCAGTCTGGATGCGAACGCGGGCAGGCAGGCTGTTAGCGATCCCGTACCCGCAAGAGGTGAACGACATACCCTCGATCGTGGCCAGAAAAGACGGCGCTGCGGCATTCGTGGATATGATCATCGACAACTTCGACGAGATGCTGGAGCAATCCCGCGAGCAGCCGCTGGTCATGGGCATTGCCCTGCATCCTTACCTCGTTGGTCAACCATACAGACTCCGTCACCTGCGCCGGGCCCTCGAGCATATTGTCGGCCATCGTGATGATATCTGGTTTACACGTGCCGGCACGATCCACAGCTGCTGCCGCGACGAGATTGCTGATCTGGTGGTGTAATTGCATTGTCGTAACTTCTGTAAGTGCTAGGCTGAAGCTGTGTGGAAACGCACCGCAGGTCCAGCGTATGCCGCTGGCCGGCTTTTGATCAGGTATTGACACCCGCAAGCCCGCCTTTGGCCCGCGCGCTTGAGTACCTGGATGCTGGCGACGGTGGTGTCTGAGGGAGGTCGCGAGCTCTGCCTGCGCATCGACCGTCTGGAGGCCGGAGCGGATCATGGCCATGCCAGCGGCGGCCACGGCAACACGGCGAGAAAATGCCGCCAGCCGGGTGTTCGCCGCTTCCATCTCCCGGCTCAGCCGTTCGATGCCGCGCGATCCGGCTTCGCCCACGCCTTCCAGTTCGGCGCGCACCTGTCGTCCACCCACTGCCGCGAGGCGGACGCTCACCCGTTTTTTCGCCATGGGCCAGAACCCTTGCTTTCGCCGCACGGACATCTTACGTTTCTGCGATCGATAAAGTGAGAGTATGAAAATGGCCGAGACCGCGATCCTGTCCTCGAAATTCCAGATCTCGATCCCCAAGGCGATCCGGGCAGCCCAGCACTGGGAAGCCGGGTTGACCTTTGCTTTCATCCCGAAGGGCACGGGTGTCCTGCTGGTACCGGTACCGAAGCGGGAGGTGCTGAAGGGGCTCGCGCGCGGAGCGTCTGCTACCGACTATCGAGACCGGACGGACCGGTTCTGATGATCCTTGTCGACACGTCGGCCTGGATCGAATGGCTGGTCGGATCGCCGACCGGTGAGAAGCTGTCAAAGCATCTGCCCGAACAGACCGAGTGGCTCGTCCCGACCATGGTCCAGCTCGAGCTGGCGAAATGGCTGACCCGCGAGGTCGGCGAGGACAAGGCGGATCAGGTCATCGCCTTCACGCAGGTCTGCACTGTCGTGCCGCTCGACACCGAGATTGCGCTGGCGGCTGCAGAAGCCTGCCGGGAGCACAAGCTTGCGACCGCTGACGCGATCATTTTCGCAACCGCCCGCGCGCAAGGCGCCACCTTGCTGACCTGCGACGCGCATTTTGAGGGACTGCCCGGCGCCACCCTAATCTTGAAGATCAAGGATTGATCGCCGCAGCGCCATTCGCAGCCAGTTCGCACCGGGCCGGGGCGGATGTTCCCGAGCGGCTGGGGCCCTGAATCGCCAGCGCGGAACGCGCGGTGCTGGCGGCGCTGATTCGGCTGGAACCGCTGCGCGACTGGGTGGAGGACGAGCAGGCGCGGCTGCCGGATCTGCAGTTCAGGAGGGCGTTCAGGTCAGTACGATATCCCTTGTGGTCTTGCTTCTCAGTATTTGCACAGGCGCTCCACGCGTTCGGCGAAGGGTAGCCAGGTGTCAGAGCGACTAGAGCGTGTTGCGCCTGATCCGATTCAGGATTCCTCTGAAGGTCGATCTATGATTCCCTGTCTGCGTGGCAGATATGGGGGTTTCGGATGGGCAAACCACATCCTATCGAACTTCGGCACCGGGTCGTCGCGTGTGTTGAAGAGGGTCATTCGCATCGATCGACCGCGGCGCGGTTCCGTGTTTCGGTGAAGTTCGTCAACGACATGGTGATCCTGAAGCGCGAGACGGGTGGGCTTCAGCCGCGGCGGCAGGGCAATGGCGGCGGGCATGGCAAGCTGGCCAACGTGCGGGACTGGATCGAGACGCGCATTGGGCAGACCCCTGACTTGACGTTGAGCGATCTGGTGGCCGAGCTGGTGGATCAGCACGGCCTCACCATTCACCGCGTCTCGGTCTGGCGGTTCCTGCGCGAAAGCTTCTTGCGGAACACGACTTCACCCTCGGCTGTCGCACCATGCAGTTGAAATACTTGCTTGGCCAAGTCTATGCCGATGATCGATACTTCCTTCATAGCCAACTCCTCCTGATCCCGCATGGATCACAGTGGCACAAGTGCCGTCAGGAGGGGCTACCCAACCCATCATCAGAGCCCGTCCTGGACCTGCCGCACAGCGATGCCTGCTTCGTACGTGCTTATCCGGCAGCGACGGCGGAAGCCTGGGTCGACGGCCACGTCCACGCCTTCGCCTTCTTCGGCCGGGTGCCCACGTCGATCCTCTATGACAACGAGCGTTGCCTTGTTGCGAAGATCCTGCCGGACGGGACGCGCCAGCGAGCCATCCTCTTCAGCGGGTTCCTGTCGCATTACCTGTTCCGTGACCGCTACGGCCGCCCGGGCAAGGGGAACGACAAGGGGAATGCGGAGGGGCTGGTCGGCTATTCCCGCCGCAACTTCATGGTGCCAATCCCGCGGTTCGCGACTTGGGACGCATTCAACGCCCATCTGGACGAGCAGTGCCGCAGGCGCCAGGCGGATGTCCTGCGGGGCCAGTCCGAGACGATCGGCCAGCGCCTCGCCCGGGATCTGGCCGCGATGGCCGATCAGCCGGCCGCCCCGTTCGATGCCTGCGATCAGGCGACCGGGCGGGTCAGTTCCCAAGCGCTGGTGCGCTACAAGACCAACGATTACTCGGTACCCGTCGCCTACGGCCACCGCGACGTCTGGATCAGGGGCTATGTCGCAGAGGTTGTGATCGGATGCGGCGGCGAGGTCATCGCACGCCATCCGCGCTGCTATTGCCGGGAGGACATGGTCTTCGATCCGGTGCACTATCTTCCGCTGATCGAGCGCAAGAGTGAGCCATTGGAACGCCATTGGTCCAAGAGACAATGGCGAACGCGCTGGATCAGGCGGCGCCTCTCGCCCAATGGGACCTGCCGCCAGAGTTCGCGACCCTGCGCCGCCTGATGGAAGCGCGGATGATCAAGGCTGGGCGGCGCGAGTATGTTCAGGTCCTGCGCCTGCTGGAGACCTTCGACATCGACGACCTCCATGCCGCCGTGAAGAAGGCCCTGCAATTGGGGGCGGTCGGCTTCGATGCCGTTAAGCATCTCGTTCTGTGCCAGGTCGAGAAGCGGCCGCCGAAGCTGGACCTCGACGTTTACCCCTACCTGCCGCGCGCCAATGTCGCGACCACCTCGGCGGCCAGCTACATGTCCCTGCTGTCGGGGGATGCGGCATGACCGACACCCCTAAGATCCTGCTGGCGGATCATCTGAAGACGCTGAAGCTGCCGACCTTCCTGCGGGAATACAACAAGCTCGCCCGCCAATGCGCCGCCGAAGGGCTGGACCATGTCCAGTTCCTGGCGCGTCTGGTCGAGATCGAGTTGATCGACCGGCGAGCGCAGGATGGACCTGTCGCGTATTAGTGCCGCTCCGCGTGCTCGTTTAGGCCACTTGGCGTTCGAAGGCCAAGGGGCTTTTGCCTCCCAATGCTGAATGCCGCCGGCGCGGGTTATAGAAGCCGTTGATGTATTGGAAGATGGCCGTCTCAGCCTGGCGACGTGTGTCCCAGG
>JAWLCA010000011.1:0-126827 GCA_041687395.1 Paracoccaceae bacterium | reverse complement strand
GCGCCCGCAACGAAACCCTGCGCGCCACCCGACATTATGGCAGGGCGTTCTGGAAACGCTGGACCGGATACCACGCCCGCAGCCGGATCGAGGCGAAGATGCGCTGCCTCAAGGCCTTCGGTGAGCGCATCATGGCCAGAGATCCCGACCGCCAGACCGCCGAAATCCACATCCGCATCGCCCTCATGAACCGCTTCAACGCCCTCGGCACCGCCGAGATCGTCCGCGTGGCATGACGTCAACGGGGTAAGGGGAACTCACGCCTCAGGCGCGAGTTGCGCAACTACGCCCGCCCCGATGCGAAGCATGTGTTTGCCCGGCAGTTCGGCATCCCGGATGCGCAGGTGGTACCAGTGCTCGTCGAGCTGCTGCGCTGGCCTCGGCGCCCGGGACCTCGTCACTGAGGCTGATCTCGTCCGCAGCGAGAAAGAAATTCTCTCGGCCGTGTAGTGGTGGCTCAGGTCTCTTGGTACCCGTCTGGTGAAGTAGAAGACACCCTGCTTCACAAATGTGAAGGCTGCTGTTTTGGTCTACGGCATGGTCTACGCTCCAGTTCGCAATCGCGATAACGGAAGGGAAACAAAGGCTTGCCGAAGCGGGTGGTGCCCCCAGACGGGATCGAACCGCCGACCTTCGGTTTACAAAACCGCTGCTCTACCAGCTGAGCTATAGGGGCCGCGCGGGTCCGTAGCATGACGCCGCGATCCGCGCAATCGGGGCGTTGTGGATTCAGGCGCCGCGGGCCAAGGCCGCGACGCCTGTGCGTGCTATTTCGCGGAGGCCAAGTGGGCGCATCAGTTCGGCGAAGGCGTCGACCTTCTCCGGTGTGCCTGTGATCTCGAACACGAAGCTTTCCAGCGTCGAGTCGACCACGTTCGCCCTAAAGATCTCCGCCAGTCGCAGGGCCTCGATCCGCGCATCGCCTTTGCCCGCGACCTTGAAAAGTGCGAGCTCGCGCTGCACGGCCGGGCCTTCGACCGTCAGGTCATGCACGTCATGCACCGGCACCATGCGAGCAAGCTGCGCCTTGATCTGTTCGATCACCTGGGGCGTGCCGGTGGTGACGATGGTGATGCGCGAGCGATGGCCCTCGTGATCCACTTCGGCCACGGTGAGGCTGTCGATGTTGTAGCCCCTGCCCGAGAACAGGCCGATCACGCGCGCAAGAACGCCGCTTTCGTTGTCCACGAGCACCGCGAGCGTGTGCGTTTCCTGAACGTCGGCATAGGGCGTGCGCAGGTCATAGGCAGAGTGCTTCGACGAGCCCTGTTGGATTTTCAAAGGCGACATGCCCGGTATTCTCCTGCTGCGTTTGTTTCTAGACCAGCACCGCGCCGCGCGCCCCGATTGCGCCCTGCGTGTCGGCCTCGCCCAGCAACATCTCGTTGTGCGGGGCGCCCGAAGGGATCATCGGGAAGCAGTTCTCGTGCTTCTCGACAAGGCAGTCGAAGATCACCGGACCGTCGTAGGCCAGCATCTCGCGGATCGCCTCGTCCAGGTCATCGGGGTCGCTGCACTTGATGCCCTTGCAGCCAAAAGCCTCGGCCAGCTTCACGAAATCGGGCAGCGCCTCGGACCAGCTGTGGCTATAGCGCTCACCGTGAAGCAACTCCTGCCACTGGCGGACCATGCCGAGGCGCTCGTTGTTCAGGATGAACTGCTTGACAGGCGCGCGATACTGCACCGCCGTGCCCATCTCCTGCATGTTCATCAGCCAGGACGCTTCGCCGGCGACGTTGATCACCACTGCGTCGGGATGGGCGATCTGCACACCGATCGAGGCAGGAAGACCGTAGCCCATGGTGCCCAGTCCGCCGCTTGTCATCCAGCGGTTCGGATCCTCGAAGCCTAGATACTGGGCCGCCCACATCTGATGCTGACCGACCTCGGTGCAGATGTAGCGGTCCATGCCCTTGGTCAGCGCTTCAAGCCGGGTAAGGGCATGCTGCGGCTTGATCGTCCTGGGCGAAGGTTTGAACGCCAGGCAGTCGACCTTGCGCCACTCCTCGATCTGCTGCCACCACTTCGGCAGGGCGGCGCGGTTCACCTTGCTTCCGCGCGCCTTCCAGATGCGCAGCAGGTCTTCCAGAACGGTGGCCACATCGCCCAGAATTGGGATGTCGGTATGGATCACCTTGTTCAGGGATGACGCGTCGATGTCGATATGCGCCTTCTTCGAATTGGGGCTGAAATCGGCGATACGACCGGTGATCCGGTCATCGAAGCGCGCGCCGATGTTGATCATCAGGTCGCAGCCGTGCATTGCGAGGTTTGCCTCGTAAAGCCCGTGCATTCCCAGCATGCCGATCCAGGCCTTTCCGCTGGCCGGGTAGGCGCCCAGTCCCATCAGGGTCGAGGTGATCGGGAAGCCTGTCGCCGCGACCAGCTCGCGCAGCAAACGGCTGGCCTCGGGGCCCGAGTTGATGACGCCGCCGCCGGTGTAGAAGATCGGCCGCCCGGCTGTCTCCATCAGCTCGACCAGCGCCGCGATCGCGGCCTCGTCGCCCTTCTTTCTGGGCTGGTAATGCGACACCTTTGCCTTTTCGGGCGGCGTGTAGGTGCCGGTTGCAAACTGCACATCCTTGGGGATGTCGACCAGAACCGGCCCGGGGCGCCCCTGAGTTGCGACATGAAACGCCTGATGCAGGGTCTGCGACAGCGCCTCGGTATCTTTCACCAGCCAGTTGTGCTTGGTGCAGGGACGGGTGATCCCGACGGTGTCGGCCTCTTGGAACGCATCGTTCCCGATCATGAAAGTCGGCACCTGGCCGGTCAGCACGACCAGCGGGATCGAATCCATCAGCGCATCGGTGATCCCAGTGACGGCGTTCGTGGCGCCGGGACCAGAGGTCACCAGCACGACGCCGGGCTTCCCCGTCGAGCGCGCATAGCCTTCGGCCGCATGCACGGCGCCCTGTTCGTGCCGCACAAGGATGTGGCGAATGTCGTTCTGCTGGAAGATCTCGTCATAGATCGGCAGCACCGCGCCGCCGGGATAGCCGAAGATCACCTCGACGCCCTGATCCTTCAGCGCCTGCACCACCATCTTTGCGCCGGTCATTTCCGCTGTCATCGCCGCCATTCCCATTTTCTCGCCACCTTGGCCCTCAATCCATCCGCGTGTCCGCGGCAACAAAAAGCCCCCGAAGGTCTTTCGGGGGCACATGGGTCCTGTGAAGGGTTCCGTTACCGGCCCATGCGCGTTCGCCCTACGATTACAAGAAGTCCGACCATCGGCCCACCCCACGTTTGAGCCGCGACCATATGAGTCGCTGAAAAGGGCGTCAACCGCCAAATGCCGGAACAAGATGTCGCAAGGCCACTTTAAATCGGCCTAATATTGCTCAGGTACCTTCTTGCCGACAACAATCACAAATCCGACTCCATCCGGAAGCGGGATGCGCCAACAGTCGCTCCACCTCCGGTCGTGGCCGCTGTTCGGCGCTCACGCCAGGCGCGTCCCGCGTCTTGTGATTTAATCGAGCCGCGATCTATTAAGCTTTTCCTCAGGATCGGGCGCGGTATAGTCCGACCGCATCGTGCCGCCCACTGTCGGGCGGCTTCTATCGGGAGGAAGTATATGGATCGCCGATCTTTTATCAGAACGTCCGCACTGGGCACGGGTGCGGTCGCTGCGTCGACGCTCGCCGCGCCGGCCATCGCGCAGGGCAACATCACCTGGCGCATGGTCACGACTTGGCCGCGGAACTTTCCGGGCCTTGGGGTCGGCGCGCAGCGGCTGGCCGACCGGATCACCGCAGCCACTGACGGCCAGCTGACCGTTCAGGTGTTTTCGGCCGGTGAGCTGGTGCCACCTTTGCAGGCACTGGATGCCGTGATCGACCAAACGGCCGAGATGTCGCATGGCGCGGCGTACTACTGGCAGAACAAGTCGGTCGGCCTGTCGTTCTTCACTGGGGTGCCATTCGGCATGACGTCGCGCGAGTTGACGGCTTGGGTCCGTTACCTTGGCGGGCAGGAGATCTGGGACGAGATCTACGACCAGTTCGGGCTGCAGGGCTTCCTGTCCGGCGATACTGGCACGCAGGCCGGGGGATGGTTCCGCAACGAGTTGACCGGCCTTGAAAACATTCAGGGTATGCGCTTCCGCACCCCCGGTCTGGGCGGTCAGGTCTGGCAGCGGATCGGGGCCAGCGTGACGAATATGGCTGCAGGCGAAATCTTCCAGGCGCTGCAATCGGGTGCACTGGATGCCGCCGAATTCGTCGGCCCCTATAACGACCT
This sequence comes from Paracoccaceae bacterium, assembly GCA_041687395.1. Lineage (GTDB taxonomy): Bacteria > Pseudomonadota > Alphaproteobacteria > Rhodobacterales > Rhodobacteraceae > JAWLCA01. The sequence continues at coordinate 122,582 of JAWLCA010000011.1, read as the reverse complement.
GGCACTCGGTTTCCATCAGGTCTGCAAGCACTACTACACCTCATCCTTCATCGAGCCGGGTCTTGCGACCGAACTGGTGGTGGACAAGGCAAAGTATCAGGCGTTGCCGGCGAACCTGCAGGCGATCATTCGTGACGTATGCCAGGCGGAATACGACTCGGTTGCCGCAGACTTCGCGGCAAATGATCCGCGGGCGTTGCAGACCTTGGTCAATGATCACGAGGTCATCACCCATGCCTCGTTCCCCGAGGACATTCTCGAGGGGGCTGCCAATGCCGCCAAGGAGATCATGACCGAGATTCGCGATGGTGGTGACGACCTGACGAAGAAGACCATCGAGAGCTTCATTTCTGCTCTCAACGTCGTGCGCCAGAAGACCGAAGGGACCGACAAGGGTTATGTCGAGGCGCGCCAGCGCTACTTCGACCTCTCCTGATCGATTGCACAGATGTCAGGTTCGAGAGGCCCGGGCGATGCCCGGGCCTTTTGGCTTGCGCGGGCGTCGTCAGTAAAGCAGACGCGGCAACCATGTGACGATGCCGGGAAACGCGAACAGGATCCCGATCGCCACCACTTGAAGGAGCACGAAGGGCATTGCGCCGCGATAGATCTGCCCCGTCGAGACCGAATTTGGCGCCACGCCGCGCAAATAGAAAAGCGAGAATCCGAATGGCGGCGTCAGGAAACTCGTCTGCAGGTTCACGCCCACCATCACCCCCAGCCAGATCGGGTCCAACCCAAGATAAAGCAGCACCGGGGCTGTGATCGGGATGACGATGAAGATGATCTCGAACGTGTCCAGGATGAAACCGAGAACGAACATGATCAGCATGACCATGGCCATCGCCCCCATCGCGCCGCCCGGCATGTTTGTCAGGAATTCGCGCACCAGATTGTCGCCACCCATCTGGCGGAACACGATGGCGAAGATCGATGCGCCGAACAGGATGACGAAGACCATCGACGTGATCGAGGCCGTCGCAAGCGCGGCCTCGCGCAGAACGCGGAAGCTGAGCCGCCAGCGCAAGGCGGCGAGCACGATGGCACCAACCGCACCGACCGATGCGGCCTCTGTGGGTGTTGCAACGCCCCCGAGGATCGAGCCCAGGACGGCAATGATCAGAAGGAGCGGCGGAAGGAAGGCAACCAGCACCTCTTTCCACAGGCCCGCTTTCTCCTCGGGCGGGACCGGCGTTGCCGGGCAGCTATCCGGGTCGGTGATCGCCTTGAAGACCACATAGGCAAGGTAAAGCGCCACCAGCAGCAGGCCGGGCAGGAAGGCTCCGGCGAACAGGTCACCGACCGACACCGTGGTGGGGGCGAAATTTCCCAGCGACATCTGGACCTGGCTGTGGATGCCGGCGATCATGTCACCCATGAAGATCAAGACTGTCGAGGGTGGGATGATCTGCCCCAGCGTCCCGCTGGCGCAGATGACACCCGAGGCAAGCTGTGGTTTGTATCCCGCGCGCAGCATCGCCGGCAAGGAGATCAGGCCCATCGTGACGACGGTCGCCCCAACGACCCCGGTCGAGGCGGCCAGCAACGCGCCCACGATGATGACCGAGATGCCCAGTCCCCCGCGCATGTTCCCGAACAGCTTGCCCATCGTCGTCAGCAATTGCTCGGCAATGCGCGAGCGTTCAAGCATCACGCCCATGAAGATGAACAGAGGCACCGCGACCAGCACCTCGTTCGTCATGTATCCAAGGTAGCGGCCCGCGACGGCGGCAAAGTTCGATGGATCGAAGACGCCGAACCACATGCCGATCAAGCCGAAGATCAGCGATGTACCAGCGAGCGTGAACGCGACGGGGAAGCCGAGCATCAGCATCCCGATCACACCGAAGAACATCAGTCCGGCGAGGATCTCGCCAATGAGAACCGGATCCACGTCGGCTACTCCACGTCGTACTTGTAGCGATAATCGTCAGGCACAAGGTCACTGCGCCCCGACAAGATCAGGATCGACCGGATCGCCATGGCGATGCCCTGCAGCGCGAGCAGCACCGCGAACACAAGAAGAAAAGATTTCAGAATGAACAGCCCCGGCATGCCGCCGATATTCGCCGAGCCTTCCAGCAAGCCCCAGCTGCGCTGCACATAGGGAAGGCAATAGGCCCAGACCACATAGGTGAACGGCAGGAGGAACAGCAGCACTCCGATCAGATCAAGGAATGCCTTGCGCCGCTCGCTGGCCGGGCGGAAGAAGATATCTACGCGAACATGGTCGTTGCGATAAAGGGCGAATCCCGCCATCGCCGTGAACATCGCCCCGTTGAGCCAGACATACAGATCCTGCAGGTATAGCCGCGTGATACCCAGGAAATACCGCTCGATAACCACCCAGAAACAAACCAGGACGATCCCGAGGGCGAACCACGAGAAGACGTTGCCGACCAGACGGTTGATCAAATTGATGCCCCGCATCACCAGCGCGAGTGCCGACACGCAAAACCTCCCCGGTCTTCCTGTTCCTGGGCCCGTCGCTAACGGAGGCGGAAGTCGGGTGTCTATGCCGCCCGCCCCTGTCGGGGTCAACTGAAAACCCGAATATGTCGTCTAGACCTTCGTCGGCCGCGTATCCGGCAGGCTGATGCGCGCGACCTGTTCGGCGATCGGTTCGACCGAAAGCGGGTGGGTTTCGGACGAATACTGCTCAGGCCTCGCCATCGGGCGCCATTCGCCCCCCACAAACAACTCCAGCGCGTCGAACTTCGCCTTGTAGCCCATCTTGCGGCTGCCCGGCACCCAGTAGCCGAGATAGACATAGGGCAACCCCGCTTCTCGGGCGATCTCGACATGGTCGAGGATGACGTGGGTGCCGAGGCTGTCGTGCGCGAGATCGGGATCATAGAAGCTGTAGACCATGCTCAACCCGTCATCGAGCACATCGGTCAGGCAGACGGCGACCAGCCGACGACGCCGCGAACCCGGCTCTGGCGGCGCGCTGTATTCGATTACCCGGCTGCGGATAGGCGTCTCTTCGATCATGGCCGCGAACTCGAAGATATCCATGTCGGCCATTCCGCCATCCGCGTGCCGACTGTCGAGGTAGCGGCGGAACAGGGCGTATTGATCTTCCGTCGCCCAGGGGCTGGTCGCTTCGCGCTTCAGGGTCGCGTTGCGCTTGATCGTGCGCCGCTGGCTGCGCGAGGGTGCGAAATCGGCCACGCGAATGCGCGCCGACAGGCAGGCCGTGCAGTCCGAACACGACGGCCGGTACAAGACGTTCTGCGAGCGGCGGAAGCCCTGCTTGGACAAAGCGTCGTTCAGCTTTTCGGCGTAGTCACCCTGCAGCGCCGTGAACAGCTTTCGCTCCATCCTCCCCTCCAGGTAAGGGCAGGGCTGGGGCGCTGTCACGTAGAACTGTGGCGCAATGGGCAGCGTGTGGCGCATGGGGTGGGTCGTATCTTGCGTGAAGCGGCTTGGTGGATATGAACGCGGGTGGCTGGATCGTCACGGCAACTAGGGGCAGGTTAGCAATCCTGTTGCATTGCGCCAAGCGGAGTTTTCCGCACCGGCGATCCTCCACCTCCGGCAGGAAAAAGTCGCGGGCCGATCACCGGATCGGCCCGACGACAGGGGTCAGGAAGGTCGCCAGGATCAGGCCGATTCCGCCGGTCCTGCCTCGGCCCGCGCTGCGCGTGCACGCTCGTCCATGAAGGCGTCGAACTCGGATTTGTCCTTGGCCGCCCGAAGACGCTCCAGGAACGACTCGAACGCCTTCTGCTCTTCTTCCAGACGCCGCAGGGTATCCGCCTTGTAGGCATCGAAGGCGCTGTTGCCCGACGGGCGAAGCCCATGACGATGCATCACATGCGTGCTGCGGCAACTCGATTTGAACATCCTTTTGCTCCAGATCATGTAGGCCAGAAGGGCAAGGCCGATCGGCCAGAAGACGATGAAACCGATAATCATGGCAACGATCCACGCGGGTCTTCCGCGCTGGTCAAGCCAAGCTTCGGCCTGCATGACCCAGGACATCGGGCCAGTGGTGGTGGTCATGGGGCTACTCCTCTCGACAGCCTGACGCTTGATGTAAACGCCATTCACATGTCGAAGATCGGTATGCATCGCACGTCCGTCAAGATGTGATGTGAAACTATTTTACATCCGCCAGGCAGTAGATGGCACGGGCGACTCAGGAAGTCGCTACACCACGAAATCGACCATTGTGGCGCCGCTGATGCTGAGCAGGGCATCGGGGGCGATGGCAAACATGTGCCGCGGCGTGCCGGCTGCCGCCCAGACAACCGGAAACGCGTGGAGGCGCTGATCGAAGTAGATCGTCGGCGGCTGAAGGTGCCCAACCGGCGCGACGCCGCCGATGGCGAAACCGGTTTCTGCCCGAATCTGCTCTGCGCCTGCCTTCTCCAGCGCCTCACTGGCAAGCTCTGCTGCCTTTGAAGGACAGACCTGATTTCCACCTGCCGTTATGAACAGGTAGAGCCGTCCGGAGTTCTCGCCGCGAAACAGGATCGACTTCGCGATCTGGTCAAGCTCGCATCCGGCAGCAGCGGCGGCTTCGGCAGCGGTCCGCGTGGTTTCCGCCATTTCCTGGACCTCCGGCGCGATGCCGGCCGCGCTCAGGGCGGCCTTCACGCGCTTCACGCTCTTGCTCATGTCCGTGCTCCTTGTCTGGCTGACAGAGAATTGGATCTTCCGTACTCTCTCTGCAAGCCGTTGACCGTGCCGAAGCGGCGCCGCATCCTGAAGCGATGTCCTTTGCCGCGCGCCTGACCCGCTGTCCGATCCCGTTCGACACCGATCACGGTGCCGAGGTGCGTGAGCGTTTTTCCGATCTGATGCCCGATTTGCTTGACCTGCTGGAAGGGACGGCCGGGTGCAGCCCGTACCTGAAGGGGCTGATGCTGCGCGAGGAGACTTGGCTGCGGGGGGCACTATTGCGCCCACCCGAAGCGTCGCTCGACGAACTCCTGAAGCCGCTGGCCGGGATGGAGTTGCCCGACCTTGGTGCAGCGCTGCGCGAGGCGAAGCGCCGCGCGGCGGTTTTGGTCGCGCTGGCCGATCTGGGCGGGGTCTGGGCGCTGGAGGAGGTGACCGGCGCCCTGACCCGTCTGGCTGATCTTTCGGTCGACCTTTCCCTGAAGGCCTCGGTAGCCGAAGAGATTCGTCGGAAGAAGTTGCCAGGCGCGACTGCCGAGGATGCCGGTGACGGCGCCGGAATGGTCGCGCTGGCGATGGGAAAGATGGGGGCGGGCGAGCTCAACTATTCGTCGGACATCGATCTGATCTGCCTGTTCGACGAAACGCGGTACGACCCTGCCGACTATCAGGAGGCGCGTGCCGCCTTCATCCGGGCGACGCGCCGGATGACTGCGCTGCTGTCCGACCTGACGGATGGCGGCTATGTCTTCCGGACCGATCTGCGCCTTCGTCCCGATGCAGCCGTGACGCCGGTGTGTCTGTCGATGGGCGCGGCAGAGCGGTATTATGAAGGTCTTGGCCGGACGTGGGAGCGGGCGGCCTATATCAAGGCGCGCCCCTGCGCTGGCGATCTTGCGGCCGGGGAAAGGTTTCTGGAAGCGCTCAGGCCCTTTGTCTGGCGCAAGCACCTCGACTTCGCGGCGATCCAGGATGCGCACGACATGCGACTGCGGATACGCGAACACAAGGGGTTGGCCGGAAAGCTGGCGCTGGAGGGGCATAACATGAAGCTGGGGCAGGGCGGGATTCGCGAGATCGAATTCTTCACCCAGACGCGCCAGATCATCGCCGGCGGTCGTGACCCAGAATTGCGTGTGCGCGAAACGGTGCGGGGCCTGACACGGCTTGCGCGCAAGGGATGGTTGCCCACCGATGTCGCGCAGGATCTGAAGGCCGCCTACCGCGCGCATCGAGAGGTCGAGCATCGCATCCAGATGGTGAACGACGCCCAGACCCACGACCTGCCAGCGACTGCCGAGGGGATCGAACGGATCGCGCGCCTGTCAGGGCAGGCGGATACCCAGGCGTTCCGGCGCGAGCTGCTCGAGCGATTGCAGCTCGTTCACGAACTGACCGAGGGGTTCTTTGCCCCTGGAGAAGCGCGGAGCGGGCCGGACCTCAGCCCCGCACAGCAGGAGGTCGTGGACCGCTGGCGCGGCTACCCGGCGCTACGGTCCAGCCGCGCTGTCGAAATCTTCAAGCGCGTGCGGCCGATGGTGCTGCAGCGACTGGAACGCGCGTCACACCCGGAGGAGGCGCTGCAGGCGTTCGACGGCTTTCTGGCCGGGCTGCCAGCGGGGGTACAGATTTTCTCGCTGTTCGAAGCGAACCCGCAGTTGATCGACCTCATCGTCGATGTGCTGGCGACGGCACCGGCGCTCGGCCGGCATCTCGCGCGCAATTCGGGCGTGCTCGACGCGGTTATCGGGGGGGACTTCTTCGCGGCATGGCCGGGTGTCGCAGCATTGCGTGCCGACCTTGGCACCGCGATGGCGGCGATGGCCGACTACGAGCGGAAGCTGGACGCTGCCCGGCGCTGGGCAAAGGAATGGCATTTCCGCATCGGGGTTCACCATCTTCGGGGCCTGATCGACGCCTTCGAGGCGGCGAAGCAGTATTCCGATCTGGCCGAAGCGGTCGTCGGCGCCGTCTGGGAGCCGTGTTGCGCGGAATTCGCGCGCAAGCACGGGCCCGCGCCGGGGCGCGGGGCAGTCGTCTTGGGGATGGGCAGCCTTGGGGCGAGCCGGCTGAATGCGATGTCCGATCTGGACCTGATCGTGATCTACGACCCGGCCGGGCAGGAGGAATCGACAGGCAAGCGGCCGCTGTCGTCGCGGGCCTACTACGCCCGACTGACGCAGGCGCTGGTGACGGCATTGTCCGCGCCGATGGCCGAGGGCCGGCTGTACGAGGTGGATATGCGCCTGCGCCCGTCGGGCCGTCAGGGACCGGTCGCGACCTCGCTGGATGCGTTCCGGTCCTATCAGCGCGAAGAAGCCTGGACCTGGGAGCACCTTGCCCTGACCCGTGCGCGGCAGGTCGGAGGTGATGCGAGCCTAGGCGCCGAGGTAGAGGAGTTCCGCCGCATGTTGCTGCCCGAGAAAGGCCAGACCAGCCGGGTTCCGGGTGATGTGGCCGATATGCGGGCCAGGCTGCGCGCGGCCAAGCCGGGTGGCGGGGTCTGGGATCCCAAGTTCGGCCCGGGCCGATTGCAGGACATCGAGTTGATCGCCCAGACCGGCGCCCTGATCGGGGGAAGTGGGGCGAGGCGGGTCGAAGCGCAGCTTCGCGCGGGCGTGAAGGCCGGGTTCCTGACGGCCGAACAGGAAGAAACGCTGCTGGCCGCGTATCGCCTGTGCTGGCGCGTGCAGGCCTGCGCGCGTTTGCTGACAGATCGTGCGTTGGATGTGGACAAGCTGGGTGCGGGCGGCTGCGCCTTTCTGCTGCGCGAGACAGGTTTCGACGGCGTCACTGCCCTTGAGCGCGCGGTCGAACACGTGACCGCGGCCGCGGCCGAGGTCGTGAGTGCGTTGCTGCCGGACGGCGAGGGCGTGGCGGCGGAGCAATGATCTGATAAGCGTCGCGGAAGATTGGTCAGGGGGCTTGGCGTTGCAGGGCGAAAAATCCGATCCGAAGGGCCTGATCCGCGAAAGCTATCGGATCGAAGGCATCACGTCGGCGGAATGCCGGTCGATATTCATGGATTGGGCGATGAGCCTGCCCGACGGCATCGCGCCGCAGCAGGCGCTTGGCGATCTTCTTGCGGTTTACGGCGCGCAACGAGACCATCCGATGACGCTGGTGCTTCAAGAGGGGGTGCGCGGCGGAATTGCCCCGGCACGGCGTGGCGGCCGATCCGCGCGTGTCGCCGAGAAAACCGAGCCGCCCTCGCAGGACTGAACGCGCCAGACAGGGGCGGGCTTTCATAGGGGCCATTCCCATGTAAGGTGCAGGCGCAGTACGAGGTCAGGGTCGGAAACATGCCGCGCAGCGCGCTGACCGGAACGCGGGTTCGTGAACGCAGGGGGCTGATCGGGCTGAAACAGGCCGATCTGGCGCGGGCTGTCGGCATCTCTCCGTCGTACCTGAACCTGATCGAGCACAATCGCCGTCGTATCGGACCAGAGTTGCTTGACCAACTCGCCAAGGCGCTGGGTGTGGCCCCGGAAGCCTTGAGCGAAGGTGCCGAAATCGGGTTGCTGGACGGTTTGCGCGCCGCAGCGACCGCCGCTGCCCCGCCCTTGCCCGAACTTGACCGAATCGAGGAATTCACCGGGCGCTTCCCCGGCTGGGCGACGCTTCTTCTGGCGCGCCACGACCGCGTCGTGCATCTGGAGGAAACGGTCGAGCGGCTGACCGATCGGCTTGCCCACGATCCCTATCTGTCAACCTCGCTGCACGAGGTTCTGTCGGCGGTGGCCTCGGTCAGGTCCACCGCCGCGATCCTGGCCGAGACCGACGACATCGATCCGGAGTGGCGTCGGCGGTTTCTGGACAACCTCCAGGCTGACAGCCTGCGGCTGTCGCAAAGTGCCGAAGCGATGGTGTCCTATCTTGACGGTACGATGACCGAGGATGCGGGCCTTGCCTCACCCCAGGAGGAGTTGGAAGCATGGCTGGCGGCCCAGGATTATCACCTGCCCATGCTGGAGCGTCCGCAGGCGCCCGACCCGGACGCGGTGATCGCGGGCGCGGGCATGGTTCTGGGCACAACCTCCGCCCGCGCGCTCGCCCGCGCCTACATGGCACGGTATCGGCAGGATGCCCGGCTTCTGCCGCTCGCGTCCTTTCGCGCCGCTGTGGCCGAAGTGGGACCCGATCCGGCGGTGCTGGCGCAACGTTTCTCGGTCGATCTCCTGCCGGTCATCCGCCGTCTTGCGACATTGCCGGGTGCCGAGCCGGCGGTCGGGCTTGTGGCGTGTGACGGCTCCGGCACGCTGACCCTGCGCAAACCGATCAAGGGCTTTGCCCTGCCGCGTTTCGGTGCGGCCTGTCCGCTCTGGCCACTCTACCAAGCCTTGTCGCGCCCGATGACGCCGCTGAAGTCCGTTGTCGACATGCCCGGCCCGGTCGAGAGCGTGCGTCGGCGTTTTCTGACGTATGCGTTCTGCCAGCCCTCGCATCCCGGGGGCTTCGACGGGCCAACGGTGATGGAAGCGGTGATGCTTATCCTGCCCGCCCCGGACGCCGAAGCCGGCCAGCCCATCGGCACGGGCTGCCGTGTCTGCCCCCGCCGTGCCTGCGCCGCCCGCCGCGAACCCTCGATCGTGGCAGAGGGGTTTTGACAGCCCGGCCCCGATTGGCGATAGTTTGCCAAAGAGCGCCGATCGCGCCGGCCTATGGGGGGAGCTATGGATGGGAAAGCATGTCCTTCTGATCGAGGATGAGCCGAACATCAACGAGGCGATCCGCTTCATCCTGTGCCGCGAAGGCTGGGACGTTACCACCCATGACGAGGGCGAGGCAGCGATGGACGTGATCCGCAACACCCGCCCGGACCTTCTGATCCTTGATGTCATGCTGCCGGGACGGAGCGGCTTCGACATCTTGCGTGACTTGCGCTCCGATCCGGCGCTCGAGCACCTTCCGGTGATGATGCTGACCGCCAAGAGCCAACACCGGGACCGCGAACAGGCAGAGCGGTACGGCGTCAGCCGGTTCATGTCCAAGCCCTTCGCCAACGCCGATTTCCTGACGTCGGTGCGCGAGCTTCTCGGCGCCGAGACCTGACGGTCATGGCCCGCGCGCCGCTGTACCTTGCACGCGAAAGCTATCGGCGGCGGCGGCTGACGGACGCCGCGCGTCTGTTGCCCGTGGTGGGAATCGTGCTGATCATTCTGCCGATCCTGTGGGGACCCGTGGATGGCGATGGGCCGGCGACGGCCGGAGCAAAGGTCTATCTCTTTGCGGTCTGGTTCGGGCTGGTTGCTGTGGCATGGCTTCTGTCGCGTGCGCTGTCGCGACCCGTCGAAGGAGCGGATCAGCCGTCGGGCACCTCGGCGTCCGCTGACCGGGATGCGGGATGATGATATCCTTCAACATCCTGGTGCTGGTCTGCATCACCTATGTGATCCTGCTGTTCCTGGTGGCCTTTGCGGTCGAGAGACGGGCAGAGCGCAAGCGCATCGGCTGGCTGCGCTCTTCGGTGGTCTACACGCTGTCGCTCTCTGTTTACTGCACCGCCTGGACCTTCTACGGCGCGGTTGGCTACGCCGCGCGGTCGGGGCTGGAGTTCATGACGATCTATCTGGGCCCGACGCTGATCTTCGTCGGCTGGTGGTGGCTCTTGCGCAAATTGGTGCGGATCGGGCGCACGCAGCGCGTCACCTCGGTCGCCGACCTGATCTCGGCGCGGTACGGCAAGTCGAACCTGTTGGGGGTGATCGTCACGGTGATCGCGGTCGTCGGTGTCACACCGTATATCGCGCTGCAGTTGCAATCGGTTACGCTGTCCTTCGGCGTCTTCGCGGCGGAAACACCGGACTGGGCGCCGCAGGATCTCGAATCCTCGGCGATCTGGCTGGCGGCGGGCCTTGCGCTGTTCACCATCCTGTTCGGAACCCGGAACCTTGATGCGAACGAACAGCACCACGGCGTCGTGACCGCCATCGCGGTGGAGGCCGTGGTGAAGTTGATCGCGCTGCTTGCCGTCGGGATTTTCGTGGTCTGGTTCGTGGCCGACGGCGTCGGCGACATCGCGCGGCGGATCGACGCCTCGCCGATTTCGACATGGGAGCTTCAACCAGGGCGCTGGGTCGGACTGACATTCCTGTCGGCGGTCGCGATCTTCACCCTGCCGCGGATGTTCCAGGTCATGGTGATCGAGAATTCGGACGAGCGGCATCTGGCGACGGCTTCCTGGGCGTTCCCGCTCTACCTGTTTCTGATGAGCCTGTTTGTCGTTCCCATCGCGGTGGTCGGGCTGGAGATCATGCCGGCCTCGGTCAATCCCGACACCTATGTTCTGACGATACCACTTGCGATGGAGCAGGAACTGCTGGCCACGCTGGCCTTCCTGGGCGGGTTCTCTGCCGCGACGTCGATGGTGATCGTGGCCTCCATCGCGCTGGCGACGATGGTGTCGAACCACATCGTGATGCCGGTATGGCTGTCGCTCGCGACGCGCGGCGGCAGCGGACCGGGTGACGTTCGCCGACTGGTGCTGCGGTCCAGGCGGGCCTCGATCATGGTCGTGCTTGCTCTGGGCTACGCCTACTTCCGCGTCACCGGCGGGTCCGAGGCTCTGGCCGCGATCGGGCTGATCGCGTTTGTCGGTCTTGCGCAGCTTCTGCCGGCGATGGTCGGCGGGATCTTCTGGCGTGGCGCAACGCGCGTCGGTGCGACGGCAGGCCTTGGCATCGGGTTCGCGGTCTGGCTCTACACCCTGTTCCTGCCCAGTTTCGGCCCCGACGTGATCCTGCCCGCGTCGGTCCTCGCCGATGGACCATGGGGCGTCGACTGGCTGCGCCCGCGGGCACTGTTCGGGGTCACCGGACTGGATCCGCTCCTGCACGCGATGTTCTGGAGCTTGTTCCTGAACGCCTCGGCTTTCTTCATCGGATCACTGCTCAGTTTCCCGACGCCGATCGAACGCGTGCAGGGCGCACAGTTCGTCAACGTGTTCGACCTTAACACCGGCGCCAGAGGATGGAGCCAGTCCTCGGCCGAGGCAGAGGATCTGCTGGTCATGGCCCAGAGAATCATGGGCGAGCACGAGGCGCAGCGCTTCTTCGAGGCCGAGGCGCAAGTGCAGGGCAAGGCCGGCCTGCTGCCGGACACGACGCCGGACTTCATCGAGAGGCTTGAGAAAAGGCTGTCCTCCTCCGTCGGCTCGGCCACGGCACACGCTATGGTCGGCCAGATCGTCGGCGGCGCGATTGTCTCGGTCGAGGAGCTGATGGCGGTCGCCAACGAAACCGCGCAGATCATGGAGTATTCCAGCCAGCTGGAGGCCAAGTCGGAAGAGCTGTCGCGAACAGCGCGGCAGCTGCGCGAGGCGAACGCGAAGCTTCAGGAACTGTCGATCCAGAAAGACGCCTTCCTTTCCCAGATCAGTCACGAGTTGCGCACGCCCATGACCTCGATCCGCGCGTTTTCCGAGATCTTGCGAGAGGGCGGCGCGCTGGATGACGACGCACGGGTGAAATTCTCGGGCATCATCCATGACGAGGCGATCCGGCTTACCCGCCTGCTGGACGATCTGCTGGATCTTTCGGTTCTGGAACATGGACAGGTGCAACTGTCGTTCGAGAGCGAGAATCTGGGCAAGCTGATCGACCGGGCAATTCTCGCCTCGGCCTCGGTCGCGCCGGGGCGGTCGCTTACGATCGACCGAGATCATTCAGCCGAGAATATCACTGTCACCAGCGATATCGGCCGGTTAAGCCAAGTATTCATCAACATCGTTTCCAACGCGCGGAAATACTGCGATGCTGAACGCCCGCATCTGACCATCCGGGTGCGCCAGAACCGGGGCCGGATCGATGTCGATTTCATAGACAACGGCTCCGGCATACCGCGGAAGAGCCAGGCCCTGATCTTCGAGAAGTTTGCGCGTCTGACGGACACCACGACTGCCGGCGGTGCTGGCCTTGGCCTCGCCATCTGCCGCGAAATCATGGCGCGTCTGGGCGGAACGATCACCTATCTTCCCGGCCAGGGGGGCGCAGCCTTTCGTGTGACTTTCCCCCAGACGCTGGCAGAGGCGGCCTGAACGGCAGGCCTCAACACTTCGGTAACTCTGTCGCTGTTAGACCGATGGCGAAGGCGCCGACAGAAGGGGGCGGTCCATGGCAGAGGGCGACGTTATCCGCCGAAAGGTCGTGGCAGGGCATGCCCGGTCGTCGGCCTCTATTCCCGCCGGGGCGGCCAAGGCGCTCGGCTTGGCGCTCGGGCGCGCGGGACAGCAGGTGACGGGCCTTGGACTGGTCGTCGATGACGTCCGGCTTTGTCACATGTCTCTCGCGGAAATCCTCGAACTTCCCGAGGAGCAGGCGCTTCTGGCCGTGGTCGAGGGCCCGGGCGACGGCCTTGGGTTTATGTCCCTCTCACCTGCTTTCCTCGCCGCCTTCATCGAGGTTCTGACGACCGGCCGCATCGGCCGTGCAGAACCGACCTCGCGCAAACCCACGCGGACCGACGCCGCAATGGCGGCCGGGCTTGTTGACAGCGTGCTGGCTGAGCTGGAAATCGCGATGGAGGGTGGCGCGGATCTCACATGGGCGGGCGGCTATCGCTATGCGTCCTTCCTGCCCGACATGCGCCCGATGGGGCTGATCCTTGACGACCAGGCCTACCGGGTTCTGGTCGCAAGGCTGACACTGGGCGGTGGCGCCCGGCAGGGCGTCGTCACCTTGGCGTTGCCGGCACTGGCACAGGCGAAGATCGTGGCCGCCGGGTCTTCGCTTCCCGCACCGGCTGTCGACACCGGCGACTGGGTGGGCGCGATGGAGCGGGCGGTGATGGCGGCAGAGGCGGACCTGCTCGCCGTCCTGCACCGGATGACCCTGCCGCTTTCGGCGGTTCTGTCCTTCGAACCCGGTATGCTTGTGCCCCTGCCCCTCGCGGCGCTGGATCGGGTCGCAGTCGAGGGGCCCGGCGGCCGCCGACTGGCCGAGGGGCGTCTGGGCCAGAACCGCGGGAACCGCGCGCTGCGACTGACGCTCCCCGATACGGATGGTCCGCAGATCGAAGCGCTGGCGGCCCTTCCGCCCGCCGTGCGCCCAGACCCGAAAGCCGTGGTGGCGGAGGCTGATGAAAGAACGTCTGCCTGATCGCGAAGCCCGGTCTCCATCGGTGTGTGGGTTTCAGAATCGCTCAAACTGCATCGTCCTTTTTCTGGCAATCTGATCCGAAGTTGGTTAGACTTTATGCCAGACCCGGAAAACGGGCAGTCGCAGGCAGAGAGCAGCATCAATGACGGAAATGGTCTATGGAACCATGCCCGCAAGGGCAGGGGATCCGGTGCTACCGCGATGGTGGCGTACGATCGACAAGATCACACTGTGCTGCATTCTTGTCTTGTTCGGGATCGGCATGCTTCTGGGATTGGCGGCGTCGCCGCCGCTCGCGTCCCGGAACGGCCTTGATCCGTTCTACTATGTCCATCGGCAAGCGTTCTTTGGGGCCGTGGCGATCTTCGTTCTTATGCTCGTGTCGATGATGGCGCCTACTACGCTGCGGCGTTTGGGCGTTCTGGGCTTTTTCGCAGCCTTCGTTGCGCTGGCGCTTCTTCCGATCTTCGGGACCGATTTCGGTAAGGGAGCGGTACGGTGGTTCAGCTTTGGCTTCGCATCGGTGCAGCCATCCGAATTCCTGAAGCCCGGGTTCATCGTGCTTGCGGCCTGGCTGATGGCGGCGGGGCAGGAGATCAATGGGCCGCCGGGGCGTGCCATTTCCTTTGGCGTGCTGTCGGTGATCGTCGTCCTTCTGGCCCTGCAGCCCGATTTCGGTCAGGCAGCGTTGATCCTGTTTGCCTGGGCGACGATGTACTTCGTCGCCGGCGCGCCGATCATCCTGCTGACGGTGGTAGGCGGCGTCGTCGCCTTTGCCGGCATGTTCGCCTACTCCAATTCGCAGCACTTCGCGCGTCGGATCGACGGTTTCCTGTCGTCCGAGGTCGATCCCCGCACGCAGATCGGCTATGCGACGAACGCCATTCAGGAGGGTGGTTTCTTCGGCGTGGGTGTGGGAGAGGGACAGGTGAAGTGGTCGCTTCCCGATGCCCACACCGATTTCATAGTCGCTGTTGCGGCCGAAGAATATGGCCTTGTCATGGTGCTCACGATCATCGCGCTCTATGCCACGATTGCGGTTCGGTCGCTGTTCCGGCTGATGCGCGAGCGTGACCCCTTCATCCGTCTGGCCGGGACTGGCCTTGTCTGCATCTTCGCCGCGCAGGCGATGATCAACATGGGGGTGGCGGTGCGTCTCCTGCCAGCCAAGGGAATGACCCTGCCATTCGTCAGCTATGGCGGGTCTTCTCTGATCGCAGGGGGCATCCTTGTTGGCATGATCCTGTCGTTCACCCGCACGCGTCCGCAGGGTGAGATCGGTGACATCCTGCTGAAGCGGGGACGGTGATGGCGGGCTTGTTGCTGATCGCGGCGGGCGGGACCGGGGGGCACATGTTCCCGGCCCAGGCCTTGGCCGAGGCGATGGTGCGTCGCGGCTGGCGCGTAAAGCTATCGACCGATGCGCGCGGTGCGCGGTATGCGGGCGGGTTCCCGGCCGTGGTCACGGTCGAACAGGTCGCGAGCGCCACCTTTGCGCGGGGTGGCTTGGTGGCGAAGGCGCTGGTTCCTCTGCGGATTGCTGGCGGGGTGCTGGCGGCACTGTGGGGGTTCCTGCGTGACAGGCCCGCCATCGTCGTGGGGTTTGGTGGCTACCCGACGATTCCGGCGCTGTCTGCGGCGGTCGCCTTGCGTATTCCGCGGATGATCCACGAACAGAATGGCGTGCCGGGCAAGGTCAACCGGATCTTCGCCCCGCGCGTCGGTCTTGTCGCCTGCGGCAGCTGGCCCACTGATCTGCCAGAGGGCGCGAGGGCAGAGCCTGTTGGAAATCCGGTCCGCGCCGCCGTTCTGGAACGCGCGGGCGCGCCCTATATCCCGCCCGGCGACTATCCGATGAGTGTCGTGGTGATCGGCGGGAGCCAGGGCGCGCGGATCTTGTCTGACGTTGTCCCCGCAGCCATCGCGGGGCTTTCGGATAGGCTGCTGGCGAATCTGCGCGTGGCGCATCAGGCGCGCGAAGAGGATGTCTCGCGTGTCGTTGCGGCTTATGACGCCGCAGGCATCGCGGCCGAGGTGGCACCGTTCTTTCGTGACATTCCCCGCCGCCTGTCCGAGGCGCAGCTGGTTATCAGCCGGGCGGGCGCCTCGTCCGTCGCCGACATCTCGATCATCGGGCGGCCCTCAATCCTGATCCCCTTTGCGGCAGCGACAGGCGATCATCAGACGGCGAATGCGCGCGGTCTGGTCGATGCCGGAGCCGCAATCCTGATCCCCGAATCGGCGCTTGACCCCGATGCGCTTTGCGACCAGATCGCCTCGGTCCTGGAGAATCCGGTCGGCGCCACACAGATGGCGCAGAATGCGCTGCGTCACAGTCGGCCCGATGCCACCGAGCGTCTGGTGGAACTGGTCGAGGCGCTGGCAGAAGGAAAGACGCCATGATGGCAGCGACAAAACTTCCCGGCCAGATGGGGCCGATCCATTTCGTCGGCATCGGCGGCATCGGGATGTCTGGGATCGCCGAGGTGTTGATGACGCTGGGCTACCGGGTCCAGGGATCGGACCTGAAACCCAGCAAGATCACCGATCGCCTGGCGGAATTGGGCGCGCAGGTCTTCATCGGCCAGCGAGCCGAAAACCTGGGTGAGGCGGAAGTGATCGTCGTCTCGTCTGCAATCAAGTCGGGCAATCCGGAGTTGGAAGAGGCCCGCCGCAAGGGCCTGCCGGTGGTGCGCCGGGCCGAGATGCTGGCCGAACTGATGCGTCTGCGGTCGAACATCGCAGTCGCTGGCACCCACGGCAAGACGACGACGACGACGATGGTCGCGACACTGCTGGATCGCGGCGGGTTCGATCCGACCGTCATCAACGGCGGGATCATCCATGCCTACGGCTCGAACGCTCGCAAGGGCGAGGGCGAATGGATGGTGGTGGAGGCCGACGAGAGCGATGGCAGCTTCAACCGCCTGCCCGCGACCATTGCCATCGTCACCAACATCGACCCCGAACATCTTGAGCACTGGGGCAGCTTCGAGGCGCTGCGCAAGGGCTTCTACGATTTCGTATCGAACATTCCGTTCTACGGCGTGGCGGTCTGCTGCACCGACCATGCGGAGGTTCAATCGCTGGTCGGGCGGATCACCGATCGGCGTGTTATAACCTTCGGATTCAACGCGCAGGCCGACGTCCGCGCGATCAACCTGCGCTACGAGGGTGGCGTGGCGCATTTCGACGTTGCCCTTCAGGCCGAGGATCAGGTGATCGAAGGATGCAGCCTGCCGATGCCGGGGGATCACAACGTCTCGAACGCGCTCGCGGCGGTCGCCGTGGCGCGGCACCTGGGCATGAAGCGCGAGGAAATCCGCGCGGCGCTCGCCGCGTTCGCCGGAGTGAACCGCCGGTTCACCAAGGTGGGCGAGGTCAACGGCGTCACCATCATCGACGATTACGGCCATCACCCGGTCGAGATCGCCGCCGTGCTGAAGGCTGCCCGACAGGCGATCGGAGGCAGCGGCGGGCGGATCATCGCGGTGCATCAGCCACACCGCTACAGCCGCCTTTCCAGCCTTTTTGACGATTTCTGCACCTGCTTCAACGAGGCCGACGTCGTTGCCATCGCCGAGGTCTATGCCGCCGGAGAAGATCCGATCCCGGGGGCCAGCCGCGACGATCTGGTCTCCGGCCTGATTGCGCATGGCCATCGTCACGCCCGCGCCATCGTGTCCGAGGACGATCTGGAGCGCTTGGTGCGGGAGCAGGGTCGCCCGGGCGACATGGTGATCTGCCTTGGTGCCGGCACGATCTCTGCCTGGGCGAGTGCCCTGCCGGAGCGGCTGGCAGCGGAAAGGAAGATCGCATGAGCCAGGCGCTGACAGTGGCCTGCTTCTGGGCCGTCGTGGCCGGGATCGCCGGAATGATGCCGCAGCGCTTTCACTGGCCCGCAGCCCTTGCGCTGATCGTGACAGGCATCCCGATGGTCGGTTACGTGACCTGGACACATGGCGGTGTGGTGGGGATGCTGGTGCTTATCGGTGGGGCATCGATGCTGCGCTGGCCGATCATCCGGTTCTTCGGTCTGGTTGCGCGGCCGCTCCGGCGGACCTTCGGATGGGATTGACAGGAACAGAGCAAAACGTGGCGCGATCTTCGCCGATGCCGCAGGTTCGGGGCGCGCTGATCGCCGGGAAGCCGCTGTCGGATCTGACATGGCTGCGTGTCGGCGGTCCGGCCGACTGGGTCTTTCAGCCGGCGGACGAGGCCGATCTTGCCGCCTTCCTTCAGCAACTCGATCCCGCCGTTCCGGTGTTTCCGATGGGAGTTGGAAGCAACCTGATCGTGCGCGATGGTGGGCTGCGCGGGGTGGTCGTTCGACTGGGGCAGGCTTTTGCCGGCGTGCAGATTTCCGAGGGCAGGGTCATCGCCGGCGCGGCTGCGCTGGATGCACATGTTGCGCGGCGGGTTGCCGAGAACGGGCTGGACCTGACGTTCTTGCGCACGATTCCGGGCGCCATCGGCGGGGCTGTGCGCATGAACGCAGGTTGCTACGGCACCTATACCGGGGACCATCTGGTAACGGTTCGTGTCGTGACGCGCGACGGTGAAGTGCGGGAAGTGCTAGCGGCAGACCTGCACCTGAGGTATCGCGGATCAGACCTGCCCGAAGGCAGTGTCATCACCGCGGCAACCTTTGCGCCGCCATCGGGCGATCCGGAAGAACTGGCCGCGCGCATGGCCGACCAGCTTGCCAGGCGGGATGCGACCCAGCCGGTCAAGGACCGCAGCGCCGGGTCCACCTTCCGCAATCCTGCCGGGTTCAGTTCCACGGGACGCGCCGACGACGTGCACGATATGAAAGCGTGGAAGCTGATCGAGGATGCAGGCTTGCGCGGCTTCCGGATCGGCGGCGCGCAGATGTCGAAAAAGCACGCGAACTTCTTGATCAATACCGGCGGGGCAACAGCTGAGGAGCTTGAAGCCGTTGGTGAGGAGGTCAGAAAAAGGGTTTTCGATAAGACCGGAATCGCGCTAGAGTGGGAAATCATGCGGGTCGGCGAAACCCGCAGAGAATAACGAAAAACGGGCTGAAAATGGCCCGAGAGGCATGAGGGCGGTATGTCGAGCAGGCACCCCCCCAAGGTAGCGGTGCTGATGGGCGGCGCCTCGGCTGAGCGCGAGGTGTCGTTGTCGTCGGGGCGCATGTGCGCGGCCGCGCTGCGGGAAGCAGGCTACGAGGTGGTCGAGGTCGATGCCGGCCCCGATCTGCCTGATGTGTTGCGCAAGCATCGCTTCGACGTTGTGTTCAATGCCCTTCATGGACGCTGGGGTGAGGACGGCTGCGTCCAGGGCATGCTTGAGTGGCTGAAAGTTCCCTATACCCATTCCGGTGTCCTCGCCTCGGCCCTGGCCATGGACAAGCAGCGTTCGAAAGAGGTGTTTCGCGCGTCGGGCCTGCCGGTAGTCGACAGCATTCTGGCCCCTGCTGACGATGTGCGGGCGCGGCATGTGATTGCGCCACCCTACGTCGTGAAGCCCAACAACGAGGGGTCGTCTGTTGGCGTGTACATCGTGCACGAGGCTGCGAACGCCCCGCCGAAGCTTGGCACCGAGATGCCGGATCTGGTGATGGTGGAATCCTATGCCCCGGGGCGGGAGCTCACAACGACGGTGATGGGGGACCGGGCGCTGGCCGTCACCGATATCCTGACCGATGGCTGGTATGACTACGCAGCCAAATACACGACAGGCGGGTCGCGCCACCTCCTGCCGGCCGACCTCCCTACGGAGATAACGGAGGCCTGCCTCGACTATGCGCTGCGGGCGCACCGCGCACTTGGATGTCGCGGTATCAGCCGAACGGATTTCCGCTGGGATGAGGCGCGGGGGCTTCCCGGGTTGATCCTGCTTGAGACCAATACCCAGCCGGGCATGACGCCCACATCGCTGTCGCCCGAGCAGGCCGCGCATGTCGGCCTCTCCTTCCCCGACCTCTGCCGCTGGATCGTGGAGGACGCATCATGCAGCCGCTAGGGGGAATGCGCCGCGATCCGGCGCCGAGCCGGGTTGCCTATCGTCTGCACCGGCTCTGGCTGACCCCATTGTTCCGGGCCTTTCTTCGGGTGGGACTACCGGCGTTTTCGCTGGTTTTCGCAGCGGGCGTCTTTCTGGGAGAGGAGGCGCGCCGCGTGGCGATTGTCGAAAGCTTTGATGAGATGCGTCGACAGATAAAGGAGCGGCCCGAGTTCATGGTGACCGATCTGGCGATCGAGGGCGCGACCGAGGGCGTTGCGGCAGAAGTCACCGACCGTCTGCAACTGATGCTTCCGGTCAACTCCTTTGCCCTCGACCTCGAGGCGCTGCGGCATGAGGTCGAGGCGCTGGATCAGGTTGCGCGGGCCGAGGTGCGGCTGCGAACCTCGGGCCTGCTGGAGTTGCGGGTGAAAGAGCGCGTTCCGGTGGTTCTCTGGCGGTCGGCCGGCGGACTCGCGCTCCTCGATGCCGACGGGGTGCGGGCAGGATGGGCTGACTCGCGTGCGACCCATCCCAACCTGCCTGTGATCGCGGGCGAGGGGGCCGAGGCGCGGGTGGCCGAGGCGATGATGTTGTTCGCGGCCGCAGAGCCGATTGCCGACCGGGTGCGTGGTCTGGTCAGGATGGGAGAGCGGCGCTGGGATCTGGTGCTGGACCGCGACCAGCGGATCCTGTTGCCCGAAACCGGTGCCCTGCGCGCGCTGGAGCGCGCGGTGGCAATGCACATCGCCCAGGATCTGCTTGAACGGGACGTGAGTGTGGTTGATCTGCGGTTGGAGCGGCGTCCGACGCTGCGCATGGCGCCTGATGCGATGGCCGAATGGCATCGGGTCCGCGGACTGGTAGTTGCACAAGGGGAAGACGGGCGATGATCGATCTTTATCAGTCCCAGCGGTTGATGCGGCACATGCGCCGGGCGGCGATGCAGCGCGGCGTGATCGCGATCCTCGATGTGGGAACGTCAAAGATCGCCTGCCTTGTGCTTCGCTTCGACGGTCCGGACGCCGAGCGCGAGATCGATGGGGTGGGGCCGATGGCGGGCCAATCCTCGTTCCGGGTGATCGGCGCGGCCACCACCCGGTCGCGCGGGGTTCGCTTCGGCGAGATCGACGCCATGGCCGAGACCGAGCGCGCGATCCGCACGGCCGTTCAGGCGGCGCAAAAGATGGCCCAGGTGCGGGTCGATCACGTGATTGCCTGCTTTGCCGGCGCACGCCCGCGCAGTTACGGGCTGGCGGGAGAATGTGACCTGGCGGGCGGCGCGGTGAGTGAACAGGACGTGGCCCGCGCGCTGGCAGCCTGCGACGTTCCCGACATAGGCGAGGGGCGCGAGATACTGCACGCGCAGCCGGTGAACTTTGCGCTCGACCACCGATCGGGCCTCGGCGATCCGCGCGGTCAGATCGGCAACCGTCTGGCCTGCGACCTGCATCTCCTGTCGGTCGAGGCCACGGTGATCCGCAATCTCCTGGCCTGTATTCGCCGTTGCGACCTGGAACTGGCCGGCATCGCGTCTTCGGCCTATGTCTCTGGCGTCTCCAGCCTTGTCGAAGACGAGCAGGAACTTGGTGCGGCCTGCATCGACATGGGCGGCGGCGCTACCGGCATCTCGGTCTTCATCAAAAAGCACATGATCTACGCCGACAGCGTGAGGCTGGGTGGCGATCACGTCACCTCGGACATCGCCAAGGGGCTGCTGGTACCGAATGCCACGGCCGAACGGATCAAGACCTTTTACGGCGGGGTCGTCGCCACCGGGATGGATGATCGCGAGATGATCGAGATCGGCGGCGATTCGGGCGACTGGGAGAAGGATCGCCGCAAGGTCAGCCGGTCGGAGCTGATCGGTATCATGCGCCCCAGGGTCGAGGAGATTCTGGAAGAAGTCCGCGCGCGGCTGGATGCGGCCGGGTTCGAGCATCTGCCGAGCCAGCAGATCGTGCTTACCGGCGGCGGCAGCCAGATCCCCGGACTTGATGGGCTTGCCGCGCGAATCCTGGGACAGCAGGTGCGGCTGGGCCGTCCGCTTCGTGTGCAGGGTTTGCCGCAAGCTGCGACAGGGCCTGCATTTTCGAGCGCGGTCGGGCTTTGCCTGTTCGCTGCGCATCCACAGGATGAATGGTGGGATTTCGACATCCCCAGCAGCCGCCTGCCCGCGCGTTCGCTTCGTCGCGCCGTAAAATGGTTCCGCGACAACTGGTGATCGCAAGATGCAGCGGGTTGCAGCGAAATACCGCCGAGGGGCATACGTTCAGGCCCAGATTTTGTGTTTGTGTACCGATTTTGTGGTGACCGGAGCATGACCACGCTGTAGGATGAAAATGGGTAAAGGCGAACGACGCGCAAAGCGGCGACGCCCGGGGGCAGAAAAGGACAGGCGATGGCACTGAATCTTATCTTGAACGAACATGACGAGCTGAAGCCCCGGATCACGGTGTTTGGGGTTGGCGGCGCGGGCGGCAATGCCGTCAACAACATGATCGAGCAGCGGCTTGAAGGGGTTGAGTTCGTGGTCGCGAACACCGACTCGCAGGCGCTGCAGCAAAGCCGCGCGACCAACAAGATCCAAATGGGCGTCAAGGTGACCGAGGGTCTTGGCGCAGGTGCCCGCCCAGCCGTCGGGGCCGCCGCCGCCGAGGAGACGATCGAGACGATCGTCGATCATCTGGCGGGTGCCCACATGTGCTTCATTACCGCCGGAATGGGTGGCGGCACTGGCACCGGCGCCGCCCCAATCATCGCCCAAGCCGCACGTGAGCTTGGCGTGCTTACCGTGGGCGTGGTAACCAAACCCTTCCAGTTCGAAGGGGCCAAGCGCATGCGCCAGGCCGAAGAGGGGGTCGAGGCGCTGCAGAAGGTGGTCGATACCCTGATCATAATCCCGAATCAGAACCTGTTCCGGCTGGCGAACGAAAAGACTACGTTTACAGAGGCTTTCGCGCTGGCGGATGACGTTCTCTATCAGGGCGTGAAGGGCGTGACTGACCTGATGGTGCGGCCGGGCCTGATCAACCTCGACTTCGCTGACGTGCGCGCGGTGATGGACGAAATGGGCAAGGCCATGATGGGCACCGGAGAGGCGAGCGGTGAAGATCGCGCGATCCACGCCGCCGAGAAGGCGATCGCCAACCCGCTGCTGGACGAGATCAGCCTGAACGGCGCCAAGGGCGTGCTGATCAACATCACCGGCGGCTACGACATGACCCTGTTCGAACTGGACGAGGCTGCGAACATCATCCGCGAAAAGGTGGATGGCGACGCCAACATCATCGTGGGCTCCACCCTTGACCCCGAGATGGAAGGCACCATCCGCGTGTCGGTCGTGGCAACCGGGATCGATGTTTCGGTCAAGGCAGCCGATGCCCCTGCGCCACGGCGCAGGCTGGCCGAACCGCTGACAGCGCCATCGGTTGCCGCCGCCTCGACCGCGCGGGCGCAGGCCGAGGAAGAACAACCCGCACTGTTCGAGCCAGAAGTCGCGGAGCAGCCAAGGTTTGTGGCCCAACCCGAAGACAATCTGCCGCCGCCCGCCTATACGCCGCGCGCGGAACCGCAGCCGGTGCAGGCCCGTACGGCAGCGCCGGTGCGCGCCGGCACGCACGATCCGATGCAGGACGCGGCAGCCTTCGTCGCCCCGCGCGCTCCCGGATCGCCGGCGCCGGAAGTGATGGACCGGCTTCGTGCCGCCGTTGCCAAGGCGCCGCCGAGGGGGACGGCGGCGGCCAGCGCCCCTGCGCCCCAGTCGGCCCACCCCCGAACTCAGGAGCGCCCGCGTTTCGCGATCAACTCATTGATCAACCGGATGACCGGGCACGGAACCGAGGCACCGCAGATGCAAACCCGTCAGCAGCCTCAGGTTACCGGCTATGAGGACGAGCAGGCACCCAGCGATCCCGAGGCAGAGCGGATCGAGATCCCGGCGTTCCTGCGCAGGCAGGCAAATTGAGCCAAGAGTTGTCGTAACAAATCAGCCTGCAAGGGCTGCAGAAAAGGCCGGGGTTGCCCGGCCTTTTTTCTTTTTGGAACAATCTCTTCACCGAAGACAACTTAAGTGGGTGGCGGGTTTCTGCCGCGCCTGATTCGGGATGTTTCACACTGTTGCAATGATTGAGTTGTGACCCGCGGACAGTGCGCTTAGCTGATCATGGGCCGGGCTAAGCAACGATCCGGCGACATGAGCAGAGGCAACCCCATGCAGACAACCGTGAAATCTTCGGTCCATTTTTCTGGCCGTGGCCTGCATTCGGGCCTGCCGGTGCAATTGACCGTGCATCCCGCGTCGGCGGACTATGGCATCTGGTTTCGCCGCACCGATCTGTTGAGTGGTGATCCGATGGTGCCAGCGCGCTGGGACGCTGGCCAACCGGCGCGCCTGTGCACTGTCGTTGCCAACAACGCGGGCGTCTCAGTCTCGACCATCGAGCACCTGATGGCGGCGCTGGCGGGGTGCGGCATCCATAACGCCCTGATCGAAATCGACGGCCCCGAGGTTCCGATCCTTGACGGCAGTGCCGCGCCTTTTGTCGCAGGTCTGATGAAGCGGGGTGTCCGGTTGCTGGACCGCCCGGTGCGCGCGATCCGCATTCTTGCACCGGTCGAGGTCTGCGAGGGCGACGCCTACGCGCGACTGGAGCCCGCCGAGATGCTGGAGATCGATTTTCACATCGACTTTTCCGACGCAGCGATCGGCCGGCAGGACCTGACGCTCAACATGGCAAACGGTACCTTCGTGCGTGAGCTGGCAAGCAGCCGCACTTTCTGTCGTCAGGCGGATGTGGATCTGATGCGGGCCAGCGGCCTCGCCCTCGGCGGCACGCTGGAAAATGCAGTGGTTTTTGACGGCGACCGTGTGGTTAGCCCCGGCGGTCTGCGCAAACCCGATGAGCCGGTGCGGCACAAGATGCTGGATGCTCTTGGCGATCTGGCGCTGGCAGGCGCCCCAATTCTTGGGCGGTACACTGGTCACCGGGCTGGTCACGCGCTGACGAACAAGCTGCTCCGCGCGCTTTTTACCCGTCCTGACGCGTACGAGATGGTAGATTGCGGCACGCGGCAGGGCTGCAAGCTGCCCGGTGTTGGCGTCACCCGTGCCGATCTTGTCGTACCGGCCTGAGGCTTTTCTGAAACGGCCAAAGGCATTTTGCGCCCCGGATTTTTCTGTGCTACGACAGCGCAAACAGGGGTGATCGAGGCCCCGGAACGAGGGTGAGCGAGACATGGCAGTCGGCAGGATCGGGGCACGCGGTGTCGGGGCAGTTCTGATCGTGTTGATGCTGGCGTCCTGCGGCTCCAGCACGGAAGAGCCCAATCTCGAAAGCTTCACAGCAGAAGAGATATACCGCCGCGGTGAATACGAGCTGGAAACTCAGCGCAAGGCCACCGAGGCTGTGCGCTACTTTTCTGAGGTGGAGCGGCTTTATCCCTATTCCGAATGGGCGCGCAGAGCCCTGATCATGCAGGCCTACGGGTATCACCGGGATCGGGAATACGAGGAAAGCCGCGCAGCGGCGCAACGGTTCCTTGATTTCTACCCGGCCGACGAAGACGCGGCCTATGCGCAATATCTTCTGGCGCTGTCTTATTATGACCAGATCGACGCGATCGGTCGCGATCAAGGGCTGACCTTTCAGGCGCTGCAAGCCCTGCGGCAGGTGATCGAGCGCTACCCCGATACCGAATATGCCCGATCCGCAATGCTGAAGTTCGATCTGGCCTTCAACCATCTCGCCGCCAAGGAGATGGAGATCGGACGCTACTATTTGAAGCGCGGGCATTATACGTCCGCGATCAATCGCTTCCGCGTTGTGGTCGAAGAGTTCCAGACCACCACCCACACGCCCGAAGCCCTGCACCGGCTTGTGGAAAGCTATCTGGCGCTCGGTTTCACCGATGAGGCGCAGACGGCGGCTGCGATCCTTGGCTACAACTTCCAGTCGAGCCCGTTCTATCAGGACAGCTTCGACCTGCTGCGCGGCCGGGGCCTGACGCCCGAGGCGCGTGGGGATGGCTGGTTGCGCACGGTTTATCGTCAGATGATCCAGGGCGAGTGGCTCTGATCGTCTCGCGATGATCCGCGGGCTGCAAATCCGTGATCTGCTCATCATTGATCGGCTGGACCTGACGTTTCAGCCCGGTCTCAATGTGCTGACCGGCGAGACCGGCGCCGGCAAGTCGATCCTGCTCGATGCGCTCGGCTTCGTCCTGGGCTGGCGCGGGCGTGCGGATCTGGTGCGACCCGGGGCCAGTCAGGGCGAGGTGACGGCGGTCTTTGAACTGCCGTCCGACCATCCGGCAAACGCGATCCTTGACGCGGCGGGCCTTGCCACCTTTGCGGATCTGATCCTGCGCCGCGTGAACACGGCTGAGGGACGCAAGACCGCCTGGGTGAACGACCGGCGCGTCAGTGGCGAGGTTTTGCGGCAACTGTCGGATAGCCTGGTGGAGCTTCACGGCCAGCAGGATGATCGTGGCCTGCTGAACCCGCGCGGCCACCGGCTTCTGCTCGATACCTTTTCCGGCGTCGATCTGGGTCCGGTCCGCGCGGCTTGGGTGGCGCTGGCCGCCGCCCGACGTGCGCTACGCGATGCAGAGCAGACCCTGTCGGCCGCGCGGACGGAAGAGGATTTCCTGCGCCATGCTGTGGCCGAACTGGACCGGCTCGCGCCAGAGCCGGGGGAAGAGGCAGAGCTGGATGCCCGCCGCCGCCTGATGCAGGGAGCCGCACGAATCCGAGAGGACATCGCCAAGGCGCACACCGCCCTGTCGCATCAGGGGGCCGAGGGGCTCATGGGGGATGCGCTGCGCTGGCTGGAAGGCGCGGCCGATCGCGCCGAGGGCGGGCTTGAGGCACCCCTTGCGGCATTGAACCGGGCGCTCATCGAGCTGGGCGAGGCGCAGCAGGGCGTCGAATCCTGCCTTGAGTCGCTGGACTTCGACCCGTTGGATCTGGAGCGCGTGGAAGAGCGGCTGTTCGCGCTGCGCGCGCTGGCGCGCAAGCATGGCGTCGCGCCGGACGATCTGGGCGGTTTCGCCGAGGATCTGCGGGCGCGGCTGGCCCGGATCGACGACGGCGCAGGCCGGATTTCAAGCCTGCGCGGGGTGTTGTCAGAGGCCGAAGCTGTCTATGATCGTGCCGCCGCGGCACTGACAGAGGCGCGTCACGGGGCGGCAAGGCGGCTCGACGCAGCGATGGCCCGGGAACTGCCTTCCCTGAAACTCGACCGGGCACATTTCCTGACAGAGGTATCACCGGGAGAGCCCGGCCCGGAGGGGCGCGATGCCGTTGCCTTTACCGTTACGACGAACCCGGGCACGCCGCCCGGACCGCTTGACCGGATCGCATCCGGCGGGGAATTGTCGCGGTTTCTTCTGGCACTGAAGGTGTGTCTGGCCGGCACCACGCCCGGCGTCACGATGATCTTCGACGAGATTGACCGCGGGGTCGGCGGCGCCACGGCGGATGCGGTCGGGCGCCGGCTGCAGTCGCTTGCAACGGATGCGCAGGTTCTGGTCGTCACGCACAGTCCGCAGGTCGCAGCCCGCGGCGCGCATCACTGGAGAGTTGAAAAGCGTGTGCTGGACGGCAAGACGCTGTCCACGGTCACACCGTTGGACAGCACCGATCGCATCAATGAGATTGCTCGGATGCTGGCCGGCGACACGATCACCCAGGCGGCACGGGCCGCAGCCCGCGCTCTGCTCGAACCTACGGAATGATCCGGGTGTACTTGGTGCCGCCCAGCGTCGCCCCGGCGATCAGCCCTGACTGGCCAAAGATCACCGCGATGACCGGCGCCTGCTGGGTAACCGAGTCGAGCCCCGCTGCAGCCCCACGCTCGGGTACTGCGTAGCGCACGTCTGCCGACACCGCCCATCCCTCGGACCGGCGGAACTCGTTGAGCGTTTCAGTGGACATGAAGAACAGCGCGTGGGCGTATTGCTGTGCGCCGATCTGGAAGCCCACGGTCGCGCGGGCGGCAGAGTAGTAATCGACCGAGACGTTGTTGATCCGCAGCGCCCCATGACCATACGCCCCGCCGAAGCCAAAGCCTGCCTCGGTGATCAGCGGCATCCACAGCACGCCTTGTGCGCGCGATTCGACATCCCGCATGCCGGGATACGTGCTCAGCAGGAAGTTGCGCGTTGCATCCACCCGCGCGTCCAGCCGAGCGGCACCATCGCCGCCGATCGGATTGGCGCAACCGGCCAGAAGCGCCATTGCGCCCGCGCCGCCGATCAGCCCCCGTCGCGTCAGGTGGGTTCCCTCTATCTCTGCTGTCAGATTCCGTGCCATTCTGCCGCCCTCACCACAATATAGGGGACTTCAACGCCCCATTGCCGCAAAGCATAGGGCATTGCAGAGGCGCTGTCACCTCCTCACGACGTGTGTGAGCGGCCCGCTGCCGCCCCTCAGTCCGCCAGTAGAGCGCGGGCCGCATCGGGGGCGAAATAGGTCAGAATCCCGTCACACCCTGCGCGCTTGAAGGCCAGCAGGCTTTCCATCATCACCCGCGGACCGTCCAGCCAGCCGCGTTCCGCCGCGCCCTTCAACATCGCGTACTCGCCCGAGACCTGGTAGGCATAGGTTGGGACGCCAAATTCGTCCTTCACCCTGCGGCAGATATCCAGGTAGGGCATTCCCGGCTTGACCATCACCATGTCGGCGCCTTCGGACAGATCGCGCGCGATCAGGCGCAGCGCCTCGTCGGAATTGCCCGGGTTCATCTGATAGGTCTTCTTGTCGCCCTTCAGCGCGCCAGAGGCGCCCACCGCATCGCGAAACGGGCCATAGAAGGCGCTGGCATATTTGGCGGCATAGCTCAGGATCGTCACGTCGCTGCACCCTGCCGCTTCCAGCGCCGTCCGCATCGCGCCGATCCGCCCGTCCATCATGTCGGAGGGGCCGAGGATGTCGGCGCCCGCCTCGGCCTGCGCCAGCGCCATCTTCACCAGCGCCTCAACGGTCTCATCGTTCAGGATCACGCCGTCGCGCACCAACCCGTCATGCCCGTTGATGTTGTATGGGTCGAGCGCGATGTCGGTCATCACCGCCACTTCGGGGACCGCGGCCTTGATCGCGCGGATCGCCCGGTTCGATAGGTTGTCGGGGCTCCACGCCTCTGCGCAATCCTCTGTCTTACGTCCGGTTTCGATGTAGGGAAACAGGCACAGCGCCGGTATCCCCAGTTCTGCCGCCTCTTCGGCCGCGCGCACGGCATCGTCCAGGCTGCAACGCCCGACGCCCGGCATCGACGGGATCGGCTCGATCGGGCCACCGCCCTCGCGGATAAAGATCGGCCAGATCAGATCCTTCACGGTCAGGACATTTTCTTGCGAAAGATCGCGCAGGGCGGCGGTCCGACGCATCCGGCGGAACCGGCCGGCAGGGAAAGGGGCGATGACTGGGGGCATGACGGCTTCCTTGATCTTTCCGCTCTCGTGGCATGAAGCGCGGCCCATCTCAAGGGTGGCATTCGCCCGCAGGCGCGGCTAGTCTCGCGCCGCATTTGCTGCCGGAGGCGGGGTTTGGGCTGGTATAACAACGTGTTCGAACTGCTCGACTTCCGGTCGTTCTCCAGTCTCTGGTACTGGATCGCTGTGGCCGTCATGTGGTCGTCGGCCAGCCACTGGATCCTTGGCGTGCCGTTCGATCTGATCCAGCGGGCGCGCCGCCGTGGCGGGCAGGCGGCCGAGGATATGACCCGGCTGGCCCAGATCAATGCCCGCCGGGCGCTGCACCTCGCTGACTCTTCGGGTCTGTGGCTCATCGCCATCGGCTCGGCTCTGCTGACGATGCTGGCGCTTCTGGGCTTCTTCTACGGCCTTGAGCTGGCACAGGCGCTGTTCTTCCTCGCCCTGCCGATTGCGGTGCTGTCGGTGATGCGCCTGTCGACCGCGCGCCGCATCCTTGCCGAGAACATGGTGAACGAGACGCTTGGTCGCAGGCTGGCCCGGCACCGGATGTGGACGCAAGGATTGGGGGTGCTGTCGATCTTCCTGACCGCGGTCTGGGGAATGTACAGTATTCTGAGTGCGGGGATGACGGGCTTCTGACGCGATGGATTGACAATCCGCCCGCAGCGCGTAGGTCCGCCGCCATGACTGCCAAAATTTTCCCCCGCATCATCCTGGGCGGTGCGCCTGAGGGCTTCGATGCATTGCTGCTCGCGCGCGAGCTGGAGAAATCCGGCGCGCCTGTGCTTCATGTCGCGCGAGATGACAAGCGGATGGCGGCGATGCGTGCGGCGCTGGCCTTCTTCGCGCCCGAGGTTCTGGTGCTGGATTTCCCGGCCTGGGATTGTCTGCCCTATGACCGCGTCTCGCCCAACCCCGAGATCGCGGCGACGCGAATGGCAACGCTGGCAGCCCTTGCCCATGGGGTTCCGGGACCGTTCGTGCTGCTGACCACGGTGTCGGCCGCGACACAGCGCCTACCGGCGCGCGACGTGCTGTGCGAGGCGTCGTTCACCGCGCAAGTGGGGCGCCGGGTGGATGAGGGGGCGCTGCGGAAGTTCCTTGTCCGAATGGGCTTCTCTCAGTCGCCCACTGTGACCGAGCCCGGCGATTATGCCGTGCGCGGCGGGATCATCGACATATTCCCGCCGGGCGCCGGCGGGCCGGTTCGGCTGGATCTGTTCGGCGACCAGCTTGACAGCGCCCGGCGGTTCGACCCTGCGACGCAGCGGACGACAGAAAAACTGGATGCGGTCGAGCTGTCGCCGGTATCCGAGATCATCCTTGATGAGGCCGCGATCACCCGGTTCCGGCAGAACTACCGCATGGAGTTCGGCGCGGCCGGTACCGACGACCCGTTGTATGAGGCCGTCAGCGCCGGGCGCAAGCACGCCGGGATGGAACACTGGCTGCCGTTCTTCCACGACCGGATGGAGACGCTGTTCGACTACCTGCCGGGCACAAGCGTGATGCTGGACGATCAGGTGACGCCCGCACGTCTGAACCGTTGGGATGGCATCGCCGATCAGTATGACGCCCGGCGCGAAGCAATGACGGTGCGGCGGGGCGAGACGATCTACAAACCCTGCCCGCCGGGGCTGCTTTACCTCGACGACGCGGGGTGGGAGGCAGCGACAGCGGCGCATCGGGTGATCCAGCTGTCGCCAATGCCGCAGGGCCAGGGGCCGGGCGTCCTGGACGCCGGCGGCCGTCTGGGCCGCAACTTCGCGCCGGAACGCCAGCAGGAAAAGATCAACCTGTTCGGTGCCCTCGCCGATCACCTTTCCGCGCGTCTCGCGCAGAGCCAGGTCGTGCTGGCCGCTTATTCTGACGGCGCGCGCGAGCGTCTGCAGGGCCTGCTGGAGGATCAGGGCGTGAGTGGCGCGCAGATCGCCACCGACTTCCGCGCGGTGCCGCAGGGCAAGGGCGGGCTGTTCCTGGCCACACTGGCGCTCGAACACGGGTTCGAGGCGCCGGGCCTGACCGTCATCGCCGAACAGGATGTGCTTGGCGACCGCCTGATCCGGGCCCCGAGGCGCAAGCGGCGGGCCGAGAACTTCCTGACCGAGGCGCAGAGCCTGTCACCCGGCGATCTGGTGGTTCACGTCGATCATGGCGTCGGCCGCTACACCGGGTTGGAGACGATCACTGCGCTGGGGGCACCCCACGAATGCGTGGCGCTCGAATATGCAGGCGGCGACCGGTTGTATCTGCCGGTCGAGAACATCGAATTGCTGTCCCGGTTCGGGCACGAGGAGGGGCTGCTCGACAAGTTGGGCGGTGGCGCCTGGCAGGCCAAGAAGGCGCGCCTCAAGGAGCGCATCCGCCAGATCGCCGACAAGCTGATCCGCATCGCCGCAGAACGGCTGCTGCGCATGGCGCCTGTCTTCGACCCGCCCGAGGGGATGTGGGACGCCTTCTGCGCGCGCTTTCCCTACCAGGAAACCGACGACCAACTGGCCGCGATCGAGGATGTGCTGACCGACATGGCGGCGGGCCGCCCTATGGACCGGCTGATCGTGGGCGACGTGGGCTTCGGCAAGACTGAGGTGGCCATGCGCGCTGCCTTTGTCGCCGCCATGTCGGGCGCGCAGGTGGCGATCATCGCACCGACCACGCTTCTGTCGCGTCAGCACTACGCCAGCTTTGCCGAGCGCTTCCGGGGCTTTCCGGTCAAGGTCCGGCAACTGTCGCGGTTCGTCTCGGCCAAACAGGCGGCGGAAACGCGCTCGGGCCTGGCCGACGGTACGGTCGATATCGTGATCGGCACCCACGCGCTGCTGGCAAAGGGGGTGAAGTTCCGCAACCTTGGCCTTCTGGTGATCGATGAGGAACAGCATTTCGGCGTCGGCCACAAGGAACGGCTGAAGGAAATGCGGTCGGAAATTCACGTGCTGACCCTGACCGCCACGCCGATCCCGCGCACGTTGCAGCTCTCACTGACCGGGGTGCGGGATCTGTCGCTGATCGGCACGCCGCCGATCGACCGGCTGGCGATCCGCACCTATGTCAGCGAGTTCGACGCGGTGACCATCCGCGAGGCGCTTCTGCGTGAGCATTACCGCGGCGGGCAGTCCTTCTATGTCGTCCCGCGGATCAGCGATCTGGCCGAGATACAGGAGTTCCTGCGCGACCAGGTGCCCGAGGTCAGTTTCGTCACCGCCCATGGGCAGATGGCGGCGGGCGAGTTGGATGACAGGATGAACGCCTTCTACGACGGCAAGTACGACGTGCTTCTGGCCACGACCATCGTGGAGTCAGGCCTCGACATTCCCACCGCCAACACCATGGTCATCCACCGGGCCGACATGTTCGGGTTGGCGCAGCTTTACCAGATTCGCGGCCGCGTGGGCCGGGCCAAGACCCGCGCTTACTGTTTCCTGACCACCAAGCCGCGCGCGCCGCTGACGCCGGCGGCGATGAAGCGTCTGCGGCTGCTCAGCAGCCTCGACAGCCTTGGCGCCGGGTTCACGCTGGCCAGCCAGGACATGGACCTGCGCGGCGCGGGCAACATCCTGGGCGAGGAGCAGTCAGGCCACATCCGCGAGGTGGGGTATGAATTGTACCAGCAGATGCTGGAGGAGACCATCAGCCGCATCCGGTCCGGCGAGTTGCAGGAGCTGTCGGACGAGGGCGAATGGTCGCCGCAGCTGAACTTGGGCGTGCCGGTGATGATCCCTGAAGACTATGTACCCGACCTCGACGTGCGGCTGGGTCTTTACCGCCGCCTGTCCGGCCTGACGACCAAGGTGGAACTGGAGGGCTTCGCCGCCGAATTGATCGACCGCTTCGGCGCGCTGCCAAAAGAGGTGAACACGCTTCTTCTGATCGTGCGGATCAAGGCGACCTGCAAGCGCGCGGGCATCGCCCGGCTGGACGCGGGTCCTAAGGGGGCGACGGTGCAGTTCCACAACGACAAGTTCGCCAATCCGGCGGGGCTGGTGGAATATCTGCAGGGCGAACGCGGGATGGCTAAGCTCCGCGACAACAAGGTGATCGTACGCCGCGACTGGTCGCGTGAGGCCGACAAGATCAAGGGCGCCTACGGCATCGCCCGCGATCTGGCCGAAAAAGTGCGGCAGGTCGAAAAGGCATGAGTTGGGCGGTTTCACCCGGTTGATCCTCGCACCGCCGTGCGAACGGCACAGGCGTTTTTCCGGCAGCCTCCGTCCGACGTGGTCCGAGAAAGCGCAAGCCACCCTTCTGCTGGCGGCTGCCTACAGCGTCTGATCCAGCATCCGCGCCTCGGTCCGCATCAGCGTCGCGGCGGTGGCCGAGGCGACCAGCACCCCGATCATCACCGGCAGCGGCGTGCCGTCGAAGGCCAGCACCACCGGGACCGTCACAAGGACGGCGCCAACGGTGGACAACGCACCCACGACGGCCGCAGCCAGCCCGGCGATATGGCCCAGCGGCTCCAGCGTCAGGGCGTTCAGGTTGCCGAAGACCAGCCCGGCCATGAAGAACACCGTGACCGACCAGCCGAAGAACGTGGCGAACTCCAGCGCCGATGGCACCGCCCCGGCAAGGGTGACCAGCAACACCACAGCCGCGATCCCGCTCTGCGCGGTGAAGGCCAGCGTAGCCAGTCGCCGCATGCCCAACCGCATCACCAGCGAGGCGTTGATGATCCCGGCCGTCCCGGCCAGCAACGCCATCACCGCGAACCACGCCGCGAAACTGTCGCCGCGGCCGAAATACTGATCGTAGATCGGCTGCGAGGCCGACAGCAGCGCGAACATCTGTCCGAACCCCAGCGTCAGCGCCGCGATATGCAGCATCACCCGGCGATGGCCGATCACCTCTCGGCCCGCAGCAAGAATGGTGCCGACGCGGAACGGGCGTCGCCGGGCGGGCGGCAAGGTCTCGGGCTGGCGCAGCAGGAACCATGCCAGCGCCAGTGTCCCGGCCAGCATGAAGGCCCAGAAAACTGCCCGCCATCCGGCAAGGCTGATGACGATCTGGCCCAGGAACGGCGCGGCTGCGGGCACAAGGATGAAGATCGTCATAACGATCGACATCACCTTGGCCATGCGCCGTCCCTCGTACAGGTCGCGGACCAGCGCGATCCCGGCCGTCCGTGGTGCCGCGATTCCCAGCCCCTGTACCACGCGCGCCGCCAGCAGCAGCCACAGCGTGTCGGCCAGCGCAGCCAGAAGGCAGCCCACCAGATACAGGCAGATCCCCATTGCGATGACCGGCCGCCGCCCCAGCGCATCGGACAGCGGCCCCATCATCAGCGTGCCCAGACCCAATCCCAGCACGAAGCTTGTCACCACGAGTTGCACGGCGTTCGGCGCATCTGGCGAAAGGTCGGCGGCGATTTTGGGCAGCGCGGGCAGCATGGCGTCGATGCTCAGTGCGGTCAGCGCGAACAGCATCGCCATCAGCGCGACGAACTCGACAAAGGGCAGGGGGCGGGTGGGGGCCAAGGACGCTGACATGCGCTTCGCCTAGCATGCGTCTGCGGGCCACACCACGGCGTTCGGCCTGTCGCAACCCTGCCTTGCGTCAGTCGCTCAACTCGCCGCGCCGGCCATAGTAAAGCCCCACGACATGCTCCGCCTCGGCAAAGAACAGCCAGCGCACGGCCAGCATGCCGGCGACGTGCAACACCAGCGCAAGGCCTGCACCCGTATAGCTGCCCGGCGACACGGCCAGCAGCACCGCGGGCACGACCGCTGCGCAGGCCATTGCGAGCAGGCGCAGCTTCAGCGCATGGCGTCGACCGACCACATGGACCATTTCCTTCAGCAGGTAGTTGCCGCCGGTATGCGGCGGGGCCAGCATCCGAAGGCCGCCGAGCCGCCCCAACCCGGTTGCCGTTCCCATCGTGCTGCCCGCACTGGCAAAACGCAGGTCGCCGACCTGCCAATGCGCGACCAGCGCCAGTGCCAACACCGCCAGAAGGTAGCCGGCCAGTGCCGTCAGCCCCGCCAGCAGCGCGCCGCCGGTCAGCGCCGCGGTCAGGAACACGCCCGGCGTGGTCCAGCTGTTCCAGCGGGGCACTGTCTTCAACTGTGCGTAGATCATCGCCGTGGCCACCACCGTGGCCAGCGCCAGCCCCCCTCCGATGGCGCCCAGCAGCGGCAGGGGCGTGGACCAGAATACCGCCCCCGCTGCGTGGGGCGCCAGTGCCAGCAGGGTCGCCAACGACAGAACCGCCTCGCGCGACAGCCAGCTGGTGCGCCACTGGGTAAAGGCGAGCAGCGCACGTTCAGGGTGGCCGAGATGGAAGGCCGAGGCGAGCAGCCCAGCCCCCGCCAGCCCGTAGCCCAACGCGTAGTAGCAGAACGCCGCCCAGCCCACCGGCGCGCGCAACCCCAGCCCCAGCATCGCCAGCAGGCCAAAGCCCAGCCCCGACAGCACCGTGAAGACGATCAGAGACGGCGCGGGATGCATCAGAGCCGCCCCAGCGCCCTGTCGATCCAGCCGAGGAACCCGGTCGCGTCCCCCGCCACCGGCGACATCGGCGCAGCGGTCAGCGTGTCGCGCTCGCGCGGCGGAAGGTAGCGGTTGACGGGCTTGGTACCCTGTTCCGGCATCAACTCCATCCCGCCGCGCGCGGCCGACAGGCGGCTGACATCGCTGTCGGGGTCGCCCAGATCGCCGAAATGGCGCGCGCCCGCCGGGCAGGCCTTGACGCAGGCGGGCACGCGGTCGGCTTCCGCCAGTTCCTCGTTGTGGATCCGGTCCACACACAGCGTGCATTTCTTCATCACGCCCGCCTCGGCGTCCATCTCTCGCGCGCCATAGGGGCAGGCCCAGGCGCAGAGGCCGCAGCCGATGCAGGCATCCTCGTTCACCAGCACGATGCCGTCCTCGACCCGCTTGTAGCTGGCACCCGTGGGGCAGACGGTGACGCAGGGCGCGTCCTCGCAATGCAGGCAAGAGCGGGGGAAATGCACCACCATCGGGCTTGCCCCCTCGCGCGTCACCTCGTAGCTGTGCACCCGGTTCAGGAAGGTGCCCACGGGCTCCGCGCCATAGGCATCCACATCCGCCAGCGGCGCGCCGTAGCCTTGGCTGTTCCACTCCTTGCAGCTGGTTACGCAGGCATGGCAGCCGACGCAGGTATCCAGATCGATCACCAGCCCCAGCTTCTTTTCGGTCCGGTCGGGCAGGGCAGTCATGTCCAGTCCCCCCCGTGCCGCACCACGCGCGGGCCGCGGCCCACGGGCGAGGCCTGCGCGGCGATCAACGGCTCCGCCACCTCGCGCGGTCCGACCCGTTCCACGCGCACCCGCAGGTCGAACCACGCCGCCTGCCCAGTTACGGGGTCGGAATTGGCCCAGCGCAGCCCATCCCCCTTCGGCGGCAGCAGTTCGTGGATGAGGTGATTGAGCAGGAAGCCCCGCGTCGCCTCGGGCGCGTCATCCGCCAGCGCCCAGGCCCCGCGCCGCTTGCCGATCGCGTTCCAGGTCCAGACTGTCTGCCCATTCTGCGCTGCCATCAGCGCCACCGGCACCACGATTTCCCCGTGGGCCGAGGTCACCCGCGCCCAGTCGCCCTCGCGGAATCCCTGCGCGTCCCACACGCCTTGCGGCAGGAACAACGGGTTTTCCCCGTGAATCTGCCGCAACCATGCATTCTGGCTGCCCCAAGAATGATACATTGCCATCGGCCGCTGGGTCAGCGCGTGCAGGGGAAAGGCCGCGTGGTCCACCGCTGCCTCCTCGAACGCCGGATACCAGATCGGCAGCGGGTCCAGCGTCTCAATGATCCGTGCGCGCAGATGTTCGGGCGGCTGGTGCTCCCCATGCCCCTCGGCCGCGAGCTGGAACCGGCGCAGCGGCTCCAGCCACAGGTTGAACAGATAGGGCTGCGGAGCGTCATAGATGCCCCGCGATACCGCCCAGTCCTGATAGGCGGCGTTCCACGGCTTGAAGAACTGCGCCTCCTCGGGGATATGATCGACGAAGAAACCGCCAGCTTCGATATACCTCTGCAACTGCCCAGGGTTCGGAGCGCCGCGCCCCGTCTGCTTCCCGTCGCCGCGCCAGCCCGCCAGCGGACCCACGCCGGGACGGCGTTCGTGGCGGACCATGTAGTCGGCGTAATCCGCATAGGCGGGACCGCCGTCCGCCCCCACCATCCCCGGCAGGCCCAGCCGGTGGCCGAGGTCCAGCAGCACCGACTGAAACCCCCGCACGCCCGCATGGCCGGGCCGGTCCGGCTCAACCACCGGCCAGCGGATCGCATCGGCCAGCGCCTCGGGCTCGCAGATCGGGCGGTCCAGCAGGCTGATGCAGTCGTGGCGTTCCAGATAGGTCGTGTCGGGCAGGATCAGGTCGGCATAGGCCACCATTTCCGAGCTATAGGCATCGGAATAGATGATGCGCGGGATCACATAGTCGCCGTCCGCGCGCGTGTCGGTCAGCATCTCGATCACGGCGCTGGTATTCATCGACGAATTCCACGCCATGTTCGCCATATACAGGAACAGCGTGTCGACCGGATACGGGTCGCCCGCATGGGCGTTCGAGATCACCATATGCATCAGCCCGTGGCTGGACATCGGGTTTTCCCAGGTGAAGGCCTTGTCGATGCGCAGCGCGCCGCCCGCATCGTCCAGCAGCAGATCCTCCGGCCCCCGCACGAAGCCCAGATGCGGCCCCGCCAGCGGCTCGCCCGCCTTACAGGCTCCGTGCGGGCGGGGATGCACCTCAAACGGCTTGGGGTAGGGTGGCTTGAATCGGAATCCACCCGGCACCTCGACCGACCCCAGCAGGATTTGCAGCACGTGCAGCGCGCGGCAGGTTTGGAACCCGTTGGAATGGGCCGAGATGCCCCGCATCGCGTGAAAACTGATCGGGCGGCCCACCATGCGGTCGTGCCGCTCGCCCCGGAAATCGGTCCAGGGCTGGTCAATCACGATTTCTTCCTCGAACGCCACCCGCGCAAGTTCCGCCGCCAGGGTCCGGATGCGTTCGGCAGGTATGCCGCACCGGTTGGCGATCGCATCGGGCGCATAGTCCTCGCCCAGATAGCGTTCCGCCATGTGGCGAAAAACAGTGAGATGCCCCTGCCACTCAGCCCCCGGATCGGGCCGCACGCCGGGCGCATCCCAGGTTGCAGGCGCCCCGGTGCGCCGGTCAATCACCAGCGGCTTGCCATGGCCGTCGCGCAGATACAGGCCGCGCGTCGCCCCCGGCCTCCCGTCCACCAGATGCGCCGCGTCGGTGTAGCGGATCAGGTAGTCCAGATCGACCTTGCCCGCGCGCAAAAGCTCGTGGATCAGCGACAGGATCAGCAGCCCGTCGGTGCCCGGCGTGATGCCGAACCAGTCGTCCGCCACCGCCGAATAGCCCGTTCGGATCGGGTTGACGGACACCATCCGCGCGCCC
The DNA here is from genome assembly GCA_041687395.1 of Paracoccaceae bacterium. GTDB lineage: Bacteria > Pseudomonadota > Alphaproteobacteria > Rhodobacterales > Rhodobacteraceae > JAWLCA01. Next base: position 84,070 of record JAWLCA010000011.1, on the reverse strand, counting down.
CGCCCCTTCAGCTTGCCCAGCCCGATCTTGATCGGATTGCTGTCGTGATCCTCGGCCACCCCGAAGATCACCAGCATCTTCGTGCGCTCCCAATCCGGCTGCCCGAACTCCCAGAACGCGCCGCCCATCGTGTAGATGCCCGCCGCCGCCATGTTGACCGAACAGAAACCGCCGTGGGCCGCGTAGTTCGGCGTGCCGAAGGCCTGTGCCCACCAGCCGGTGAAGCTTTGCGACTGGTCCCGCCCGGTGAAGAACGCAAGCTTCTCGGGCGCCGTCTCGCGCAGCGGCTTTATCCAGTCCACTGCCGTCTGCAGTGCCTCGTCCCAAGTGATCTCCTCGAACTCTCCCGACCCGCGCGGCCCCGTTCGCCGCAGCGGCGCGCGCAGCCGGGCGGGCGACAGGTGCTGCATCACCCCCGCGCTGCCCTTGGCGCAGAGCACGCCGCGATTGATTGGATGCGCCCGGTTGCCCTCTATGTGGCGCACCATGCCGTCCTTCAGGTGCACGTCGATTCCGCACCGGCAGGCGCACATGTAACAGGTCGTCTGCCGCACCTCGTCGAACAGCTTGGGCGACAGTTCCACGCGGGGTTGGTCGGTCATGCGCTGGCCATCTGTGCATTTCTGAATGAAACGGCGAGCCTTGTGCGTTTTTGGGGGATGCACGTTGTATGCACGGAAGATGCACGTGAAGCATACGTGGGTGCGCACGCTGTCTTTTGTGCTCTCACGCCTGAACCTTTCCTCTCACCAGGGCAGAAAACAGCACGGGCCGGGCCTTGTCCAGCGCCGCGTCACCGCAGTTTTCCGACCAGTTGCAGGGCGTCGCGGGCGATCACCCGCTCCTCGTCGGCGGGGACGACCCACAGGTCGATGGCGGTTCCATCCAGGTGCAGGCGGGGTCCGTTGGTGGCGTTGAAGTCATCTGAGATCGCCACGCCAAGCCATTTCAGGTGTTCGCATATCTCGCGTCGCACAGGGGCCGCGTTCTCGCCGATCCCGCCGGTGAAGACGACGGCATCGACACCGCCCATCGCCGGAATCAACCCTGCGCCATTGCGTGCCGCCCAGTAGCAGTAGAACGCCACCGCGAACCGCGCCGCCGCCGACGGATCGGTCAGCAACTCCCGCATGTCCGACTGCCCGGCCAGCGCCTTCAACCCGCCCTCATGGCTCAGCACGCGCCGCGCCTCGTCCACGCCCAACCGCTCCGTCAGCGTCAGCACCACTTCCGGGTCCAGTGCCCCCGCCCGCGTCCCCATCACCAGCCCGTCAAGCGGGGAATACCCCATTGAAGATGCAACGGATTGTCCGTCGAGAATTGCGCAGGCGCTGGATCCGTTTCCAAGGTGAAAGGCAAGCAGCCGGCGCGGCAGCGGGCGGCCCGACAGGAGCGGCAGCTGCTCCACCAGACCCGCATAGGACAGGCCATGAAACCCGTAGCGCCGCATCTGGCCAAGTACTGTGGAAGGCAGCGCATACCGCGCTGCAATTTCGGGGTTGGTCGCATGGAACGCCGTATCGAAACAGGCGACCTGCGGCAGATCGGGCGCGCGCCGCATCAATGCGCGAATGGCGGCAAGGTTATGGGGATTGTGCAGGGGAGCCAGAGAGTTGATGCCACCCAGTTCATCCAGAATGGCGGCGGTTACGTGCACCGGTTCCGTCAACTCGGCGCCACCGTGAACCACGCGATGCCCGGCGACCGTCACGTCGCCCGGCGCGACGCCGTTGTCTTCCAACGCCGCGAAGATCAACCCGAGGGCGGCGTCGTGGTCCGGCGCGGTGACAGCCGCGTGCCTGTCCCCCAGTTGCAACTCGGCCGCGCCGCCGATCTCCTTGACGGCACCCGCGATCGACCGGGTCAAACCCGCGTCGAAGACGGCGAACTTGATCGACGACGACCCGGCATTGATGACAAGACAGGTCGTCATCCCGCCGCAGGCCCCGTGGCGCCACGCGCCCGTCGGTCCTGCAGGATGTTCCAGCCGAGCAGGGCGAAAAACACCGCCAGCGCAGCGTAGTGCATCGCGTCTGCCTTTGGCCAGATCAACAGCGGAAACAACGCCGCCAGCACGATCCGCTGAATCCAGCCGACGGCGGACTCCATGTGCCCCTCGAACACCGCGGCAACGCAATAGAGAGCGGCGGCAGTGAACAGGGACACCTCCAGCTTCTCCCATAGCGTCCCGTGCAGGATCGGGGAGTAGGCGAAGAGCAGGGGGATGACGTAAAGCCCCTTCGCCATCTTCCACGCCTCAAGCCCCGTAGCCATGGGTTTCGACTTGGCGATCGCTGCCGCGGCAAAGGCGGTCAGGCAGACGGGCGGGGTCACCGAACTGTCCTGGCTGAGCCAGAAAATGATCAGATGCGCGGCCAGCAATGCCGACAGGATCAGCTCGCGGCTCAGCGTCTGATCGAGGATCATCCGGCTCATCTCGACCGGGGCCGCGGCCAGAATCGCCGTCGCCAGTTCGCGGGACATCGGTTGCCCGATTTCGGCTGCGTGCTGTGGTGAGCCCAGCATCAGGATGGCGCCCACCGCGTCGTTGATCGCACCGCTGGCGATGGCCGAGATAACCTCGGTCCGGGTGATCAGATCGGCAAGCGCAGGGGCAGAGAGCGTTGCGATCACGATGTAGGCCGCCGCCACGGGCAGCCCCATGCCCAGCACAAGAGAGGCGAGCGCGATCAGCGCGATGGCGATCAGCACGTTGCCGCCCGACCAGTCCCCGATCATCAGCGAGAAGGTATTGCCGACGCCCGAGATGGTGACCGCCGCGATGACCACCCCGATGGCGATCAGCAGCACGGCCGTCATCACCATGTTCCGTGCCCCAAGTGCCAGCGCGTCCAGCACTGCGCGCGGCCCCATCGCGTTGCGGGTCAGCCTGCTGGACGCCACGACCGCGATGATCGCCACGCCCGCGGCGTAGGTGGGCGTGAAGCCCCACATCATCAGCGCGATCAGCACGCCGATGGGCAGGAAGAAAGCCAGCCCGTTCTCGCGCACGACCTGCCAGAGCGTCTTGTCATCGTCGGACGCCATCGGCGCCAGGTTCAGGCGCTTGGCGGTGATGCGGACGTAGAACGCGATGGACAGGAAATACAGGATCGCCGGCAGGATCGAGACGGCGGCAATCGTCAGGTAGGAGATCTGCGTGAAAGACGCCATGATGAACGCGCCTGCGCCCATGATCGGCGGCATGATCTGGCCGCCGGTGGACGCCGCCGCCTCTGTCGCTGCGGCGGTCTTTGCGGGCATGCCTGCGCGTTTCATCAGCGGGATCGTCACCGAACCTGTCGAGACCGTGTTGGCGACAGCCGAGCCCGAGATCGTGCCCATCAAGCCCGAGCCGATCACCGCCACCAGACCCGGTCCGCCGACCATGCGCCGCGCGAGGACCTGCGCGAATTCGATGATGAACGCCCCCGCGCCCGAGCGCATCAGGAAGGCGCCGAAGAGGATGAACATGAAGACGAAGCTGTAGGAGATGCGACCCACCGTGCCGAACATCCCGTCGTCTGTGTAGAAGATGCGGAACAGCATCGTATCGGTGCGCAGGCCGCTGAAGGTCAGCATGCCGCCCACATGTCGGCCCCAGAAGGTGATGTAGGTGAAGGACAGGATGATCAGGATGGGAATGACCCAGCCCGTCGTGCGCCGGGTGAATTCGATCCCAAGGAATAGCGCGATCCCGGTGAAGACCCAGTCATACCAGGCAAACTGCATGGAGCGGGCGTAGAATGCGTCCTCGGCCAGAAGCAGGTAGGCGATGAGGCTGAGCGCCGCGAGGCCGAGCAGAAGGTCGATACCCAGAACCAGCCGTTCCCCGGCGGGGCTGCGGGCCTGCCAGGCAGGATAGAGAAGCGCGCAAAGGAACCCGAAACCCGCGAAATGGATGACGGCCATCCGAAGTTCCGGCCAGATCGAGAGCGTGTTCATCCAGATGTGCAGAAGCGCAAGACCGATCCCGAACCAGTAGGCAACCTGGCCGGGCCAACTGTCGAGGGGGCGCATGCTCCGCTCGCTTTCCTCCTCGACCGGAGTAGCCGGCGTGGTGCCGGGCGCAGGCGCGTCGACGGTCCGAGGGGGTTCGGGACTCATGATGCAGGGTATCCGTTGCTGCGCGCGTTCTAGGGCCGGCCCGGTTCCGGGCCGGCCAGCCCCCGGTCAGGGGCGATCAATCGCGCGGCGCGATCGCGTCGGGGATGGTCAGCCCGGCTTCCTCGTAGTAGCGCGCGGCGCCGGCGTGCAGCGGCAGCGGCAAGCCGTCCAGCGCATTCTCCAGGCTCATGCTGCAGGTCGCGGGATGGATGTTGCACAGGAAGTCGAGGTTTTCGTAGACCGTCTTGGTGAACAGGTAGACGTCCTCCTCGGGCACGTCGTGATTCACCGCAAGGAAGTTCGGCTGCGCGATCGTCTGAACGTCCTCGTCGATGCCCGGATAGGTGCCGGCGGGGATGGTGTAGGGGAAGTAGAGTCCCGTGCCGCCGTCCATCGCCTCGGCCTCTTCCGGGGTGATCGACAGAAGGGTCACGTCGTCGCCCATCTGCGCCTTGACGCGCGTCATCGTGGACACGCCGATCCCGGCGCCGATGATGGTGCCGGCAATGGTGCCGTTGATCATGCTGTCCACCGAGGGGCCGAAGCCTTGATAGGCTTGATCCCACTGGTTCCAGTCGATCCCGAAGTTTTCCAGCATGAACTTGTTGGAAAACTCGTTGCCAGAGTTGCGCGCGCCGAGGCTGAAGGTGCCGGTGAATTCCTTCAGGTCCGACACGGTCCCCTCGCGCACCAGATCCGAACGGATGATGTAATGCTCCACGTTCGGCCAGAGCATGGCGATGGCACGCTGGTTCTCTTGCGCGCCGTCGGCTTCCAGCGCGCCGGTCCCTTCGCGCGCCCATAGGCCGAAGAGCCCCTGCATGATGGCGAACTGCGCCTGATCCTCGCGCAGAAGCACCGTGTTTTCGCCCGATCCGGCCGAACTGATCGCCGACATGTCAATGCCCTGCGCGTTCTGCAGGTGAATCTTTGCCAGCGTCGCCAGCGCCACGCCCACCGGATAGTAGGTGCCGCCGGTGCCCGCCGTGGTCAGGATGTAGCTTCGCGTCTGTGCCTCGCCCGACTGCGGGGCAAGGGCGGCCAGCGGCAGGGCCAGCGCGGCGGCAATCGTGGCGCGGCGCGTGGTGTTGGTCATCATGGACATATCTCCCCTTGTGGTATCCGTTTTTCTTGTGTCGCGGCGCGGATCGGGAACCGACCGACGCCGCCTGATGGCGCAGGCAGCCTAAGCGACGGGCGCGGCTGGTCAAGCCCTCCAATGCGGTGCGGGGTCATGCGGGATCTTCGTTCGCCGCAAGCTTGGGGTTGCCTTGCGGGTCGCATGGTTGCAACCTGCGCCTCAGGATCTGTCTTGGCGCGGAATTTGACGCCAGGGCCAGGCAACAAAAGCCGCGGGATCAGCGGCGACCCAACACGAAGGAGGAAACGATCATGCAACGCAAATTTCCGGGCGATCTCAGCCGACGGGGGCTGCTTCAGGGGGCTACGGCGCTGGGCGCAACCTCGCTCATCCTGCCGGCGGGAGTCCGCCGTGCACAGGCACAGGCAGAGCCGCGCAAGGGCGGCACGCTGCGCATCGGCATGGGCCATGGCAACACCGGCGACAGCCTGGACCCGGCGGTCTGGGACAACGCCTATGTTCAGGTGCTGGCCAGCACCATCCACAACTATCTGACCGAGATCGACACCGACGGCAGCCTGCGTCCCGAAGTCGCCGAGAGCTGGGAGGCTTCGGACGATGCGACGGTCTGGACCTTCCGCATCCGCGAGGGGATGAGCTATCATTCGGGCAAGTCGGTCACGGCCGAGGACGTGGCGGCCTCGCTCAACTACCATCGGGGCGACGACTCGACCTCCGCCGCCAAGCCGATTGTCGATCCGATCACCGATATTGCGGTCGACGGCAGCAACGTCGTGATCACGCTGGCCGCGGGCAACGCAGACCTGCCGTTCATCCTGTCCGATTATCACCTGCCGATCCTGCCCAGCAGCGACGGGCGGATCGATCCGACCTCGTCCGACGGGTGCGGCGGCTATGTGCTGGACAGCTTCGAGCCGGGGGTCGAGGCGCGGATGACACGCAACCCGAACTACTGGAAGTCCGACCGTGCGCATTTCGACGAGGTCGTTATGTTGCCGATCATCGACGCGGCGGCCCGGCAGAACGCCCTTATCACCGGCGAGGTGGACGTGATCGACAGGGTCGATCTGAACACCGTGCACCTTCTGGAGCGGTCGCCCAACATCAGGGTGATCTCGGTGCCGGGCACGCAGCACTACACTTTCGTGATGGACAGCCGGGTGGGTCCATTCACCAACAACAACATCCGTCTGGCCCTGAAATGGGGCATCAACCGCCAGCAGATGGTGGATACCATCCTTTCGGGTTATGGCGCGGTGGGGAACGATCATCCGATCGGCCGGTCCAACCGCTTCTTTGCCGAGGAACTGGAGCAGCGCGAATTCGACCCGGATCAGGCCCGCCACTACCTGCGCGAGGCTGGTCTCGACTCGCTCGATCTCGACCTATCGGCCTCGGACGCGGCCTTCGGCGGTGCGGTGGATGCGGCGGTGCTGTTCGCGGAAACCGCGGCACAGGCCGGCATCAACATCAATGTGGTGCGCGAACCGTCCGATGGCTATTGGTCGAACGTCTGGATGGTGAAGCCCTTCGCGGCGGTCTACTGGGGCGGACGGCCAACGGAGGACTGGATGTTCTCGACCGCCTATGCCGCAGGTGCCGCGTGGAACGATGGGTTCTGGGAGCATGAGCGCTTCAACCAGCTTCTGGCCGAGGCGCGGTCGGAACTGGACGAGGGGCGTCGGCGCGAGATGTATGTGGAAATGCAACGCATCGTCCGCGACGAGGGCTCGACCATCATCCCGATGTTCGCGAACTACGTCATGGCCGTGTCCGACACCGTCGCCACGCCCGAGAACATCGGCGCGAACTGGACGATGGACGGCTTCCGCGCCGCCGAGCGCTGGTGGCAGGCCTGATCTGGTCAGGGCCCCGGCTTGACAACGCGCCGGGGCCATCGCGTGACGGATCCCGGCAGAAGGTCCGCGCGCGAAACGGGGGGCGGCTGCGATGAGTGACGTCTGGCGCATGGTGGCGCAGCGGCTGGCGCTGGGGCTGCTGACGCTGTTCCTCGTTTCGGTCCTGATCTTTGGCGCGACCGAGCTGCTGCCCGGCGACTTTGCCGAGGCCGTGCTGGGGCAGGCGGCGACGCCCGAAACGGTCGCGGCGATCCGGCGCGAACTGGGGCTCGATCAGCCGGTCCACATCCGCTATGTCAACTGGTTGGCCGGCGTGATGCAGGGCGACTTCGGCAATTCGCTGGCCAACCGAAACCGTCCCGTGGCCGACATGATCGGCACACGGCTGGGCAACACCCTGTTTCTGGCGCTTTACGCTGCGGCGATGGCGGTGCCGCTGTCGCTGGCCCTGGGGATCCTGGCAGCGCTGTACCGCAACTCCATCTTCGATCGCAGCGCGAACGCGATGGCGCTGACCTCGATCTCGTTTCCCGAATTCTTTGTGGCCTATGTTCTCATCGTCTGGCTAGGGCAGGCTGGCATCTTCCCCTCGATGGCGCGAATTCCGGCGGGCGCCGACCTGGGAGAGAAGCTTTATCGCACCTTCCTGCCCGCGCTGACGCTGACGCTGGTCGTCACCGCGCACATGATGCGGATGACCCGCGCCGCGATCATCAACCTGCTGGCCAGCCCCTATATCGAGATGGCGCGGCTGAAGGGCATGTCGCCGATGCGCGTGATCCTGAAGCACGCCCTGCCGAACGCGCTGGCGCCGATCATCAACGTGGTGGCGATCAACCTGGCATACCTGATCACCGGCGTCGTGGTGGTGGAGGTGGTTTTCGTCTATCCCGGCCTTGGCCAGTTGATGGTCGACAGCGTGGCGCGGCGCGACATGCCGGTGGTGCAGGCGGTCGCGCTGATCTTCGCTTCGGCCTATGTGCTGCTCAACCTTCTGGCGGATGTGTTGTCGACGTTGTCGAACCCCCGCCTGATGCACAAGAAATAGGGGCGGGGATGAGCGTTCTGATCCCGATCCTTTGGTTCCTCGCCATCCTTGCCGCCTCGACGGCGGCGGCGTGGCTGTTTCGGGCGGCGGCCGTAGCCATTGCCCCGCGCAACACGGCCCGCGCCCTGCGCGGCGCACCCCTGACGGCAAGCTTCGGAATGTTCGTCATCGCGGTCTACCTGCTGGTGGCGATCCTCGCGCCGGTTCTTGCGCCCTATCCCGAACGGGCGGTGATCGGCAGCCAGTTCATGCCCTGGTCGGAAACCCACTGGCTAGGCACCGACAACCTTGGCCGCGACACGGCCAGCCGACTGATCTACGGGGCGCGCAACACCGTCGGCATCGCCTTCATCACCACGGCGCTGGCGTTTCTGATCGGCTCGATTCTGGGGCTATGGGCTGCGACGGTGGGGGGCTGGATCGATCAGGTTCTGTCGCGTTTCGTCGATGTCCTGATGGCGATTCCGTCACTGATCTTTTCGCTGCTGCTGCTGACGATCTTCGGCACCTCTGTCGTCAACCTGATCCTGGTGATCGCGATCGTCGACTCGACCCGTGTCTTTCGCCTTGCGCGCTCGGTCGCCCAAGGCATCGTGGTGATGGACTACATCGAGGCCGCGAAGCTGCGGGGCGAGGGGATGTGGCGGCTGATCACGCGCGAGATCCTGCCCAACGCGATGGCGCCGCTGGTGGCCGAATTCGGGCTGAGGTTCTGTTTCGTCTTCCTCGCCATATCGGCGTTGTCCTTTCTGGGCCTTGGCATCCAGCCGCCCACGGCCGACTGGGGTTCCATGGTGCGCGAGAATGCGACGCTGATCACCTTTGGCGACGTGACGCCGCTGCTTCCGGCGGGCGCCATTGCGCTGCTGACCGTGGCGGTCAACTTCGTGGTGGATTGGCAGCTACATCGCGCCTCTGGATTGAAGGAGTAGGGTATGACCGACAAGCCCGTGCTTCTGACCATCCGCGACCTGCGCATCGAGGGGCGCAGCGAGGATACCTGGACCCAGATCGTGAAGGGCGTGAACCTGACGCTCCACAAGGGCGAGGTGCTGGGCCTGATCGGAGAGTCCGGTGCGGGCAAGTCCACCATCGGGCTGGCGGCGATGGGATTTGCGCGCGATGGTTGCCGGATCTCGGGCGGGACGATCGAATTCGACGGTATCGACCTGCGCATGGCGTCCGAGGCGAAACGACGGGGCCTGCGCGGCAAGCGGATCGCCTATGTCGCCCAGTCGGCGGCGGCGAGCTTCAACCCCGCACACAAGTTGATCGACCAGTATTGCGAGGCGCCGGTCGTGCACGGCGTGATGGGGCGGAAAGAGGCCGAGCACGACGCGGTGGAGCTGTATCGCAAGATGCGCCTCCCCAACCCCGAAGAGATCGGCTTTCGCTATCCCCACCAGGTTTCGGGCGGGCAGCTTCAGCGGGCGATGACCGCGATGGCGATGTCCTGCCGGCCGGATCTGATCATCTTTGACGAGCCGACGACGGCGCTGGACGTCACCACGCAGATTGAGGTGCTGGCGGCAATCCGCGATATCGTTGCGCAGTTCGACACCGCGGCGATCTACATCACCCATGATCTGGCGGTGGTGGCGCAGATGGCCGACCGGATCAAGGTGCTGCTGAAGGGCGAGGAGGTCGAGGAGGCCGATACCCGCACGATGCTGGCAGCGCCCACGCAGGATTACACCAAGAGTCTGTGGGCGGTACGGTCGTTCCAGCGCGAGGCGCAGGCCGAGGCAGGGGGGACGCCGGTCGTTTCGGTGCGGGGTGTGACGGCGGGCTATGGGCCGGTTCGGGTGCTGAAGGATGTCAGTTTCGACATCCACGCCCGTCGCACCGTGGCGGTCGTGGGCGAAAGCGGGTCGGGGAAATCGACCGTGGCGCGGGTCATCACCGGGCTGCTGGTGCCGGAAAAGGGTGAGGTGCTGTTCGACGGGCAGGCGCTGCCGGCGGATTATCGCAAGAGGACCCGCGATCAGCTGCGGCAGGCGCAGATGATCTATCAGATGGCCGATACCGCGCTGAACCCCAAGCTGACGCTTCGCGAGCTGATCGGGCGGCCGGCGCAGATGTACCTGGGCTTGCAGGGCCGCAAGCTGCGCGAGCGGGTGCGGGAGTTGCTGCACCTGATCGAGCTGGAGCCGGACGAGTATATCGACCGGCTGCCGTCGGAGCTGTCGGGCGGGCAGAAGCAGCGGATCGGGATCGCGCGGGCGCTGGCGGCGGAGCCGAAGTTCATCATCTGCGACGAGGTGACTTCCGCGCTGGATCAGCTGGTGGCCGAGGGGATCCTGCGGCTGCTGGATCGGCTGCAGGGAGAGTTTGACCTGGCGTATATGTTCATCACCCACGATCTGGCCACGGTGAGGGCCATTGCCGACGATGTCGTCGTGATGAAGGAGGGGAAGGTGGTCGAGCAGGGGCCGAAGGCCGAGATGTTCCAGCCGCCGCACCACCCCTATACGGAGCTTCTGCTGTCCTCGGTGCCCGAAATGGACCCGGACTGGCTGACCCGGCTGCTGGAGGAGCGGGAGGCGGCCAAGGTGGGCTGATCATGGTCTGCTCACGCGTGAGCAAAACTTCAAGCCATTGAAAAGGCAATATTTCAGTTTTTTTGTTTACCTGATCTTAAGCTGCTCACGGCCCGTTCAGATCGCGAACCCCTCGCGCAGCACGCGCCGCGCGATCTTGTTGTTGGCCCCGCGCGGCAGCGCCTCGATCCGCTGGAACAGGCGCGGCTGCTTGTAGCGGGCAAGGCGCGCTGCCGCGTGGTCGGCCAGCGCGTCCTCGGGTAGGTCGTGGTCGGCGACATAGAAGGCGGCGATGACGGTTACGCCAGGGCGCACCTCCACCTCGACCGCAGCGACCTCTCGCACGCCGGGGAAATCGGCCATCGCGCGTTCCACCTCTACCGGACTCACGCGGAAGCCGCCGGCGTTCATCATGTCGTCGTTGCGGCCCAGATAGGTGATCGCGCCATCGTCGCCCATCGACACGCTGTCGCCGGTCAGGAACCAGTCGCAGGAAAAGCGCGCGGCAGTTTCGTCCGCGGCCTGCCAGTAACCCAGGAACAGCCCCGGATCGGGGCGGTGGATCGCCAGCATGCCCGCGTCGCCGCGCGGCACCGGCTGGCCGTTGTCGCCCAGCACCGCGATGCAGCGCCCAGCCTGCGGATAGCCGCAGGTGCCCGGCGGCGCGGGGCGGGCGGGCGAGCCCGAGATGAAGGTGGAGCATTCGGACATCCCCAGCGCCTCGTAGACCTGGGTGCCAGTGGCGGAGTTCCAGATCGCGCGCGTGCCCTCGGGCATCTTCTCGCCCGCCGACAGGACATGACGCAGGCGCGGCAGGTGGGTCTTGCCGCCCGGCGGTAGCGCGCGGAGGATCTGCCGGAAGACGCCCGGCGCGGCGGCGAACAGAGTCACGTCGAACCGCCGCATCAGCAGGGGTAGGGTGGCGGCATCGACGCCATCGGCGGGGACCATCGCGGTGGCGCCAACGCTCCACGGATCCAGCAGGCCGGTGCCCAGCGTGTAGGTCCAGTTGAACGCGCCCGCGTGCAGCAGGCGGTCGCTTTCCTGCAGGCCATACCAGCCGTCGTGCATCATCCGCCGCGCCCAGATCGCCCGGTGCGCATGCATCACCGCGCGCGGGTTGCCCGAGGTGCCCGAGGTATAGATCATGTAGGCCAGCCGGTCGGGATCGCCCATGTCCCACAGGCAGGGCGAGCGGTCGTAGAGGCGGCGCAGATCCTGCACGCTCATCACGTCGCACGGCGGCGTCGCGGGCAGGGCCACGTCGGGGCCGGCGACGATCAGCGCGGGCGCGATCTCGGCGGTGATCTTTTCGACCTCGGGCTGGGTGAGCTGCGAGGACGTGGGGACGGGCACCATGCCGGCGGCGATGGCGCCCAGGAACAGGATGGGGAAATCGACCGTATTGCCCAGCCGCATCAGCACCCGGTCGCCGGGTCGCAGCCCGCGCGCCAGCAGGCCAGATCCGGTGCCACGCACCGCGTCCGACAGGCGCTTGTAGCTCCACCTTTCGGCGAAGGTGGGGCTGAGCACCTGCAGCGCGATCTTGTCGGACAACTCGTCCGCCCGCGCCAGCACATGGGCGGCAAGGTTGAACGGGGCGGGGCAGGGCGGCGGCGCGCCTTCATCGAAGATCGACAGCATGGGCCAAGCGATAGGCCCGCGCGCGGGCGGGTGCAAGCGGGTGGGTGGCCCCGATTGAACGGACGCCGAGCCCGAGGAGGCCGCGACCAGCGGCCCGGGCAGCGCCTGCCCATACCCCGGGGCAGGCGCTTTGTCTCCCTGCGCGCAACGATCGAGGTCGCAAAGGTCTGATCGGGATAAAGTGGCGACCCCCGGCGCTGCAGCGCCTTTCCCGTGGGCAGGCGTCGCCCTCTGTTGGTCCATTCGCGAGCAGGCTGGGGCAAGCCGCCCGCCCGGGTGTTGACCCGGCCCGCGCAAATGCTAGACGACCCCCAACCGGAAGGATGAACCCGATGAACCTATTCAACGATATTCGCGTGGCGGTTCTTGCGGCGCTGGAGCAGATGGTGGCGGCGGGGACGTTGCCCTCGGGGCTGGACAGTGCCGCGGTGACGGTGGAGCCGCCGCGCGACGCGGCCCACGGCGACATGGCGACCAATGCCGCGATGGTTCTGGCCAAGCCCGCTGGCCTGAAGCCGCGCGAGATCGCGGAAGACCTGGTGGCGCGGCTACTGGCCGACGACCGCATCGCGCTGGCCGAGGTGGCGGGGCCGGGGTTCATCAACCTGCGCCTTGCGCCTGCCGTCTGGCAGGGGCTGGTCGGCGCGGTGCTGCGCGAGGGCGCGGATTTCGGCCGCTCCGACCTCGGGCAGGGGAAAAAGGTCAACGTCGAATTCGTCAGTGCAAACCCCACGGGGCCGATGCATGTGGCCCATGCGCGCGGCGCGGTGGTGGGTGACGCGCTGGCCGCGCTGCTGGATTTCGCAGGCCACAAGGTCACGCGCGAATACTACATCAACGACGGCGGCGCGCAGGTCGATGTGCTGGCACGCTCGGCCTATGAACGCTACCGCGAGGCGCATGGGCTGTCGCCCGAGATCGCCGAGGGCCTCTATCCCGGCGACTACCTGATCCCGGTGGGCGAGGCGCTGAAGGAGCGCTTTGGCGACAGCCTGCTGGACCGGCCCGAGGGCGAGTGGCTGGAGACCGTTCGCGAGATCGCCACCGAGATGATGATGGACATGATCCGCGACGACCTTGCCGGTCTGGGCGTCACGATGGATGTCTATTTTTCGGAGAAATCCCTGTACGGGACAGGCCGGATCGAGGCCGCGCTGGCCAGTCTGGAAAGCAAGGGCCTGCTCTACGAGGGCGTGCTGGAACCGCCCAAGGGCAAGCTGCCCGAGGATTGGGAGCCGCGCGAGCAGACGCTGTTCCGGTCCACCCTGCACGGCGACGACGTGGACCGCCCGGTGAAGAAGTCGGACGGCGGCTGGACCTATTTCGCCCCCGACATCGCCTATCACTACGACAAGATCGAACGCGGCTTCGATCACCTGATCGATGTCTTCGGCGCCGATCACGGCGGCTACGTGAAGCGGATGAAGGCGGCGGTCTCGGCGCTGTCGGACGGGCGGGTGGGGCTGGACATCAAGCTGGTGCAGCTGGTGCGGCTGTTCAAGAACGGCCAGCCCTTCAAGATGTCGAAGCGCGCGGGCACCTTCGTGACCCTGCGCGACCTGATCGACGAGGTCGGATCGGACGTCGTGCGCTTCGTGATGCTGACGCGGAAGAACGACATGGCGCTGGATTTCGACTTCGACAAGGCGCTGGAGCAGTCCAAGGACAACGCCGTCTTCTACGTGCAATACGCGCACGCCCGAGTGTGTTCGGTCCTGCGCAAGGCGGCAGAGGCCGGGATCGCGGTCGATGACGCGACGCTGGCGGCCGCCGATCTGTCGAAGCTGGACCACGAGGCCGAGATTGCGATGGCGCGCAAGATCGCCGAATGGCCGCGCCTGGTGGAGGTCGCCGCCCGCACCACCGAGCCGCATCGCGTGGCCTTCTACCTCTATGAACTCGCCTCCGAATTCCACGGGCTGTGGAACCGCGGCAACGACGAGTCCGGCCTGCGCTTCATCCAGGAGGGCGATCCGGCCACAAGCCAGGCCAAAATCGCCCTCGCCCGTGCCGTCGCGGTTGTTATTTCGGCCGGCCTTGGTATCTTGGGCGTCACGCCGGTTCGGGAAATGCGCTGACACAAGGCGCGACCGTCCGGCCAGAGCAGCAGAAAACCACCGGGGGCGCCAAGACCGCCGGGGAGACCAGAGGCAGAGGCATGGCGGAAACCGATTACTACGGTGATGTGGACGACTATGCGCCCACGGCGGGCGAGCGGGTGCGTGCGCTGACCCACTGGCTGGGCGCGGTGACCTCGATCGGGCTGATCGCGGGCATCGCGGTCTGGGGCTACAAGCTGAGCGTGCGCGACGTGACCGGCATTCCGGTGGTGCGCGCGCTGGAGGGGCCGATGCGCGTGGCCCCAGAAGACCCCGGCGGCCGCCTGGCCGCGCATCAGGGCCTGGCCGTGAACGCGGTCGCCGCCGAGGGCGAGGCCGCCCCGCCGCCCGACCGGCTGGTGCTGGCGCCCCGGCCCATCGACCTGGCGGACGAGGACGTGCCGCTGGCCGCGCTGCAACCCGACCCCCCCGCGCCGATCGACGAGGGCACGGCCACCGCCGCGCTGGCGATCGACCCCGACGCGCCGGTCGAGGATGACATGCAACTGGACCAGGCGGTCGATTCCGACACCGTCGCGGCCTTGGCCGACGCCCTGGTGCGAGAGCTTGCGGCCGAGACCGGCGCGCTGGATGTCCCCGCCACCGCCGTCTTCTCCTCGCCCCGCCCCGAGCCCCGGC
Source organism: Paracoccaceae bacterium (assembly GCA_041687395.1). Classification (GTDB taxonomy): domain Bacteria; phylum Pseudomonadota; class Alphaproteobacteria; order Rhodobacterales; family Rhodobacteraceae; genus JAWLCA01. The sequence goes on along the minus strand of JAWLCA010000011.1, from coordinate 69,032 downwards.
CGATGCGCGCGATGGCGACGGGCGCGCCGATGGACGGGCTGATCTTCGCCTCGGCCCCGGTGCCCTTTGCCACTGTTCCTGCGCCCGCCAGCCAGACAGAGATCGATGGCAACACCCTGCCCGCGGGCACCCGGCTGGTCCAGCTGGGCGCCTTTGACGATGTGGAGGCCGCGCGCGCGGAATGGGACCGACTCTACGGTCGCTTCGCCGCCTACATGGAGGGGCGCACCCGCGTGATCCAGGAGGCCGAGAATGGCGGGCGCAGCTTCTACCGCCTGCGCGCGACCGGCTTCGACGGCGAACCCGACGCGCGGCGTTTCTGCGCGGCGCTTCTGGCCGAACAGGCCGCCTGCATCCCGGTTCTGGTCCGCTAGGGTGGGATCGGCCAGCATCCTCGGCTGCGCGGGACCGACGCTTTCGGGTGAAGAGGCCGCGTTCTTCCGCGACGCCGCCCCTTGGGGCTTCATCCTGTTCGCCCGCAACTGCGAGGGCGCGGATCAGATCCGCGCCCTTTGCGCCGACCTGCGCGCCACCGTCGGGCGCGAAGCCCCGATCCTGATCGATCAGGAGGGCGGGCGCGTTCAGCGCCTGCGCCCGCCGCTGGCACGCGACTGGCCCGCGCCGCTGGATCAGGTGCAGGCCGCGGGCGACCGCGCCGCCGACGCGATGCGCCTGCGCTACCGCATCATCGCGCAGGAACTGCGCGCGCTGGGGATCGACGTCAATTGCGCCCCCTGCGCCGACATCGCCTTTCCCGCGACCCACCCGTTCCTGCGCAACCGCTGCCTGGGCGACAGCGCCGCCCGCGTGATCCCGCAGGCCCGCGCCGTGGCCGAGGGGCTGATGTCGGGCGGCGTGCTGCCCGTGGTCAAGCACATCCCCGGCCACGGCCGCGCCCAGGTCGACAGCCACCATGACCTGCCCGCCGTCGACAGCCTGGCCGGCAAGCTGGAGGCCACGGATTTCGAGGTCTTCCGCGCGCTCTCGGACCTGCCGATGGCGATGACCGCGCATGTGGTCTACACCGAACTGGACGATCGCCCGGCCACACTGTCGCCCCCCGTGATCGCGCTGATCCGCGACCAGATCGGCTTTCGCGGCCTCTTGATGACCGATGACATGGCGATGAAGGCGCTGGCGGGCGAGATCGGCGCGCTGACCGCCGCCGCCATCGCCGCGGGCTGCGACGTGGCCCTGCACTGCAACGGCGACATGGCCGAGATGCAGGCGGTGGTTGCCGCCGCCGGTGCCCTGACCCTCGCAGCGCAGTCCCGCGCCGACGCGGTGTTCGCCGCGCGCCCTGCGCTCGACACGACGGATATCGCCGCGCTCGACTCCGAGCTTGCCGCGATCATGGCGGCGGGCTAGGGCAGGGGAATGACCGACCCCACCTGGGATTCAGAGCCCGCGCGCATCCAGGTCGCCGACCGGCTGGCTGCCGAGGCGCTGATCGTGGACCTCGACGGGTTCGAGGGGCCGCTTGACCTGCTGCTGTCGCTGTCGCGCACCCAAAAGGTCGATCTGCGCCGCATCTCGGTCCTGCAACTGGCCGAGCAATATCTGGCCTTTGTCGAACAGGCGCGCACGCTGCGGATCGAGCTGGCCGCCGACTACCTGGTGATGGCGGCCTGGCTCGCCTATCTGAAATCGCGCCTGCTGCTGCCCCCCGACCCGACCGAGGAGGGGCCGTCGGGCGAGGAACTGGCCGCCCACCTGGCCTTTCAGCTGGAACGGCTGGAGGCGATGCGCAACGCGGCCGCCCAGCTGATGGCCCGCGACCAGAAGGGCCGCGACTTCTTCGCCCGTGGCCTGCCCGAGGATGTGTCGGTCACGCGCAAGGTGCAGCATTCCGCCACGCTTCTGGACCTGATGCAGGCCTATGCGCGTATCCGAACCCGCGACGAATTCCGCCCCTGGGCCTTTGACCGCAAGAACGTGCTGACAATGGAAGAGGCGCTGGACCGGCTGCGCGGGTTGATCGGCAGCGCCATCGGCTGGATCGACCTGGCGCAGTACCTGCCCGAGGGCTGGGGGGCCGATCCCGCGCGCCGCCGGTCGGCCACGGCCGCCACCTTTGCCGCCACGCTGGAACTGACCCGGCAGGGCCAGATCGAGCTGCGCCAGACCGACACCTTCGCGCCCATCCAGATCCGCCGGAAGCCGCAATGACCGAAGACGCCCCGAAATCGCTGTTCGCGGCCCCGCCCATCGCCGAACAGGAACGCATGATCGAGGCGATGCTGTTCGCCAGCGCTGAACCGCTCAGCCTGGCCGAGATGGCCGACCGCATGCCGCATGGCTGCGACGCGGCCGAGGCGCTGGCCCACCTGCGCCGCCGGTACGAGGGGCGCGGCGTGAACCTCGTGCACATCGGCGACCGCTGGGCGCTGCGCACCGCGCCCGATCTGGGTTGGCTGATGCAAAAGGAACGGGTGGAGCAACGCAAGCTGTCCCGCGCTGCCATCGAGACGCTGGCGATCATCGCCTATCACCAGCCCGTGACGCGGGCCGAGATCGAGGAGATCCGCGGCGTCGCCGTCAGCCGCGGCACCATCGACCAGTTGCTGGAACTGGATTGGATCCGCTTCGGCCGCCGCCGCATGACGCCCGGCCGCCCCGTCACCTTCATCGTGACCGAAGGGTTCCTCGATCACTTCGGCCTGGAAAGCGCCCGCGACCTGCCGGGCCTGAAGGAGCTGCGCGCCGCGGGCCTGCTTGACAACCGCCCGCCGCCGGGCGAAGCCGCGGACGAGGACGCGCCGCCCGAAGGACAGGGCGACATGTTCGAGGAATAGGCGCAGGCTGTACCGCGCCTCTGGAGTGGACCGCGATGAACCTGAGCGGAATGTTCGGCTTCCTGACCCGCCTGATGCCCTGGCGCGCCAAGACACGCGCGGGCGTGAAATCCCGCCCCGTCAAGGCGACGGCCGCCAAGACTGCCGCAGTAAAGGGAACGGGCACCAAACCCGCGGCCCCCGACCCCCGCGCCGCCGCCAAGCGCGCCCGCGCCGCCGCCCGCATCAATCGCAAGGGGCGGCACTGAGCGTCCGGCTGAGACCGTCGCGGGACGCGTGGACCGGTTGCCATCCGGTTAACAGGATTTCGGTTATCGTGGATTTTCAACCGCTTGTCTTTTCGTGCACGCGTGCACAGGCTCTCTAAAGCCGCGCCAGCCTCTCGGTCAGCAGGCCAAAGAACCCCTCGGCATCCACATCGCCCAGAAACAGCGCATTCGCCGGCCGACCCGTCACCCGCCACCAGTCAGCGACCGTCATCCCCCGCGTCAGCGGGCTCCGGGTCTCGATCTCGACGTTGATCTCGCGCCCCGAAAACAGGTCGGGCCGCAACAGCCAGGCCACCGTGCAGGGGTCATGCAGCGGCGCCCCCTCGCTGCCGTATTTCTCCTTGTCGAAGCGCTCGAAGAAATCGGTCCACTCGGCCACCATCCGCCCGACAGGGGTGCCCATCTTCCGGAACGCCTCCACCCGCGCCCGCGTGGTCAGCGCCTTGTGGGTCACATCCAGAGAGGCGACGACCAGGGGGGCGCCCGCGCGAAACACGATATCCGCCGCCTCGGGATCGACATAGATGTTGAACTCCGCCGCCGGGGTGATGTTGCCGACCTCGAAATAGGCCCCACCCATCAGCACGATCTGCTGCACCCGTTCCACGATGTCGGGCGCCCGGCGGAATGCCAGCGCGATGTTCGTCAGTGGCCCGATCGGCACTAGCGTCACCGTACCCGCCGGTTCCCGCCGCAGCGTCTCGATGATGAAATCGACGCCGTGGGTATCCTGCAGTGCCATCGTCGGATCGGGCAACTGCGGGCCATCCAGTCCGGTCTTGCCATGCACATGCTCGGCCGTGACCAGCGGATGCACCAGCGGCCGGTCGCACCCCGCGAACACCGGAATATCCGGCCGCCCGGCCAGCTCGCAGACGATCCGCGCGTTGCGCTGGGTCAGCGGCAGCGGCACGTTTCCGGCGACCGCGGTGACGCCCAGAAGCTCAATCTCGGGACTGGCCAGCGCCAGCAGGATCGCAACCGCGTCGTCCTGCCCGGGATCGGTATCGATGATGATCTTCTGCGGCGCCGCCATCTGCCTGCTCCCGTTACCGCCGACACCAAAACGCAAGCGACCGGGCTTGTCCATGCCCGGCCGCGAGTCAGTCGAGGTATCGACGATCAGCCGTCGTAGTTGACTTCTTCCATGATCCGCAGCGCCACCCCGCGCAGCCGGGCAAGCTCCGTCAGATCCTGGTCATCCACCTCTGGCGTGCCCCAGCTGGCCACAACATCGGACTGGGCCGCGTCCGCGACCACCGGATATTCGTGGTTCACCTCGGCATAGATCGCCTGCGCCTCAGGCGAAACGAGGAATTCCATCAGCTGCAGCGCAGCGTCCTTGTTGGGGGCCGATTTCGTCATCGCGATGCCCGAGACGTTGAAGTGCGTCCCGCCATTCTCGAACTCGGGGAACTCGACGCGGATCGCCTCGGCCCATGGGCGCTGTTCCTCATTCGCCAGCATCGCGCCGACGTAGTAGGTGTTGCCGATGGCGATGTCGCATTCGCCGGCCCAGATCGCGCGGGCCTGATCGCGGTCGCCCCCTTCAGGCCGGCGGGCGAGGTTGTTCTTCACGCCGGCCGCCCAGTCGCGCGCCGCATCCTCGCCGTGATGGGCGACAACCGCCGCCAGTAGCGCGAGGTTGTAGTTGTGAAGGCCCGAGCGGGTGCAGATGCGACCTTCCCATTTCGGATCGGCCAAATCCTCGTAGGTCGTGATCTCGCCCTCGGCCACGCGGTCGGTGCTGGCATAGATCACTCGCGCGCGGCTGGTCAGCGCATACCACAGGTCCTCTGGGCTGCGCAGGTTTTCGGGCACGGCGGTTTTCAGCGCCTCGCTGTCGACCGACTGCAGCACGTCGGCATCGACGATCTGCTGCAGGTTGGCGATATCCACAGTCATCACCAGATCGGCGGGGCTGCGGGAGCCTTCGGCGCGCAACCGCTCGACGATCCCTGAGTCGATGTAGGACAGGTTGACGGCGATCCCGGTCGCCTCGGTGAACGCCTGCATCACCGGCTCGATCAGAAAGGCCTGGCGGGTCGTGTAGATGTTCACTTCATCCGCCAATGCGGGCGTAGCCAGTGCGACGATGGTGGAGGCAAGAAGGGTGGAACGCAACGACATGGGTGACTCCTTTGGTCGGGTATTGCAGGAGTCTTAAAGACGAGTCTTTTTGTCGGGTCAATACCTGAATCTTTTGCTCGGAATAGAATCTCAGCCAGTTCTCTCGCGCGCCTTCGCGGCGTCCCAGAGCGCGTCCATCTCGGCCAGGTCCGAGTCTTCGGGGCGTTTTCCCGCTGCCTTCAGATCGGCCTCGATCAAGCGGAACCGGCGGGTGAACTTTTCATTCGCCGCCCGCAGCGCCGCCTCGGGGTCGATCTTCAGGTGCCGGGCGAGGTTGGCGATGACGAACAGCAGATCGCCGAACTCCTCGAAGGTTTCTTCGGGTGTCAGGTGGTCGCGGGCCTCGGTCAGTTCCTGCGCTTCCTCGACGATCTTCGCCAGCACCTGATCCGTCGTGGGCCAGTCGAATCCCACGCGCGCCGCGCGCTTCTGCAGCTTCACCGCCCGCAGGAGTGCCGGCAGCGACAGGGCGACGTCGTCCAGCACGCCCGCCTGTGCCTTTGCCGCGCGCTCGGCTGCTTTCTGGGCCTCCCAGTCGATGGTCTGCTGTTCGGCAGATTTGTTGCGGCTAGCGTCGCCAAAGACATGGGGGTGGCGCTCGATCATCTTGTCCGCGATGGCGCGCACGATGCTGTCGAAGGTGAAATGCCCCGCCTCTGCCCCGATCTGGGCATGATAGACGGCCTGCAGCAGCAGATCGCCCAACTCTCCCTCCAGCGCGGGCCAGTCCTGGCGCTCGATCGCGTCGGCAACCTCATAGGCCTCTTCGATGGTGTAGGGGGCGATGGTGGCAAAGGTCTGCTCGATGTCCCAGGGGCAGCCGGTTTCGGGATCGCGCAGCCGGCGCATGATCTCCAGCAGACGCGGCATCCCGCCATCGGGATCGAATACGAGGCGATCGCTGTCTGCCGGTCGTGTCGCAGCGCTGCCGTCGGAGTCTGTCATGTCCTGCCCCTGTCCCGAGTTTGTCCTGTCCCGGTGATAGGCGATCCGTCGGTGGCAGCGCCACCCGCGCCGCGGCGGGTGGGCGGAAGATGCCGCAACGGGTTTTGGCAGATCAGCCCGGCGAGACGCCGCGCAAGCGTTCCGACCGCCGGCGCAGCAGTTCGACGACCGTCAGCAGCGCGATCGAAATCAGCACGAGAATCGTCGCCACGGCCAGGATCGTCGGGCTGATCTGCTCCCGAATGCCCGACCACATCTCGCGCGGGATGGTCCGCTGCTCCACACCGGCCACGAACAGCACCACGACGATTTCATCGAAGGACGTGATGAAGGCGAACAGCGCGCCCGAGATTACCCCGGGAAGGATGAGCGGCATCGTGATCTTGAAGAACGTCCGCGTGGGCGAGGCGCCGAGGTTGGCGGCTGCGCGCGTCAGCGAGTGGTCGAAGCCCACAAGCGTTGCCGTCACCGTGATGACGACGAACGGCGTACCCAGCGCGGCATGGGCCAGGATCACGCCCGGAAAGGTATTCGCCAGCCCGACCGACGAATAGAAAAAGAACATCCCCGCAGCCGAGATGATCAGCGGCACGATCATCGGAGAGATCAGGATGCCCATGATCAGGGCCTTCGCAGGCATGTGCGACCGGCTGAGACCAAGGGCGGCCAGCGTGCCCAGCGTGGTCGACACCACAGTCGCGGCCAAGCCGATGAACACCGAGTTGCGGATCGACTGCATCCAGCTTTGCGAGTTGAACAGGTCCTGATACCAGCGCAGCGAATAGCCATCCGGGTTCAAGGTCAGCATCTCGCGGCTGAAGGTGAAATACGGCTGCGCGTTGAAGCTGAGCGGTATCATCACCAGGATCGGCGCGATCAAGAAGAAGAAGATCAGCCCGCAGATCACCCGAAAGGTGTAGTACCAAGTGCGCTCCAGCGGGCCGGCATAGGTGGGAAGGGCCATGTCTCTTTCCTCCTCAACCGAACTTCAGCGTGTCGGCGCCGACCAGGCGATTGTACAGCCAGTACAAGGCCAGCACGCTGATCAGAAGCATCGACCCCAGCGCCGCGGCAAGGCCCCAGTTGAGCGATTGCTGCATGTGACGCGCGATTTCGTTCGAGATCATGCGGCCGGATTGGCCGCCCACCAGCGCCGGCGTGATGTAGTAGCCGATCGCGATGATGAACACGAGCACCGCCCCCGCGCCGATCCCCGGCAGCGTTTGCGGGAAATAGACCCGCCAGAACGCCGTCCAGGGGGTCGCGCCCAGGCTGCGGGCGGCGCGAACGTAGGCTGGCGGGATGGTCCGCATCACCGAATAGAGTGGCAGCACCATGAACGGCAGCAGGATGTGTGTCATCGCGATGACCGTGCCGTTCATGTTGTACATCAATTCCAATCGCCCGTCGTCAGACAGGATGCCGAGGCTGACGAGAACGTCGTTGATCACCCCCTGTTGCTGCAACAGGACGATCCACGCCGTGGTGCGCACCAGAAGCGAGGTCCAGAAGGGCAGCAGCACGCAGATCATCAAGAGGTTTGCATACCGCATCGGCAGGCTGGACAGGTAGAAGGCGATCGGGAACCCGAGCGCGAAGGTCAGGACCGTGATCGCCAGGGAGAGCCCGAAGGTTCGGCCGAAAAGCGGCAGATAGAGGCGGCGATCCTCGGGTCGCTGGACGATGTTGCCATCGGCGTCGTATTCCCGGTCGGTCGCCGCGACGTAGTATGACATGGTCAGCGGATGGCCTTCGCGCTTGATGATGCGCCACAGTTCCGGGTCGCCCCACAACCGATGCGCGTCCATGAACGCTTCCTTGTACGGGGGCTCAAGCTCATCGATGCTGCGGGCGGTGCGGGTGATTGCGCCCCGTGCCGCGCTGATCTCGTAATTCAGGCGCACGGCCAGCGGTCCGATCACGCTTTCCTGCCGCGACCGATCTTGATCGGCCAGGAAATCGGCGTGAAGCGCGGCAAAGACCGGTTCATCGGGAAGCTCGGTTCCGGCTTCCCAGTCTTCGAGCGCTTCGAGCGTGAGAGGAAGGGCGTTGACGACCTGGGTATTGTCGACGCTACGCCAGAGCATCTGTGCAATGGGAATGATGAAACTGATCATCAGGAAGGCGAGCAGCGGCAAAACCAGCAGAAACGCGGTGATGCGGCGGCGCCGTTCGGCGCGGCGCAGGCTCGTCTTGAGCGGCGTGCCGTCGGCGGTCACCATCACGTCGCTGGGGGCGTTTGCGGTGGCCTCTGCCATCGGTCTGTCCTTCCGAGATCGGGGGGCAGGGGCGCGAACGCCCCTGCCGGTGTTCGCTCAAGGATTACTGCAGCATCCAGTTCGCGAACCGCTCGCGCAGCTCGTCGCCGTAATCGGTCCAGAAATCGTTATCCAGGACGATCGGGGCGAAATAGTTGTCCGGGTTGGTCGGCATATGCTCGTTCATCTCGATGCCCAGATCGGCATGGGTGCTGACCAGCGGCGCAGACGAGGCACGGGCCGGACCATACGAAATGTACTTCGCCTGATCGGCCAGACGCTGGGTGTCGGTCGCCCAGTAGACGTACTCCATGACCACATCCACGTTGGGGCCGTCCGCCGGGATCACCCAGCCGTCCCACTCCACGATCTGGCCGTCCCAGATGATCTCGAACGGCTGGCCTTCGACCTCGGAGGCCTCGAAGATCCGGCCGTTGTAGCCCGTGGTAAAGGCCACTTCCTTGTCGGCCAGCAGTTGCGGCGCCTGCGCGCCTTCGGTCCAGAAGACCAGATGCTCCTTGATCGTGTCGAGCTTGGCAAAGGCCCGGTCCACGCCCTCGGGTGTCGCCAGAACGTCATAGATTTCGTCGATCGGCACGCCGTCGGCATAAAGCGCCCATTCGAGGTTCGCCGCGGGGCGGTTCTGAAGCGCGCGCCGGCCGGGAAACTCCTCGACGTTGAACAGATCCGCGATCGACTGCGGCTGCTTGTCCTCGGGGAACATTTCGGAGTTGTAGGTCACGACGGTCGAATAGACGATCTGCGGAATGAAGCATTCGCCCAGGCTGCCCGGAAGGAAATCCTCCGAAGCGGGCGTGCCATCCGGCGCGGCCGCCAGCATCTCGTCGGGGTCGATCTGCAGGATGATGCCTTCGTCGCAGGCAAGCTGCGCATCCGAAGGCAGCATGTCGACCAGATCCCATGTCACATTGCCGGCCTGCGCCTGTGCGCGAAGCCCGGCCAGCGCGTTCGCCGACCCGTCGTCGTTGATGATGGTGATGTCGGGGTTCATCTCCATGTAGGGGTCGTGGTAGGCGCGCTGCTGGCTGGCGGTGTAGGCCCCGCCCCAGGACACCACGGTGAGTGTCGTTTCGGCCTGTGCCGCGCCCATCGCCATGATGGTGATGGCGCTCGATGCGCCCATCAGTCGGATCGTTCTACGTGTCATCAATATCTCCCTGATTGATGTGGTGATTGGGCGGGGTCGCGTCCTTGCGGCCCCGCCATGCGGGTATGCACCCGCAAGGTTTGCGCCGCCCTCGCGGCGTGTCAGTTGGCATCCAGCGCACGGCAATCCTCTGGCAGCCAGCCAATGCGGACCTTCTGTCCCGGCGTCAGCTTGCCCTGATCGGCGGCGTTGCGATACTTCATCACGAAGTTGTCGGTGCCGGCCACGCGCAACCGCGTGCGATAGATGTCGCCCATGTAGATGAACTCCAGCACCTCGGCGTCCAGCATATGCGCGCCTTCGGGCAGGCGGGCGGGGTTGATCTCCACCCGCTCCGGCCGGATCGACACGCGCGTGCGCTCGCCCGGCTTCGACACGTTCACGGGGATCGCGTCGATCAGATCTCCGTTGTCCAGACGCACCGTGCAGGCGTTCCCCGAAATTTCCTCGATCTTGCCTTCCAGCGTGTTGTTCTCGCCGATGAACTGGGCGACGAAGCTGTTTTCGGGCCGCTCGTACAGATCCTCCGGGCCGGCAAGCTGCTGAATCCGGCCGTCGTTGAACACCGCGATCCGGTCCGACATCGTCAGCGCCTCGGTCTGGTCGTGGGTCACGTAGACCGTGGTGATGCCGAGGTCGTGCGCCAGCCGCGTGATTTCGAACTGCATGTGCTCGCGCAACTGCTTGTCCAGCGCGCCCAGCGGCTCGTCCATCAGCACCAGTTCCGGCTCGAACACCAGCGCGCGGGCCAGCGCGATGCGCTGCTGCTGACCGCCCGAAAGCTGCGCCGGGCGGCGGTGCGCAAATTCGCCCATCTGCACCATGTCCAGCGCGCGCTTGATCTTCTTCTCGCGGTCCGACTTGCCGATGCCGCGCACTTCCAGCGGGAACGACAGGTTCTCGCCGACCGTCATGTGGGGGAACAGCGCATAGTTCTGGAATACCATCCCGATGCCGCGCTTGTGCGGCGGAATGTTGTTGATCGGCTTGCCATCGAGCTTGATGTCGCCATGGGTCGCCGTCTCGAACCCTGCCAGCATCATCAGGCAGGTCGTCTTGCCCGAGCCGGATGGGCCGAGCATCGTCAGAAACTCGCCCTTGCCGATGGCCAGATTGAGGTCTTTGACGACGAGTTCCACGCCATCATAGCTTTTCTGCACATGATCGAACAGCACGAAAGCGTCGTTCTTGCCGACTGCGTTCACCGCGATCTCCCTGTTTCTTGGCAGCAGGTTTGCCCTGCATTGGCGCTGACTAAACCCAATGCGGGCCAGTTTTGCAACACCTGTCGGCCACATCGTGCGGGAAATCAGGGCTGTTCCTGCACTGCCTCACAGTCAGGCGTTGCAACGGGGGAAGTGCCTACAACCTGCCCGCGTCAACGATCCACTGCAGGAATTGCCGGGTACGCGGCCGGGCGGGATTTGCAAACAGCTGCGCGGGCGGGCCCTCTTCCTCGATCCGGCCGCCTTCCAGAAAGCACACGCGGTCGCCCGCGTCGCGGGCAAAACCCATCTCGTGGGTGACGATCACCATCGTCATGCCCTCGCCCTTCAGGCCGCGGATGATCTGCAAGACCTCCCCGATCAGCTCCGGGTCCAGCGCCGCCGTCACCTCGTCCAGCATCCGCACATCGGGTCGGCTGGCCAGCGCGCGCACGATCACCACCCGCTGCTGCTGGCCGCCCGACAGCTTCTCTGGGTGGCTGGCCGCGTGGTCTGCCATGCCGAACAGGGCCAGCATGTCACGCGCCCGCGCCTCGGCCCGCGGCACCCGATGCACCTTGCGCGGGGCCAGCGTGATGTTGTCCAGTACCGTCATCGTCGGGAACAGGTTGTAGGACTGGAACACGATGCCGATGCGCTTCTGCAGCCCCGTCGCGCTAAAGCTTGGGTCGTCCACCGGCACGCCGTCCAGCCGGATCGTGCCGTGATCGAAGGGCACCAGCCGGTTGATGCAGCGCAGCAGCGTGGACTTGCCGGACCCCGAGGCGCCAGGCCCGGCAGGTTCAGCGCCGGGATGCTGAAGCCGAACAGCAGCAACAGCAGCAGCACCGGGATCCCGCGGAAGATGTCGATATAGACCACCACCATCAGCCGGAGCGGTGCAAACCACGGCGCGCGCAGACTGCGCACCACCGCCAGCACCAGCGCCCAGACCGCGATGCAGGCCAGCGCCGTCAGCCAGATCCGCATGCTGATCCAGAAGCCCTGCAGCACGCGTGGAAACGTTGCCTGCATCGCGTCCAGGCTGAAGAACTGCCGCTGCACCCGTGGCCAGTTCTCGGCGGAGGTAACCCACCACCCCAGCGCACCAAAGACCACGATGATGCTGAAGACGCTGATGATCGTGGGGCGCAGTGCCGCGCGCCAGTCGGTCTGGCGGCGCGGCAGGGCGGCGGGTGCCCGCCGGCCCCTCGGGGGGCTGTCCGCCGAGAACGGCGGGCGGCAGGTTCATTCGGTGATGACGGGCAGGTCCGGGTCGGCCACCAGATAGGTGTTCTTCAACTCCTCCACCGTGCCGCGCTCGATCACCGCCACCAGCGCCTCGTCCACCCAGTCCACAAGCGGCTTCTCGAACTCGAACAGCAGGCCGTGGCCGCGATCATCCTCGTCCGGGGGCAGGATCGCGACGATGCTGGCCTCCGGGATCTGGACGGAAGTGGCGAACAGCGCAGTCGGGAGCGCGGCCAGCGTCGCGTCGATCTGGCCCGCCTGCATCGCCTGAAACACCCCGATCTGGTCGTCATAGACGGCCGCCTCCTGCACATCCAGGATGGTTTCCAGATAGGCCAGATCGGTGGTGCCGATAACAGCGCCCCAGCGCGCGGCGCGCAGGTCGGCATAGCTGGTCGTAGCCGCGACCGGGCTACCGGGCAGGGCGTTCACTGCCTTCTCGGGCTGGTATTAAACTTGGCTGAAGGTGACGACCTCGGCCCGTTTCGGTGTGACCGAGACCTGCTGGATCGCGAAATCGAAGGGCTTCGCGCCGGGCGCGATGGTCGGGTCGAACGTCAGCCCAAGCCAGACCACATCCTCGCGGTCAAAGCCCATCTCCTCGGCAATGGCATAGACCAGCCCGTTCTCGAACCCCGGCCCGCCTGCCGGGTCATTCTACAGCATCCAGGGCGGATAGACCGGATCGCCGGTGCCCACCGTCAGCTTGCCGGGCGTCACCAGGCGCTCGTCCATTGTGGTGCGTTCGGTCGCCTGCACGGGCGCGGTCAGGGTCAGGCCGAGGACCATCGCAAGAAGAAGGGTGGGCAGCATCGAGCGGGCTGCGGTCATGGCGGCGGACTCCTGGGTAGAATCCCCGTCGCTCGGGATTTCGCAGCAGATTAGGCGCCTCGGGTTCGCAGGCAAGGGAGATCGTGGCATCCGAGCCGGGCCGGAAGGTCGCGGAAGGGTGAAGTGCCGGCGATCCACACGACTCTTGCATTTGCGCAGATTGAAGTTGCGAATTTTGCAAGCAACCGCTCCTTCAGCGGGGTCCGTTCGGAGGCATAGTCCTTTAGAAAATCCCACTTCGCCGCCAGCGTCCGCAACTGTGGTTCAGGCTGACCGTATCGCAACCCTTTGTCCCGGGTATGGGCCTACCCATGGCGGGCCGCGACGGTCTTCAGGACCGAGAATCCGTACAGCGCCTCGAACCCCTTTTCGCGGCCGTGGCCGGATTTTCCGACCCCGCCGAACGGGAGTTCCACCCCGCCGCCTGCGCCGTAGTTGTTGACGAACACCTGACCCGCGCGCAGCCGCTTGGCCAGCCGCATCTGCAGCGCGCCGCTGTCGGTCCAGACACCGGCGACAAGGCCATAGGCGGTGCCGTTGGCGATGGCGACGGCCTCTTCCTCATCGTCGAAGGGCAGGATGACCTGCACGGGGCCGAAGATCTCGTCCTGCGCCAGAGGGTGATCGGGGGCGATGCCGCCGATCAGGGCGGGGGCGACGTAGTGCCCGGCACCGGGGGCGCCGTCCACGATCCGGCCACGGGCGATGTGGGCGGCGGAGGCAAGGAAGCCTTCCACCACCGCTTTCTGCCGGGCCGAGATCAGCGGGCCTACGCGGTGATCGTCCAGCGCGGGGCCGGTCGCGAGGCCCGCATAGGCTGTGGCCATGCGGTCCGTTACCTCGTCCAGCCGGTCGCGATGGACGAGGATGCGGCTGGCGGCCGAGCAGGTTTGCCCGGCGTTCTGGATGCCTGCGTTGACCAGGAAGGGCAGGGCGGCGTCGAGATCGGCATCGGGAAAGACGAGCTGCGGGGATTTGCCGCCCAGTTCCAGCGTCACCGGCACAATGTTTTTCGCGGCCGCTGACTGGATCAGCGCGCCCACGGCTACCGACCCGGTGAAGGAGATGTGGTTGACGCCCGAATGGGCCGACAGCGCCGCGCCCGCCTCCTCTCCCATCCCCGGCACGACGTTCAGCGCGCCGGGGGGCAATCCGGCCTCGACCGCCAGACGGGCGAAGGCGAGGGCGGTCAGGCTGGCTTCCTCGGCCGGTTTCAGGACGCAGGCGTTGCCCATCGCCAGAGCGGCGCCGACCGAGCGGCCGATGATCTGCATCGGATAGTTCCACGGCACGATATGGGCGGTGACGCCGTGGGGTTCGCGGAGCGTATAAACGGTGTAGCCGTCCAGATAGGGGATGGTCTGGCCCATCACCTTGTCGGCCGCGCCGGCGTAGAACTCCATGTAGCGGGCCAGCGCCAGCGCGTCGGCGCGGGCCTGTGACAGGGGTTTGCCCACGTCCTGCGCCTCGATCCGGGCCAGATCCTCGGCCCGCGCCTGCACCAGCGCGCCGATGCGGGCGAGGGTCCGGCCGCGTTCGGTGGCGGTGGTGCGGCCCCAGTCGCCCGCCATCGCGGCCTGCGCGGCGGCGACGGCGGCGTCCACCTCCGATCCGCCGCAGCGGGCGATCTGGGTGACGGTTTCGCCGGTGGACGGGTCCTCGACCGGCAGGCGGTTGGGCGCGGGCAGCCAGCGGCCGCCGATCAGGATCTGTGTCGGGTCAAACCAAAGCTCGGGAATCATCATCGGCTCCTTCGGTCCAGTCGGGCGGGATCACCGGCGTCGCGGCGATCAGTTCGGCGGTATAGGGGTGCTGCGGGGCGGTGAAGACGCGGGTTGTCGGCCCTTCCTCGACGATCTGGCCGGCCTTCATCACCAGCACCCGGTCGGTGATGGCGCGCACGACGTGCAGATCGTGGCTGATGAACAGGTAGGCGAGGCCGTATTGCGCCTGAAGATCGGCCAGCAGGTCGAGGATGCGGGCGCGGACCGAGACGTCGAGGGCCGAGACGGCCTCGTCCAGCACAAGGATCTTTGGCTTCGTGATCAGCGCGCGGGCGATGGCGATGCGCTGGCGCTGGCCGCCGGAAAACTCGTGCGGGTATTTCTGCGCGTCGGCGGGCGTCAGGCCCACATCGGTCAGCGCAGTGGCGACGCGGGCGCGCCAGTCGGCCGGGCGGCCGGTCAGGTGGAAGGGCTCGGCGATCAGCTTTTCCACCCGCCAGCGCGGGTTGAAGCTGCCATAAGGGTCCTGGAACACCACCTGAATGCCAGCGCGCAGGTCGTTCGACATGCCGGGTCCGGCGGGGCGGCCGAACAGGCGAATCTCGCCCGATTGCAGTGCCTCCAGCCCCAGTATCGCGTGGGTCAGCGTGGACTTGCCGCAGCCGGATTCGCCCACGAGGCCGAGGGATTCGCCCGCCCGCAGCGTCAGCGACACGCCGCGCACGGCCCTAACGGTGGGCGCGGGGGCGAACAGGCTGTGGCGGGGCAGGGTGTAGGTGCGGTGGGCCTTCGTGACCGTCAGAAGCGGGGTGTCCTGCGTTTGCGTGTGGCGCGCGGGCTGGTGGCTGGAGGCGGCGAACAGGCGGCGCGTGTAGGGATGGGCGCGGGTGCGGAACAGCGCCTCGGTCGGTCCTTGCTCGACGATGCGGCCCGCCTGCATGACGGCCACGCGGTCCGCCAACCCCGCGACCACCGCAAGGTCATGGGTGATGAGCAGAAGCGACATGCCGTCGTCGCGCACCAGATCGCGCAAGAGGTCCAGGATCTGCGCCTGGGTGGTGACATCCAGCGCGGTGGTGGGCTCATCCGCGATCAGCAGTTTCGGGCGCAGCGCCACGGCCATGGCAATGCAGACCCGCTGCCGCTGGCCCCCCGACAGCTCGTGGGGGTAGAGTGACAGCGGGAAGCGGTCGCCCGACAGGCCCACGCGGTCCAGCCGGGCGCGGGCCTGGGTGCGGGCGTCGGCGCGGGTGGCGGCGGCGTGAATCACCAGCGTCTCGGCCACCTGGTCGCCGATGGTCTGCACCGGGTTCAGCGCGGTCATCGGCTCCTGAAAGATCATCCCGATTTCCGCGCCGCGGATGCGGGTCAGCCGATCCTCGGGCAGGGACAGCAGGTCGGTGCCGTTCATCCGCGCGTGGCCGCTGACGGTGGCGCCGTGGGGGGCAAGGCCCATCAGCGCCAGCGCGGTCATCGACTTGCCCGAGCCGGATTCGCCCACGAGGCCGAAGATCTGCCCTGCCTGCACATCAAAGCTGACGCGGTCGAGGATCGGCGTGCCGGCGATGGCAAGCGAAAGGTCGCGGACGGAAATCAGGGTCATCGCGCGCGCCTGAGCCGGGGGTCGAGGATGTCGCGCAGCCCGTCGCCCATCAGGTTCAGCCCTAGCACCGTCAGCACGATGGCAAGGCCGGGAAAGATGGCGAGGTGCGGAGCGAGCGCGATCATCGTCTGCGCCTCGGCCAGCATGCGGCCCCAGCTGGGCGTGGGCGGCTGCGCGCCGAGGCCGACATA
The DNA here is from genome assembly GCA_041687395.1 of Paracoccaceae bacterium. Taxonomy (GTDB): domain Bacteria; phylum Pseudomonadota; class Alphaproteobacteria; order Rhodobacterales; family Rhodobacteraceae; genus JAWLCA01. The sequence goes on along the minus strand of JAWLCA010000011.1, from coordinate 52,662 downwards.
GGACAGGGCGGCTTCAGCCAGGATGCCAAGCGAGAACTGGATCGTGCCCTGCACGATCAGAAGGTTCGCGATGTTGGGCAGGATGTGCTCCACGCTGATCTGCGCGGGGCCCTTGCCCGCGACGCGGGCGGCGCGGATATAGTCGAGCGTCCAGAGGCTGAGGGCGGCGCCGCGGGTGACCCGGGCGAAAACGGGCGTGTTGAAGATGCCGATGGCGATGATCGCGTTCAACGCCGAGGGGCCGAAGACGGCGGTGATCAGGATCGCGATGACCAGCGCGGGGAAGGCAAAGACCAGATCGTTGCCGCGCATGATGACCTCATCCAGCAGCGACCCGCGTGCCGCCGCCGCCAGCAGGCCCAGCGGCACCCCCAGTACCATCCCCATGCCCACCGCGACGATGGCCACGGCGATCGATGTCCGCGCGCCGACCATCAGCATCGACAGCACGTCGCGGCCGAAATGGTCGGTGCCGAGCCAGTGCACCCCGCCGGGCGGCAGCAGGCGAAAGGCGATGGCCATCTGCGTGACGTCGAACGGTGTCCAGAGGAACGAGATCAGCGCGGCGGCGGCAAAGACGGCCGTCAGGCCCGCGCCTAGCATCAGGGTCAGCGGCACCCTCATCCCCGCCGCCTCAAACGTGGGTCGACGGCGGCATAGGCCAGATCGACGAGGAAGGTGACGAGGATGACGGCAAAGACCAGCAGCATCACCACCGATTCCACCACGACCAGATCCCGCTGGGTGATCGCCTGGAAGATCAGCCGGCCGAGGCCCGGCAGGAAGAACACGTTCTCGATGATGATCGCGCCGGCGAGAAGGAACGAGAACTGCAGCCCGATGATCGTCAGCACCGGGATCAGCGCGTTGCGCAGCGCATGCCGCGTGATAGCCTGGCGTCGGGTCAGCCCCTTGGCGCGGGCAGTGCGGATGTAATCCTGATCCAGCACCTCGAGCACGGACGAGCGCATCACGCGCGCCAGGATCGACGCCTGCGGCAGGGCCAGCGCCACGGCGGGCAGGGTCAGCGCCTTGATGTTGGGCCAGAAGCCCTGATCCCAGCCGGGAAAGCCGCCCGCGCTGACCCAGCGAAGGTTGATCGCGAAGACCAGTACCAGCAGCATCGCGAACCAGAAGTTCGGCACCGCGATGCCCAGTTGCGTGGCCCCCATGATGCCCGCATCCATCATCGTCCCGCGCCGGGCGGCGGCGATCAGGCCGACGGGAAAGGCGATGGCCGTGGACAGGATCAGCGCATACAGCGTCAGCGGCAGCGACACCTCCATCCGCGCCAGGATCAGCTCCGACACCGGCACGCGATAGGTGTAGGAGACCCCGAAATCGCCCCGCAGCATGCCGCCGACCCAGCCGAAATACCGTTGCAGCGCCGAGCCATCGAGGCCCAGTTCCCGCCGCAGAGCCGCCACCGTGTCGGGGGCGGCGTTCATGCCCAGCATATAGGCGGCCGGGTCGCCCGGAATGACCTCGATCACGGCAAAGATCACAACGCTGGCCACGATCAGGCTGATCGTGAGCGAGACAAGGCGCGAGAGGGCATAGCGCAGCATGGGCCGCAGGTTAGAGGCCGCATCAGGGGCGGTCCAGTGGCCTTGCCCGATGCCGCGCCGGGTTGTATCACGATGGCAGGCCGTGGCGATGGCGTCGCCACCGGGATTTGCCCGATGCCTGCGGTCCATCCGCCACCGTCCTGCACGCCGGGATCTTTCGGGGTCCGGCACGGACCCCGGTTCAGGAGGTCTGAGATGATACAGGAACGCCCCGCACACTTCTCTTTCAGGAACGGAAACAAGGCACTGCTGCCGTTTCCTGATGCAGAATACGAGCAGCGCCTGGCCGGGCTGCGCGCAACGATGACCGAGCAGGGGGTCGAGGCGGCGGTGCTGACCTCGATGCACAACGTCGCCTATTATTCGGGCTTTCTGTATTGTTCATTTGGCCGCCCCTATGGCGTGGTGGTCACCCCGGAGACCTGCGTGACGATCAGCGCCGGGATCGACGGCGGACAGCCCTGGCGGCGCAGCCATGGCGACAGCCTGACCTATACCGACTGGACGCGCGACAACTTCTGGCGCGCGGTCGCTCATACTGCGGGCACGGGCCGCGTGGTGGGGGTAGAGGCCGATCACCTGACGCTGGTCGCCTCGGAAAAGCTCAACCACTTCCTGAAGCCGACGCGCGGCGTGGACATCGCGCCCGCGACGATGCTGCAACGGATGCGCAAGTCCGCGGCGGAGATCGAGCTGATCCGCGCGGGCGCCGCCGTGGCCGATCTGGGCGGCGCGGCGATCCGCGACGCCATCCGCATCGGCGCGCGCGAGATCGACGTGGCGATGGCCGGGCGCGACGCGATGGAGATGGAAATCGCTCGCCGCTTTCCCGATGCCGAATACCGCGACACCTGGGTCTGGTTCCAGTCGGGGATCAACACCGACGGGGCGCACAACCCGGTCACCGCGCGGCAGATCCGGCGCGGCGACATCCTGTCGCTGAACTGCTTTCCGATGATCAGCGGCTACTATACCGCGCTGGAACGCACGCTGTTCGCCGGCGAGGTTGATCCCGCCAGCCTGAGAATCTGGGAGGCGAACGTGGCCGCCCACGAACTCGGCCTTTCGTTGATCCGCCCCGGCGCAACCTGTGCCGAAATCACCCATCGGATCAACGCCTTTCTGGCCGAACTGGATCTTCTGAAGTACCGCAGCTTCGGCTATGGGCACAGCTTCGGGCTCCTGTCGCATTACTATGGCCGCGAGGCCGGGCTGGAGCTGCGCGAGGATATCGACACGGTGCTGGAGCCGGGCATGGTCATCTCGATGGAGCCGATGCTGACCATCCCCGAGGGGCAGCCCGGCGCCGGCGGCTACCGTGAGCACGATATCCTGATCGTCACCGAAGACGGGGCCGAGAACATCACGGGCTTCCCCTACGGCCCCGAAACGAATGTGGTGGGCTAGGGGCGCAGCCGAAAGCCCTGCGAAATTAGGGGGTTGACGGATGGGCTTTCGGGCTACCTGATAGGATCGGAAGGGTGCGTCGGGGGGCGTGCCCGGTTCGGTTTCGGAAGTGGCTGCCAAAACATGTTCAGAACATTCAACTTTCGTGCGGCGATGGTGCCGCTTCTGGTTCTCCTCGGGCTTGCGGCCTGCGGACCACAGCCGCAGGTGACGCGGGCGGTACAGGCCCCGTCGCCGGCGGTGCAGGCGATGTATCAGCAGGTGGTCGATGGCGATTACGTCATCCCGGCCGTCAATCCGGGCTATCTGACCGGCCGGAATGCCCGCACGACGGTGCGGTGGGCGGGCAGCGAACGCCCCGGAACGATCATCGTCGATCCCTTCGCGCGCGTGCTCTATCATGTGCTCGACGGTGGGGTCGCCACCCGCTACGGCATCGCCGTGGGGCGAGAGGGGTATGGTTTCAGCGGCAACGCCACCGTGGGGCGCAAGGCCGAGTGGCCCAGCTGGACGCCCACCGCAAACATGATCCGGCGCGAACCCGACGTCTATGCCCAGTTCGCCGGCGGGATGGAGGGCGGTTTGCGCAACCCGCTGGGCGCCCGCGCGCTGTACCTCTATCGCGGCAGTCGCGACACGATGTACCGGATCCACGGCACCAACAGCGTCAGCTCGATTGGCCGCGCAACTTCAGCGGGGTGCATCCGCTTGTTCAACCAGGACATCATACACCTGTACAATCAGGTCCGCCCTGGCGCGCAGGTGCGGGTGCGGACTCGCGCGGAGAGCATCGCCGCCGAGGGCCGCATGGTCGAGGGGCCGACCGGGCTGATGGTAGCCGCCGACAGCCCGCAGGGGCAGGAGATCCTGACCGGAGGCCCCGTCGAGATCGCGATCGTCAACTGATCCGACGCGCTTGACATGCCAACGGGCCTTGGCGACCGTGAGGCATGACACCGGACATCCGCCTTGCTGAATCCTTTGCGCGGGAGCGGCACGCGACGCAGACCCGCAAGGGCGCGGCGGCAGAGCCCTACGCGACCCACCTGGAAGAGGTGGCGGCCATGGTTGCCGCCTGCGGCGGCGATGTGGTGTCCGTCGCCGCCGCCTGGTTGCACGACACGGTGGAGGATTGTCCGCCGACGAGCTTTGAGGAGCTGGAGGAGGTGTTCGGCGCCGAGGTCAGCGCGGTCGTGCGTGAACTGACCGACGACAAGTCACTGGAAAAAGACGAAAGAAAGCGCCTTCAGGTTGTCAACGCCGCTGCGAAGTCGCCCCGCGCGGCGCTTGTGAAGATCGCCGACAAGACCTCGAACCTCATGGCGCTTGCCGCGTCGCCGCCTGCGGAGTGGGATAAGGCACGCAAGCTGGACTACGTGAAATGGGCTGAGGAGGTCGTCGAGGCACTGCCGCAGGGGCACGAAGCGGCGCGCCGACGATTCCGGGACGCGGCTGACCGGGCGCGGGCTTCGATCACAGGCGAATGACGTAATCCTTGCGCGTCGTCTCCACCACTTCCCAGGTGCCGGAAAAGCCGGGCCGAAGGATCAGGCTGTCGCCGGCGTGCAGGTGGATCGGATCGCCGCCCTCTGGCGTCAGGATGGAGTGGCCCGACAGGATTCGGAAATACTCCCATTCGTCATAGGCGACGCGCCATTTTCCGGGCGTCGACTGCCAGATGCCCGCGTAGAGCCCGTCGCGGTCTTCCAGATTCCACGTGGTGAACACCGGATCGCCCGAGATCAGGCGATCCGGGGCGGGGCGGTCCGTTTCGGGCGCCACGCCCTCGGGCGCCACGCGCAGGGAAAGTGGCGTCATTGGGTCCAGCGCACGGCCGTCAGGTCGTTCGCGGGCACCGGCGCGTTTTCCCACAGCCCCTGAATATTGGCGTTCGCCACGCCGGTCTTGGCCAGCTGGAAGAGGAAGCCGTTGACGTACTCTTCGGCGATAAGTCGTTGCGCCTGCTGCAGAAGGTCTGTCCGCGCCGCCGGATCTGTGGTGGCGGTCAGGGTCTGCATGATCTCTTGCATCGCGGGGTTGTCGTAGCCGAAGTAATAGTCGGGTCGGGCGTAGATGTTGATGTCCATCGGCTCGGTATGGCTGATGATGGTCAGGTCGAAATCCTTGCCGCGAAACACCTGTTCCAGCCACTGCGCCCATTCCAGGTTGGTGATCTCGGTCTCGATCCCGACGGCGCGCAGCTGGGCTGCAATGATCTCACCGCCCCGGCGGGCGTAGGTGGGGGGAGGCAGCATCAGGCGGAGAGTGAGCCCCTCTACGCCCGCCTCGGCCAGCAGGGCGCGGGCGGCGTCGAGATCGTGGGGAGACAGATCGGTAAGGTCAATGTAATCAGGGTGATGCGGGGCGAAGTGTGTGCCGATGGGGGTGCCGTAGCCGAACATCGCCCCGTCGATCACCTCTTGCCGGTCGATGGCATGGGCGATCGCCTTGCGCACCTGCGGATCGGCCAGTTGCGGATGGGCGTGGTTCATCGCCAGGATCGTTTCGCCCTCGGTGGAGCCGACGATGACGGAAAACCGCGGATCGGCCTCGAACTGGGCCAGCGTTTCGGGCGCGGGGAAGTTCGGGAAGGCGTCCACGTCGCCCGCCATCATCGCGGCAAAGGCGGCGTTGGGGTCTGAAATGAAACGGAAAGTCGCGCGCGCGAGCGCCGGCGCCTCGCCCCAGTAGTCGGCGTAGCGTTCCAGTTCCACCCGGTCGCCCTGCACCCAGCGGGCGAACCTGAACGGGCCGGTTCCGATGGGGTTGGTGGCGTTGTTCTCCACGCTGGCGGGCGACATGATGACCGCATCACCCCAGGCCATGTTGAACAGGAAGGCGCCGTCGGGCTGGCTGAGTTGCACGGAAACCGTAAGTGGATCAATGACTTCCACGGTATCGATCGCGGCGAAAAGCTGCTTCTGTGCGTTCGTCGAATCCTCGGCCCGGGCGCGGTCGAGGGTGAATTTCACGTCCTCGGCCGTCATCGGCGCACCGTCGTGGAAGGTCACGCCCTCGCGCAGGTGGAACGTGTAGGTCATGCCGTCGTCCGAGATCTCCCAGTCGTGGGCGAGGCCGGGATTGACGGAGCCATCGGGGCCGAAGCGGGTCAACCCCTCGAAAATATTGGCATAAGTGACTTCGCGGATGGCCGCGGCTGCGCCCGACGTGGGGTCGAGGTTGGGCGGCTCCAGCACCATGCCGAGGGTGATCGTGTCCTGCTGGGCGAAGGCCGGTGTGGCGGTCAGCAACAGCGCGGCGAGGCCGTATTTCAGGCGGTGGAACATGGCTTTACCCCCCCTTGTTTCGGCGTCAGCCTACGCCGCGGCGGGGGGTGAGGGAAGACCCCTTGCGCGGGTGAAGATTGTATCCACTTGGATCCCACTGGATACAATCTGCGAGAGAATATTGTATCCAAGTGTATACACGTGGATACAATCCGGCAGATTCGCGCGCCCGATCACGCCGGATCCAGCAGTTCGGCGAGCGTCAGCGCCATGACCCGCGCGCTGTCCATCATGTCGTCCACGCCGACCCACTCGTCGGGCTGGTGGGCGAGGTCCAGGATGCCGGGGCCGTAGGCGATGCAGTTCTTCAGCCGGCCGATGCGGTCGATGTGCTTCTGGTCGTAGGTGCCGGGCGAGACGACGTAGTCGGGGTGGCGGTCGAGCACGGTCCTGATGGCCTGGGCCACGGTGCGCACCACGGGCGCGTCGCGGTCGGTCATCGTCGGCTGCACCTCGAACAGGTCGCGGATCTCGTAGGCAAAGGTAGGGCGGGCGGCTTTCACGCGTTCCATCAGGGCAATGAGTTCGGATTTCACCTCGGCCAGGTCCTCCTCGATCAAGAAGCGGCGGTCGATGGTGATGCGGCAGCGGTCGGGGACGCAGGGGGCTGGAAGGCCGGTGTAGCCCTCTTCCGGTTCCGCCGCGCCGCCGTGGATCGCGTTGATGTTCAACGTGCTGGCGCGGGCGCCGTCGGGGACCACGGGCATGTCGGTGCGGCGTGCACCGAGGATGGGGAACAGCGTCGCCTCCATTTCGGCCAGCACGGCGCCCATGTGGCGCACCGCGCAATCGCCGAGGAAGGGCATGGAGCCGTGGGCGATTCTGCCCTTCGTCTCGATCTCGGCCCACCAGACGCCGCGGTGGCCAAGGCAGATGCGGTCCTTGTTCAGCGGTTCGGGGATGATGACGTGCTGCACGCGGGCGGGGTCGAAATACCCGCGTTCCGCCAGCCAGGCGACGCCGCCGTAGCCGCCCGATTCCTCATCCGCGGTGGCCGAGATCTCGATGGCGCCCGCGAAATCGGGGTGGGCGGCGAGGAAGGCGCGGGCGGCGATGATGGAGGTGGCAAGGCCGCCCTTCATGTCGCAGGCGCCGCGGCCGTAGACGCGGCCGTCGCGCAATTCGCCCCCGAAGGGATCGACCGACCAGCCCTGGCCCACCTCCACCACGTCGTGGTGGCTGTTGAAGTGGACGCAGTCGCCGGGGCGGGGGCCGTCGCGCCGGGCGACCAGGTTCCAGCGCGGGTAGCGGTCTGAATCGCCGGGCGTGCCGGTGGCGCGCAGCAGTTCCACGGTAAAGCCGTCGGGTTCCAGTTCGGCGGCGAGAAACTCGCAGATTTCGCGGTATTTGCGCCCCGGCGGGTTCAGCGTGGGGATCCGGATCAGGTCTTGCGTCAGCCGGATCAGGCTGTCGCGGCGGGCGGCGATCTCGGTCATCAGGCGGTCGGTCATGGCGCCAGACTAGCCGAACGGGCGCTGGCTTCCAGTGGACTTTGCGCTTGAGCGACGCGGCGCGTGGCCCTATAGAACACTCCGGCGCGGGTGTGGCGGAACGGTAGACGCGAGGGTCTCAAACACCCTTTCCGCAAGGAGTGTCGGTTCGAGTCCGACCACCCGCACCAATTTAAGCGAATTCACTCGATCTATCAGAGCCTTGTAGCGACTTTTTACAGATAGCGTGACAGCTTAGCCTCGCAATGACAGGCTGAGGCAGCTATCCCCTTCCGCATCAGAACCGCCTAGACCCGTTCGGCACCCGCCTCTTCGCGGGACCTGGGTACGTTTCCGGATTCCGGAAACGAGATGGCGCAGAAAAGTGTTGGACCGCCACGGGCGGCCACGGGACGATGCAGAAGAGAATTGCGAAAAACCGGAAATCGGGCCCCCGGGGGCGGCGAGATCTGGCGATTTCCAGTGGAAACGGTGGTACCGCCTCCCCGGCTCGAACGGGGGACCCCCAGATCCACAATCTGGTGCTCTAACCAACTGAGCTAAGGCGGCACTCGGCGTCCATTTATCCGCCAACACCCCCCTTTGCAAGCCCCCGCCGCCATGATTGAAAGGCGTCAGCATCCGCCAAAGAAGGGTCTGCCGATGGGCATCGACAAAGAAAGCGATATCGCCGCCAACCTGCAGATCGGCCCCACCACGCTAGGCATGGTGCGCATCTATATCGAGGGGCAGGGGGTGGACCTGCCCCTGGATTTTTCGCCCGAAGAGGCCGAGGAGATTGCCGAGGAACTTCTGGCCGCCGCGGCCAAGGCGCGTGCGGCCGGCGGAACGGTTGGCCAGTCCGGGAAGAAGAAACCACGTCGCTGACAGCCGCTTGCACCGCGCCCGCGGCGGGGGTAGGGAAAGCAAAGGGGGTGGTTAGCTCAGTTGGTAGAGCGCTTCGTTTACACCGAAGATGTCGGGGGTTCGAGTCCCTCACCACCCACCACGCTTCCATCAGTCGCCGCCGTTGACCGAATCTCCGCCCGCTGGTATTTATTGAACGCGCGTTCAATAAAGCGATGGGAGGGGCCATGTTCACGGCGTCGATGGCGTTCGATCTGGGCGATGACATCGCCGCCCTTCGCGACACGGTGCACCGCTGGGCGCAGGAGCGCCTGAAGCCCATCGCCGCGCAGGTGGATCGGGAAAACCTCTTTCCGCCAGAGCTATGGGGCGAGATGGGCGACCTAGGGCTGCTGGGCATCACGGTCGAAGAGGATTACGGCGGCGCGGGCATGGGGTATCTGGCCCACGTCATTGCGGTCGAGGAAATCGCCCGCGCCTCGGCCAGTGTCAGCCTGTCCTACGGGGCTCATTCCAACCTCTGCGTCAACCAGATCCGCCTGAACGGGACCGAGGAGCAGCGGGCGAAGTACCTTCCAAAGCTCATTTCGGGCGAGCATGTCGGGGCGCTTGCCATGTCCGAGGCCGGGGCGGGATCGGACGTGGTGGGCATGAAACTGCGGGCGGAAAAGAAGAACGGCTACTACACCCTGAACGGCACGAAATACTGGATCACCAACGGCCCCGATGCCGACACGCTGGTGGTCTATGCCAAGACCGACCCCGAGGCCGGATCGAAGGGGATCACGGCGTTTCTTGTCGAGCGCGGGATGAAGGGCTTCACCACCAGCCCGCACTTCGACAAGTTGGGGATGCGCGGGTCGAATACGGGTGAGTTGATCTTCGACGACTGCGAAGTGCCGTTCGAGAACGTGCTGGGGCAGGTGGGGCGCGGGGTTGCCGTCCTGATGTCCGGTCTGGATTATGAACGCGTGGTGCTGGCGGGCATCGGCACGGGGATCATGGCCGCCTGTCTGGACGAGGTGATCCCCTACCTGCAAGAGCGTAAGCAGTTCGGTCAACCGATCGGGAACTTCCAGCTGATGCAGGGCAAGATCGCGGACATGTACACTGCGATGAACACCGCGCGCGCCTATGTCTACGAAGTGGCGAAGGCCTGTGACCGCGGCGCGGTGACACGAGCGGATGCCGCGGCCTGCGTACTCTATTCCAGCGAGCAGGCGATGGTGCAGGCGCATCAGGCGGTGCAGGCGCTTGGTGGGGCCGGGTTCCTGGCCGATGCAGCGGTGGCCCGGCTGTTCCGGGACGCAAAGCTCATGGAGATTGGCGCAGGCACGAGTGAAATCCGTCGCATGCTGATCGGGCGAGAACTGATGGGGGCGGCGGGATGAAGGCGCTTCTGCTGGCCCTGACCCTGCCCATGCCGGCTTTGGCTGACGGGGCAGCAGAGATGCGTGCGTGCCTTGCCGATGCCTACGAGGCTGCCGACTGCATCGGCAGCCTGTCGCGCGCCTGCATGGCTGAGCGGGCGGATGGTGAGTCGACTGTCGGCATGACTGAGTGCATCGGCTTGGAAACAAAGGCTTGGGACACGATTCTGAATGCGCAGTATCAGGACGTGATGGGGCTGTTCCGGGCGCAGGATTCGTCCGGCGATGTGCTGAACGAGCAGATGACCCGCGAGGCGACACTGCGTGCGGCGCAGCGCGCGTGGATCGTCTTTCGCGATGCCGAGTGCCGCATGCAGGCTGCCCGCTACGGTCAAGGGTCGCTGGGGCAGGTCGCGGCGGCGAACTGCCTGATGAGCATGACGGCCCAGCGGACCATCGACCTGATGGCGCTGGAGGGGCCGTGACATGCGCCTGACTTCGAACGCCATTGCATCCTCCGAAGGCTTCCGCGCCAACAGGGCCGCACATCTTGCCGCGCTGGACCAGATTGCGGCTGCGGCGGCGCAGGCAGCGGCGGGGGGCGGGGAGCGGGCGCTGGCGCGGCATGTCGCACGCGGAAAGCTTCCGCCGCGCGAGCGCGTGGCGGGCCTGCTGGACCCCGGATCACCGTTTCTGGAGATCGGCGCCACCGCGGCGCACGGGATTTACGGCGGTGACGCGCCCTGTGCGGGCGTCATCGCGGGTGTCGGACGCGTGAAGGGGCAAGAGGTCATGGTGGTGGCCAACGACGCCACCGTGAAGGGCGGCACCTACTATCCTCTGACCGTGAAAAAACACCTGCGAGCGCAGGAAATAGCCGAGGAATGTCACCTTCCCTGCGTCTATCTGGTGGACAGTGGCGGCGCCAATCTTCCCAACCAGGACGAGGTCTTTCCGGACCGGGATCACTTTGGCCGCATCTTCTACAACCAGGCGCGGATGAGTGCGAAGGGCATTGCCCAGATCGCGGTGGTGATGGGGTCGTGCACGGCCGGGGGCGCCTATGTGCCGGCGATGGCGGATGTCTCGATCATCGTGCGCGACCAGGGCACGATTTTTCTGGCCGGCCCGCCGCTGGTCAGGGCCGCGACCGGAGAGGTTGTGACGGCCGAAGATCTTGGCGGGGGCGATGTGCATACGCGCCTGTCCGGTGTGGCGGATTACCTGGCCGAGGATGACGCGCACTCCCTGGCGCTGGCACGACGGGCGGTGGGCAGCCTGAACCGCGCGAAGCCAGAGACGGTGCAATGGGCCAACCCGGAGGACCCGGCCTGCGACCCGGACGAGATCCTTGGCGTGGTGCCGGCCGATCTGCGCACGCCCTATGACATCCGCGAGGTGATCGCGCGGATCGTCGACGGCAGCCGGTTCGACGAATTCAAGGCGCGCTTTGGCGAGACGCTGGTCACCGGCTTTGCCCATGTGATGGGTTGCCCTGTGGGGATCGTGGCGAACAACGGCGTGCTGTTCTCGGAGAGTGCGGTGAAGGGCGCGCATTTCATCGAACTGTGCAGTCAGCGCCGTATCCCTCTGGTTTTCCTTCAGAACATCACCGGGTTCATGGTCGGCCGGAAGTACGAGAATGAGGGGATCGCGCGGCACGGCGCCAAGATGGTGACGGCGGTGGCGACCACGTCCGTCCCGAAGATCACCATGCTTGTGGGCGGCAGTTTTGGGGCGGGAAACTACGGCATGGCCGGGCGGGCCTATCAGCCGCGCTTCCTTTGGACCTGGCCCAACAGCCGGATCAGCGTGATGGGCGGTGAACAGGCGGCCGGTGTGCTGGCAACGGTGAAACGTGAGGGAATTGAACGCTCTGGCAGCACCTGGTCGCCGGAGGAGGAGGCCGAGTTCAAGCGCCCGACGATCGAGATGTTCGAGAGGCAGAGCCATCCGCTCTATGCCTCGGCCCGGCTGTGGGACGACGGGGTGATCGACCCGAGGAAAAGCCGGGAGGTGCTGGCGCTGTCGCTGTCGGCGGCGCTGAACGCCCCCATCCCGGAGACGCGCTTCGGCGTGTTCCGGATGTGAGCCTGCACATGCACCCGACGTGCATCTTGCTTGCGTGCCACGTTCATAAGTTGCGACTGCTGGTCGGGCGGTCACGCTACGGGCGGGTGGTCGCGCCCCGGAAAGCAGCAGCTGACCGGCAGGGTCGCGATCAAGACCTGGAAGGCATCGCCAAGCGGCGCGTCCAGCGCCTCGAACCCGGTGCGCACCCACCAGAAGGCCATCGCGTCGAAGCCGGGCACGTCGGACGGGTAGAGGTAGCAGCAGCCCAGCGTCAGCCGGTCGTGCGGATCGCGCACCGTCCAGGCGTAGGAGTGGCCCGAAGTGAACTCCCGCTCGTGCCAGCCGAGGTCCACGCGGTTCTCGTGCAGGGTCAGGCCGTCGGGCCAGGGATCGGCCGGGTCCATCCAGCCCCGCAACCGCTCGGTGCTGGCCATCACGGCGGCGAAGTCCCCCGCAGCGTCGGCAAGCCGAAGGGGGCGGGCGGCAAAGCCGGGACCGGCGAAGGTGTCGGGCGGGCGGATGCCACGGGGCAGAAGCGGGCGATGGTACATGGGGATGAGCGTATCCCTGCCGGTCGCCTCACGGAAGGGGTAGCCAGCCGTGCGCTCCCGTTCCATGATGGCTGCAATGAGCAGGCGCAACGTCGCATCCGGATACAGGCACTTCTCTCGCAGGCGCAGTCGGCGGGCATGGTCGGTGTCGGACCCGCGCTTTTATCTGAAAGCGGTGATGCTGGTCGCGGCCCTTGGGTATTTCGTGGTGCCCTATGGCGCGGATGCGATCAATATCGCCTTCGGCGCCAAGGGGATCGAGGGGTGCCGGGTGCTGCGCGTGGTCGATGGCGACACGGTGACGCTTTGGTGTCCCGAGATCGGAGTCGAGCGGGCGCGCCTTACCGGATACGACGCGCCGGAAGTGTCGAGCCCGCAATGCGCGTCGGAGTATGCGCAGGCGGTGGCGGCAACATGGTATCTGCGCCGTCTGCTGGCCGGGGGCGAGGTGCTGACCGTGCAGCATGGCCAGATGGACCGCTATGCGCGGCGGCTGGCGACGCTGTCGATCGACGGAGAGCCGGTGGCGCAGTCGATGATCGCGGCGGGCTACGCCCGGCCCTACGGTGGCGAGCAGCGCCGGGGGTGGTGCTGACCCCACGCGGCGACGGAGGGGCGGCATGTTCCAGACAATCCTGATCGCCAACCGGGGCGAGATTGCCTGCCGGGTGATTGAGACGTGTCGCCGTCTGGGCGTGGCGACGGTCGCGGTCTATTCCGATGCCGATGCGGGCGCGAAGCATGTCGCGATGGCGGATCAGGCGGTGCATATTGGCGGGCCGCGCCCGGCCGACAGCTATCTGCGGGGCGACGCGATCATCGCGGCGGCACAAGCCACGGGCGCGCAGGCGATCCATCCCGGCTATGGTTTCCTGTCCGAGAACCCGAATTTCGTCGAGGCGGTGGATGCGGCGGGGCTGGTGTTCATCGGCCCTTCGGCCACAGCGATCCGCGCGATGGGGTTGAAGGATGCCGCCAAGGCACTGATGGCCAAGGCGGGTGTGCCGGTTGTGCCAGGTTATCACGGCGATAATCAGGATGCGGAGCATCTGGCGGGTGCGGCAGATGCCATCGGGTACCCGGTCCTCATCAAGGCGGTGGCGGGCGGCGGTGGCAAGGGGATGCGCCGGGTGGAGCGGCCGGAGGAGTTCGCGGATGCGCTGGACAGTTGCCGGGGCGAGGCCGCGACGGCCTTCGGCAACGATGCGGTGCTGATTGAGAAATACATCGAGAAGCCCCGGCATATCGAGGTTCAGGTGTTCGGCGACGGCCAGTCCGCGCTGCATCTGTTCGAGCGGGATTGTTCGCTGCAGCGGCGCCACCAGAAGGTGATCGAGGAGGCGCCCGCGCCGGGGATGTCCGTGGGCATGCGCAAGGCAATGGGCGCGGCGGCCGTGCGCGCGGCCGAAACCATCGGCTATGCCGGCGCGGGGACGGTGGAGTTCATCGTCGATGCCTCGGACGGGCTGCGCGAGGATCGCTTCTGGTTCATGGAGATGAACACGCGCCTTCAGGTGGAGCATCCGGTGACCGAGGCGATCACCGGCGTCGATCTGGTGGAGTGGCAGTTGCGGGTGGCGGCGGGCGAGCGGCTGCCCTGCCGTCAGGAGGATCTTGCGATCACCGGCCATGCCTTCGAGGCGCGTCTTTACGCCGAGGATGTGCCGGCAGGTTTCCTGCCCGCGACCGGCCGGCTGGAGCATCTGGCCTTTCCGCCGGGGGTGCGGGCGGACAGTGGGGTGCGGCAGGGCGATTTGATCAGCCCCTGGTACGACCCGATGATCGCCAAGGTGATCGTGCACGGGCCGACGCGGGCGGCGGCGCTGCGGAAACTGGCGGATGCGCTGGCGCGGACCGAAGTGGCAGGCACGGTGACGAACCTCGGCTTCCTCGGTGCGCTGGCGCGGCACGACGGGTTCGCGGCGGGCGACCTGGACACCGGGCTGATCGCGCGCGAGATCGACGCCCTGACGGCCGAGGCGGAACCGCGCGCGGCGGTTGCAGTCACGGCGGTTCTGGCAGCGGCGGGGCTGTGGGACGGTGCGGGCATGCTGACCGGCTTCACGCTCTGGTCGCCGCTCAGGCGCGCGATCAGAGTCGGCGAGGTGACGGCCGCGCTGCTTGTCGAGAGGCCGGATGCGGCGGTGGTGGAGATCGACGGGCTGGCGCATCGGGCAGAGCGGCGTACGGATGGCTGGTGGGTCGAGGGAACCAAGGCGCCAAGGGTCGTCGTGGGGGCAGGGGCGGTGCATGTGTTTGACGGCGGTTGCTTCACCTTCCCTTTCCCCGACCCGTTGGCACGTGACGCGGCTGCTGGGGCGGGGGCGGATGTGACGCTGTCGCCCATGCCGGGGCTGGTGAAGTCAGTGTTCGTGACCGCAGGGCAGGCGGTGGCGGGCGGCGAGCGGCTGGCAGTGCTCGAGGCGATGAAGATGGAGCATACGCTGACCGCGGCACGCGATGGCGTGGTGGCCGAGGTGCTGGTGGCGGCCGGTGCGCAGGTAGAGGCCGGGGCGGCGCTGATCCGGCTGGAGGCGGAATGACCGGCTTCGTCGAGATCTACGAAGTCGGTCCCCGCGACGGGTTGCAGAACGAGCCGCGGGTCATCCCGGCGGCGGAAAAGATCGCGCTCGTCGATTGCCTCAGCCGGGCTGGGTTCCGCCGGATCGAGGTCGCGAGCTTCGTGAGCCCGAAATGGGTGCCGCAGATGGCCGACGGGGCCGAGGTTCTGGCGGGCATCACCCGTGCGCCGGGGGTGCGCTACGCGGCGCTCGCCCCGAACCTGAGGGGCGCCGAGGCGGCGCTTTCGGCGGGTGTGGACGAAGTGGCGATCTTCGGATCGGCGTCCGAGGGGTTTTCGAAGGCGAACCTGAACTGCACGATTGCCGAAAGCCTGGAGCGTTTTGCGCCCGTGGCGAAGCGGGTGCGGGCGGCGGGAATCTCGTTGCGTGGCTATGTTTCTTGCGTGACGGATTGTCCTTTTGACGGGCCGATCCCGCCAGGGGCCGTGGCGCGTGTGGCGGCAGCGCTGCGCGACATGGGCTGCGCCGAGGTGAGCCTCGGCGATACCATCGGTCAGGCGACGCCGGAGGCGGTGGCGGTCATGCTGGCTGCGGTGCTGGACGAGATGCCGGCCGACCGGCTCGCCGGGCATTTCCACGACACGGCAGGCCGGGCGCTGGACAATATCGGCGTGGCGCTGGAGGCGGGGCTGCGCGTGTTCGACGCGGCGGTGGGGGGCTTGGGCGGCTGCCCCTATGCACCGGGGGCGGCGGGGAACGTGGCGACCGAGGACGTTGCGCGGTATCTGGCGGCGCAGGGCTACGAGACGGGCCTTGATCTTGCCGTGATCGATCAGGCGGCCGCACTGGCGCGGTCGATGAGGGGGGCGTGATGCAGACGATTTCGGTCGCCGTGGACGGCCGCGGCGTGGCTACGCTGACGCTGGATCGGGCGGAGAAGCACAACGCGCTGTCGGAAACGATGATCGCAGAGTTGACCGAGGCGGCAGATCGGCTGGCGCGCGATCCCGCGGTTCGGGTGGTGGTGCTGACCGGGGCGGGGGCGAGCTTTTGCGCCGGGGGCGATCTGGACTGGATGCGCGCGCAGATGGCCGCCGATGCGGCGACGCGGGCGCGGGGCGCGACGGCGCTGGCGCGGATGCTGTCTGCGCTGGACAGCCTGCCAAAGCCGCTGATCGGACGCGTGCAGGGACAGGCTTATGGCGGCGGCATCGGCATGATGTCGGTCTGCGACGTGGCCGTCGGTGTGGAGACGTCGGTCTTCGGTCTGACCGAAACGCGGCTTGGCCTGATCCCGGCGACCATCGGCCCCTATGTCATCGCCCGGATCGGCGCCGCGATGGCCCGGCGGGTCTTTTTCTCTGCCCGGCGGTTCAGTGCGGCAGAGGCGGTGCGGCTGGGACTGCTGGCCCGTGCGGTGCCGGCGGACGATCTGGACGCCGCGGTAGAGGCCGAAGTGGTGCCCTATCTGTCCTGCGCCCCCGGTGCTGTGGCGGAGGCCAAGGCGCTGGTGCGGCGGCTGGGCGCGCAGATCGACGAGGCGGTGATTGCCGAAACGGTCGAGTCGTTGGTGCAACGCTGGGAGTCGCCCGAGGCGGCTGAAGGGATCGGTGCGTTCTTCGACAGGCGCAAACCGCGGTGGGCGGACTGAGTCGCCCCGCCATCGCGGCAAAGCTGCGGCGCAGCGAGCGACCTTGCATTTGCAGAAAAACTTTCTGCCACGCCTGCCGAAACGCACCGAACAAGCGTATTCCGTGGCATGCCGTCACGGCGGCTTCGGTTGACCGCGACCTGCGGCAAGGTTAAATCGAACAGAGCCAGAAACGCGGCGCTGCACCGCGAGCGGAAGGAGCCAGCCGGGTGGACGACCTGCTGAGAGAATACTTGCCGATCCTGATCTTTCTTGGCCTTGCTGTCGGGCTGGGTCTGGTCCTGATGCTGTCGGCGATCATCATCGCGGTGCGCAAGCCCGACCCCGAGAAGGTATCGGCCTACGAATGCGGGTTCAACGCGTTCGACGATGCGAGGATGAAGTTCGACGTACGGTTCTACCTTGTCTCGATCCTGTTCATAATCTTCGACCTTGAAATCGCCTTCCTGTTCCCTTGGGCTGTCGCCTTTGGCGAGATCAGCATGGCAGCCTTCTGGTCGATGATGGTTTTTCTGGCGGTGCTGACCGTGGGCTTTGCCTATGAATGGAAGAAAGGGGCGATGGAATGGGAGTGACGACAAGCGTCAACGCTGCCGGCCCCGACCGCGAGGTCGCTGCGGCCGAGTTGAACCGGGAACTGCAGGACAAGGGGTTCCTGCTGACTACGACCGCCGACATCATCAACTGGGCGCGCAACGGAAGCCTGCACTGGATGACGTTTGGCCTTGCCTGCTGCGCCGTCGAAATGATGCACACCTCGATGCCGCGCTACGACCTGGAACGGTTCGGGACCGCGCCGCGCGCCAGTCCGCGCCAGTCGGACCTGATGATCGTGGCGGGAACGCTGACTAACAAGATGGCGCCGGCGCTGCGCAAGGTCTACGATCAGATGCCCGAGCCGCGCTACGTGATCTCGATGGGATCCTGTGCCAACGGTGGCGGTTACTACCACTACAGCTATTCGGTCGTGCGCGGTTGCGACCGGATCGTGCCGGTGGATATCTACGTGCCGGGCTGCCCGCCGACGGCCGAGGCGCTGCTTTACGGCATCCTGCAGTTGCAGCGGAAAATCCGCCGCACCGGAACGCTGACGCGATAGGACCGACATGACCGAGGCTTTGCAGGAACTTGCCGCCCATATCGAACTCAAGCGGCCCGACGATGTGCTGGCGTTCGAGATCGCGCATGATGAGTTGACGCTGACGGTGCCGTTCGCGAACATCGCCACCTTCGTCGCGTGGCTGAAGGTCGATCCGAGCAGCAAGTTTTCGTCGCTGGTGGACATCACGGCCGTGGACTATCCCGAGCGTGAGGCACGCTTCGACGTGGTGTATCACTTTCTGTCGATGTATCAGAACCACCGTATCCGGCTGAAATGCGCCGTGCGCGAGGACGAGATGGTGCCGTCGATCACCGGCACCCATCCCAGCGCCAACTGGTTCGAGCGGGAGGTGTTCGACATGTTCGGCATCCTGTTCTCAGGCCACCCCGATCTTCGGCGCATCCTGACCGACTATGGCTTCCGCGGCCATCCGCTGCGGAAGGATTTCCCGACGACGGGCTACACAGAGGTGCGCTATGACGAGGCGCAGAAGCGCGTGGTCTATGAGCCGGTGAAGCTGGTGCAGGAGTACCGTCAGTTCGACTTCATGTCGCCGTGGGAGGGGGCGGAGTATATCCTTCCGGGAGACGAGAAGAAGGAGGCGAAGCGCTAATGGAAATCATCGTCTGGCTGGCCGTCACTGTCGCCACGATCATCCCGCTGATGAAGCTTCTGCCGCATTTCGGGATAAACAAGAATTGGGCGTTTGCCGCCGTCTTCCCGATCGTGACCCTTGTTCTGCTTTGGGTGATGGCATCGAAGCTGCAGGAACGGGAGACGCGCTGATGGACGGTTCCAAGGGGTTCGACGACGCTTTGACCGGCGAGCAGAAGATCCGCAACTTCAACATCAACTTCGGCCCGCAACACCCGGCTGCGCATGGGGTTTTGCGTCTGGTTCTGGAGCTGGACGGCGAGATCGTCGAACGCTGCGATCCGCATATCGGCCTGCTGCATCGTGGGACCGAGAAGCTGATGGAAAGCCGGACCTACCTGCAGAACCTGCCCTATCTGGACCGGCTCGACTATGTCGCGCCGATGAATCAGGAGCACGCGTGGTGCTTGGCGATTGAGAGATTGACGGGCGTGGAGGTGCCGCGCCGCGCCAGCCTGATCCGCGTGCTCTATTCCGAAATGGGGCGCGTTCTGAACCACCTGCTGAATGTCACAACGCAGGCGATGGACGTGGGCGCGCTGACCCCGCCCCTCTGGGGATTCGAGGAACGAGAGAAGCTGATGGTCTTCTACGAGCGGGCCTGCGGGGCGCGGCTGCACGCCGCCTACTTCCGCCCCGGCGGCGTGCACCAGGACCTGCCGCCCGAATTGCTCGACGATATCGAGGAGTGGGCGGAGTTCTTCCCCAGGGTTCTGGACGACATCGACGGGCTGCTGACCGAGAACCGCATCTTCAAGCAGCGCAATGCCGACATCGGCGTGATCACCGAAGAGGAAATCCTGCAGTGGGGTTTTTCCGGCGTGATGGTGCGCGGATCGGGCTTGGCGTGGGACTTGCGGCGGGCCCAACCTTACGAGTGTTATGACGAATTCGACTTCAAGATCCCGGTCGGCAAGAACGGCGACTGCTATGATCGCTACCTGTGCCGCATGGCCGAGATGCGCGAGTCGACCTCGATCATCCAGCAGGCGATCGGCAAGCTGCGTGCGCCCGATGGGCAGGGCAACGTGCTGGCCCGCGGCAAGATCACCCCGCCACCGCGTGCCGAGATGAAAACGTCGATGGAAGCGCTGATCCATCACTTCAAGCTGTACACCGAGGGTTTCCACGTCCCCGAGGGCGAGGTCTATGCTGCCGTCGAGGCGCCCAAGGGCGAGTTCGGCGTCTATCTGGTGGCCGATGGAACGAACCGGCCCTACCGCGCCAAGCTGCGCGCGCCCGGGTACCTGCACCTGCAGGCAATGGATCATGTGGCCAGGGGCCACCAACTGGCCGACGTGGCGGCCATTATCGGCACCATGGATGTCGTGTTCGGAGAAATCGACAGATGAAAATGTTCGCGCCAATTTTCGCATTGCTCGTGTTGACGGCCTGCCAGTCGCCGATGGAAATCGGCGCGGCGGCCCCCGAAGCCGATCCGAAGTCGCGCCTGATTGCGGCCGTCGAGGCCGAGGGCTGCGTGATCAACGCAGACAATGCCGACCGGATACAGGCTGCCGCGGGACTGACGGCTGCCGAGATCGAGGCGCTGGGGCCGGAACTGATCGCCGAAGGCATCATGGAACTTTCCGGGCCGCAAAGCGTGCTGTTCCGCACGGAGAATTGCCAATGAAGTTCCTCGCCGCACTGCCGGTGGTTGTGATCCTCGCGCTACCGACGATGGCCCAGGACCGCGCCACCGAGGAGCAACTGGCGGCCTTCAAGGCGGCGTTGGAGCGCCTTGGTTGCGTCGTCGAGAATGAGGACCGCGCCAACCAGATCCACATGGAGACGGGATTCGACGAGGCGCTGCTGACGCAGATCGTCGGGCAGTTGATGGCGCGCGGAGAGATCGTGCTGATGTCATCTGACGAGGGCGGGATCCGTCTCACGTCCGGCCGTTGTCAGTGAACGGAGAGAGTTGATGCTGCGTCGCCTGCACCCGGAACAGCCCGAGAGCTTTGCCTTCACGCCGGCCAATCAGGCGTGGGCCGAAGCCCAGATCACGAAATATCCCGAAGGGCGGCAGGCCAGTGCGATCATTCCGCTTCTGTGGCGCGCGCAAGAGCAGGAGGGCTGGCTGACCCGCGCCGCAATCGAGCATGTCGCCGAGATGCTGGACATGGCCTACATCCGGGCGCTGGAAGTCGCCACCTTCTACTTCATGTTTCAGCTGCAACCCGTCGGCAGCGTTGCGCATATACAGATTTGCGGAACAACCAGCTGCATGATCTGCGGCGCCGAGGATCTGGTGGCGGTCTGCAAGGACAGGATCGCGCGCCGCCCACACGAGCTTTCGGCGGACGGAAAGTTCAGCTGGGAAGAGGTCGAATGCCTTGGGGCCTGCGCCAATGCCCCGATGGTGCAGATCGGCAAGGACTATTACGAGGATCTGACTGCCGAGAGCCTGGCGAAGCTGATCGACGAACTGGCCTCGGGCAAGGTGCCGCAGCCGGGCCCGCAGAATGGCCGGTTCTCGTCGGAACCGAAGGGCAAGCTCACCAGCCTCGATGCGTTCCGGAACGCGAAGATCACGGTCAACGCCTCGGTCCAGCGGGCGCTTGACCTGAGCGACACGGTCAAGCTAATCGACGGGACCGAGGAACCGCTGGTCACGCCGTGGCTGGGCCGACCGAAGGCGACGGGAAAGAAGCAGGAGCCCGATGCACCCGAGGGCGTGATCGAGGCCGCCGACGGGGTGCGCCCCGTGACCCTGTCCGCCGCGCGCGAGGGGCAGCCCGACGATCTGACGCGGATCAAGGGCATCGGCCCGAAGCTTGAGGCGGTGCTTCATTCCATGGGATTCTACCATTTCGATCAGATCGCTGCCTGGACCGACGAGGAACTGGCGTGGGTGGATGAGAACATCGAGGACTTCAAGGGCCGGGCCAGCCGTGATCGCTGGGTGGAACAGGCGCGCGAACTGACGAAAAAGGGCGCCGGGAGATAACTTCTGGGGGGAAGAACGATGAACAGAAGCGGAGGACTTGTCTGTACCTTGGCGTGCTGGGGGATCGGTGCACTGGGTGGTCTGGCGACCATGGTGTTGCTAATGGTGCTGGGCGGCTTCACCTTCATGCAGGGCGCATTCTTCGGGTTTCTGGTACTTCTTGTCGCGGGCGGGTTCCTTTCGTGGTCGCTGTGTCGGCCCCTGCCTGCACCGGGAGAGGTCAAGCTGGCGCGCGCCGATTTGCCGAAGGTTGAGGCCCCCACGGTGCCGCGCAGTGGCTCCCGCGCTTCGCCCGAGCCGGTGCAGCCCGCCGCGCTGATGGAAGAGGTCATCGAAAAGGTGACGGTTACGGCGAAATCCGCCGTCGTCGCCGCGCAACCGGCGCTGGACAAGGTGGTCGAGGCGCTGGGGGTGAAGGATCCCAAGGCCGCGAAGGCAAAAGAAACACCGGCTGTGAAGGTCGATCCGGCGCCGACGCCTACCGCGCCGGCTGAAGATGCCCCAGAGCCAGTCTCGGTCGCGAAGCCCGAACTTCTGTCGACGGCGCGAGACAGCGGGGCGGACGACCTGAAGAAGATCAAGGGGATCGGGCCGAAGCTGGAACAGATGCTGCACGGGATGGGTATCTACCACTACGACCAGATCGCCGCCTGGACCGAGGCGGAACTGGCCTGGGTTGACGATAACCTTGAGGGTTTCAAGGGGCGGGCAAGCCGGGACGACTGGGTCGTGCAGGCGCGTGATCTGGCGAAGGGTTGACGGGGCGGATACGGAATGAAAGGCAGCAATCACGACGAGCGGGTTCTGGCCGGACAGGCGCGGCTTGCGGCGCTCGTGATCGCGGCAGCCATGCTTCTCTGGATGGGCGCCCAGTGGCTTGGTGGTCAGATGGGATGGGAGGCGCGCTATGTCTTCCTGTTCGACCTGGCGGCCTTGGCCGCGTTCTTCTGGGGCCTCGTGGTGACATACAGGATCTGGCGCAAGCGTCGGAGCAACTAGGGAAAGCGGCATGCTGAAGGATCAGGACCGGATCTTTACCAACCTCTACGGGATGCATGATCGCACGCTGGCGGGCGCGAAGGCACGCGGCCACTGGGACGGCACCGCGGGGATCATCGCGCAGGGGCGCGACTGGATCATCGACAAGATGAAGCAGTCGGGCCTGCGCGGTCGCGGCGGTGCGGGCTTTCCGACCGGGTTGAAATGGTCGTTCATGCCGAAGGAAAGCGATGGCCGGCCTGCTTATCTGGTGGTCAACGCCGACGAGTCCGAGCCGGGCACCTGCAAGGACAGGGAGATCATGCGCCACGATCCGCATACGCTGATCGAGGGTTGCCTGATCGCCAGCTTCGCGATGAACGCGAACGCCTGCTACATCTATATCCGAGGCGAATACATCCGCGAGCGTGAGGCGCTGCAGGCGGCCATCGACGAGTGCTATGATGCGGGTCTGCTGGGCAAGAACGCCGCGAATTCGGGCTGGGATTTCGATCTCTTCGTACACCACGGCGCGGGGGCCTACATCTGCGGCGAGGAGACGGCGCTGCTGGAAAGCCTCGAGGGCAAGAAGGGCATGCCGCGCATGAAGCCGCCGTTCCCGGCAGGTGCCGGACTTTATGGCTGCCCGACCACGGTGAACAACGTCGAATCCATCGCGGTCGTACCAACAATCCTGCGGCGTGGGCCGGAGTGGTTTTCCAGCTTCGGCCGTCCGAACAACTCGGGCACCAAGCTGTTCGCCGTCTCGGGCCATGTCGAGCGGCCCTGCGTGGTGGAAGAGGCGATGTCGATCCCCTTCAAGGAACTGATCGACCGGCATTGCGGAGGTATCCGGGGCGGCTGGAAGAACCTGAAGGCGATCATCCCCGGCGGCTCATCGGTGCCGCTTCTGCCCGCTGCGATCGCCGAAGAGGCCATCATGGATTTCGACTGGCTGCGCGAACAGCGGTCTGGTCTTGGCACAGCGGCGGTCATTGTGATGGATCAGTCCACGGACGTCATCAAGGCGATCTGGCGGTTGTCCAAGTTCTACAAGCACGAAAGCTGCGGCCAGTGCACCCCATGCCGCGAGGGTACCGGTTGGATGATGCGGGTGATGGATCGCCTGGTGAAAGGCGAGGCAGAGGTCGAGGAAATCGACATGCTGCTGGATGTCACCAAGCAGGTCGAGGGACATACGATCTGTGCGCTTGGTGACGCGGCAGCCTGGCCGATCCAGGGCCTGATACGGCATTTCCGCGACGAGATCGAGGATCGGATCAAGGCGAAACGAACCGGCCGTGTGACGGCCGTGGCGGCGGAGTGACCGAAATGCGGAAGATCGCCATGCCCAGACTTCTCCGGTCCCTGTTACTGGCCCTTGCAATCGCACTGCCATCGGGCGCTGTGGTCGCGGCAGAGCCACGCGACATGACCCAGGAAGAAGTCAACCAGACGCTGCGAAGCACGCCGGAGATCTACAACCGGCTTTATGTCGCGGCGCTCGTGAACGAGATCGTCAAGCGATGCGAAGACCTCAGCGGCCCGAACCGGCTGGCACGAACAACCTATTTCCTGGGGATCTACAACGAGGCGCGCCGCATGGGCTTTTCACGCGCGCAGATCGAGGGCTTTGTCGAGGACGCGGACGAACGGGCGCGGATGGAGGCGCTGGTGCGCACCTACGTCGAGTCGAAGGGGGCCCGCCTGGACGATCCGGCGTCGATCTGCACGCTTGGCCGGGCCGAGATGGCCGCAGGCTCGGCCATCGGCACGCGACTGTTTGAAAGGTAAGCAATGAGCAACCTGAAGAAAGTCAACATCGACGGAATCGAGGTCGAAGTCGATCCGGCGATGACCCTGATCCAGGCGTGCGAGGTAGCGGGGATCGAGATCCCGCGGTTCTGCTATCATGAACGCCTGTCGATCGCCGGAAATTGCCGCATGTGCCTTGTCGAGGTGGTGGGTGGTCCGCCGAAACCTGCGGCCAGCTGCGCGATGCAGGTCCGCGACCTCCGGCCGGGCCCCGAGGGTCAGGCGCCAGTGGTGAAGACCAACTCCCCCATGGTGAAGAAGGCACGCGAAGGGGTGATGGAGTTCCTGCTCATCAACCACCCGCTGGATTGCCCGATCTGCGACCAGGGGGGCGAATGCGACCTGCAGGACCAGGCCATGGCTTATGGCGTCGATTTTAGCCGCTTCCGCGAACCCAAGCGCGCGGTCGAGGACCTGGACCTCGGTCCGCTGGTCGAAACGCACATGACACGCTGCATCTCGTGCACGCGCTGCGTGCGCTTCACGACCGAGGTGGCCGGGATCACCCAGATGGGTCAGACCGGGCGGGGCGAAGATGCCGAGATCACCAGCTACCTGAACCAGACGCTGGATTCCAACCTGCAGGGCAACATCATCGATCTGTGCCCCGTGGGTGCGCTGGTGTCGAAGCCCTATGCCTTTACCGCCCGACCCTGGGAGTTGACCAAGACCGAAAGCATCGACGTCATGGACGCCCTCGGATCCTCGATCCGTGTGGACACGAAGGGGCGTGAGGTGATGCGGTTCTTGCCCCGCAACCACGACGGCGTGAACGAGGAGTGGATCAGCGACAAGACCCGCTTCGTCTGGGACGGGCTGCGGCGTCAACGGCTGGACCGGCCCTATGTGCGCGAGGGCGGCAAACTTCGGCCGTCGGCATGGCCTGAAGCCCTGTCAAAGGCGGCGGCCGCCATGAAGGGCAAGAAAGTCGCCGCTCTGGTCGGGGATCTGGCCCCCCTGGAGGCTGTCTTTGCGCTGAAGGCGCTGATCGACTCGCTTGGCGGGCGGATCGAATGCCGGACCGATGGGGCCAAGCTGCCTGCCGGCAACCGCTCCGCCTATGTCGGCACTGCGACGATCGAGGACATCGACCATGCCCGCGACATCTGGCTAATCGGGACCAACCCGCGAGACGAAGCACCGGTGCTCAACGCCCGGATTCGAAAGGCCTGGCTGAAGGGCGCGAGCGTGCATCGGATCGGTCAGATCAGCGACCTGACCTATGACGTTGTCGAGGAGGGCGCCGACCGTGCCGCACTGGTCAAGGCAGCCACGGGCGCAAAGGCGATCGAGGGCGCGCTGGTGATCGTGGGGCAGGGCGCGCTGACGGGCGACGACGGTGAGGCGGTGCTGTCGCAGGCCATGGCGCTTGCCGAAGGGCTGGGCGCGGGGTTCCTTGTGCTGCACACGGCAGCGACGCGGGTCGGCGCAATGGATGTTGGTGCGGTGACCGATGGGGGGATTCTCGCTGCCCTCGATGGGGCCGACGTGGTCTTCAACATGGGCGCGGACGAGATCGACATTCCGACGGGCCACTTTGTCATCTACCAGGGCAGCCATGGCGATCGCGGCGCGCATCGGGCCGACATCATCCTGCCGGCCGCCGCCTACACGGAAGAACCGGGGCTGTTCGTGAACACCGAAGGGCGGCCGCAATTGGCTCTGCGTGCCGGTTTCCCACCCGGAGACGCCAAGGAAAACTGGGCCATTCTGCGCGCACTATCGGCCGAACTGGGCGCCACACTGCCCTTTGACAGCATCGCACAACTGCGGCGGGATCTGGTCGCGGCGCACCCGCATCTGGGCGCGGTAGATGAGGTCGCCGAAAACGCATGGACGCCGCTGCCGGTCAAGGAACCGGGGAGTGGTCCTTTCGAATATGCGATCGCTGATTTCTACCTGACGAACCCGATCGCGCGCGCATCCAGCCTCATGGCTGAGCTCTCAGCGATGGCGCGGGCGCGGTCCGAACGGCCGATTGCAGCGGAATGAAAACAGCGGCGCCGGAAAGGGCTGGCACCCGACGCCGTGTTGAGGTTTACAGCGGCGCAATGGTCGCACAGAGAGGCTGAAGCAAGATGGCGGACTTTCTGCAGACAGGGGCAGGCATTGCACTGGTGATCGCGGCGCAGGGCCTGCTGGTCATCGGCTTCGTGATGATCAGCCTGCTTTTCCTCGTCTATGGCGACCGCAAGATCTGGGCGGCTGTGCAGATGCGTCGCGGCCCGAACGTGGTGGGTGCCTTTGGGCTGCTCCAAAGTGTCGCCGACGCGCTGAAATACGTGGTCAAGGAGGTCGTGGTGCCCGCGGGGGCGGACCGGCCGGTGTTCTTCCTGGCGCCGATGCTGTCGTTTGTGCTGGCGGTGCTCGCCTGGGCGGTCATCCCGTTCAACTACGGTTGGGTGCTGGCCGACATCAACGTTGCAATCCTGTTCGTCTTTGCCGTCTCCAGCCTTGAGGTTTACGGCGTCATCATGGGCGGCTGGGCCTCGAACTCCAAATATCCCTTTCTGGGTTCTTTGCGCTCGGCAGCACAGATGATCAGCTACGAGGTCAGCCTCGGCCTGATCATCATCGGTGTCATCATCTCGACAGGGTCGATGAACCTGACCCATATCGTCGCCGCGCAGGATACCGGGTGGGGCATCTTCGGCTGGTACTGGTTGCCGCACCTGCCGATGGTGGTGTTGTTCTTCATCTCGGCCCTCGCCGAGACGAACCGCCCGCCCTTCGACTTGCCCGAGGCTGAATCGGAGCTCGTCGCGGGCTTCATGGTCGAATACTCCTCGACCCCGTACCTGTTGTTCATGGCCGGCGAATACATCGCCATCTTCCTGATGTGCGCGCTGATGAGCCTGCTTTTCTTCGGCGGCTGGCTGTCGCCGATCCCGGGGCTGCCGGACGGCGCCCTCTGGATGGTCGCCAAGATGGCGTTTTTCTTCTTCATGTTTGCCATGGTGAAGGCCATCGTGCCGCGCTACCGCTACGACCAGTTGATGCGGATCGGCTGGAAGGTCTTCCTGCCGCTCAGCATCGGTTGGGTCGTGATCGTGGCGTTCCTTGCGAAATTCGAGCTGTTCGGCGGCCTTTGGGCCCGCTGGGCGATAGGGGGCTGACACATGACCCAGATCGACTGGACCCGCGCGACGAAGTACTTCCTGTTGTCGGATTTCATCAAGGGTTTCGGCCTTGGATTGAAGTATTTCTTCGCGCCCAAGGCTACGCTGAACTACCCGCATGAAAAGGGCCCCTTGTCGCCGCGGTTCCGGGGCGAACATGCGCTGCGCCGCTATCCGAACGGCGAGGAACGCTGCATCGCCTGCAAGCTGTGCGAGGCGATCTGCCCCGCTCAGGCGATCACCATCGACGCCGAACCGCGCGACGACGGCAGCCGCCGAACCACGCGCTATGACATCGACATGACCAAGTGCATCTACTGCGGCTTCTGCCAGGAGGCCTGCCCGGTGGATGCCATTGTTGAGGGGCCGAATTTCGAATTCGCCACTGAGACCCGCGAAGAATTGTTCTATGACAAAGCCAAGCTTCTGGCGAACGGCGATCGCTGGGAGGCTGAAATCGCCCGCAACCTAGAGCTGGATGCACCCTACAGATGACCGAGGCCTGGCAGAAGCTGATGCAGCAGATGATGGAGCAGAGCCAGCAGATGGCCCGCAGCTTCAATCCTGCGCTGGAAACTTTCCGCGCCACCGGGTTCGAGGATCTGGTGCCAACCATGTCCAAGGATTTCATGGAGATGGCCTTCGGTCGCACCTTCAACCGTGAAGGGCTGGATGCCAAGACCCGGATGCTGGTCACGATCGGGGCGCTGACGGTTCTGGGCGCCCAGGCTGAGCCACAGTTGAAGCTGTCGGTCCGCCACGCGCTGGAGGCCGGTGCCACAAAGCGTGAAATCGCCGAGACGATCTATCAGATGAGCATGTTCGGCGGTCTGCCGGCGATGCAGAAGGCGCTGGAGATCGCGCAGAGCGTCTTTGGCGAAAAGGCGGAGGACGAGGCATGACGGTAGCTGACTATGCCTTTTATGCCTTTGCACTGACGACCGTCGTGGCGGGCTTGCTGGTCGTGGTGGCGCGCAACCCGGTACATTCGGTGCTGTGGCTCATCCTGGCCTTTCTGTCCTCGGCGGGGCTGTTCGTTCTGTTGGGCGCCGAGTTCGTCGCCATGCTTCTGATCATTGTCTATGTCGGTGCGGTCGCGGTGCTGTTCCTGTTCGTCGTGATGATGCTGGACATCGATTTCGCCGCCCTGAAGGCGGAGATGGCGAAATACATTCCCATGGCCGCCCTGATCGGGCTGATCATCCTGATGCAACTCGCGCTCGGGTTCGGGGCCTGGCAACAGGCAGACGGGGCCCTTGGCTTGCGACAAGCGGTGACCCCCGACATGGGCGAGGTGGAGAATACCCGCGCGCTGGGTCTGCTGCTTTACGATCAGTATTTCCTGCTGTTCCAGACCGCGGGGATGATCCTGCTGGTGGCGATGATCGGGGCGATCGTGCTGACGCTGAGGCACCGGCAGAACATCAAGCGTCAGAACGTTCTGGCGCAGATGTACCGCGATCCGGCGAAGGCTATGGAACTGAAGGACGTGAAGCCGGGGCAGGGCCTCTGACCCCGCACCGCCCGCGGCCCGGCGCCGCGGCCAATCAAGAAGACGGGCATAGCCCGGAGGGACGCGAATGGTGGGACTGGAACATTACCTGACGGTGGCGGCGACGCTGTTCGTCATAGGGATCTTCGGGATCTTCCTGAACCGGAAGAACGTGATCGTGATCCTGATGTCGATCGAGTTGATCCTGCTGGCCGTGAACATCAACCTGGTGGCCTTTTCCAGTCATCTGGGGGATCTGGTCGGCCAGATCTTCACCATGTTCGTGCTGACGGTCGCTGCGGCGGAAGCCGCCATCGGCCTTGCGATCATCGTCTGCTTCTTCCGCAACCGCGGAACGATCGCGGTGGAAGACGTCAACGTGATGAGGGGCTGAGAGCATGGAGACCATCCTCCTTCTGGCCCCGCTTGTGGGCGCGCTGATCTGCGGCTTCGGCTGGCGCCTGACCGGCGAGCAGGCGGGCCAGGTGATTGCGACGGCGCTGCTGTTCTTGTCGGCGATCCTGTCGTGGATCATCTTCCTGACCTTCGACGGGGAAATGCGGCAGATCGACCTGCTGCGCTTTGTCGAATCCGGCAGCCTGTCGACGAGTTGGTCGATCCGGCTGGACCGTCTGACGGCGATCA
Organism: Paracoccaceae bacterium; assembly: GCA_041687395.1. Taxonomy (GTDB): domain Bacteria; phylum Pseudomonadota; class Alphaproteobacteria; order Rhodobacterales; family Rhodobacteraceae; genus JAWLCA01. The sequence goes on along the minus strand of JAWLCA010000011.1, from coordinate 23,181 downwards.
TGCTGGTGGTGATCACCACCGTCTCCGCCCTCGTTCATCTCTATTCCTTCGGTTACATGGAGCATGACGACAACTGGAGAGAGGGCGAGCACTACAAGGCCCGCTTCTTCGCCTATCTGTCGTTCTTCACCTTTGCCATGCTGATGCTTGTGACAGCTGACAACCTGGTCCAGTTGTTCTTTGGTTGGGAGGGGGTTGGCGTCGCCTCCTACCTGCTGATCGGGTTCTACTATCGCAAACCCTCGGCCAACGCGGCGGCGATCAAGGCGTTTGTCGTGAACCGGGTGGGCGATTTTGGCCTTATCCTGGGCGTTGCTGCGCTTTTCTTCCTGACCGACAGCATCGACTTCGATGTCATCTTCGCCGCGGCGCCGGAACTGGCGGAGACGCAGATCAGTTTCCTGTGGACGGACTGGAACGCGGCTAACCTCGTGGCGGTTCTGCTGTTCATCGGGGCGATGGGGAAATCGGCGCAGCTGTTCCTGCACACCTGGCTGCCGGACGCGATGGAGGGGCCGACACCGGTATCGGCGTTGATCCACGCGGCAACCATGGTGACGGCGGGTGTTTTCCTGGTCTGCCGCATGTCACCGGTGATGGAATACGCGCCCGAGGCGATGATGTTCGTCACGGCCATCGGGGCGCTGACCGCCTTCTTTGCCGCGACCGTGGGCCTGGTGCAGAACGACATCAAGCGCGTGATCGCCTATTCGACCTGTTCGCAACTTGGCTACATGTTCGTGGCTGCCGGTGTCGGCGTGTATTCGGTGGCGATGTTCCACCTGTTCACGCATGCCTTCTTCAAGGCGATGCTGTTCCTCGGTGCCGGGTCGGTGATCCACGGCATGCACCACGAGCAGGACATGCGGAATTACGGCGGGCTGCGGAAAAAGCTGCCCTATACCTACTGGGCGATGATGATCGGCACTCTGGCGATCACCGGCGTCGGCATCCCGCTGACCCACATCGGTTTCGCCGGGTTCATCTCCAAGGATGCCGTAATCGAAAGCGCCTTTGCCGGCGGGCCGCAGATCGTATTCTGGATGCTGGTCGCCGGGGCCGCGATGACCTCGTTCTATTCCTGGCGGCTGATGTTCATGACTTTCTTCGGCAAGCCGCGGGGCGACAAGCATACGCACGAGCACGCCCATGAGAGCCCGATGGTGATGATCGCGCCGCTGGGAGTTCTGGCGTTGGGGGCGATATTTGCCGGCATGATCTGGTACGACCCCTTCTTCGGCTCGACCGAGGAGGTGAACGCCTGGTTCAATGGCGCGATCCTCATGGGGCCGGAAAATCACGTACTCCACGATGCCCACTATGTGCCGACCTGGGTCAAGATCAGCCCGTTCATCGCGATGGTGCTGGGCCTCGGGCTGGCGTATCAGTTCTACATCCGGCGCCCCGATCTGCCCGGCAAGCTGGCCGAAAGCCAGCGCCCGCTGTACCTGTTCCTGCTGAACAAGTGGTATTTCGACGAAATCTACGACGCGATCTTCGTCCGTCCAGCCAAGGGGCTTGGTCGCTTCTTGTGGAAAAAGGGCGACGGCGCGGTGATCGACGGGGGCATCAACGGGCTTGCGATGGGGATCGTGCCGTTCTTCACCCGCCTCGCGGGACGGGCGCAGTCTGGATACATCTTCCACTATGCCTTCGCGATGGTGATCGGGATCGCACTGCTCATCACCTGGATGACGCTGTCCGGGGGGGCTGAGTGATGACGAACCTGATTTCCATCGTCACCTTCCTGCCGCTGGTGGCGGCCCTGATCCTGGCGCTGTTCCTGCGCGGGGATGACGCGGCCGCGCGGAACAACGCGAAGTGGCTGGCCCTGGTGGCGACGTCGGCGACCTTTGTCATCTCGCTCTTCATCCTGTTCCGCTTCGATCCGGGCAACACCGGATTCCAGTTCGTGGAAGAGGGCGAGTGGATCCTCGGCCTGCGCTACAAGGTGGGTGTCGATGGCATCTCGGTGCTGTTCGTGATGCTGACGACCTTCCTGATGCCGCTGACGATCCTGGCCTGCTGGGACGTGACCCACCGGGTGAAGGAATACATGATCGCCTTCCTGGTGCTCGAAACGCTGATGCTTGGCGTCTTCGTGGCGCTGGATCTGGTGCTCTTCTACCTGTTCTTCGAGGCGGGCCTGATCCCGATGTTCCTGATCATCGGCATCTGGGGCGGCAAGCAGCGGATCTACGCGGCGTTCAAGTTCTTTCTCTACACCTTCCTCGGCTCGGTGCTGATGCTGGTGGCGATGATTGCCATGTATACCGACGCGGGCACCACCGACATTCCAGCGCTGCTGCGCCACGACTTCGACGCCGGGCCGATCAGCCTGATGGGCTGGCAGATCGTCGGCGGCATGCAGACGCTACTGTGGCTCGCCTTCTTCGCCTCATTCGCGGTGAAGATGCCGATGTGGCCGGTGCATACCTGGCTGCCCGATGCCCACGTGCAGGCCCCCACCGCAGGGTCGGTCGTGCTGGCGGCGATCCTGCTGAAGATGGGCGGCTACGGCTTCCTGCGGTTTTCGCTGCCGATGTTCCCGGTGGCGTCCGATCTGCTGGCGCCGCTCGTGCTTTGGATGTCCGCGATTGCCATCGTCTACACCAGCCTCGTCGCCCTGATGCAGGAGGACATGAAGAAGCTGATCGCCTATTCGTCGGTCGCGCACATGGGCTTCGTGACCATGGGCATCTTCGCCGCGAACCAGCAGGGCGTCGATGGGGCCATCTTCCAGATGATCAGCCACGGCTTCATCTCGGGCGCGTTGTTCCTTTGCGTCGGCGTCATCTACGACCGGATGCACACGCGCGAGATCGATGCCTATGGCGGACTGGTCAATCGAATGCCGGTCTATGCGCTGATTTTCATGCTGTTCACCATGGCGAACGTGGGGCTGCCGGGCACGTCGGGCTTCGTGGGAGAGTTCCTGACGATCATGGGCACTTTCCAGGTCAACACATGGGTTGCCCTTGTCGCCGCGACGGGCGTGATCTTTTCGGCCGCCTATGCGCTCTGGCTCTACCGGCGCGTGGTGTTCGGCGACCTGATCAAGGAAAGCCTGAAAACCATCACCGACATGACCCGTCGGGAAAAGGCGATCTTTGCGCCCCTGGTGGTGATGACGCTCCTGCTCGGGGTCTATCCCGCGCTGGTCACCGACATCATCGGCCCCAGCGTCTCGGCCCTCGTGGGCGACTATCAGACGGCCGTGGCCGCGGCGGCCGATAGCGCCGTTCGCCTGGCGGCACAGTAAGGAGTGGCAGCAATGACCTCTGCGGATCTGACCATCATCCTGCCCGAGATCGTGCTGGCCGTCTTTGCCATGGCCGCGCTGCTGTTCGGCGCCTATGGCGGCAAGGACCGGGTCGCCTTGCCGATCCTGTGGGGCACGGCGGCCGTTCTGGTGCTGCTGGGCGTCGCCATCGGTCTGAACGGGTCGGGAACACGCACGGCCTTTGGCGGCATGTTCATCGAGGATGCGTTCGCGCGCTTTTCCAAGGTGGTGATCCTGTGGTCCGCGGCCGCCGTTCTGCTGATGGGGCAGGATCAGATGGTGCGCCGTGACATTCTGCGGTTCGAATACCCGATCCTGGTGGCGCTGGCGGTGCTGGGGATGATGCTGATGGTCTCCTCGGGTGACCTGATCGCGCTGTACATGGGGTTGGAACTGCAGTCGCTTGCGCTCTACGTCATCGCCGCGATCCGGCGTGACAGCGCACGCTCGACAGAGGCGGGGCTGAAATACTTCGTCCTCGGCGCGCTGTCGTCGGGCCTGCTGCTCTACGGCGCCTCGCTCACCTATGGCTATGCGGGCACCACGCTTTTCTCGGGCATCCTGTCGACGATCCAGTCGGGCGAGATGCCGCTCGGCCTGCTGTTCGGTCTTGTCTTCCTGCTGGCCGGGCTGGCCTTCAAGGTCTCGGCGGTCCCGTTCCACATGTGGACGCCCGATGTGTATGAGGGCGCGCCAACGCCGGTGACGGCGCTGTTCGCGACTGCGCCCAAGGTGGCCGCGATGGCGCTGCTGGCACGACTGGTGCACGATGCCTTTGGCGCGGTACCGGCTGACTGGGGGCAGATCATTGCGCTCTTGGCGGTGCTGTCGATGTTCCTTGGCGCCGTCGCCGCCATCGGCCAGCGCGACATCAAGCGGCTGATGGCCTATTCCTCCATCGCGCACATGGGCTACGCCATGGTCGGCCTGGCAGCCGGGACCGCGCTGGGCGTGCAGGCGATGCTTGTCTACATGGCGATCTATGTCACGATGAACGTGGGCACCTTCGCCTTCATCCTGTCGATGGAAAAGGACGGCCGCCCGGTCACCGACATCCGCAGCCTGAACATGTATTCGAAAACCCAGCCGCTGAAGGCACTTGCCGTGCTGATCCTGATGTTCAGCCTTGCCGGCGTGCCACCGCTGGTGGGTTTCTTCGGTAAGTTCTACGTGCTGCGCGCCGCTGTCGATGCAGGGCTGGTCTGGCTAGCCGTCGCCGGCGCTGTCGCGTCGGTGATCGGGGCGTTCTACTATCTTCGCATCGTCTACTACATGTATTTCGGCGAAGAGTCGGAGGCGCTGGACGGCGTCATGCCGATGACCCAGCAGGTGCTGCTTGTCGCGTCGGCCGCGATCATGGTGGTGGGTGTCGTCAACCTGTTCGGCATCGAACCGCTGGCCGGGCTTGCGGCGCAGACACTTGTCCGCTGACACTGCGGTGACGACCGGCTGGCCCGCGGGCGTGTCCCGCATCGTCCTGCCGGAAGTCGACAGCACAATGGCCGAGGCGGTGCGCCGCCGACCAGAGCTGACGGGGCCTGCCTGGGTCCTGGGGCTGCGCCAGACGGCGGGCCGGGGGCGGCGCGGGCGACGCTGGATCGATCCGCCGGGAAACTTCGCCGCCACGCTGCTCCTGTTCCCGCAGGAAAAGGCCGCGACGGTGGCGCTGCGGTCCTTCGTGGCGGCGCTGGCGTTGTTCGACGCCCTTTCCGCCGTGACAGGGCGCCCGGACCTGATTTCCCTGAAATGGCCGAACGACGTGCTGCTGAACGGGCGCAAGGTCGCCGGGATCCTGCTGGAAAGCTCTGGCAGCGCCGACCGCGTTGCCTATCTCGCGATCGGGGTCGGCGTGAACCTTGCGGCCGCACCTGCCGCCGCGACGATCGAGGCCGGGGCGCTGCAACCCACATCGCTCCTTGCCGAGACGGACGTCTCCGTGACGCCCGAGGCCTTTCTCGATACCCTGGCCCCCGCCTATGCACGTTGGGAAGCGGCGTTCACGGACGCCGGATTCGCCCCGGTCCGCGCAGCCTGGCTGGCCCGCGCCGCCCGGATCGGCCAGCCGATCAGCGCCCACACCGGGCGCGAGGTCGTGGAGGGCACCTTTCAGACGGTGGACGACAGCGGCGCGCTGGTGATCGCCACCCCCGTTGGCCCGCGCGCCATCGCCGCGGCAGAGGTTCATTTCTAGCGGAGGGTGCCATGCTTCTGGCGATCGACTGCGGCAACACCAACACCGTCTTCGCGGTCTGGGACGGGGCGCGCTTTCTTGCGACTTGGCGGATCGCCACGAACCACCAGCGCACGGCCGATGAATACTACGTCTGGTTGTCCACGCTGATGAAGCTGACCGATACGCCCGCGCGGATCACCGATGTCATCATCTCGTCCACCGTGCCGCGTGTGGTCTTCAATCTGCGGGTTCTGGCCAACCGGTATTTCGACACGCGCCCGATGGTCGTGGGCAAGCCCGAATGCGCCCTGCCGCATCTGCCGCGCGTCGACCAGGGCACCACGGTCGGCCCCGACCGGCTGGTGAACGCGGTCGCAGGCTTCGACCGTCACGGCGGCGACCTGATCGTGGTGGATTTCGGCACGGCCACCACTTTCGACGTGGTGGACAGCGACGGCGCCTATATTGGGGGGGTGATCGCGCCGGGGGTGAACCTCAGCCTGGAAGCGCTGCACATGGCCGCAGCTGCCCTCCCGCATGTGGACATCACCAAGCCGCAGGTGGTGATCGGCACGAATACGGTGGCCTGCATGCAGTCGGGCGTATATTGGGGCTATGTCGGGCTGGTCGAGGTGATCGTGCGCGAAATCCGCGCCGAGCGCGACCGGCCCATGAAGGTGATCGCCACCGGCGGCCTTGCGCCGCTGTTCGATCAGGGCACCGATGTCTTCGACTTTGTCGAGGACGATCTGACCATTCACGGCCTGACGGTCTTACATCGCTACAACAAGGAACTGGAAACGGAATGAGCAAGGAGCGGCTGATCTACCTACCCCTCGGCGGCGCGGGCGAGATCGGGATGAACTGCTATGTCTACGGCTACGGGCCGGCCGACAAGGAACGCCTGATCGTCGTCGACGTCGGCGTGACCTTTCCCGACATGGACACGACGCCCGGCGTCGACCTGATCCTGCCCGACATCCGCTGGCTGGAAGAGCGCGCCGACCGGATCGACGGCGTCATCATCACCCACGCGCACGAGGATCACGTGGGTGCGCTGGGGCATCTGTGGGGCAGGCTGCGCGCGCCGGTCTATGCGCGTACCTTCACCGCCCTGCACGCCCGCATGAAGCTGGAAGAGCAGGGCCACCCGTCCGATGTGGTGAACGTCATCGGCCCGCGCCCCGCGGTGGCAGAGATCGGGCCCTTCCGCATCCAGTTCGTGCCGGTCAGCCACTCGATCCCGGAAAGCTCCGCCATCCTGATCGACACGCCGGCGGGCCGGGTGTTCCATTCCGCCGACTTCAAGATCGACCCTACTCCGGGTGTGGGCGAGCCCTTCGATCCCGCCCTCCTGTCGGAGATCGGGGCCGAGGGCGACGGGATCCGGGCGATGACCTGCGATTCCACGAACGTCTTTTCCACCCATCCGGGCCGGTCCGAGGCGACGCTGGTCGATCCGATCACCGAACTGGTGGCCGACGCCAAGGGCATGGTGGTCGCCACGACATTTGCCTCGAACGTGGCGCGGGTGCGGACGCTGGCGCAGGCGGGGATCGCGGCGGGCCGCTCGGTCTGCCTGCTGGGGCGTGCGATGAAAAAGATGGTCGCCACCTCGCAAGAGGCGGGCGTGCTGACGGATTTCCCGTCCACCATCCCTCCCGAAGAGGCGACGCAGGTGCCGCGTGGCAACCTGATGCTGATCGTCACCGGCAGCCAGGGCGAACGCCGCGCCGCCTCGGCGCAGCTTGCGCGCGGCAAGTATCTTGGCCTGTCGATGGCCGAGGGCGACCTGTTCCTGTTCTCGTCCAAGACCATTCCGGGCAACGAGGCCGGGGTCATCCGGGTGATGAACGCTTTCTCCGAAATCGGCGTCGATGTCGTCGATGAGGAGCACGGCAAGTACCACGTCTCGGGTCACGCCAACCGCCCCGACCTGGAGCGTGTGCAGGAGTTGCTGGAACCCAAGGTGATCCTGCCGATGCACGGCGAGCACCGGCACCTGCGCGAGCATGTTAAATTCGCCCGTGCCCGCGGCTTCACGTCCGAACTGGTGACCAACGGGACCATGGTCGATCTGACGGGCGACAAGCCAAGGGTCGTCGACCACATCGAGGCCGGGCGTGTCTATCTGGACGGCAGCGTCATGGTCGGCGCGCTGGAGGGTGTGGTGCGCGACCGTATCCGCATGGCGCTGAACGGTCATGTCCTGGTGACGTTGATCGTCGACGATCAGGACCGCCCGATGGGAGAGGCCTGGGCCGAGATCATGGGCCTGCCCGAACGCGGCCGCAGCAACCGCGTGCTGGTCGAGGCGATCGAGGGCGAGGTGACCGAGTTCCTGGACGGGATCGGCGCCAAGCTCCTGTCCGACGACGACAAGCTGGACGACGGCGTGCGCCGGATCGTCCGTCAGATCGCGATGGAAGAAATCGGAAAGCGCCCCGAGGTCACGGTGGTCGTCAGCCGCCTGGTCGAGGAGTGACGTGCCCGACGAGTGCCAGAAGCGACAACGGCCCGCGCAAATTGCGCGGGCCGTCCCGTTTCAGGATTCTGTCTGGCGGCCAGCGAGAGCCGTTACTTGCTGCCCATGCTGCGCAGCAGGAAATCGGGCACATGGTCGCCCATGCCGACGACCGGCGCATCGCGGCGATTGTTGCGGCGGTCGTCGCGCCGCGGCTCCGGCTTTTCGGCCGGGGCTTCTTGCGCAGGGGCGTCCTTTTGCTGCGGCTCCGCCGCCGGTGCTGCCGCCTCGGCCGCGCGCGGGGCCGAGGCCTCTGCCGCCGGCTTGTCCTTTCGGCGGCTGCCGCCGCGGCTGCGGCGCGCCGGCCGTTCGGCCTGTTCGGCGGGTGCTTCGTCGGCCGCCTCGGTGGTGTCCTCGGCGATCGGGTTCACGCCGCGCGGGATTGGCCCGCCGATGAGCGCCTCGACCCCATCCAGGTACTTCGCGTCATTCGGGCCCACAAGCGTGATCGCCTTGCCCGACCGTCCCGCACGGCCGGTCCGGCCGATCCGGTGCACGTAATCCTCGGGGTGGCTGGGCACGTCGAAGTTGAAGACGTGGCTGACCGCCGGGATATCCAGCCCGCGCGCGGCGACGTCAGAGGCAACGAGAACGTGCAGCGTGCCGTCACGGAACCCGTCCAGTGTGCGCGTGCGCACCGACTGGTCCAGATCGCCATGGATCGGGGCGGCGTTGAAGCCGTGCTGCTTCAGCGACTTGGCGACGACATCGACATCGACCTTGCGGTTGCAGAAGACGATGGCGTTGGTGCAGGCTTCGCCCTCGGCCCGGATCAGTTCGCGCAGAACCTTGCGCTTCTCGGCAAAGGTCTGGTCCTTGCGCTTCGGCTTCACCTGGATCAGCTGCTGCGCGATGGTTTCCGACGCGGTGGCCTGACGCGCGACCTCGATCCGCGCGGGCGAGGTCAGGAAGGTGTTGGTGATCCGCTCGATCTCGGGCGCCATGGTGGCGCTGAAGAACAGCGTCTGGCGGGTAAAGGGGGTCAGCTGGAAGATCCGCTCGATATCCGGGATGAACCCCATGTCGAGCATCCGGTCGGCCTCGTCCACCACCATGATCTGCACGCCGGTCAGCAGCAGCTTGCCACGCTCGAAATGGTCCAGCAGGCGGCCCGGCGTGGCGATCAGCACGTCGACGCCGCGGTCGATCAGCTTGTCCTGCTCACCAAAGCTCACGCCGCCGATCAGCAGCGCCTTGGTCAGCTTGGTGTATTTCGCGTAGGTATCGAAGCTTTCGGCAACCTGGGCCGCCAGTTCGCGCGTCGGGCACAGCACCAGGCTGCGCGGCATCCGCGCCCTTGCGCGGCCCTTCGAAAGCAGCGTGACCAGCGGCAGCGTAAAGCCCGCGGTCTTGCCCGTCCCGGTCTGGGCAATCCCCAGAACGTCGCGCCCCTCCAGCGCATGCGGGATCGCCTGCTCCTGGATCGGGGTCGGAATTTCGTAGCCGGCTTCTGCAACGGCTTTCTGGACCTTGGGGTCCAGGGCGAGGTCGGAAAACTTGATCATGTGCGTCCATTCATACGGCATCGGGCCGTAAGGAGATAAGGGACGCTGGGAACCGGGCGCCCCGGCGGATTGCGGGGGATTAACGGAAAACAACCACAACGTCAATGCGCCGCATCTGGCCGCCTGACGGCCAGACTGCGCGTCGCGAATAGAGGTTTTGTATCCAAGCGTATACAAGTGGATACAATCCGGGCTGTCACTGAAGTGTCATCCGGCGGTGATACTTCGCGTCATGCGCTGTGTGCCAAGCGTCCACGAGGAGGCCATGAACGCAACGGATCCCCGCCAGAGCCGGCCGGACATCACGCCCGACATGACCGCCACAAAGGCGATGCGCAGCGTTCTGGCCACCTGTCTGGCGGATTTTGACGCCCATCGCGCGGCGTTGATGACCGGCGACGCGCCAGAGGGGCCCCATGGTGCGCGGGTGGCGCTGCGTCGCTTCCGCTCCGCCCTTGCGGGGTTCCGGCCGATCCTGAGGAAATCCGCAGTGAAACCGCTGCGGGATGAGGCCAAGGCGATCTTTGCCCTGCTGGGCCATCTGCGCGACGCCGATGTGCTGGCCGGGCAACTGGCCGAGGGCGAGGAAGCCGCGCGCCTTGCGGCAGAGGCCGATCGCATCCGTGCCAAGGTCCGCGCCGCGCTGGAGGAGCGCGAGGCCGAAGGTTTCGCCGCCGAGGCCATCCTGACGATGGAGCAGGGCAGCTGGAAGAAGAAGGGCAAGGGCGCCAAGGCGCGGCGCAAGGCGCCCGTCAACGATCTGGCCGCCGAGGCGCTGACCTGTGCATGGCAGGCAGCGGACTCGCACGGCCGGCACGTGGATCGGATGTCCGACACCGACCGCCACGAATTCCGCAAGGATCTCAAGGCCCTGCGCTACCTGACGGATTTCTTCGCCGATCTCTGGCCGGGCAAGGCCCAGGCGCGGTTTCTGGCACGTCTGAAGCAGTTGCAGGACGCGCTGGGTCTGCTGAACGATCTGGCCGTTGCCGAGGGGCGCCTGCACCAGAGCGGCGCCACGGCGCGCGCCGCGCTGCGGGACGAGGCGATGGCCGAGGCGGAGACGCACTGGAAGGCATTGCGCAAGGCCGGACCCTGGTGGGGCTGAGGGTTGCAATCGGGGCGCCCGGCCACAAGTCTTGACTGGGAAGCAGCCCCTGCAGGGCTGCGAGACAAGGGAGAGACAGATGATCAAGAAATTCGCGAACGCGACCTGGACCGGCGGGCTGAAGGACGGATCGGGCACGCTGAACACCGAAAGCGGCGTGCTGGCAGACGTGCCCTACAGCTTTGCGAAGCGGTTCGAGGGCGAGAAGGGCAGCAACCCGGAGGAACTGATCGGCGCGGCGCATTCCGCCTGCTACGCGATGTTCCTGACGGCGCTGATCAGCGGCGAGAAGATCGCCGCGGGGCATGTGAAGGCATCGTCGACCGTGTCGCTCGACCCGGACACCGACGGCGGCCCTACCGTGACGGCGGCGCATCTGGTGGTCGAGGTGAAGGCCGACGCGCCCGAGGCGAAGCTGCGCGAACTGGCCGAGAAGGCAAAGACAGGCTGCCCGATCTCGAAGCTGTTGAAGGCCGAGATCACCATGGAACTCACCGTGGCCTGACGGGGAGGAGCGCCGGGCCGCCCATCGAGAGCGGCCCGGCGCTGCCCATGCCGCGCATGGGCGGGCGACGGCACCGGCCGCGCCGGATCAGACCATCATTTCCTTCGTCGCCGTCAGCTTCAATTCCGGGAAATCCCGCACGATGCGGTCGATGTCCCATTGCAGGCGGGTCAGGAACACCACGTCGCCGTCGTGATCGGTGGCGATGTGGCCCTTGTTGATGTTCACGAAGCGCTCCACCTCGGCCTTTGGGCCGGTGACCCAGCGGGCGGAGGTGAATTGCGAGCCCTCGAATCGAACCGGCAGGCCGTATTCCAGCTCGATCCGGCTTGCCAGAACCTCGAACTGAAGCGCACCCACCACGCCCACGATGAAGCCCGAGCCGATCATCGGCTTGAAGACCTTGGCAGCACCCTCCTCGGCGAACTGCATCAGCGCCTTTTCCAGGTGCTTGGATTTCAGCGGGTCGCCCGCGCGCACGGTTTGCAGCAGTTCCGGCGCGAAGGAGGGGATGCCGGTGAAGCGTAGGGCCTCGCCTTCGGTCAGGGCGTCGCCGATGCGGAGCTGGCCGTGGTTGGGGATGCCGATGATGTCGCCGGCCCAGGCCTCTTCGGCGAGTTCCCGGTCGGCGGCGAGGAACAGGACGGGGTTGGTGATCGACATCTGCTTTTTCGACCGGACGTGCAGCAGCTTCATGCCGCGTTCGAAATGCCCCGAGGCGAGGCGGACGAAGGCCACGCGGTCGCGGTGTTTCGGGTCCATGTTGGCCTGCACCTTGAAGACGAAGCCGGTGACGGCGGTCTCCTCGGGCGCGATCTGGCGTTCGGCGGCCTTTTGCACCTGCGGCGGCGGGCCGTAGTTGCCGATGCCGTCCATCAGTTCCTTCACCCCGAAGGAGTTGATGGCGCTGCCGAACCAGATCGGCGTCATCGAGCCGTTCATCACGCTGGCCTGATCGAAGGCGGGCAAGAGGCCGCGGGCCATTTCGATCTCTTCGCGCAGCTTCATCAGCAGGTCGGCGGGGACGTGTTGGGCGAGCTTGGGGTCGTCCAACCCCTCGATCTTGATCGATTCCGCGACCTTGTTGCGGTCGGCGCGGTCCATCAGTTCCAGCCGGTCGCGCAAGAGGTCGTAGCAACCCAGAAACTCGCGGCCCATGCCGATGGGCCAGGACGCGGGCGTGACGTCGATGGCAAGGTTTTCCTGAATCTCGTCGATGATCTCGAACGTGTCCCGCGCCTCGCGGTCCATCTTGTTGCAGAAGGTCAGGATCGGCAGGTCGCGCAGGCGGCAGACCTCGAAAAGTTTGCGGGTCTGGCTTTCCACGCCTTTCGCGCCGTCGATGACCATGATCGCGGCGTCCACCGCCGTCAGGGTCCGGTAGGTGTCTTCCGAGAAGTCGCTGTGGCCCGGCGTGTCCACCAGGTTGAAGCGGTAGGTGCCGTAGTCGAAGGACATGGCCGAGGCGGAGACGGAGATGCCGCGGTCCTTTTCCATCTGCATGAAATCCGACCGGGTGCGCCGGGCCTCTCCCTTTGCCCGCACCTGGCCGGCCATCTGGATGGCGCCGCCGTAAAGGAGGAACTTCTCGGTCAGCGTGGTCTTGCCCGCATCGGGGTGCGAGATGATGGCGAAGGTGCGCCGGCGGGCGATTTCGGTCGGCAGGGTGGGGCGGTTGTCCAGCATCCGGGCGATATAGGGCAGGGGCGAGGGGTGAGCAAGCCGTGTGCACGCGTGCACAAAATCGCAAGGCGTTGAAAATGCGCGGTTTCGCGTTTTTCGTTTACCGGATTTTAACCGCCGTGCACGGCGCGGGCGCTTTTCCTTCCCCCGGCGCGGTGCTACGACGCAGCGACGCGAACAGGGAGAGTTGTGCAATGGATCTGGGGATCAAGGGAAAGCGGGCGCTGGTTTGTGCGGCCTCAAAGGGGCTGGGGCGCGGCTGCGCCGAGGCGCTGGCGGCGGCGGGTGTCGATCTGGTGATCAACGCGCGCGGGCCTGAGGCGCTGGAGGCGACGGCGGCGGCGATCCGCGAGGCGCACGGGGTGCAGGTAACGCCCGTTGCCGCCGACATCACCACCGAGGAGGGCCGCGCGAAGGTGCTGGAGGCTGCCGGGCAGATCGACATTCTGGTCACCAACGCGGGCGGCCCGCCGCCGGGCCTCTGGTCGAACTGGAGCCGCGAGGACTTCATCAAGGCGCTCGATGCCAACATGCTGACGCCCATCGCGCTGATGCAGGCGGCGCTGCCGGGGATGATGGAGCGGGGCTGGGGCCGGGTTGTCAACATCACCAGCCAGTCGGTCAAGGCGCCGATCCCCGCGCTGGGGCTGTCGAACGCGGCGCGCACGGGCCTGACCGGCTTTGTCGCCGGCACGGCGCGGCAGGTCGCGGGCAAGGGGGTGACGATCAACAACCTTCTGCCCGGATCGCACGACACCGACCGCGCGACCGCGCTGGAAAAGGGTGTGGCCAAGGCGCAGAACGTGTCGCTGGAAAAGGCGCGCGAGATCCGCTGTGCGGCGATCCCGTCGGGCCGCTACGGGACCATCGAGGAATTCGGGGCCACGTGCGCCTTCCTGAGTTCGCAGCACGCGGGCTTCATCGTGGGGCAGAACATCCTGCTGGACGGCGGCCAGACCAACGCGACGATCTGAGCGCAACTTGCCGGGGGGCGCGGCGGCTGTTAAGTCCCCGCTGCGTTCCCTAGTATTTTGATCGGTTATGCCCGACAGCCAGCCACCCCGGATCGAATTGCGCCACATCACCCGCCGGTTCGGCGGGTTGCCGGTGGTGGACGACGTGTCGCTGACGGTGCGCGCGGGGCAGGTGACCTGCCTGCTGGGCCCATCGGGCTGCGGCAAGTCCACAACGCTGCGGATCATCGCGGGTGTGGACCGGCAGGATTCGGGCGAGGTGCTGATTGACGGCACCGTTGTGTCGGACGGGCTGCGCCACCTGCCGCCCGAGAGCCGATCCATCGGGCTGATGTTCCAGGATTTTGCACTGTTTCCGCATCTGAACGTGGCGGGCAACATCGCCTTTGGCCTGAAGGGCAGCAAGTCCGCGTGCCGGGCGCGGGTGATGGAGTTGCTGGACCGGGTCAACCTGCCGGGATTCGCCGACAAGTACCCGCACGAGTTGTCGGGGGGCGAGCAGCAGCGCGTGGCGCTGGCCCGCGCACTGGCGCCGAAACCGCGCATCATGCTGATGGACGAGCCGTTTTCGGGCCTCGACAACCGCCTGCGCGACGGGATTCGCGACGCCACGCTGGATCTGCTGAAGGAAGAAGGCGCGGCGGTTCTGCTGGTCACGCATGAACCCGACGAGGCGATGCGCATGGCCGACGAGATCGCGCTGATGCGGCGGGGCCGGATCGTGCAGTCGGGCGCGCCCTACAACGTCTACAACGCGCCGGTGGACCGGGCGGCGGCGGCGTTCTTTTCCGATATCAACGTGATCCGGGGCCGGGTGCAGGGGGCGCTGACGGAAACGCCCTTCGGCCAGTTCCTGGTGCCGGGCGTGCCGGACGGAACGGAAGTGGAGATCGTGATCCGCCCGCAGCACCTGAAGATCGACTTCGACCGCGGCGGCCGCGGCCCGAACCCCACGTCCGAGGAGGGAAGCCCCGCGCGCGGCATCGTGGCGCGCGCCCGCTACATGGGTCGCGAAAGCCTGGTGGAATTCCGGATGGATTTCGACGGCTCGACGCTGCGGGCCAGCGTGCCGGGGGTGTTCCTGCCGCGGCCCGGCACGCCGCTGTGGCTTATGTTTCGCCGCGACCGATGCTTTGTGTTTCCGGCGCGCAACAAGCCGATGCCGACGAATTGATGCCGGAATAGGCGATCAACTTCGCAATTTGGCCCTTTGATCCGGTCGCGTGAACGCATAAATGGGAATGCACTCGGCCCCTGGATCGTTACGGGGGCTACGAAAGGGAGAGAGCCATGCTCAACAATATCGGCCTGCCGGGCCTTCTGCTGATCGCGGTCGTCGTGCTCGTGCTGTTCGGGCGGGGCAAGATCAGTTCGCTCATGGGCGAGGTCGGCAAGGGCATTACCGCGTTCAAGCGCGGGGTGAAGGATAGCACCGTCGACGCCGAGCGCGAACTCGAGAACGCGCGCGACGTGACGCCGGAAGAATCCAAGGACAAGGTCTGACCCTGACCCGCTGAAAGGGGACAGACGACATGCTGGATATCGGCTGGTCTGAGCTGCTGGTGATCGGCGTGGTGGCGCTGATCGTGGTGGGTCCGAAGGACCTGCCCAAGATGTTCCGCACCCTGGGCCAGTTCACTGGCAAGGCAAAGGCCATGGCGCGCGAGTTCCAGCGCGCGATGGACGATGCTGCCAAGGAGACCGGCGTGCAGGACGTGGCGCGCGACCTGCGCGAGGCAACCTCGGGCAAGTCGATGGGGCTGGACGGCGTGAGCGACGCGGTGAAGGATTTGAAGGATCTGAAGAAATGGGATCCGTCGAAACCCGCAGCCAAGACGCCGCCCAAGGTCGCAACCCCGGACCCGTCCGCGCCCGAGCCGAAACCGGCCCATGGCCCCGCCACCGCGAAGCTGGCCGAGGATCAGGCCGCGCGGACCGAGGCGATGCGCGCCGCTGCCGACGCGCGCCGCGCCAAGGCGGACGCCCCCGTGCCCGATCCGGCCGCGCCGCCCCCCACTGACGCCCCTGCGGCCAGCGGAAAGTCCGACGCATGAAGGGCGATGACATCGACGATACCTCTGCCCCGCTGATCGAGCATCTGGCGGAGTTGCGGACGCGGATCATCCGGTCTGTGATCGCGTTTCTTGTCGGCATGGTGGTGGTGTTCACCGTGGCCGAGCCGATCCTGCAGTTTCTGGCCGAACCCATTGCCGACGTGCTGCGCGCGCGGGGCGAGGATCCGCGGCTGATCTTCACCGCGCCGCAGGAGAAGTTCTTCGTGTTGATCCGGATCTCGGTCATCGGGGGCTTCGCGCTGGCCTTTCCGGTGGTCGCGCATCAGTTGTGGCGGTTCATCGCGCCGGGACTGTACCGGTCGGAAAAGAACGCGTTCCTGCCCTTCATAATCTCGTCCCCGGCGCTGTTCCTACTGGGGGCGGCCTTTGCCCATTACATCGTCACGCCGCTGGCGATGAATTTCTTCATCGGGTTTTCCGATGCGATCCCTGCGCTGGCGACGTTGATCGCGGGGTCGGACCCGGATGTGGTGAACACGGTCGCGTCGGATCGGACGCAGACGGTGTTCCTGGGCTCGGTGCGGGAATCTCTCGACCTGTCGCTCAAGTTCATTTTTGCGTTTGGCCTGTGCTTCCAGTTGCCGGTCTTGTTGACGCTGATGGGCAAGGCAGGGCTGGTGTCGGCTGCAGGCCTTGCGGGAACGCGGAAATACGCGATGGTGGGCATCTTGGTCGTGGCCGCGGTGGTTACGCCCCCCGATGTCCTCACCCAGCTGATCCTGTTCGCAGTGGTCTACGGGCTGTACGAGATCTCGATCCTGCTGGTCCGCCGGGTCGAGAAGAAGCGCAACGCCGAACTGCGCCGTCAGGGCCTGATGGACGACGAGGACGAGGCGGAAGCATGAAGGACATGGTGACCGACACCGAGGCGCTGCGGCGCATCGCCGAGGCATTGGAGCGGATGAGCCCGCCGCCCAGCCCCGCACCCGACTTCACGACCGCCGAGGCGTTTGTCTGGCATGTGAACCCCGACCGGCTGGATCCGGTGGCGGTGGTGAACCGGGTCGATCTGTCGCTCCTGATCGGGGTGAACCGGGCGCGCGACACTCTGCTGGCCAACACGCTGCAGTTCGCCAAGGGGCTGCCCGCGAACAACGCGCTTCTGTGGGGCGCGCGCGGGATGGGCAAGTCCAGCCTGGTGAAGGCGGTGCACGCCGAGGTGCGCCGTCAGGGGTTGGATTTGAAGCTGGTGGAGATCCAGCGCGAGGATCTGCCGGCGATCGGCCGGCTGCTGGCACATCTTCGCGACACGGAGGCACGGTTCGTGCTGTTCTGCGACGACCTGTCGTTCAGCCACGACGATCAGCACTACAAGTCGCTCAAGGCCGTTCTGGATGGCGGGGTCGAGGGGCGGCCGGACAACGTGGTGCTGTATGCCACGTCAAACCGGCGCCACCTGATGCCGCGCGACATGATCGAGAACGAACGCTCCAGCGCGATCAACCCCTCCGAGGCGGTGGAGGAAAAGGTGTCGCTGTCGGACCGCTTCGGCCTGTGGCTGGGCTTCCACCCCTGCAGCCAGGACGAGTTTCTGGCGATGATCGACGGCTATTGCGACGCCTATGGGCTGACCGTGGACGCTGAGGTGCTGCGCGCCGAGGCGATCGAGTGGCAGGCCACGCGCGGGTCGCGCTCGGGCCGCGTGGCGTGGCAGTTCTTTACCGATCTGGCGGGGCGGCACGGCGTGCGGCTGTGACCGCGCCGAACGCCTCTCATTCATTCTACAAGAGATCCCCGCTCAGGGCCTGCTGATCCGTCCGCCAGTGACCGGGAGCGCAACGCCGGTCGTGCCGGGGGCCGAGAGCGGCAGCCCGCGCGCAACCCGTACCGCGAGGTAGGCGAAGGCCTGCGCCTCAAGCATGTCGCCATCCAGCCCCGCGGCCTCAACCGGGACGACGGGGCAGGGCAGGGCGCGGGCCAGCGCCGCCATGAAGGTCGCGTTGTGCCGCCCTCCGCCCGTGACCAGCACCCGGTCGGGGGCCGACGGGAAATGGTCGAAGGCACGGGCGACGCAGGCGACGGCAGCGGCCAGCACGGTGGCGGTTGCATCCTCATCCGACAGGGCGGCGACGGCGTCCAGGAGATCCGGAAACTGCCGGTCGAGCGATTTCGGCGGCGGCGCGGCCACGTAGGGATCGTCAAGGAAGGTGCTGACGATGGTCTCGTTCACGCGTCCCTGCGCCGCCAGTGCGCCGCCGTCGTCGCGCGCCAGCCCGCGGCGCGCCAGCATCAGGTCGTTGATCGGGGCGTTGGCGGGGCCCGTGTCGAAGGCCAGCACCGCGCCCGGCGCCTCGGGCGCGTCCATGCGCGGATCCGTCCAGGTCACATTGCCCACGCCGCCGAGGTTCAAAAACACCAGCGGCGCCGTGGCGCCGATATGGCGGGCGCAGGCGTGGTGATAGAACGGGGCAAGCGGCGCGCCCTGGCCACCGGCCGCCACGTCGCCGGTGCGGAAATCCCAGGCGACGGGCAGGCCGAGTGTGTCCGCGAGCCGCGCGCCGTCGCCCGCCTGATGGGTGCCGCGCCCGCGCGGTTCGTGGGCAAGGGTCTGGCCGTGAAAGCCGATCAGGTCGGCGCCCTCGAACCCCTTCAGCACCGCCAGATGTGCGGCCTCTACCACCGCTGTCGCCGCCGCCACCCCGTCCTCATCGGGCCAGTGACCGAGGGCGGCGCGGATCGTCGCGGCCTCGCCTTGGGAATAGGGGCGGTAGCCGGTGCGGCCGAAGCCCAGGATTCTCTCGCCATCGGTCTGCACCAATGCCGCATCCACCCCGTCGAGCGAGGTGCCCGACATTGTTCCCAGTGCCCAGAGCGGCCCGCGATCCAACATGGTCTTTCCCTTCATCCGCCCCGCCGATATAGACGGCAGCGCCGTCCGCAGGAAAGAGCCCGCAATGACCTACCGCCCGAAAAGCGACTTCATGGCCGTGATGATGGAGCGTGGCTACCTTGCCGACTGCACCGACTATCAGGGTCTGGACGAGGCGCTGGTCGCGGGCGTGCTGCCGGCCTATATCGGTTACGACGCGACGGCGAAGTCGCTGCATGTCGGCCATCTGCTGAACATCATGATGTTGCGCTGGCTGCAGAAGACGGGGCACAAGCCGATCACGCTGATGGGTGGCGGCACGACAAAGGTGGGCGATCCCAGCTTCCGGTCGGAAGAGCGCCCGCTGCTGACGCCTGCGCAGATCGACGAGAACATCGCGGGCATGCAGCAGGTGTTCGACCGCTATCTGGCCTATGGCGACGGGCCGACCGATGCGCTGATGCTGAACAACGCGGAATGGCTGGATCAGCTGAACTACCTGGATTTCCTGCGCGATATCGGGCGGCATTTCAGCGTGAACCGGATGCTGTCGTTCGAATCCGTGAAATCGCGGCTGGACCGGGAGCAGAGCCTCAGCTTCTTGGAATTCAACTACATGATCCTGCAGGCCTATGACTTTCTGGAACTGTACCGCCGCTACGGCTGCCGGTTGCAGATGGGCGGATCGGACCAGTGGGGCAACATCGTCAACGGCATCGACCTGACGCGCCGGGTGCTGGACGTGGAGATCTGGGGGCTGACCAGCCCGCTCTTGACCACCAGCGACGGACGCAAGATGGGCAAATCGGCCGGCGGCGCGGTGTGGCTGTCGTCCGAGATGCTGAGCCCCTACGAGTTCTGGCAGTTCTGGCGCAACACCACCGATGCCGATGTGGGCCGGTTCCTGAAGCTCTACACCGAACTGCCCGTTGATGAATGCGACCGGCTGGGCGCGCTGGCAGGATCCGAAATCAACGCGGCCAAAATCATCCTGGCGAACGAGGTCACCGGTCTGCTGCATGGCGCAGACGCGGCGCAGACAGCCGAGGCGACTGCGCGCGAAGTGTTCGAGCGGGGGGGCGCGGGCGAGGATCTGCCGACGCTGATCCTGGGCGCGGACGAGGTGGCCGACGGCGTTTCCGTTGCGCAGCTGTTCGTGCGCGCGGGGCTCGCAAAATCGGGCAAGGAAGCGCGGCGGTTGATCGAGGGCGGCGGCGCGAAGCTCGACGATGCCGATCTATCCGACGCCGGACTTATGCTGGACGCGGCGCGACTTGCGCAGCCCGTGAAGCTTTCCGCAGGCAAGAAGCGGCACGCGCTGGTGAAGCTGGACTGACGTACTTTCCGGCGCAGTTGTAATCGAGATCGTGCCAATCGACTGCACCGGAGGCATGGAAAAACCTTCGATTTTACCCTTGCGGCGCGTGCCGGGCTTGGATAAATCACGGCCACAGTTGGGGCGTAGCCAAGTGGTAAGGCAACGGTTTTTGGTACCGTGTACCGTAGGTTCGAATCCTACCGCCCCAGCCAACAATTCTCCTGTCCAACAGCCCAACACCCACCACCCTGGGCTTTGCCCCGGAATGCCCCAAGCTGTGCCCCGGTCTGGGGATTAGGTACAAGTAATAGGAAAGTTAAAAAGGATGGGTTGAAGATCTAAGACTAAGAGACTGTAACAACAGTATTTCCCCTTACTCCTTCCTTCCCTTCCTACTCAAGCAACACGACGACGAGCAGCAGTGATCGGGTTGTCCGTCGTGTAGGGTGGCAGGTCGCCGTAGGTGGCTTCGTGGTGGGCTAACCGGGACAGGTAGCCGGGGGTGCGGGGGGACTGGCGGTCTTGGATGTAGGACTGGATGATATAATCGGGGTCATCGGCTTTGAACTCGTCGAGGCCCATCAGGTCATACTCGATCTCAATCTCACCACCACAGACCTTCGTTGCTGCCCTTGCCATCAGCAGCTTGACTGCCTTCGTCAGGCGGTAGTCGACGATAAAACTGTCATGAACGCCAAGGATTGGGACGTTGGAACGGACAGCGAAGTTGAAGATCTGCTCCGAGATCAAGCTGTCGAGGTACATCAACCGGATACCCTGATCGGCACACATCTTGCCGTCCAGGTGGGGGTGTTTGTGGAGGAAGACCTTCATCACCCGGCTCAGGTCGGCATTGGTCATTGACTTGCCAACACTCCCTACTGGCAACCCTTCCCGGAACGACTTGAACGCCGTGTCCTTGTCGCGAGCATTGACCGCCTTCAGGACGAGCGCCTTGACCAGTTTTCTTTGTTCCTGAGAGGTAACCCCTGCGATCACCCCGGGCGGCAGTTCGTAAGGATCGCCCTCCAGCTTCACGCCAGCCTCAAGGCTCAACATCGCAACATGAAGTCCCTTGAAATCGAGTTCGTTGGTCGGGGTATCATTGATGAAGATCTTGCTCCGCCACTCCTTCCCGATCTGCTGCCACCACGGCCCGTAGAAGCGGCCATTCAGTTCCCACGAACCTCGGCTGAAAATGCGCCGAACAAACTTGTTTCGTTGGTTCAAACCGACCCGATCAACCTGTCCGGCACGCGATCCAGTCGTGATCGGCCGGTCGATGAAGGGTTCCTCAAGCTCGGGAATATCGATGAAGCTTTGTTCCAGCAGCGCGTTGTACGCCCGCAACCGCCCCCGCATTGCGTTCGCTTTCGGTGTGTCGTCGTACTCGACTTCTCCCTTGTCTTTCAGGATGATGCACTCCTGTTCAGGGTGCCGCCGGATATTGCTTTCGGCGAAACCGACTGTCCGAAACAGCGCCACGAGTTCGTCAGCAGCACGTATTCGGGTGGTACGGTTACCCGAGGAGCTGGGTTCAGCGAAGCTGCCTTTGGCGAGGTCGATTAGCCCTTGATCGTCGAGACGATGAACAAGCTCAGGGATTTTCTTCGACACGCCAGTGGCGTTGTAGCGTGAGGTTGCCCGCCACGACCGGACACCCATTGGGACGCCCACACACACGTCTGGGTCGGCGGCCCAAGCCACATACAGGTTCAACAGCAGCACTTGAAACTGCTGCTGAAAGGCCGCCTTCGGCTTTGGGCCTGCCTGGCTGGGTGGTGAGTCGAAGTCCGTGAAGTGCTGGCCCCATAGGGTTGCCACGAGGCCAGCGATTTCAGGATGCTCCGACCACAGATGGCCATCGAAAGGGACCGAGTGCCAGGGGTCCATGATCGGAGGCATTGGTTACTCCGTTCGACGCCAGACAGACATACGCGGGCTGCGTTGTATCCCAACGAAGGCTGTGCGTTTAAGGTCACCGGTGTTCACTCCAGCGGCAAACACAGCCCCGAGTGTTTGGGGTCAAGTGTTGCGTGTGAAGTGAGCCCGACGATCGTCCAGTAGCTCCGGAAGGGTGAAGGGTGTGTTCGGCGCTAGGTGGTCGATGCGGGGCTGGCAGATGGCGAAGAAGGCGTCTCGTCCAGTGTCGTCGTAGTTGGTTGTTGCCATAGAGAATTCCTTTCTTGGCAATGAGTTACTCCAAGTCGTGTCTATGCTATAAATTTTAACGGATGTTGTGAGCGCGCTCTTTAACAGCGAACGCCACTCCCACCCTAATACACCGTCCGCATTCATCCGAACTGTTATCTGACCCACCGATGCATAATTTGCAGGCAAAATTTCTTACTTAGGGGCGAGCAAAAGGTAGGTCAATACCCTTCCGCCAATTGCCCTTGTCGCTCGAGCAAGCGTGCCGCCCGAGACACCCCCGTCATCGTAGCGCTGCGGCGCAAGCTTCCAGCCCTCGTGGCGCTGGCTCGCGATGTAGGCGGTGCAGGCCTCGAACTGCGCGTCGAGCGAATTGAATTCCTGCTCGAGCCCGTCCTCGGAAGATTTGCGGGTGTAGATCGCGCAGCGGATGGTCCTGCGCGTCATCGTCCGGCCTTTCCCTGCAGTCCGAAGAAGCGTGGACCCGACCAGTGGGCGCCGGTGATCGCCCGCGCGATGGCGGAGAGCGAGCGGCGCCAGGTGCCCTGCCAGAGATACCCGCCCTCCACCACGTCGATGACATGCGTCACGCCGTTCCATTCGCGCAGGAGCCGGCCGCCGGGCTTCAGGGCGAGGCGGGTCTGCCTTTGAACCCGTGTTTCCTCCTGCGCCAATTGCTTGCGGGCCTGCGCCGACAGCCCGCCGTGCCGGCAGGCCTGGAGCTCGAAGCCGATGAAGCGACGCAGAAAGCCTTGGCTCAGCCCCTTCGGCGCCGGCCGGCGAAAGACCTCCGGCCAGAGCGCCACGAGCGCCGCCCGGTCCATCGCTTGGAGCGCGGCCACGCTGATCCCCGGCGTCTTCATGGCTTCACCATCGGCGCCGCCGTGATCCGATAGATGGACCCCGCCGGGTCCGGGCTGCCCTCGAGAGTATGGCCTGAATCGCGCAGCCCACTCAATGCGGCGCGGGCGGATACGCTGCTTGCCCCCGGTGGAATGCTGTCGCGGCGTGAGGCCGAGCCAAGCCGCGAAGTCCCGCGCCTTCCGGAAGGTCTCGGGCGGCGGGGCCAGGAC
>JAWLCA010000010.1:0-127744 GCA_041687395.1 Paracoccaceae bacterium | reverse complement strand
GAGGCTCGGCGCCAGCCCGCCTGGCGCAACCCTCGAACGGAGAATGCCGCGGGAGAGGCCACCGGCCCAGTCAGTTCACGCCGCGATCATGAGGTCTAATGGCGTGCGCTCGTTCAAGAGGCTCGGAGGCGTGATGAGCATATCCTTGTTGCATTTTTGTGCTACTGGAGAAAGCATGGCACAACAGATCAAGAGGCATGCAGTGGTTGCGCTCGGGCGTAAGCCCATCAAGCCTTTGAAGGCGAGGAACGGACATGAACCCATTTGACAACGAGGAAGGCACATTTCTTGTGCTTATTAACGATGAGGGGCAGTATTCCCTTTGGCCACATGCCATGGACGTACCGCCGGGATGGAGCCAAGTCGGGCCGATCGGGCCTCGCGCCGAGTGCTTGTCCTACATCGAGGAGAATTGGACCGACATGCGTCCGCTTAGCCTTGTCCGGCAAATGGAGAAGGACGCGGCAGAGAGAACGCTTAAGAAGTAATCATTAGAGGATGTAGAGACGGGAACGGTGTCATTTGAGTGGTCAATACACGCGCTGCGATAGGAGACGGTAGTTCGGTATCATCTTCTGTTCCCGTCAGGATAAAGCGCTGTATATTGACGCTTGGACTTCGATTTGGAGGCAGGCCTTGGAATTTCTTTCAAACATGTTGGCTGTGGATTTTTTCGTTTCGGTTTTTTCTGGTGTGCTCGCCAGCCTAATCGTTCTTTTCGCAGCCTATTTCTTGTTTGAGCGAAGGTTTCAAAAATACCTGAATGAGCATTTCGATCAACTAAAGGAGCCTACGAGACAAGTCCTTTTTGAACGTTTGGTTCGCGAAACGCTCTTCATTACAACCTGTTGCGACAGAATGGTTTCCTTTTCTGAAGAAGAACGATTGATAGGCGAGGACGGCTGCTGCATTGTCGATGCCCCGGTTCTTAATGATCGTTATCATGTCAATCTTGGCTGGGCTTACATGAGTTCCATCCACTTCAACGAGCAATTGTCGCTGTTCAGCGGGACGCTGGACCATGAAAAGGTTAAGAAACTTTCCGAAATCTCATTTGGCGTATCTCAGTTGCGACAAACGCTCAATTACCTACGCCAGTACGACGAGGGCTTCATCGATTCTCTCGACTTCTTCGCCCCTCAGGACGACGATTTCGCTGAGCCGCCCTCATCGTCGAAAATTTCCGCTGACTCTTTTGAGGCGGCCCAAATAGATTTTTTGGGTCAGGAATTCCGTGTAGTAAAAAGTGTCAAAGAACTGTCGGATAGAGATACTATATGGAAAAAGTATTTTGCAGTGAATATTCATAGTCTGTTATGGGATGCGACGCGGCTTTGTTTGTTGCTGGAGGATTTCGCCAGGTCGATGCAGTTTTCGGTCGAGAAGGTCGAGGCTGAAATGCGGGAAGAGGGCCTAGAAGTTTTTCGGATTGCCGATCGAAAGAACATAATTGAATCCAAGCGGAATGCGATCGTTGACGAAGGCCTCTATCTTGTGAAACACGTTCAGCGGCCAATGAAGATCAAACCCCAGCCCCCGATTGATTTGTCCGAGGGCTAAAGTAAATCTACCGATATGGTGCTGTACCCGGCAAAGTAGTTTGACATCGTCCTTTTGGGCAATGACAAAAGGTTAACATGTTCAAAGCGTTTCAGCATCGCCTCAAGCAAAACACGCAACTGCATCTCCGCCGCATGGCGTCCGATACAGCGATGTATGCCGTGTCCGTATGAAATGTGGTTACGGGCGTTGACGCGTCTGACGTCGAAGTCATCACCGTTGCGAAAAAGTGATTCATCGCGGTTGCCGGAACAATACCAAAGCACCACTCGGTCTCCCCGTCTGATGTGCGCTCCGTGAAATTCGACATCTTCCGTTGCCGTTCGCCGCATATGTGCCAATGGCGTCTGCCATCGGATCACTTCCTGCACCGCGTTTGGCACGAGCCCCGGCTCTTCACGCAGCCGCTCCCAGGCTTCCGGATACCGGTTGATCGCCACGACAACTGCAGAGGCGGCGCTGCGAGTGGTCTCACCGGCACCCACGATCAGACTTATCGTGCCCATGAAATGATGAATTTCGTGCAGCAGTTCTTCGCCGTGGGGCCTTAGGCTGAGCAGGGATAGAAGGTCGGGCGCGTTCGGTTTGTCACGTCTCTCTTGCGAGGTGCGGCGCAAGAACGCATCGAAACTCGCGATTTCATCTTCGCGCCTCTGATAGCTTGGGTGGGTAGGGTTCTCTGCTTCGAAGTCGATGAGCAGGGCCGACCATTCGATTAGAGTTGCAACCTGTTGTTCGTCCAGATCAAAGAGCGCACCGATCATCCACGGTGTTAGCTTCGCCGAGACGTCCCGCACCCAATCAACGGGCTCGCCCAAAGGTAAGCCGGAAAGAAGCGATTCAATGTGTCGTCGACAAGATTCCTCCAACTCCGAAATGACTGTCTTCGAGAAGCCGGGTGCGACGACTCTTCGCCATTTGCCGTGATCCGGAGGGTCCGAGACCATGAATGCCGGAAACCGGAAGCTCTCAGGGATGTCGCCGATGATTACGTTGTGGCGCGACGAAAACCGGCGATGATCCGCATTGATTGCTTTGATATCTGCTGCTCGTGAAATGGACCAGTAGGGACCGAATGGGCTATCCGCGCAGAAGTGAACCGGATGTTCCTTTCTTAGACGTGCAAAAAGGGGTATATGCGAGCCCTCGGAGAAACGGCGGATATCGCTGATGTCCAGTTGGTCCAAATTCACGCCTCGAGCAAGGCTTTCTGCGCTGGTCTCATGCGCTTTCAATACGGTCTGTATCGACATCCACTCACCATCACTCACGTCGTCGAGTGCGTCTTTCATCCAGACGGTTCTCTGTTAGTAAAATACCCGTCTCTATGTTTGAAAAGGATTGCATCGATACGCCGACTTGTCCCTCTTTAGCCAGTTTCTCCATCGCCGACCATTGTCCTCGAACTTGATAATTCGTCGTAACTGGACTCTAGCGGAAACAGACAATGACCTCTACGTATTCTTCGGGCGGCCGCACAGGTCGACGCTGACGCCTCAGACCAGCGAGACGAGATCGGATTGTAAGCGCTGCACCACGATCTCAGTGGGGCCGGATGGATCTAGCGCAAGGGCTAGATGATGGTTTGGCGTGGGCCGATAGAGCCTGATGTGCCAGTTCAGGTTCTCCGGCGCAGAAAGAACATGTGCCGATGCGCCGGAACTGTCGACCTGCAGGGCGACGGTGTCCGGTGCCATCGAAAAGCCCCGGCCGCAGGCTTTCATGCAGGCTTCTTTCGCGGTCCATAACGCGAGGAAATGGTCAAGCTGCCTAGTTTTGCATAACTCGCCAAAGTCCCGGAGTTCCCGAGGATGCAGTGCCGTCGCGGCGAGATCCTGTAAGTCTGGCATTGCCTTTCGAAATTCGGCATCGACACCACAATCCATGTCATGCGTCACGACGCAAGCGACCAATCCTTTGGTGTGCGTTAGATTGAACCTGAGGCCCGAGGTCGCTCCCACTGGACCGGCGATTTCAGGCCGACCGTTTCGGCCGGGCGCAAAGCACCAGGCGTCTGGCGATACGTCGCGATATTGAGACAAGGCAATGCGCAACAAGGCGTGAGAAAGCAGGAACAGCATGCGGTCTTCTAAGAAAAGAAACTGATCGAGTCTGGCGCATTCACCTGCATCCAGCAGACCTAAGAACCGCGACGCCGTATCAGGATCGGGTGGTTCGTTGCCTGCAACTATCCACAAGTGGGCGGCGTTGTTAAGGTCTGGTGCTGCGTTGCTCATCAAAGTACCCGAGGCGGGGTAGGACGGAGAATTTTTTCGAACATGGTCCATGTGGTAATTGGACGCAAGTTTCGCGCGAAAGCAACAACCGATCTATCCCATGCACACGTCAACAGTTGTTGAGACATGGGTTCAAAGCAGGTTGACATACGCCGATGGTCAATCATCGCGCGTTGTTCGATTTCGACCCGCGTTGCCTTCCGGACGGGATGCTCTTTGCTGTGCAAGTCACTTGCTGGCAGCAGCTCTACAAACGATCCGGGAACACCGTCTCTCAGATGCGTCAGCACGAACCGGACGGCGACATTTTGCGGTATCAGTTGCATATCCAAAGACCTTCGTGTGGAGGATCGGATCGACTCCCAAGCAACTTGAGGCAGGTAGGGGGTGCCTATGTGCGATCCGTGTGCAATGCGATCCGCCAAGAGACTTACGATTTCACAGATACTTAGCCGTGATCGGTATCCAGTGGCTTCGATGGGTCTGGCTTCTTGTGGTTCGCCCTTGAGCCCGTCTTGCGCGCTGCGGCGAACCCGCGGTCAGTCGACATGAAGCGGTCGAGCAACCGCGTGTCGGACAGCGTCGAGACGAGCGCGTCGAAAATGTCGGCGACGGCGGTGCGAATGGCGTCGGGCTCCGGCAAGGGGCGGGGATCGGGCTCGTCGGTGAAGGGGTGCCAGCCGTAGAGCTGCAGTTCCTCGAGTACGACGGCGGTGGAGGATCGGGTTTGAAGATGGGTCTCGGTCATGATGTCGTCTCCGGTTGTCGAAGACCGCGCCTCTCGCAGCCTTCCCGGGCAACGGAAAAGCGGGGGCCGGACGGGTCTGCATTCTCAGGGGTCCCCGTCGCGCCCGCGCGATGGGGTGGAACCGAAGCGCAGCGGAGGACGGCCATGGCCGTTGCGGGCCCGTCCGGGCTCTGCTCCGTTTTGCCCGCTCTCGGAAGGCCGGAAGGCGTGGCTCTGATCGCGGAGACGTTGGCCGACTGCGCCGATCCCGATCAGTCGATGGCGTGGGCGAGGAAGGTCAAGGCATCCCTGGGCGCCAGTTGCGGACGCAGATGCGCGCGCAACTCGTCGCGGCCAATGGCCCGCAGATCGTCATTGAAATCGCCGAGGCAGGGGGAGAGGTGGATCGCGTCGATCCCTGCCCCTCTGGCCCGATGCGCCAGTTGGTCCGCGGCGGACAGGCCTGCCGGGTCGGCATCGACGGCGATGTAGAGGCGGCGAAGATCGGCGGGCAGCTGCAGGGCTGCGAGATGATTGGCGGACAGAGCCGCCACCGCAGGCAACTCCGGCAGGGCCATCTGCAGGGAGAGCATGGTCTCCAGCCCTTCGCCTGCGGCCAGCACGTTGACCGGTATGCCGATGCGAAAACCATGGCCGAGGAGATTGCCCATGGCTTTGCGCGGTGGAATGACCGGGGCCTTGTCCGCAGTGGCGGGGTCAAGCCAGGTGCGATGCAGGCCCGTGAGCCTTCCGTCGAGGTCCGTCACCTTGGCGAGCAGGGCGGGCCACGTCTCGGGCGGATCGTTCAGTGCGTGATCCTCGCGCCAGTAGAAGCAGTTCGGGTGAAACCGGAGACTGTCGAAATGGCCCAGCCCGGTGAGGCCGCGCCCCGCGAGATAACGTTCGGCCAAGGTGCCCAAGATCGGCTGGCCTATGGCCCAGAGCCGCCGCGCTGCCTCGGGTGAGCCACGATAGGCTGGCGGATTGTTGGCGCGGTGCCTGTCCGTCTGCGGCAGGCTGAGAAACCTGCGCGCTTCGTCCAGCGTGTCCCTCAGGGTCGTGATCCCCATGTTCAGGGCGATCAGGTCCAGAAGGTCGCCATGCTGCCCGGTTGCGGAATCGGTCCACTTGCCAGCCGCACCAAGGCCGGAGTTCGGACCGGTCAGCCGAACGTAGAGGCTGCGGCCCGGCGTATTCTGCACATCGCCTACGATCCAGTAGCGGCCTTGCTTGCGGCCGTTCGTGAGGTAGTGACGGCAGACGGCCTCGGCATCCTCGGCAAGGCGGTGGGCGATGTCGGCGGCGGGGCTGTGCATGCTCTGTGCCTCCTGTCGTGGATAGAAAAAGGGGCCCGCCATTTCTGGCGGACCCCGGCTGCCGGAACTCGGGGGGAAGGAGCTCCGACCTGCTCGAAGGTCACTCGGCGGCTGTCTTGGCGAAGGCGTCACCGGCGACGGGATCATCTTCTACCGAGGGGTCGGAATCTCCGATAGCCGGTTCGCCGCCGTCTTCCGCCGTTTGCGCTTCGCCGCTGTCGGGATCATCCTCCGGTGCCTCATCACCGGTGTCGTCCGCATCGTCGATCAACTCGATCTCCGGTGCGTCCTCTTCCGGCAGCGGCGGCGTGCGCAGGGGGTCCGGCAGCCAGCCGGTGCCGGAGAGCAGGTCCTCTGCTGCCGTCACCATCTCGGCCTTCTTCAGCCCGGCGATCCGGTCAGCGGCGTCCTCACCCTTCGCCTCGCGCACGGCCTCGAGGATGCGGGCCTTGGTCACGCGGCCGAGATAGCTGTCGCCCGTCGCCGTCCAGCCCGCCTTGGCCATGTCGAGCCCGACGGTCCCGGCCAGCACATCCGCGTGCGCGATGGCGCGCGGACGCCGCTGGTAGGGATCGTGGACGGCATTGACGCTCATCCCCACGCAGTGGGCGAAGAGCGCTTCGCGGCTGCAGCTGTCTAACTCGGTTAGGGCCTCCCAGAGGTCCTCGGGTGCTTTCGGCAGGTTGCGCGACCAGGTTTCTTGCCACTGGTCGATGGCCTGCGCATAGGCCGTGTCGCCGAGGCCCGGCACCTGCGATCCGAAAGCCGCGTTGCGCGGTTCGATCTCGACGCAGCTGTCGACGGCGTAGCGGTAGAAGAGCCGCAGGACCATCGCGTGCAGGGCCGCGAGGAAGGCGACCTGCGGGTCCTGGGCCAGCGCATTGCGCAGCGCCAGGGTGCGATGTGCCGTCAATTCCATCACGAGGCGGTCGGAGAGCGGTTTCAGGCCGTCATCCTCTTCCTCCTCGTCGTCCAGTGCGGGTCTGATGGAATCATCCGCGTCGTCGATGGTCGGCGCTTCGGACGCGCCGTCGGCCACGTCCTCCACCTCCTCGACCGGCTCATCCTCTTGCCGCACATAGCCACGCTCGACCCGCAGCCGCCCGGAACTGTCGATGCTGACGAAGGCTCCTGCCAGCGCGAGGTCTTCCGCCTCGTACCGGATCGGGCGCGCCTCGAGTGCTTCCATCGCCTCTTCGATCTCGCCCAACCGGGCATCAACCTCGTCGGGCAACTCGTCGGCTTCCGCATGCTCGACCTCGAGCGCATCGTATTCGGCCTTTAGTGGCTGGTAGCTGGCGGCTTCCTCACATGTCATCGGCACCGCCTCGCCGTGAATGCGCCGCATCCCGAAGGTGTGGCCGTAGGGGAACTCGGTGTCGACCTCGACCCATTTCCAGCCCTCGGCGCGCACCGCCTCGGCCTCCTCGGCCAGCTTCTCGCGCACCATGACGTCGAGAAGGGCCGCATCCTGCAGCCAGCCGCCGTCGTCCTGCTGGAACAGGTCGCGCAGGACCTCGCCCCCGGCCTCGACGTAATCGTCAAGCCCGACGAATTGTGCCCGCTTATCCGAGGCCCGCACCGCACCCTCGGTCAGCATGCGGCGGATCTCGTAGGGCTGCCGCGAATAGTGCCGCTGCAGCGCCTCCCAAACCTGTTCCTGTCGCGCGTGGTCAGGGTTGACCGTAAAGGCCATGAGTTGGTCGAGCGTCATTTCCTCCTCGGCATAGGCGTCGTGCAGCGACGGCGCGACGGCCGCGAGCTTCAGCCGCTGCTTGACCACGGTGGCCGAGACGAAGAAGGCTGCGGCGATCTCCTCCTCGGTGCGACCCTTCTCGCGCATCGCCTGGAAGGCGCGGAACTGGTCGAGCGGATGCAGCGGCGCGCGCTGGATGTTCTCGGCGAGGCTGTCTTCCTCGGCGAGCCCATCGGTGCGCACGATGCAGGGCACCAGCG
Organism: Paracoccaceae bacterium; assembly: GCA_041687395.1. Classification (GTDB taxonomy): domain Bacteria; phylum Pseudomonadota; class Alphaproteobacteria; order Rhodobacterales; family Rhodobacteraceae; genus JAWLCA01. The sequence goes on along the minus strand of JAWLCA010000010.1, from coordinate 119,948 downwards.
CGGTCTTGTTCATGCGCTTCTGCTTCACGAGCAGCTCGAGCGCTCGGAACCGCCGCCCGCCGGCGGGGATCGTGTACATGCCGGTCTCAGCGCCGCTGTCGTCCAGCACGGGCCGCACGGTGATGGAGCTGAGCAGCGTCCGCCGCGCGATGTCCTCGGCCAGTTCCTCGATCGACACGCCCGCCTTGACGTGACGGACGTTCGACTGGCTGAGCATCAGCTTGTTGAAGGGGATGTCGCGCGAGGCGCTGAGGGTGATTTTCTGTTGCTTGGTCATCGGGATATCTCCGGACGGGCCAGCCGGGAGCCTCTCTCCCGACCTCCAAACCCGTCACGAAAAACCCGGCACCCCTTTTACTCTGGAGGCACCGTACAGATCATATGAACTTGAAACTCAATCCATATGGCCTTATATCATCAGTCAAGCTAGGAAGGAGCGCCAACACATGGAAAACCTTGTTCTTGAACGTCCTGCACCGGATCGGCAGGGTGTCGCGCTCAAGGCCTTCGCCCGGATCGCGGACGCCTGGTCGCTCACCTTGCGTGAGGCGGCGGCACTGGCGGATATGTCGGACTCGACTTGGAAGCGAGCGAAGAAGCCCGATTTTGCGGGGGATTTGACGCGGGACCAGATGCTGCGCCTGAGCGCGCTGATCGGCCTCTACAAGTCGCTCGAGCTCTATTTCAATGAGCCGATCTCGCGCGACTGGGTGAAGCTGTCCAACCGGGGTCCGGAGTTCGACGGCGCGCGCCCCGTTGACGCGATGATCGAAGGTGGATTGCCCAAGATTCTGCGCGTGCGGGGCTATGTCGACGCGCTGCGGGGCGGGGTTTGAGGATCACGTCGGTCAATGACCGCGCCCTTGTTCGGCTGATTTCCGAGACACATCACAAGCCGCCGGTGCTGCGAGGGCTAGTGGATAGCGACGAGGAGGCGGACATCCTCGCCGAGATCGAAGGCGAGACCAGTGCCCGTCTGATCGCGGAGCGCGAGGGGAGCCCCGCGCTCGATCGCCGCGAACTGGCTTTTGCCCGGCGCTCGCATGACCTGACCCTCTACGGTCAGAGCCATATCAACGCGGCATTCACCTACACCCGGCCCACGGGCAACCGGTTCAACACCGGCGCGCGCGGCGCGTGGTATTGCGCATGGGACATGCTGACGAGCGCGCAGGAGGTTGGGTATCATCGCACCCGCGAGTTGGGCTTTATCGGCCGCTACGAGGACGAAGCGCGTTACGTGGAGTTGCTGGCGGATTTTATCGGCGATTTTCCCGATCTGCACGGAGAGGCGCATCCCGCGCTCGATCCGGACCCGGAGCGCGGCTACCCGGCCGGGCAGCGCCTTGCCGCAGATCTGAGATCAGAGGGGCATCGCGGGCTGATCTACCCATCCGTGCGTCACCCGGGCGGGCGGTGCTTCGTCGCCTTCGACCCGGGGATCATCCAGAATGTCCGCCCTGGCGCGAGCTGGAAGCTGGTCTGGCAAGGTGCACCCGAGTTCACGATCGAGGGGCTCTGACGCCCCTCGATAACCTCATGTAACGCTTCAGCTCTTGAGGTTACAGCGCTGAAAAAAAATAGATAGTTATGTCTGTCAGACCTTTTCCAGCAACGCTTTCGCCTTCCCTTCCATCACCAGCCGCGCATCCTGCTGCGGCTTCGACCGGGCGACCGCCGTGATCCCCTGGACGAAGTCGAAGACGCTCTCGGGCGGGCGGCCTTCTTCGGCCAGCACCGTCTCGACGATCCGCCCCGTTTCCGCTTTCGAGAACCCGCGCTTGCGGAGGAAGTCCTGGCGGTCCTCGTCCGATCTTGCGACGATCTTCTCCCGCGCCGCGCGGATTCCGTCGATGAAGGGCGCGGGCGAGGATTCGGCGAAGCGGCTGAGCGCCGGGGCGGCCTCATGGGCGAAGCGTGAGGCCGCGTATTTCGAATGCCGGATCGTGATCTCCTGGAAGTCCTCGACGCCCCAGAGGTTCCGGTTTTGGCAAACGGCGCGCAGGTAGAAGCTGGCGATGCCGAGCGTCTTGGCGCCCACCTCGGAATTCCAGCAGTAGAACCCCCGGAAATAGAGGTCGGGCGAGCCGTCGGGCAGCAGCCCCGCCTCGATCGGGTTCAGATCGTCGACGAGGAACAGGAACACGTCGCGGTCCGAGGCGTAGAGCGTCGTCGTCTCCTTCGTCACGTCCACGCGCGGGTTGTAGATGCCGGTGGACCAGTCCAGCACGCCCGGCACCTTCCAACGCGTGTCGCCTGTCCCGTTGCCCGCGATGCGCTGAACGGCGGAGACGAGTTCGTGGTCGTAGATGCGGCCGTAGTCCGGGCCGGTCACGGCGCGCAGCTCCGTGCGGCCATCCGCGACCTCCATGGTCTTGATCTGCTCGGCCCGGTGGTTCGTCAGCCCGTATTGCAGGTTGATCCCGGCCAGCGGCGCGGGCAGTTGGCGCAGATAGGCTGCAGGCGCGCCGACGAGGCTCGAGAGCTGGCCGAAACTCCAATGCGTCGGCGCGATCGGTTCATCCCCGCCCGGCAGGACCAGCCCCAGCTTTTCCGGGTTGTCGCGATGGGCCTCGACCCGGATCGCAGCACTCTCCACAGTGCGCGTCCGGCTCCGCTCTGCCCGGCCCTTGACCGAGGCGAAGAGATCGTCGAGCGACAGATACCGCTCGTCGTCGGGCCGCGAGAACCATTCGGACGACACCCGGTCCACGTTCGTGCCGCGCGACACATCCACCTTGTAGCCGGCGCTCATGTCACGCCCGGCATCGATAATCTCGGTATTCATGGGTTTTCTCCCGCGACGGGCGGCCGAAAGCCTCTCTCTCGACCTCCAAACCCGTCACGGGCCGGGACGGCACCCCTCTGACTCTCGGATCACTCGGCTGCGCGGGTCTCGAGCGGGGAAGGGGCGCGCGACGCGGCAAGCCGGTGCAGCGTTTCCGGGCGGATATGCGTGTACCGGCGCAGCATTTTCCAATCCTTGTGGCCGGTGACCAGCGAGACTTGTTCGATCGCGAAGCCGGCCTCGAACAGGCGGCTTGTTCCTTCATGGCGCAAATCGTGGAAATGCAGGTCCTTCACGCTCACCTCGACGCAGGCGCGCCGGAAGGCCGTTCCGACCGATCTCGAGTTGTAGGGAAATATCCGGCCTCTTGCGTGCCCGAGTTCCTTGGCCTGTTCGGTGACCAACGCCCAGGCATCGAACCCCGTGGCGGCAAAGAGTGGGATCCGCTGGTGGTTCCCGGTCTTGTTGCGCGGGTCCTTCCTGTCGCGGATCATGAGCATCCGGCGGTCGACGTCGAGATCGGTCCATTCGACACGGCAGATTTCGTCGAGCCGCATGGCCGTGGCCACCGCGAACTTCACGATCCGGGTCATCGGCAGGGTCAGGCGTTCGTTGTCATCGAAGCAACGGAAGAGGCGGTTCAACTCATCCGTGGTGGGGCGACGATCCCGCTCTGTGCCCTTACCGATCAGACCGAGACGCTTGAGCGCGACGCGCGCCAGATCGACGGGTTCGGGAGAGATGTCGAGCCCGTGCACGGCTGCCGCATGGGTGATGATCATCTTGATCACGCCGATATCGATGCTGAGGGTCACCGGACCGGCGCCTTGATCGGCGCGCATCTTGCCGTAGTCGATCAGCTTTTGCCGGTCGAGGTGCCCGATCTTCTCCTTGCCCAGATCGCGCTTGAGCGTCTTGAGCGTGGCGGCTTTGCTGCGACGCGGCGGTTTGCCTACCTCGCACATATCGATTATGTGGAGATCGATGAGATCGCCGAAGGTGGTCAGGCGGGAGACGGACGACTTGTTCGGCGCCAGCCCCTGATCGACCCGGGTCTCCGCCTGGCGGGCCCAACGATGGGCGTCGTCGCGGCGGAGGAACGTCTCGCTCGCGTAGCGGCCCTTTCGTCTGATCTGAACCCGGTAGGCACCGGAGGGGAGCTTGGTGATGGAGGCCATTTTCGTGTGCGCTGTGTGTGCAATGAGTCGTCGTAGAGGGGCAAATTCGGGGATATTGGGGCGTATTCCAGCGTAGCAGCATCCGCCGCCAACAGTTTGAAGATACACAAAAAATGCAAATAAATCAACATGCTAGATTATCCTGTGCCCCTATGATGGACTGGACCGACCGGCATTGCCGGGTGTTTCACCGTACCCTCAGCCGGCGCGCGCTGCTGTATACCGAGATGGTGACGGCGCAGGCCGTGATCCATGGCGACCGTGACCGCCTGCTGGGGTTCGACGCCGTTGAGCATCCCTTGGCGCTGCAGCTTGGCGGCTCTGACCCCGGTCTTCTGGCGCAGGCGACGCGGATCGGCGTAGACTGGGGGTATGACGAGGTCAACCTGAACGTCGGCTGCCCGTCCGACCGCGTGCAGACGGGCTGCTTCGGGGCGGCGCTGATGCTGCAACCCGCTTTGGTGGCCGACTGCGTGGCTGCCATGATCGCCGCGGCCGGCGGTGTCGATGTCACGGTGAAATGCCGCATCGGCGTGGACGATCAGGAACCTGAAGACGTGTTGCCCAACTTTCTGGAATTGATGCAGAAAGCAGGTGTGGGTCGGGTCGCGATCCATGCCCGCAAGGCCTGGCTCCAGGGCCTCAGCCCGAAAGAGAACCGGGAGATCCCGCCGCTCGACCACGCCCTTGTCGTGGCGATGAAACGGGCCTTTCCCGACCTCGCAGTCGTGATCAACGGCGGCATCACCAGCCTGGATCAAGTGGAACATTTCCTGGCGCAGGGCCTCGATGGCGCGATGGTCGGCCGCGCCGCCTATCACGACCCCGCCGCGATCCTGCTGGAAGCCGACGCCCGCCTCTGGGGCGATCCGCCGGGGGGCGATGCCTTCGATGCGGTCGAGGCGATGCGCCCCTACATCGCGGATCATGTGGCGCGCGGCGGCAAGCTGTCGGCGGTGACCCGGCACATGCTGGGACTTTTCGCCGGGCGGCCTGGGGCGCGGGGCTGGCGGCGGGTGCTGTCGGAACGCGCCAACCGCCCCGGCGCGGGGCTGGAGGTGCTGGACGCCGCGCTGGAGCCGCTTCGCGCTGGCGCAGAAGCCGCCTGACCGCCGCCAAAACAGGCAAGCGCCCATCTTCTGATCGGGGCCGTGCCGGTCCGGTAGGGCAGGCGGGCCGTTCCCGGATACCAGCCCTTCACCCTTGCGGGCCAAACATCTATAAGGAAGCGGTTTTGTCATGGATGTGCACATGGGTCGGCCGATCGTCGGGATCATCTCGAACTCTCATCTGATCAACGATACCTATCCCGCCCATGCCGGCGGCACGATGAACAGCCAGGCCGTGGCCGAGGTGGCCGGGTGCCTGCCGCTGCTGATCCCGGCCGATCCGCGCTTCGTCAGCGTGCCCGAACTGCTCGACGCCTGCGACGGCTTCCTGCTGACCGGCGGGCGGCCCAACGTCCACCCCAGCGAATACGGCGAGGCCGAGACCGAGGCGCACGGCGCCTTCGACCGCGCGCGTGACGCGATCGCGCTGCCATTGGTGCGCGCCTGCGTGGAGAGGGGACAGCCGTTCTTTGGGATTTGCAGGGGATTTCAAGAGGTTAATGTCGCATTGGGCGGCACGCTGCACCCCGAGATCCGCGACCTGCCGGGGCGGATGAACCACCGCATGCCGCCCGACGGCACGCTGGAGGAGAAGTTCGCCCTGCGCCACCCGGTCAGGCTGAAGCCCGGCGGCGTGTTTCATCGCGTGCTGGGGGCGGAGGAGGTGATGACCAACACGCTCCACGGTCAGGGCATCGCCACGCCGGGCCGCCGCATCGTGGTCGAAGGCGAGGCTGCGGATGGCACGCCCGAGGCGATCTTCGTCAAGGACGCTCCGGGCTTCACCCTGTCGGTGCAGTGGCACCCGGAATGGAACGCGGCGACCGATCCGGTCTCGCGCCCGTTGTTCCAGGCCTTCGGGCAGGCGGTGCGGGCCTGGGCGGCGGGACGGCTGGGCCTGGCCGTGCGCGAGTCGGCTTGATCTGACGCAAGGCGGGACAGCGCCCGTTGCGGCAGGGTCGTTCGAACCAGCGGAAGGGGAGCGCCATGAAGATACTGATCGTCTATGCCACCACCGAGGGGCAGACCCGCAAGATCGCGCGCCATGCGGCCGATCACCTGACGGCCAAGGGGCACAGCGTGGAACTGCTGCACGCCGAGGATGCCGAGGATGCGGCGGTGGCAGATTACGACGGGGTGATCCTCGCCGGGTCGGTCCATGCCGGGCACTATCAGGCGGCGCTTGTGGATTTCGCGACGGCCCAAACCGCAGCGCTTGACAAGGTGCCGAACCTGTTCCTGTCGGTGTCGCTGTCGGCGGCCGGGCGAGACGAGAAAGACTGGGAGGGGCTGGAGGCGGTGCTGACGGCGTTCAAGGAAAAGACCGGCTGGCGCCCGAAGCAGGTGGAGCATGTGGCCGGCGCGCTGCGGTATTCGCAATACGACTTTCTGCGCTACTGGGCGATGCGCTGGATCGCGTCGCAACGGGGGCAGAAGCATGACGGCGAAGAGGACGTCGAGTTCACCGACTGGGACAAGCTGGCAGCACTGCTGGACGACTGGACGGCGGCCGCCGGGGCGTGAGTTGCGGCGCTGTACTGCCCGAAAGTTGACGGCTGTCAACAGTTTAGACGGTCTTTATCAAGCGTTCGATGCAACGCCCGATCCCGCAACGGCCACAGGTTGCCCTCAGCGCACGATGACCTTGGCGCCGCGTTCCACCCGCGCGGCGAGGTCTATGACGTCCTGGTTGAACATGCGGATGCAGCCCGAGGAGGCGGCCTGCCCGATGGAGCGCCATTCGGGCGTGCCGTGGATGCGGTAGCCGCGGTCGACGCCGTTTTCGGTGAGATAGATCGCGCGGGCGCCCAGCGGGTTGGTCGGCCCACCCGGCTGGCCATCGGCCCAGCGGGCGAGTTCGGGCTGGCGTCGGATCATCTCGGGCGGGGGCGTCCAGGTGGGCCAGCGGCCGACGCCCCGGACCTCGGCCACGCCGGACCAGGCGAAGCCGTCGCGGCCGACGCCGATGCCGTAGCGGATCGCGTGGCGGTCATCGAGGATGTAGAACAGGTGGCGCGCGGCGGTGTCGATGATGATGGTGCCCGGTTCCTCTTCGGTGCGGATCGTGACGACCTGACGCAGGAACTGTGTGTCGACCTGTTCGGTGGGCACGGCGGCGATCCGATGCACGCCATCGCTGCGCGCATCATAGGATTGGTCGGGCAGGGTGACGGTGGGTGTGGCGGCGCGGGTGGTCATCGGGCCGTCATAGGGCTGCACGCAGCCGGCCAGTGCCACGAGCGACAGACAGACGAAAAGAAAGCGCATCACGAATACCCCCGGATTACCCACGGACGATGATGCGGCATCGCCCTGATTCCCGCCAGAAAAACGTCGCAGCGTGCCTAAAGTTCCGTTCGCAGGTGCCAGAGTTCGGGGAACAATTCGACCTCGAGCATGCGGCGCAGGTAGGCCACCCCCGAGGTGCCGCCGGTGCCGCGCTTCAGTCCGATCACCCGTTCGACGGTGGTGACGTGGTTGAATCGCCAGCGGCGGAAGTAGTCCTCGAAGTCCACCAGTTTCTCGGCCAGTTCGTAAAGCTCCCAGTGGCGGCGGGGGTCGGTGTAGACCTGCCGCCAGGCGGCTTGCAGTCCGGGATCGGCTCTCCAGGGCTGCGAGACATCGCGCGCGAGCACGTGGTCGGGCACCGGCAGGCCGGCCGCGGCGAGTCGGCCGATGGCGACGTCATAGAGCGAGGGGCGGGCCAGTTCGGCGGTCAGCAGCGCGGTCAGGTCGGGGCGGTGGGCGTGGGGGCGCAGCATCGCCGGGTTTCGGTTGCCCACGGCGAATTCGATCAGCCGATATTGCACCGACTGGAAGCCCGAGGACTGGCCGAGGGCGGCGCGGAAGGTGGTGTAATCGGCCGGGGTCATGGTGCGCAGCACGTCCCAGGCGCTGTTCAGCTGCTCGAATATCCGGGCGATGCGGGTCAGCATCTTGAAGGCGGGGCGCAGGTCGCCCGCGGCGATCAGGCGGCGCGCGGCGTCCAGTTCGTGCAGCACCAGCCGCATCCAGAGTTCGGACGTCTGGTGCTGGACGATGAACAGCATCTCGTCATGGGCGGCGCTGATCGGGTGCTGCGCCGTCAGGATCGCGTCGAGGCCGAGGTAGTCGGTATAGGACATCCGCCGGTCGAAGGCCATTTCGGCCCCATCCTGCGCGGGATCGTAGGCATCGGACATGGGCCACCCCCTTTGGGCGACGGCCTAGACTATCCGCGTGCCGATGTCAGTAGCTGCGGATCAGCCCCACCAGGCGACCCTGCACCTTCACCTGATGGTCGGGCAGCATGCGGGGTTCATAGGCGGGATTCGCGGCCTCCAGCACGATCATGCCGCCCTTGCGGCGAAAGCGCTTCAGCGTCGCCTCATGCCCCTCGACCAGGGCCACGACGATGTCGCCGTTTTCAGCCGTGGTCTGTTCGCGGATCACCACGATGTCGCCGTCGTTGATACCGGCCTCGATCATCGAATCGCCCTTCACCTCCAGCGCATAGTGCTGGGCGCGGCCCGAGAGCATGGAGCCGGGGACGGCGACGTGGTGGGAAATCTCCGAGATCGCCTCGATCGGGGTGCCGGCGGCGATGCGGCCCATGACGGGCAGGTCCAGCGCCGTCGCCTCCACCTCTTGCGCCTGTGCCGGGCGGGGGGAACGATCCCCCTCGACCACCCGGGGGGCGAAGCCGGGGCGGCGGGCGTTGTCCAGCGCCTCGGGCAGTTTCAGAACCTCGATCGCGCGGGCGCGGTGGGCGAGACGGCGGATGAAGCCGCGTTCCTCCAACGCCGTGATCAGGCGGTGGATGCCGGATTTGGAGCGCAGGTCGAGCGCGTCCTTCATCTCGTCGAACGAAGGGGGCACGCCGTCGGCCTGCAGCCGCGTGTGGATGAAGTTCAGCAAATCCAGTTGCTTGCGTGTCAGCATGAAAAATCCGCCCGAAACCTGTTCGGAGCATGTTCTACCTGTGTTCCCGCTTTGTGTCAACCCGGTGCAGGGCCGTCAGAGCGGCAGGTAGCGCACACTGTGGCCTGCGGGACGCGGTTCGTCGCCGCGCGGGCGCAGCAGAAGCGCGTCGGCCTGGGCCAGGACCGACAGGAGCGCGCTGTCCTGCCGGTCGAAGGGGGTGATGCGCGGCGCACCGCCATCGGGGTCGGGCGTCAGGTGGGCGCGCATGTAGTGGTCGCGCGGGCCGTTCGGGCCGACGTCCACCGCCAGCCGGGCGATACGCATCGGCGCAGGCGCTGACGGCAGGCCCGACATGGCGCGCAGAAGCGGCAGCAGGAACAGGTGCCCGCAGACCAGCGCGGAGACCGGGTTGCCGGGCAGGCCCAGCATCGCGGCCGCGCCCAGACGCCCCGCCATCAGCGGCTTTCCGGGGCGCATCGCGATCTTGTAGAAGGCGCGCTCCAGCCCGCGGTGGCCCGCGACACGGGCCACCAGGTCATGGTCGCCCACCGAGGCGCCGCCGATGGTGACGATCAGATCCGCGCCCTCGGCCAGGCCGAAGATGGTGGAGAGGTCAGCCTCGGTGTCCCGCGCGATGGGCAGCAGGCGGGCGACGGCCCCCTCGGCCTCGATCATCGCCTTCAGGCCGAAGATGTTCGAGGCGACGATCTGGTCGGGGCGGGGGGACTCTCCGGGCATCACCAGCTCGTCCCCGGTTGCGATCAGCGCCACCTCGGGCCGGCGGGTGACGGTGAGGTCGGCCACGTTCATCGCGGCCAGAAGGGCCAGATCCACCGCGCGCAGGCGGCGGGGCGGGGCGAGGGTGTAGCCGGCGGCGAAGTCGGCCCCGGCGGGGCGGACGTGGCGGCTTTCGTCAAGGTTGCGCGCGAGGGTGATGAGGTCGCCGTCGCGGGTCACGTCCTCCTGGATCACGACGCGGTCGGTGCCGGGGGGCAGGGGCGCGCCGGTGAAGATGCGCAGGGCCTGGCCGGGGGCGACGGGGCCTGCGTGGGCGTGGCCGGCGGCGGCCTGGCCCACCACGCGGAAGCGCGCGCCGGGTTGCACCTCGGCCCCGTTGACGGCGTAGCCATCCATGGCGGATGCGGCGAAGGGCGGCTGGTCGCGGCCAGCCACGGCCGGGGCGGCAAGGACGCGGCGGGCGGCCTCCGCCAGTGGGATCACCTCGGTCGGCAGGGGGGTGGCGAGGGCCAGGACGCGGGTCAGCGCCTCTTCGACGGAGATCACGGGGCGGCCTCGTACCGCCCGGATTTGCCGCCCTCCTTCATGGTCAGGCGGATGTCGGTGATGGTCATCGCCTTTTCGGCCGCCTTCACCATGTCGTAGATCGTGAGGCACGCGACCGAGACGGCGGTGAGCGCCTCCATCTCCACGCCCGTGCGCCCCGTCGTGCGCACGGTGGCGGTGACGCGGATGCCGGGGAGGCCCGCGTCGGGCTCCAGCTCCAGCGCGACCTTGGACAGCGGCAGCGGGTGGCAGAGCGGGATCAGGTCGGCGGTGCGCTTGGCGCCCATGATGCCGGCAAGCCGCGCCACGCCCAGAACGTCGCCCTTTTCGGCGCGCCCGTCGGTGATCAGGGCCAGGGTTTCGGGCTTCATCAGCACCGCGCCGGTGGCGACGGCGGTGCGGGTGGTCACGTCCTTGTCGGTCACGTCGACCATGTGGGCGCGTCCGGCCTCGTCGAAATGGGACAGCGCCATCACATCCCCCCGGTGGAGGTCAGCGGATTGGCGAGGATCGCACGGGTCGCGGCGGCGACGTCATCGGCCCGCATCAGGCTTTCGCCGATCAGGAAACAGCGCGCGCCGAAGCGGGCGAGGTCGGCCAGATCCTCGGGCGTGTGCAGGCCACTTTCGGCCACGATGGTGCGGTCGGCGGGCACGATGCGGGCCAAGCGGCGGGTGGTGCCGAGGTCAACCTCGAACGTGTGCAGGTTGCGGTTGTTGATGCCGATCAGCGGCGACGAGAGCTTGCCCGCGCGCTCCAGCTCCCCCTCGTCATGCACCTCGACCAGCACGTCCATCTTCCAGTCGCGGGCGGTGGCTTCCAGTTCGGCGGCCTGCGCGTCCGAAACGCTGGCCATGATGATCAGGATGCAGTCGGCCTGCAGGGCGCGCGATTGCACCACCTGCCAGGGGTCATACAGGAAATCCTTGCGCAGCACCGGCAGCTTCGTGGCCCCGCGCGCGGCGGCGAGGAAAGCGTCGTCGCCCTGGAACGAGGGACCGTCGGTCAGGACCGACAGGCAGGTGGCGCCGCCGTCCTCGTAGGCATGGGCGAGCGTGGGCGGATCGAAGTCGGCGCGGATCAGACCGCGCGAGGGGCTGGCCTTCTTGATCTCGGCGATCAGGCCGTAGCCGTGGCCCGCGGCCTCGATCAGGGCCTTGGCGAATCCGCGCGGGGCCGGGGCATCGCGCGCGGCGGCCTCCATGTCGGGCAGGGGGGTCTTCTCCTTGCCGGCAGCGACCTCGTCGAGCTTGTAGGCCTTGATCTTGTCGAGGATTGTGGTCATCGGCGTCTCCCTGAGAGATCAGAGGTAACGCGCCCGTGGGGAAATGAAAAGCGGCCAGAGGGGGGCTCAGATCCGGGCGGTCAGCCGGCCCTCGTTCAGATCGACTTTGGCGCGTCGGCCATCCCGGTCAAGGTCGAGCGCGAGAAGCGCGAAATGCACGTTCGCGGGCGACAGGGGATCGGGCAGGGCAGCGGGGCCATCGGTCAGGGCGGACCACAGGTCGGGCTCGTCGCGCAGCCGCTTGCCCTCTGCCTCGATCAGCCAGTGGCCGTTTGGGCGGGTGACGGTCATCGCCCCGCCATAGGCCAGCGCGGTCTCGACGCACTGGATCAGCAGGAAGGCGCGCCGGACCTCGGCGCGGGGCAGGTCGACCGGAACCTGCCAGTCGATCAGCACCCGGCCAGTGCGGGTGACGTCGCGCAGTACGCCCGAGACTTCGGCCGGGCCCAGCCGGTGGGTGCTGTCGGCCATACCAAAGGAAATGCGGAAGAATCGCAGGCGCGCGTTGGCCTGCGCCACCGCGTCACCGATCAGGCCGCGTTCGACCTCGGGCTCGGGCCCCGCCATGTCCAGCAGCTCCAGCCCATTGCCAATTGCCCCGATCGGGCTAATCAGGTCATGACAGAGGCGCGACGCGACGAGGGCGGAGAGGCGGATCGGATCGACGGGGCTTTCGGTCATGCGGCGGGTCTGCGGATCAGAGGAGTGGGGAACATGGGTGGTCTGAATGCCTTGCTTGGGCCTGGGGTTCTGGTGCGCCACCCGACCTGTCCGGAGTGGGGCCTGGGGCAGGTACAATCCAACATCAACGGGCGCATCACCGTCAATTTCGAGCATCGGGGCAAGGTCGTCATTGACACCAGCTGGATCGACCTGATCCCCGTTCTGGAGGAATGATGCCACAGTCGGCGCGGGCCTGCCACCCATAATACAATCGGGGGTTGTGCCGCGTGGCGCCAAGTCAGCGGATCGCCGCCGGGTCTGTTTCGGTTGCAATGCCGGGCCGCTGCCCCTAAACGGGCGCCAACGCCCCGTGCCACAGGCCGAGAGCCGACGAGAGCGATGATCGCCGACGACCCAAATTTCGTGTTGCGCCTCGCCCATGAGCAGCGGGACCTGCTGGCGGCGCAGCGCCTGCGCTACGAGGTGTTCGTGGCCGAGTTGGGCGGCGACGGGCCGCTGGTCGATCACGAGAACCGGCTGGAGCGGGACGAGTTCGACCCGCATTACGACCATCTGATTTTGGTGGACACGCGGCGCGATGCGGAGAAGCTGGAGCATGTCGTGGGCGTTTACCGGCTGTTGCCGGATGACCGTGCGGCGGTGCTGGGGCGCTACTATTCCGAAACCGAATACGATCTTGCCCCGCTGAAAGCCTCGGGCCGGCGGCTGGTGGAGCTGGGGCGGTCCTGCGTGCACCGCGACTATCGGGGCGGGTCGGCGATGTATCATCTGTGGAACGGTCTGGCCGAGTATGTGCTGAGCCGCGGGATCGAGGTACTGTTCGGGGTGGCCAGCTTCCACGGCACCGATATCGAGGCGCTGCGCCAGCCGCTGGCCTATCTGCACCACAACCATCTGGCCCCGCCCGCCCTGCGGGTGCGGGTGCGGGAGGAGTATTTCCAGACGATGGACCTGCTGCCGCCTGACCAGATCGACCGCCGCGAAGCGATGCGGCTGACGCCGGCGCTGATCAAGGCCTACATCCGGCTGGGCGGGTATGTGGGCGAGGGGGCGTTCATCGATCGTGCCTTCAACACCACGGATGTCTGCCTGCTGATGGATACGGTGGCGATGTCGGACCGCCATCGCGGCTTCTACACCCGCAAGCAGGGTGTGCGCGCGTGAGCGCAACCTGGCGGTCGGACGATGTACCCGCCCAGCCCCGGATCGGCCCGCTGGGGTGGGTGCGCGCGGTGCTGCGGGGGCTGGCACTGGCGGTCGTGACCTATGGCGGATTGATCGTTCTGCTGCTGGTGCGGCTGGTGGAACGGCCGCTCTGCGGGCTGCGCCGCCCGGTCACGCCCTGGATCACCAGGTTCGTCTGCCGCGCGGCCTTTGTCATCCTGGGGATCCGGCATCGGGTGACGGGGCGGCCGATGCAGCAAAAGGGGGCGCTGGTCGCCAATCATGCCTCGTGGCTGGACATCTTCACGCTGAACGCCTGCGACCGCATCTACTTCGTCTCGAAATCCGAGGTTGCGGACTGGCCGGGCATCGGCTGGCTGGCGCGCGCCACGGGAACGGTGTTCATCAACCGCCACGGGCGCGAAGCGCAGTTGCAGCGGCTGGTGTTCGAGGCGCGGTTGCGCGCGGGTCATCGGCTGCTGTTCTTTCCCGAGGGGACGAGTACCGACGGTCAGCAGGTTCTGCCCTTCAAGTCAACGCTTTTCGCGGCGTTCTTCACGCACGGTCTGCAGGAAATCCTGCATGTCCAGCCGGTCTCGGTCATCTACCACGCGCCACCTGGGCAGGACCCGCGGTTCTATGGCTGGTGGGGCGACATGGAGTTTGGCGGCCATCTGCTGAAGCTTCTGGCGGCCCCGCGCCAGGGTACCGCCGAGGTGGTGTTTCACACGCCTGTGCCGGTGTCGGATTTCCCCGACCGAAAGGCGCTGGCGGCCCATTGCGAGGCCGCCGTGCGGCAGGGGCTAGAGCAGCGGCGCAGCCAAGTCGCGTAACGCGGCCAGCGGGTCTTCCGCACGCCAGATCTCCTCGCCGAAGGCGAAGAAGTCGGTCAGCGGGGCCAGGCGGTCGACATCCGCGCGGGTCAGCGCGCCCTCGGCCACCACGGGGATCTCGATCACTTCGGACCACCAGGCGAACAACTCGTCATCGGTCTGCGCGCCGGTGCCGAGCGCGCTGGCGCCCACCGGGCCAAAGGCCACGTAGTCAGCACCAGCCTCGCCCGCCGCCAGCCCCTCGTGACGCGAGTTGCCGCAGAAGGTGCCGACGATGGCCTCGGCGCCCAGTTCCTTGCGCGCATAGCGCACGGTGCGCGCGGCATCGGTCAGGTGCACGCCGTCAAGGCCAAGCCGCTCGACCAGCCGCAGATGCGTCTCGATGACCAGCGGCACGTCGCGGGCGTGCGCCACCTCGCGCAGCGCTTCCGCCGCGCGGGCGACGCGATCCTCGTCCTTCGTGGCCAGCGACAGGCGCAGGCAGGCGATGGGCGCGCCATCCAGCACCCGGGCGAGTTGATCGGGAAAATCCTCGACTGTCAGGTCGGGCGGAGTGATCAGGTAGATCTGCGGCGTCTCGCGGGGGGTCTCGGCGGGGGGCATGGGCGGCTCCGGTTTTCGCCCTGATAGCGAAGCGGCGGGGGCGTCACAAGGCCGGGTCAGTCGCTGCGCCGCCGTTTGTCGGGGCCGATCCAAGGCCGTGAACCGGGACTGCCGCCTGCGAGTCGAAGCACCGGCAGACCATCTGCCGCCCAGACCGCCGCGCCGCGGCCTGCAAGCGCCGCGCCATCGACAAGCCAGCAGCCGCCGGGCCCTTGCGGTACCGGTCCGTCCGCGGCGCCTGTGGCGGTCTGCGCGACGGCATCGGTTGATTCAATGACCATCAGGATCCCCGGCCTGCAGTGATTTGCCAGCAGGTTGCGGGCATTCAGACCAGCCAGATGCGCAACCGGCCAGGGTGCGCCGTCGCGCAGGTGGGCGGTGCCCTCGGACTGCCAGCTGCCGTCCGCATGTGCGTCGACCTGCGTTCGGTCGGTTCCATCCTGTTCCAGCCACAGGCGGGCCGCGAATCCCGCCCCCCGCGGCTTCGACAGCGTGCGCGCGCCGTCGTTCAGCACGCCGACGAGCGATCCCGATGGGGCGATCAGGATCGGCGGGCGTGGCGCGGACCAGACCGCCAGCGCCACCGCCATCGGCAGCAGCCCCGCCAGACGCGCCCGCCCGGGCCAAAGCATCAGCCACAATGACCCCAGCGCCAGAACCGGCAGCGCCCAGGGGCGCGGCTGCACCACGCTGCGCACCGCGCCGTCCATCCCCGCGACCCAGTGCGCGACCCAGAGGATCCAGCGCGTGCCCTGTTCCATCAGCGCCAGCCCCCAACCAGACAGGCCAAAGGGGGCAAGCACGCCCGCCAGCACCGCAGAGGGCATCACCAGCGTCCCCATCACCGGCATCGCCAGCAGGTTCGCAAGCAGCCCGTAATCCGCGATCCGGTTGAAATGCGCCGCCGCCACCGGCGCGGTGGCAAGGCCCGCCACGGTCGAGGCCACCACCAGCGACACCGCCCCATGCGACCAGCGGGGCAGGCGTCGTCGCACCTCAGGCCGGTCGCGTGCCAGTCGGAATACTGCGACCAGCGCAGTGGTAGCGGCGAACGACATCTGGAAGCCGGGTTCGGTCAGCGCCTCGGGTCGCAGCGTCAGCACGATCATCGCCGCGATCGCGACCGAACGGAGCGAGATCGCCCGTCGATCGGCCAGCACCGCGACCAGCATGACCGCCACCATGACGAAGGCGCGTTCCGTGGCAACGTTGCCGCCCGACAGCGCAAGGTAGAAGGCCCCGGCGGCCAGCGCGACGACGGCCGCCAGTTTCTTCGACGGCAGCCGCAGCGCGACAGGCGGGATGAGCGCGATGCCGTAGCGGAGCGCGGCAAAGACGAAGCCCGTCAGAAGCCCCATGTGCAACCCCGAGATCGCCAGCAGATGCGCAAGGTTCGACCCGCGCAGCGCATCTGTCGTCTCGCGCGCGATGCCGGACCTGTCGCCTGTCAGGATCGCGGCGACGAAGCCGCCCGGCTCTCCGGGGATCGCGGCGCGGACATGGGCCGAAATCGCCATGCGCAACCGGAAGATCGCCATGCCGAGGCCGTCGCGGGCCGGGGGGGCCAGTACCAGCGCGGGGGTGCGGGTATAGCCGACCGCGCCGAGTCGGTCGAACCAGGCCATGCGGCGGAAATCGAAGGCACCCGGTTCCACAGGTCCTTCGGGTGGGGACAGGTGCCCGGTCAGAATGACCGTCAGGCCAGGTTGCGGATCAAGGTATCCCTGCGCGTCATGAAGCGAGACGCGCACCCGTTCGGGCGTGCGTGCCGGGGAAATGTCGCGCAGCACCACACGGTCCAGCGTCAGGCGCAGCTGATCCGACAGCGACTTGTCGATGCCGACGATCCTGCCTTCGATCGGGCCATAATAGCGCCAGCCCAGCACCGGCGCCGCGACTTGATGCGAACGCAGACCCGCAACGATCGCCCCTGCCATCAGCAGCATCAGGGCGCAGGCTAGCGGACGCAGAAGCACTGGCCCGCGCAGCCAGGCCCCGGCCGACAACAGCTTCACACCTATGGTCACTGCCCAGTGGAGCGGCGTGGGTTCGGCCGTCAGGAGGAAGTATCCGCCGATGCCGCCCGCGAAGAAGACCGGAACAAAGGGAAAAAGATGGCCATGCGCCACCGAAAGGGCCGTCAGCGGCCCATGACACGGGAAAAGGCGGCGAAAAAGTCCCGGCGGGGTGACAGAAGGATTCGCCAGTGCCGCGCCGCCCGGAGACGCCGCGGCGACAGCACCGGACAGCCGCGCCCGTATCATCGCCGCACCCTTGTCACCCCCGCCGGGTTTGCCCTAGATGGGCTGCACCATGACCCCTGCTTAGAGGCGGTATGGTTTCCGAATGGTTAACGCAAAGGTTTCTCCCGCAGATGTCCCGCCCCGTCGTCACCCGTTTCGCGCCCTCTCCGACGGGGTATCTGCACATCGGCGGCGCGCGGACGGCGCTGTTCAACTGGCTCTACGCCCGCGGGCGGGGCGGTCAGTTCCTGCTCCGGATCGAGGATACGGACCGCGAACGCTCGACCCCCGAGGCGACCGAAGCGATTTTGCGGGGGCTGCTCTGGCTGGGCCTCGATTGGGACGGCGAGGCGGTCAGCCAGTTCGACCGGCGCGAGCGCCACGCCGAAGTGGCGCGCGAGATGCTCGCCCGCGATGCGGCCTACAAGTGCTTCGCCACCCCCGACGAGCTCGAGGCCTTCCGCGAAGCGGCACGGGCGGAGGGGCGCAGCACGCTGTATCAAAGCCCCTGGCGCGATGCCGACCCGTCAAGCCACCCCGACGCGCCGTTCGCGATCCGAATGAAGGCGCCGCGCACTGGCGAGACTGTGGTGCAGGACGCGGTGCAGGGACGGGTCCGGGTGGGCAACGACCAATTGGATGACATGGTGGTGCTGCGCTCGGATGGAACGCCGACCTACATGCTGGCGGTGGTGGTGGACGATCACGACATGGGCGTGACCCATGTGATCCGGGGCGACGACCACCTGAACAACGCCGCGCGCCAGCAGATGGTCTATGACGCGATGGGCTGGGAGGTGCCGGTCTGGGCGCATATTCCCCTGATCCATGGCCCCGACGGCAAGAAGCTGAGCAAACGCCACGGTGCGGTCGGACTGGAGGAATACCAGGCCATGGGCTACCCTGCGGCCGGCCTGCGCAATTATCTGGCGCGGCTGGGGTGGAGCCACGGCGACGACGAGTTCTTCACTGACGAGCAAGCGCGGGAGTGGTTCGATCTGTCGGGAATCAATCGCGCCCCGGCGCGGCTCGACTTCAAGAAACTCGAAAATATCTGCGGTCAGCACATCGCTGCCGCCGACGATGCTGCGTTGCTGCATGAACTGGAGGAATTTCTGGCCGCGACGGGCGAACCCGCCCTGACGCCAAGGCAGCGCGACGGCCTGTCGCGGGCGATGTACTGCCTGAAGGATCGCGCGCGGACTTTTCCGCAACTGATTGAAAAAGCGCACTTCGTTCTGATCGACAGCCCGATTTCGCTGGATGAAAGGGCGGCGGCATCCCTCGATGATGTATCCCGTAGTATACTGCGAGAATTGACGCCGCGCCTGCAAACTGCTAGCTGGTCGCGCGATACGCTGGAGGGGGTTGTGGCCGAGGTGGCCGCGGCGCACGGGCTGGGGCTGGGCAAGCTGGCCGCCCCCTTGCGAGCAGCCCTTGCAGGCCGCACTGTTTCTCCCAGCGTCTTCGACATGATGCTGGTGCTTGGCCGCGACGAAACCGTCGCCCGGCTGAGCGAGGCGACGGCCTGACAGGCGCAAGCGCCTGCTCCGGCCCCGGACACGAACCCGGCGCGGCACTGCCGCCCGGCATTCAGGAGAGGGACTGACGATGCCAGAAAAGAACCGCCGGGCGACACTCAGCTTCGATGGCAAGGACTTCGACCTGCCGATGCATACCCCGACACTCGGGCCCGAGGTTGTCGATATCCGCAAGCTCTACGCCGAGGCTGATGTCTTCACCTACGATCCCGGCTTCACCTCGACCGCGTCGTGCGAGTCGGCGATCACTTACATCGACGGCGACAAGGGTGAGCTTCTTTATCGTGGCTACCCGATCGACCAGCTGGCCGAGAAATCGCATTTCCTGGAGGTCTGCTATCTTCTGCTCTACGGCGAGCTTCCGACCGCGGCGCAGCTTGAAGATTTCGAGACGCGCGTGACGCGTCACACGATGGTGCACGAGCAGATGCACTATTTCTTCCGCGGCTTCCGTCGTGACAGCCACCCGATGGCCACTCTGGTCGGTGTCATGGGCGCGATGAGCGCGTTCTATCACGACTCGACCGACATCAACGACCCCTGGCAGCGCGAGGTCGCCGCGATCCGGATGATCGCCAAGGTGCCGACCATCGCCGCGATGGCCTACAAGTATTCGATCGGCCAGCCCTTCGTCTATCCGAAGAACAGCCTCGATTACGCGTCGAACTTCCTGCACATGTGCTTCTCGGTGCCGGCCGAGGAATACATCGTCAGCCCGATCCTGGCGAAGGCGATGGACCGCATCATGATGCTGCACGCAGATCACGAGCAGAACGCGTCCACCTCGACGGTGCGGCTGGCAGGCTCTTCGGGCGCGAACCCCTTTGCCTGCATCGCCGCGGGTATCGCCTGCCTGTGGGGACCGGCGCATGGCGGGGCGAACCAGGCCTGTCTGGAAATGCTGCGCGAGATCGGGACGGTCGACAGGATCCCCGAGTACATCAAGCGGGCCAAGGACAAGGATGATCCGTTCCGCCTGATGGGCTTTGGTCACCGGGTTTACAAGAATTTCGACCCGCGCGCGAAGGTCATGAAGGAGTCTGCCGACGAAGTTCTGGGCCTGTTGGGGATCGAGAACAACGAGACCCTGAAAGTGGCCGTCGAACTGGAGCGGATCGCGCTGGAGGACGAGTATTTCGTCGAGAAGAAGCTCTACCCGAACGTCGATTTCTACTCGGGCATCATCCTCGATGCGATGGGCTTCCCGACCTCGATGTTCACGCCGATCTTTGCGGTCAGCCGCACCGTTGGCTGGATCAGCCAGTGGAAGGAGATGATCGCCGATCCGACGCAGAAGATCGGTCGGCCTCGGCAACTCTACACCGGTGCGCCGCAGCGCGATTACACCGAGGTTGAAGCCCGGCAGTAGACCCGTTTTTGAATTGACGAAGCGCCCCGGCATCGCCGGGGCGTTTTGCTTGACCGGAACCTCTCTCACGGGCAATTGGGGGCAAAGGGGACTGCAATGACCGATTTCGCCGCCACCCGCGCCATGTTTCATCTGCCTGAGGGGGTGATCTACCTGGACGGCAACTCGCTCGGCCCGTTGCCAAGGGCGGCCGCGGACCGCGTCGCACGCTGCGTCACCGAGGAATGGGGCGAGATGCTCATCACCGGTTGGAACCGCGCGGGCTGGATGGAAATGCCCACGCGCATAGGTGACCGGATCGCCCGCCTGATCGGGGCAGAGCCAGGCTGTGTGGTGATGGGCGACACGCTCTCGGTGAAGGTCTATCAGGCGCTCGCATCGGCGCTGGAGATGGTGCCGGATCGGCGGGTGATCCTGTCGGACACCGGCAATTTCCCCTCGGACCTTTATATCGCCGATGGCCTGTGCCGGACACTGGGCCATGGCTACGCCCTCCGCACCGTCGCCCCCGAGGACGTGGCGGATGCCATCGACGAGACCGTCGCCGTGCTCATGCTGACCGAGGTGGACTATCGCACCGGCAGATTGCACGACATGGCGGACCTGACGGCGCGGGCGCATGCGGCCGGGGCCATCGCGGTTTGGGATCTGGCCCATTCCGCAGGTGCGATCCCGGTCGATCTGGAGGGCGCGCAGGCGGACTTCGCCGTCGGCTGCACCTACAAGTATCTCAATTCCGGGCCCGGCGGCCCCGCTTTCATCTACGTCGCCCCGCGCCATGCCGAGGCTGCGCGCCCGGCGCTCTCGGGCTGGCTGGGGCATGAGGCGCCGTTTGCCTTCGACCTCGACTATCGCCCCGGTCGAGGGGTGGAGCGGATGCGCGTGGGCACGCCGCCGATCCTGCAACTGGCCGCTCTCGAAGCCGCGATGGACGCCTGGGACGGCGTCGAGATGGCCGATGTCCGCACGCGATCGATCGAACTGTCGGAAGCCTTCATCGCGGGGGTGGAAACGCGCTGCCCCGGCCTGACTTTAGCCTCGCCGCGCGACGCTGCGGTTCGGGGCAGCCAGGTGAGTTTTCGCCATCCGGAGGGGTATGCGATCATGCAGGCGCTGATCGCGCGCGGTGTGATCGGCGACTTCCGCGCCCCCGACATCCTGCGGTTCGGGTTCACCCCGCTCTATATCTCGCCCGAGGACGTCGCGCGGGCAGTTGATGTCCTGGCCGAGGTGATGGAAGCCCGCGCCTGGGACCGGCCAGAGTACCGCACCCGTGCCCGTGTGACCTGATCGGGGATGCTGGAATGACCGTGTTCGAGCCGGGCGAGGGGCCAGTGATGGTACTGGTCCGCCCGCAGATGGGCGAAAACATCGGCGCGGCAGCGCGCGCGATGTGGAACTTTGGCGTGGGGCGGATGCGTGTCGTTGCCCCACGCGACGGCTGGCCGAACCCCAAGGCGGTGGCGATGGCCAGCGGGGCGGGACGGGTGCTGGATCATGCGGGGAGGTTCGACGACCTTGGCGCGGCCATTGCCGATTGCGACTACGTCTTTGCCACCACCGCGCGACCCCGTGGCCTGACCCGGCCCGTGATGACGCCCGAACGCGCCATGGAGCATGCGCGCGCATTGATCGGGCAGGGCAGGCGGGTCGCGGTGATGTTCGGCCCCGAACGGGCGGGGTTGGAGAACGAGGATATCGTGCGCGCCAATGCCATCGTCAGCGTGCCGGTGAACCCGGATTTCCCCTCGCTCAATCTGGCGCAATGCGTGCTGCTGACCGCCTACGAGTGGCAGCGGCAGACTGTCGAGGTCGCGCCCGAGGTGCTGGAGCTTGCCGGTGCCGACCTTGCCAGCGTGGCCGACATCGACGCACTTTTTAACCAATTCTTGTCGAAGTTGACAGCTGTCAACTTTTTCTTCCCCCCGGAAAAGGCGCCGAACATGCGGCTCAATCTGCGCAACATGCTGACCCGTCTGCCGCTGACGCGGGCCGATGTGCAGACGCTGCACGGGATCCTGCGGCAGATGGCCCGGGGGCGCGACGGCAGATCTTGAAGCCACGACGGCCCGGCCCTAGGGTCCGCCGCGCGACAGGAGACCGGCATGGCCAAAGACCGCAAGCTGTTTGAAGAGGTGGGCGCCCGCCCACGCCAGACCGCGCCGCAGGGCGGAATGATCGACCGTGGCCGGTCAGGCGCGCGCGGGGCGATCCGTGTCTGGCTGATGGTGCTGTTCGCGCTCGTGGTCGTGATGATCGCCGTCGGCGGTCTGACGAGGCTCACCGACTCCGGCCTGTCGATCACCGAATGGCGCCCGGTCACCGGGTCGATCCCGCCGCTGTCCGAAGCCGAATGGCAGGCCGAGTTCGATCTGTATCGGCAGATCCCGCAGTATGAACTGATCAACCAGGGCATGACGCTGTCCGAGTTCAAGGTGATCTATTGGTGGGAATGGGGCCACCGCCAGCTTGGCCGCGTCATCGGTCTGGTCTGGGGGCTGGGGTTCCTGTTCTTCTGGCTGGCGAAGAAGATCCCCGCCGTCTGGACCGGGCGGCTGCTGCTTCTGGGCGCGTTGGGCGGCGCGCAGGGGGCGATAGGCTGGTGGATGGTCGCCAGCGGCCTGAGCGGAGAGATGGTGCGCGTCGCCTCGTACCGTCTGGCGACGCATCTTGGGCTGGCCTTCGTGATTCTGGGCTTCATCGCGTGGTATGTGTTCCGCCTTGGGCGGAGCGAGACGGCGCTTCTGCAGGCCCGGCGCTCGAAGGAGGTGAAGCTCTTTTCCCTCTCCACCGGGCTGATGCACTTCGCCTTTCTCCAGATTTTGCTGGGCGCGCTGGTGGCCGGGATCGACGCCGGGCGCAGCTACATCGACTGGCCCTTGATGCACGGCGTCTTTTTCCCGCCCGAGAGCTTTGATCTGACACCGCTGTGGCGCAACTTCTTCGAGAACCCGGCGCTGGTGCAGTTCATGCACCGGATGGCGGGGTATCTTCTGCTGGTCTTCGCCGTCGTCGTCTGGCTGCGCGGCCGCAAGAGCCCTCATCGCGCGACCCGGGGTGCGTTCCACGCTGTTCTGGCCGCGATGGTGTTCCAAGCGGTGCTGGGGGTGGTCACCGTGATCCACGGCGCACCGTGGCAACTGGCGATCCTGCATCAGTTCACCGCCGTGGTGCTGTGGGTGCTGATCGTGCGGGCGCGGCATCTGTCGCTGTTCCCGCCGGCCACGCAACTCAGGGGCCATTGATGCGCGCCTATGAAGAGCTGATCGCCTACACCCGCGAAACCGTGGCGCTGGCGCAGGTCGCTGGCCGGTTGGGCTGGGATCAGGAAACCATGATGCCGCGCGGCGCCAGCGCGCAGCGGTCCGAGGAAATGGCGGCGCTGGAGGGCGTGCTACACGCGCGCCGCACCGACCCGCGGGTGGGCGAGTGGCTGGAGGCAGCCGAGGCGCCGGACGAGGCAGGCGCCGCACAACTGCGCGAGATCGCCCGCATCTATCACCGCACGGTCAAGGTGCCGGCGCGGCTGGCATCCGAGATCGCGCGTGTCACCAGCCTCTCGCAGGGGGTCTGGGCAAAGGCGCGTCAGACCGAGGACGTGGCATCGTTCCTGCCCAGCCTGACCGAGGTGCTGCGCCTACGCCGCGAGGAGGCAGCGGCCCTGGCTGGGGACGGGAATCTCTATGATGCCCTTCTGAACGACTACGAACCGGGCGCGACGGGGGCCGAGATCGCGGCGATGTTCGACAGGTTGCGCCCGCGACTGGTGGCGCTGCGCGACCGGGTGATGGCCGCGCCGCGGCCAAGGGCACTGAGCGGTAGCTTTCCTGCCGAGGGCCAGCTGGCGGTATCGCGCGAGCTCGCCCGCGCCTTCGGCTACGATTTCGACCGCGGGCGGCTGGACCTGGCCGTGCATCCGTTCAGCTCCGGTTCTGGCGCGGACGTGCGGATCACCACGCGGGTCGATCCCGCCGATCCGCTGAATTGCTTCTATTCCACGATCCACGAGGTCGGCCACGCCAGCTATGAGCAGGGCATCGATCCGGCCTTTGGGCTGACGGCCATCGGGCAGGGGGCCTCGATGGGCGTGCACGAAAGCCAGAGCCGGATCTACGAGAACCAGTTGGGCCGCAGCCGCGCCTTCACCGGCTGGCTGTTCGGCCGGATGCGCGAGACCTTTGGCGGCCTCGGGATCGACGATGCGGATAGCTTCTACGGCACCATCAATCGCGTCACCCCCGGCTTCATCCGGACCGAGGCTGACGAGGTGCAATACAACCTGCACATCCTGATGCGGTTCGATCTGGAACGGGCGCTGATCGGCGGCGCGTTGGAAGTGGCTGACCTGGAACAGGCCTGGAATGCGCGGTTCCTGTCCGATTTCGGCGTCGCGGTCGACATGCCCTCGAACGGGCTTCTGCAGGATGTGCACTGGGCCATCGGGCTGTTCGGCTACTTCCCGACCTACAGCCTGGGCAATGTCTATGCGGGCTGCCTGCATGCCGCACTTCGTGCCGACGTGCCGGATCTGGACGCCCACCTCTCCAAGGGGGATCCGTCGCCCGCGACGGCGTGGCTGCGCGCAAAGGTGCAGCGGCACGGCAGCCTGCATCTGCCGCGCGACACCATCGTGCGGGCCATCGGGGGCGAGCCGTCGGAGGGGCCGCTTCTCGACTACCTCGAGACGAAATTCTCCGCGATCTACCGGCTCTGACAATGGGGTTGTGAACGCGGGGCGCTTGCCCCGGTCGGCCCCTCCGCCTATTGATGCGCGAACCAGAAAGCCAAGGGGACCACATGGCCAAGGGTGCAAAGGGCAAGGGCGCCAATATCTTCGTCTGGATCATCCTCGGTCTTCTGATCGTGGGTCTGGCGGGTTTCGGCGTCGGCGGCTTCGGCGGCAGCGTGCGGACGATCGGCAAGGTGGGCGACCGCGAGATCACGACATCCGAATACGCGCGCGCGCTGCAGCAGGAGGTTCGGGCCTATGAGGCCCAGGTCGGCGAACCCGTGGGCGTGAACCAGGCGCTCACGCTGGGCATCGACCGCAACGTGCGGTCCCAACTCGTGACCATGGCTGCGCTCGACAACGAGACGATGCGTCTTGGCCTGTCGGTCGGCGACGATATCGTCGGTGAAGAAATCCTGGCGGTGCCTGCGTTCAACGGCCTTGATGGCAGTTTCGACCGCGAGGGCTATCGGTTCACCCTGGAGCAGGCCGGGCTGAGCGAGCGCGAGTTCGAGGAACAGGTGAGGTTCGATACCGCCCGCACGATCCTGCAGGGCGCCGTCATCGGCGCCGTCACCGCGCCCGAGGCGTTGACCCAGGCAGTCTATGACTGGGCGACGGAACGCCGGTCGTTCACCCATCTGGCCCTGACCCGTAGCGATCTTGAGGAGCCGCTGTCGGAGCCGACCGACGACGAATTGCAGGCCTTCTACGACGCGAACATCGACCGCTACACGCAGCCCGAAACCAAGGTCATCACCTATGTCTGGCTGACGCCCGACATGTTGCTGGACACGGTCGAGGTGGATGAGGTCGCGCTGCGCGAGGCCTATGAGCGCCGCAGCAGCGAGTTCCGCCAGCCCGAGCGCCGGCTGGTGGAGCGGCTGGTCTTTGCGACCACGGACGAGGCAGAGGCCGCGGCCGAGCGGATGCGCGCGGACGAGTCCGCGTTCGATGCGTTGATCGCCGAACGCGATCTGGACCCGCAGGATGTGGATCTGGGCGATGTGACAGAATCCCAACTCGGTGCAGCAGGCGAGATGGTTTTTGCGCTTGAAGAACCGGGCATCGCCGGACCGGTGCAGACCTCGCTCGGCCCTGCGGTGTTTCGCGTCAATGCGCTTCTGGCCGCCCGCGAGACGCCCTTTGAAGAGGCGATACCGGACCTGCGCGATGAACTTGCGCTGGACCGCGCGCGCCGGGTGATCGGAGACCTCTATGACGATGTCGAGGATGCACTTGCCGGCGGCTCCACGCTGGAGGAGATCGCGAACGAGACCGACCTCGAACTGGGCCTGATCCCCTGGGTCGAGGGAATGACCGAGGGGATCGCCGGCTACACCCGGTTCCGCGACGCGGCAGAAGTGGTCGCGCCGGGTGATTTCCCTGAAACCATCGTGCTGGAAGACGGCGGTATCGCCGCCCTGCGGCTTGAGGAAATCCAGCCCCCCGCGCCCCGCCCACTGACCGAGGTGCGCGACGAGGTCGTCGCGAGCTGGGAGGCCGCAGCAATCGCCGACGCATTGGGCGAGCAAGCCGATGCGATGATCTCACAAATGTCAGAGGGGGCTGCGTTTTCTTCGTTCGGCTATCCCTTGCAAGTGGTCGGCCCCGTGCCGCGCGACGGCTTCGTCGAAGGCGTGCCGGACGAGGTTCTGGTCGAGATCTTCGCGATGGAGCCGGGCGAGCACCGGGTGATCCGGGGCGACGGCCGGGTGCATCTGGTGCAACTCGATTCGATTGATGGCGCCGGGCCTGGCGCGGCCGGGCTGCGCGGCGCCATCTCGTCCGATCTGGCGCAGGCGATGGCGCAGGATGTCTTTCAGCTTTTCGCAGGCGCGGTGCAGCGCGAGGCCGGCATCAGCCTGAACGAAGCGGCGATCAACGCCGTCCACGCGCAATTCCGCTGAGGCCGACATGGCGCTGACCCCCGCGTTCGACGACTTCGAAGCCGGCTGGAACGCGGGCCGAAACCAGTTGGTCCATGCCCGGCTTGCCGCCGATCTGGACACGCCGGTCAGCCTGATGCTGAAGCTGTCCGAGGCGCGGCGCGACAGTTTCATGCTGGAAAGCGTGACCGGCGGCGAGGTGCGCGGGCGGTATTCCGTCGTCGGCATGAAACCTGATCTGATCTGGCAGTGCCACGGCAAGCAGAGCCGGATCAACCGCCAGGCGCGGTTTGACCCCGAGGGCTGGGAGGATCTGCCGGGCCATCCGCTGGACACGTTGCGTGCGCTGATTGCCGAAAGCCGGATCGAGATGCCGGCAGACCTGCCCGCGATCGCCGCAGGGCTGTTCGGATACCTTGGCTATGACATGATCCGGCTGGTCGAACATCTGCCGGACGTGAACCCCGACCCGCTGGGCCTGCCCGATGCCGTGCTGATGCGCCCTTCGGTCGTGGCAGTTCTGGACGGGGTGAAGGGAGAGGTCACGGTCGTCTCACCCGCCTGGGTCGGCTCTGGCCTGTCGGCGAGGGCCGCCTATGCGCAGGCGGCGGAGCGGGTGATGGACGCACTGCGTGATCTGGAACGCAGTGCCGGGGCCGGTCAGCGCAGTCTGGGCGACGCGGCGCCGGCGGGAGAGCCGGTGTCGAACTTCACCAAGCCCGGCTACCTGGCGGCGGTGGAAAGCGCCAAGAACTACATCCGAGCGGGCGACATCTTTCAGGTCGTCCCGGCCCAGCGCTGGACAGTGCCGTTCTCGCTTCCGCCCTTCGCGCTGTATCGCTCGCTGCGCCGGACGAACCCCTCACCCTTCATGTTCTTCTTCAATTTCGGCGGCTTTCAGGTGATCGGGGCAAGCCCCGAGATCCTCGTGCGGCTGCGCGACGGCCAGGTGACGATCCGCCCCATCGCAGGAACCCGCCCACGCGGCGCCACGCCAGAGGAGGATCGCGCGCTCGAGGCCGACCTTCTGGCCGACCCGAAGGAGCGCGCGGAGCATCTGATGCTGCTGGACCTGGGGCGCAACGACGTCGGCCGGGTCTCGAAGATCGGGACAGTGCATCCGACCGAGGAGTTCATCATCGAACGCTACAGCCACGTGATGCACATCGTCTCGAACGTGGTGGGCGAGATTTCCGATGATCACGACGCGCTGTCGGCCCTCCTGGCGGGGCTTCCGGCGGGCACGGTCTCGGGCGCGCCAAAGGTCCGCGCGATGCAGATCATCGACGAGCTGGAGCCAGAGAAGCGCGGCGTTTACGGTGGTGCGGTCGGTTATTTCGCCGCCAACGGCGAGATGGACATGTGCATCGCCCTGCGCACAGCGGTTCTGAAGGACGAGAAGTTGTATATCCAGGCCGGCGGCGGGGTCGTCTTTGACAGCGACCCCGAGGCCGAATGGCAGGAGACGGTGAACAAGTCGCGCGCGCTGATGCGGGCGGCGGAAGAGGCGGGCCTGTTCGTCCAGCGCGGGAGCGGCTGACACCCGGCGCGGGTGCGGACCCTGCTAGCGGTTCAGCAGCAGCGAGAGCGGAACGAGGTCGAGCGCGCGGCCCCGGCCATTGGTCGCCCAATCCTGAAGGACCGCCAGCGCCTCTGCCGTACCTTCGACGTAGATCAGCGCGCCTGCGTCTTGCGCAGGGCGCAAGGCCACCCGGTCGAGCGCGCGGCGCATGGAGGCGGCATCGTCAGTTGCGGCAATCCGCTCGATAACCGTCAGCGTGGCGACGCCGGCGCTTTCGGCCATGCGGGCGGCTGCATTCAGGCCGACGGGTTGGGTCACCAGGCCGTAACCATCCTCGGACAGGATGGCGACAGTCTGCGCTGCCAGCACCCGGTCGCGCGCGATGTCGCCCGAGGGCAGGTCGATCAAGGCCACGGCTTCGGGCAGGCTGCGAAGATGGCTTTGCAGTGTCACCTCGATGTCGCGGGCCTCGGCGTTCGGTGGCAGGCCGGTTGCAAGAAGGGCGATCTCGCGCCCCATGTCGCGCCATGCGCGAAATGCGTCTGCCGCATCGGCGCGGAGCGGATCCAGGGCCAGCGTGGCCGGCATTTCAGGCAGGACACCCTGGTAGGCGACAATCACGCCCAGCATCGGTCGTTCGTCCAATGGCCGGGTGACAGCCATCGCATGGCGCAGCCGCGCAAGGTCGCGCACTACCTCCGGTTCCGCGGGCGGCGGCGCCCCGATCTGCGGCAGTCGATCGCTGCGCAGGTCCCGAATGGGCAGGAGCGACGGAGCCTGCGGTGAGCCGTCGGGTACGGTGAAGGGTGCGGGGCCGATCATTGCTGTGCCGGTTCTCAGTTGCAGCTGGGGGGCAAGGAATGCGGCCAGAACCGTCGGCGGCGCTGGCGGGTTCTGCGCGGTGCGTGTGGGATCTGCCCCGCTCGGTCGAGCCGGCATCGATGGCGCGGGCATGACCGCTGCGGGGGACTTTGCGTCAAGTCCGGGGACCAGAGATCCCGTCGCGGCCGGCAGCAGCCCCGCCAGATCGCGCTCCTCCAGCGCCTGCGGATGCGGGGCCGTCCGGTCTGATGCCGGCGGCGGGCCGCCCGGCGCGGCCTCGGGGAAGAGCGTGGGGCGGGGGGAGGACAGGAGAAGGGAGGGCGGCGCCACGGGCAGGCTATCGAGCGCAACTCCCGGTCCGGTCTGCGCCGGCGGAAGGCTGGACCCCGGCGCCAGCACCGGGGTGGGCACGGGCGAGCCCGCAGCCGGATCCGGCGTCAGCGGGACGGCCAGCGACAACGCCGCCAAGGCCAGCGCCGAGATCGCCAGACCGCTCAGAAATCCCTTCAGCATCGGATATGCCCGTCCTCGCGCCCTTGACCCTGCCGCACGGCTCTGCCCATCTATAGCCTGACCCCGCAGGGGGTTCACCCCTTTTTGCCGGGACGATCAGACCATGCTGCTGCTCATCGACAATTACGACAGCTTTACCTACAACCTGCTGCATTACCTTGCAGAACTGGGGGCCGAGGTGGTGGTCCGCCGCAACGATGCGCTGGACGTGCAGGAGGCGATGGCGATGCGTCCCGATGCCATCGTGCTGTCGCCCGGTCCCTGCGATCCCGATCAGGCGGGTATCTGCCTGCCGCTGACGCTGGCCGCCGCAGAACAGGGCGTGCCGCTGCTGGGGGTCTGTCTGGGGCATCAGACGATCGGCCAGGCGTTCGGTGGGCGCGTGGTGCGCTGCCACGAGATCGTGCACGGCAAGATGGGGCGCATCTTCCACAAGGGTGCGGGTATCTTTGCGGGCCTTCCCAGCCCGTTCGAGGCGACGCGCTATCATTCCCTGATCGTCGAACGCGAGAGCCTGCCGGATTGCCTGGAGGTGACGGCGGAACTTGAAGACGGCACGATCATGGGCTTGAGGCACAAGGAAAAACCGATCGAGGGAGTGCAGTTTCACCCCGAATCCATCGCCTCCCAGCACGGCCACGATCTGCTTCGCAATTTCCTGAACATGACGCGGGTTCCGGCATGAGCAACGGGTTGAAGCCTCTGATTGCCGCCGCCTGCGAACGCGCACTCAGCCGGGCCGAGGCCGAGGCGGCGTTCGAGATCCTTTTCGAGGGACAAGCGACCCCGGCGCAGATGGGCGGCTTCCTGATGGCGCTGCGCACGCGCGGCGAGACGGTGGATGAATACGCCGCCGCGGCCCATGTGATGCGCGCGAAATGCCATGCAGTGCGCGCGCCGGAGGGCGCGATCGACATCGTCGGCACTGGCGGCGACGGCAAGGGGACGCTCAACATCTCCACCGCGGCGGCCTTCGTGGTCGCGGGGGCGGGCGTGCCGGTGGCGAAGCACGGCAATCGGAACCTCAGTTCGAAATCCGGCGCGGCGGATGCCTTGGGCGAGTTGGGCATCAACGTCCTGGTCGGACCCGAGGTAGTGGAGCGCGCACTGGCCGAACTCGGGATCGGCTTCATGATGGCGCCGATGCACCACCCTGCGATCCGCCATGTCATGCCTGCCCGGCAGGAACTGGGCACGCGCACGATCTTCAACATTCTTGGACCGCTGACGAACCCCGCCGGTGTGAAGCGGCAACTGACGGGGGCGTTTTCGCCCGATCTGATCCGTCCGATGGCCGAGACGCTGGCCGCCCTGGGGTCGGATGTCGCCTGGATCGTCCACGGCGGCGATGGCACCGACGAACTGGCCATCTCGGCCGCCAGCAAGGTCGTGGCGCTGGAGAACGGCGCAATCCGCGCGTTCGAGGTGCACCCCGAAGACGCGGGCCTCCCGGTGCATCCGTTCGAGGATATCCTTGGCGGAACGCCGGCCGAGAATGCGACGGCCCTGCGCGGGATTCTGGCCGGCAAGTCCGGCGCCTATCGGGATGCTGTGGTTCTGAACGCCGCTGCGGCGCTGGTCGTGGCGGGCAAGGTGCCGGACCTGCGAAAGGGGGCGGAACTCGCGGCCGAGAGCATTGATTCGGGTGCAGCGCATGACAAGGTCATGGCGCTGGCTCGCATCACGAACGCCTAGTCGCTGTTCACCCGCCCGGCGCGGCCGCCACGGCGGCGCGGTGAAACTTCCGACCGTCGGTTGGGTAAGGCGGCCATGATCGCGCTGCGCGTCTCGGGCGCCATCTTGGTCCAGAGGCTGATTTCCTCCACCGTGCGCAGGCAGCCCAGGCAATATCCCGTCTCGGGATGCAGCACACAGACCTTGACGCAGGGTGACTGCACCTCGTCCCTTTTCCACACGTCGTTCGTCACGCGCCACCTCGCATATGCCGTAGCCTGTCAAGCACACCTTGCAGAATATAGCCAGCGGCGACGTGGTCGATCACCTGCGCGCGACGCCTGCGTGACGTATCCGCCTCCAGCAGCGCCCTTTCGGCGGCCACCGTCGACAGCCGCTCGTCCCAGAAGCCGATCGGCAGCTCGGTCAGCCGGCTGAGATTGCGGGCAAAGGCGCGGGTAGACTGGCAGCGCGGGCCTTCGGACCCGTCCATGTTGCGTGGCAGGCCAAGGATCAGCCCGCCCACTTCGCGCGCCTCGGCGATCTCCAGCACCCGTGCGGCATCGGCAGTGAATTTCACCCGCCGCACGGTCTCCAGCGGGCTTGCCACCGACAGCATCCGGTCCGAGACCGCGATCCCGACGGTCTTTTCCCCCAGATCGAGGCCCATCAGGGCACGCGTCGGCTGCAGTGCGGCGACGAAATCGTCCAGCGTGTCGTACACGCTCACTCGGCGACGCCTGCGTCGCGCGCGGCGGTCAGGATGAGCGCCAGTTCATCGGGGCGATCCTGAAAGGTGACCTGCGCCTCGGTCCAGATCGCGCTGGCAGCACCCTGATCGCCCAGAACGCCATAGGCCCGGATGAGACGCGCCCAGTCGTCGGCGGTGCCGCCCTCGTTCGCCAGCCGGTCCGACAGGCCCGCGACCATGCCGCGGACCATCTCGGTCCGCTCCTCGGCGGTCATCTCCTCGGCAGCCTCGACCTGCTCCAGCGTCGGTCCGCGACTCTCGCGCGGGCCCGGCATCTCGTAGTTGTGCTGCCCGGCACGCCAGGCAATCTCGGGCATCACCGCGCGCAGGGTGGGATACCAGGGGTCTTCCGAACTGCCCTGCGACAGAAGTGGCGCCCAGAACCGGAAGGCCAGGTCGTAGCGTCCGAGCTGCGCCATCATGTCGCCCGACAGGAACCGGGCCAGTTCGTTCTGCGGATCGCGGCGCAGCGCCTCGCTCAGCGCGGCCTCGGCCTCGGACGAGATTGCCCCGCCGGCCGCAAGGATCTTCAGCTCAGCCAACGCGGCGAATTCGTCGCCCGTCGCCTGGGTGTCGAGCAGCTCCACCACGCGCTCCTGCGCGGTGTAGGCGGCGCGGAAATTCCCCAGCGCGGCTTCGTGCTGGGCCAGCAGTCGGTGACCCGTTACGTCGTCCGGGCGACCTTCCATCGCACTGCGCAGCTGGGCGATGAGCGCCAGATATTGCTCATCCGGCTGCCGTGTCGGGGCCATCTCGCCGGCCTGCGCCTCGAACTCCGCCTGCGACGGCCGGCTGGCGCGCAACTCTTCCGAGGCCGCGATGCGCGCCTGCAACGGCATGTCGGGATAGGATGGCGCGCCGGTCTCGACATAAATCCAGAAGCTTCCCGCCACGATCGCAAGAACCAGCGCCAGAACCGCCAGCGTGGCCTGCCGCGGCGCGGCGGCTCCCTTGCCGCGGCGAACCGA
This sequence comes from Paracoccaceae bacterium, assembly GCA_041687395.1. GTDB lineage: Bacteria > Pseudomonadota > Alphaproteobacteria > Rhodobacterales > Rhodobacteraceae > JAWLCA01. The sequence goes on along the minus strand of JAWLCA010000010.1, from coordinate 87,096 downwards.
CGCACGATCGGCCTCCAGTATGCGGCGCGATATCTCGGTCCGCAGGCGTTCGGCCTCGTCCGCGGGGATCACCCCGCGAGCCATATCCCGGTCCACTTCCTTCAACTGGTCGCGGTAGACGCGCAGATCATAATCCACCGCCGCGCCCTCGGCGTCGGCCCTGCGCAACGCCAGAAGCATCAGTCCGGTCACGATCAGCGCCAGAATTCCCGCCGCAAGCCAGAAGGTCATTGGATCCCCTTACCATCGTCCGGCGCAACACTTAAGCTGTGTCCGGCCCGGGCAAAACCCCACATCAGCGTGAGTCGGTGCCACACTGTCGCAGTGCATGTCGCAAATATCCGCGACACGCCGCTGTCAGGTGCGGCGCACGAGGGGCAGGGGTGCATACGGGCGCAAAAAGGGGTTGGGGTCGCATGCAGCGATATTCCGTGTTCGCCATCGTGCGCGAGGCGCTGAGAGATCACATGGGCTGGCAGCGCGCGTGGGAAAGGGCGCAGCCAAAGGCTGCCTATGACGCGATCATCGTGGGCGCGGGCGGGCATGGGCTGGCAACCGCTTACTATCTTGGCAAGAATCATGGCATCACAAACGTCGCGATCCTTGAAAAGGGCTGGCTGGGCGGCGGCAACACCGGGCGCAACACCACGATCATCCGCTCGAACTACCTGCAGGACCCCTCCGCCGCGATCTACGAGAAATCCCGCAGCCTGTACGAAACGCTCAGCCAGGATCTGAACATGAACGTCATGTTCAGCCCGCGAGGGGTGATGATGCTGGCGCAAACCCACCATGAAGTGCGCGGCTACATGCGCACCGCGCATGCCAACATGTTGCAGGGTGTGGAAACCGAATGGATCGGTCCGAAGCGGGTTAAGGAACTGTGCCCGATCCTCAACATAGAGGGGCCGCGTTATCCGGTTCTCGGTGCGCTCTGGCAGCCGCGTGGTGGTACCGCCCGGCATGATGCGGTAGCCTGGGGCTATGCGCGCGCTTGCTCTGCGATGGGGATGGATGTGATCCAGAACTGTGCCGTCACCGGGGTGCGGGTCACCGATGGCCGGGTCGAGGGCGTGGAGACGACCAAGGGCTACATCGCCACGAAGAAGCTTGGGATGGTCGTGGCAGGCCATTCCTCGCATCTGGCCGGCATGGCCGGGTTCCGCCTGCCCATCGAATCCGTGGCGCTGCAGGCGCTGGTGTCAGAGCCGATCAAGCCCTGCATGGACGTCGTGGTGATGGCCAACACCGTGCACGGATACATGAGCCAGTCCGACAAGGGCGAAATGGTGATCGGTGGCGGCACCGACGGGTTCAACAACTACACCCAGCGCGGCAGCTTCCACCACATCGAGGAAACACTGCGCGCCTTGGTCGAGACCTTCCCGATGATCAGCCGGCTGAAGATGCTGCGGCAATGGGGCGGGATCGTGGACATGACGGGCGACCGCTCTCCGCTGATCTCGAAGACGCCGGTCGGCGGCATCTTCGTCAACTGCGGCTGGGGCACTGGCGGGTTCAAGGCGATCCCCGGTTCCGGCTGGGCGATGGCCGAATTGATGGCCAAGGGAGAGCCGGGGCCACTGGCCGCCGCCTTCGGTATCGACCGCTTCCGCGAGGGGCGGTTCATCGACGAAAGCGTGGCGGCTGGGGTGGCGCACTGATGCAGGGGAACCAGATGACGGCGACCACAGTTTCACTTGTCGGAAAACGGCAAGTGGAGACAGTGACATGGCCGAACCGAACGGAAGCAGTGGCATGGGATTCATCCTCGGCATCACCTTCGCGGCCGTGGTCGCCGTTATCGCGATCCTGGCGATGGGCGGCAATTTGCCGTGGCAGGGCGATACCGCCGAGATCCGCATCGACCTGCCCGACGGCGGCTGATCCCCGGCCCGCGCACGAGGGCGTGCGGGCGGAGTACCATTCACGTGCGATACGCTTGCCATTCGCTCGCCACATGCTCGCTGCAACCCGAATTGGGGGCTGGACATGCTGATCCTGACCTGCCCCTATTGCGGCGTCGCGGCCGAGGAAACTGAACTCGCGCCGGGCGGAGAGGCGCATCTCAAGCGTGCTGGATCAACCGCTTCGGACGCAGAATTCGAGTCTTACATGTTCGCCCGCGAAAACCCGCGCGGCGTCCATTTCGAGCGTTGGCGCCATGCCTATGGCTGCGGCAAGTGGTTTCTGGCGGCCAGATGCACCGAAACCTTGGAAGTTTTCGGCACTTACAAGGCGCAATGCACCGAGCCTTCGACCGAGATCGTAGGCCGCATCAAGGCGCGCCGGCCGGGTTGGGAGGGCCGCGCATGAGCACCCGTCTCGCCACCGGCGGCCCCCTGATCGACCGAGATCAGCCCGTTGAATTTTCGTTCAATGGAAAGCGTTTGCGAGGCTTTGTAGGGGACACGCTCGCGTCGGCGCTGCTTGCCAATGACCAGATGCTCGTCGGCCGGTCATTCAAGTATCATCGCCCCCGTGGCCTCCTCGCCAGCGGCGCCGAAGAGCCGAACGCGCTCTTCAACCTTGGTTCAGGCGGTACGTTCGAGCCTAATGCAAGGGCGACACAAACGCCGCTTTCCAATGGTTTGCGGGCTGTTTCTCAGAACCACTGGCCCAGTCTCGACTGGGACATCGGTGCCGTGAATGCGTCCATGGCCCGGTTCCTGCCTGCCGGTTTCTACTACAAGACCTTCATGCATCCGCGTCCATTCTGGAAGCACGTCTTCGAACCCATCATCCGCCGCTCCGCCGGCCTCGGTCGTGCCCCGAAGGCGCAAGACGCAGATCGCTACGAGCAAGTCTATGCCTTCTGCGACAAGCTGATCGCTGGCGGAGGCGTCGCCGGGCTGCAAGCCGCCCTGACCGCGGCGCGTGCCGGTGAACGGATCATTCTGTTCGAACAGGCGGGGCACTGGGGAGGGCGTGCGCCGGTGGATGGAGCCGAAGTCGATGGAATGCCTGCGGCAGAGTGGGTGGCCGAGGCAGTGGCCGCTCTGACGGCCATGCCGAACGTCACGATACGGCTGAATGCCTGCGTGACCGGTGTCTACGATCATGGCTATGTTCTTGCGTCAGAGAGAATTTCCGGCGTGGTGCGGGAGCGTCTGTGGCGCATCAGGGCCGCGCAGGTCATCGCGGCAACGGGCGCGATCGAACGCCCGCTGGCCTTTGCCGGAAACGATCTGCCCGGCGTGATGCTCGCCAGCGCAGTGCGCGACTATATTGTCAACTGGGCGGTGAGCCCCGGCGACAGAACCGTTGTCGTCACGAACAATGACGACGCCTATCGCAGCGCCATCGCCCTGGTGAAGGCCGGCCTTTCTGTGCCCGCGATCCTCGATGCCCGCCCCGATGTCGGGGGACAACTGCCCGAGGCCGCACGCGCGCTGGGAATTCGCGTGGAAGCAGGCAAGGGCGTGGCGAAGGTGAAGGGCGGCAAGCGTGTCACCGGCGTGTCTGTCTGCCTGCAGGCGGGCGAGGGCACGGTTGTGGAGGAGATCGCCTGTGACGCGGTCGCCATGTCCGGTGGCTGGTCACCGGTTGTGCATCTGTGGTCGCACTGCGGCGGGAAGCTTGTCTGGGATGAGGCGCAGGCGATTTTCCGGCCTGACCCCAGGTCTCCGCCAACCGGGCATGACGGAGAGGCTTTCGTGACCTGTGTCGGTGCGGCCAGCGGTGACCTCGGCAACGCGGATGAGGCGCCGATGACGCCCGTCTGGATGATGCCGCAAGGCGCGGGTGCGAAGCTGCGTGCCAAGATGTGGCTGGATTATCAGAACGACGTGAAGGTGTCCGACGTGCAGCTTGCGGCGCGCGAGGGGTATGAAAGCGTAGAACATGCCAAGCGCTACACCACACTCGGCATGGCCACGGATCAGGGAAAGACCAGCAATATAAACGGTTTGGCGATACTTTCGAATGCGCTGGATCAGGCCATCCCGAAGGTGGGCACCACGACCTTTCGACCGCCCTACACCCCCGTGACCATCGGAACCCTTGCAGGAGAGGCGCGTGGCGATGTCTTCCAGCCCCTTCGCCGCACCCCGATGCACGACTGGCATGAGGCGCATGGCGCCCACTGGGAACCGGTGGGCCACTGGCGCAGGCCCTACTGCTATCTGCGCGACGGTGAAGGCATCGAGCAGGCCGTGCAACGAGAGGTGAACAACACGCGCCAGAGGCTCGGTCTGCTCGACGCCTCTACCTTGGGAAAGATAATGGTGAAGGGGCCGGATGCAGGGCGGCTCCTGGATATGCTCTACACCAACATGATGAGCACGCTGCCAGTCGGAAAGTGCCGCTACGGGCTGATGTGCAACGAAAACGGCTTTCTGATGGACGACGGTGTCGTCGCGCGGCTGTCCGAGGACAGCTTTCTTTGCCACACCACCAGCGGTGGCGCCGACCGCATCCATGCGTGGATGGAGGACTGGCTGCAGTGCGAATGGTGGGATTGGAAGGTCTACACCGCCAATCTGACGGAACAGTTCGCACAGGTCGCAGTCGTCGGACCGAACGCGCGGAAACTGTTGGAGAAGCTTGGCGGCATGGACATCAGCCGCGAGGCGCTGCCTTTCATGGGCTGGGCGGAGGGCCAGCTGGGGGGCTTCCGGGTACGGATCTTCCGCATCTCCTTCTCGGGGGAATTGAGCTTCGAGGTCGCCGTCCCGGCAGGCGAGGGGCGCGCTTTCTGGGAATCGCTGGTCGAGGCGGGGCAGGAATTCGGCGTCATGCCCTATGGCACCGAGGCACTGCACATCATGCGCGCCGAGAAGGGCTTCATCATGATTGGGGATGAGACCGACGGGACGGTGACGCCACAGGATCTTGGCCTTGGCTGGGCGATTTCGAAGAAGAAGGACGACTACCTGGGCAAGCGGGGACAGGCACGCGGCTTCCTGACCGACCCTGACCGCTGGCGTCTGGTTGGCCTGGAAACGCTTGACGGGTCGGTGATCCCCGAAGGCGCCTATGCCGTGGCCGAGGGGCGGAATGGCAACGGACAGCGCAACACCGAGGGGCGCGTGACTTCTACCTACCATTCGCCGACGTTGGGGCGCGGAATTGCCATGGGGCTGATCCGCCGCGGGCCAGATCGCATGGGCGAGACCGTGACCTTTCCAAAGATCGGCGGCGGTGAGGTCAAGGCGCGCATCGTCAGCCCGATCTTCTTTGATCCCGAGGGGAAGAAGCAAGATGTCTGAACCGGTTCTTGCTAGCGCCTCGGCAGAGGGATTCGCGCGGGTCGAGGAAATCTGCCCGCAGGGAATGATTGCCTTTCGGGGCGATCTGGAGGCCAGCGAGGTGCGCCGCGCGCTGGAGGAGGTCACCGGCCTCAAGATACCGAAACAGCGGGGCATCTTGCTGGACGGGGAACGGGGCCTGGGCTGGATGTCGCCAGATGAGGTCCTGATCCTGCTGCCCTACGCGGACGTGCCGTCAGCATTGAGCACGCTGCAGGACCGGCTTTCGGGCGCCCACCATCTGGCGGTCGATGTCTCGGACGCGCGGGCGGTGTTCCGTATCTCGGGCAAGCGCGCGCGCGAAGTTCTGGCAAAGCTTGCGCCCGTGGATCTTTCGCCCGGCTGCCTTGGTCCCGGGGAACTGCGCCGCACGCGTGTCGCCCAGGTGGCGGCGGCCTTCTGGATCGACGAGACAGGCGCAATCACGCTGATCTGCTTTCGGTCCGTTGCGCGGTATGTCTCTGATCTTCTGATGCTTTCCGCCAATCAAGGAACAGAGATCGGGCTTTACGAGGCATGAGCCGCCCTTGACCTTCGCCGCGCCAGCCCCCTTATTGCAGGGAAGAGAAATCAAACAGCAGAGGGGACCTGCAATGGCTTTCGAACTTCCCGATCTTCCCTATTCCCACGACGCTCTGGCCGACCTCGGAATGTCGCGCGAGACGATGGAGTACCACCACGACATTCACCACAAGGCCTATGTCGACAATGGCAACAAGCTGGTCGCCGGGACGGAATGGGAAGGCAAGAGCGTCGAAGACATCATTCGCGGCACCTATCAGGCCGGTTCCGTCGCCCAGAACGGGATCTTCAACAACGCAAGCCAGCACTGGAACCACGTGCAGTTCTGGGAAATGATGGGCCCGGGTGTCGACAAGAAGATGCCTGGAGAGCTTGAGAAGGCGATTACCGAGGCATTCGGATCGCTCGACAAGTTCAAAGAGGAATTTGCCGCGGCAGGCGCCGGCCAGTTTGGCTCGGGTTGGGCGTGGCTGGTGAAAGACACCGACGGAGGCCTCAAGGTCACCAAGACCGAGAACGGCGTGAACCCACTGTGCTTTGGCCAGACAGCGCTTCTGGGCTGTGATGTGTGGGAGCACAGCTACTACATCGACTTCCGCAACAAGCGCCCGGCGTATTTGCAGAACTTCCTCGACAAGCTGGTGAACTGGGAAAACGTCGCATCCCGGCTTTGAATTGAGCCTACATGACGACCTGCCCGACGCGGGCGGGCCTGTTGGTTTCGACGTCGGCGTCAGACGCCGGCGAGGTGTCTACCAAGCTGACGGAGGACGGCATGGCGATGTTTGCTAAGGGTACCGTGGTCGTTGTGGCCGACGGAGAGAAGGCGATGATCCTCGTGAACGAGGGAACGGCGGGCGAGCCAAGACTCGTCGTGCGCAGCAAGCGCGAGCAGGAGGTGGGCCGTAATCAGGATCTGGTCACGGACCGTCCCGGTCGCATGCCTGACCCGGGCGCCGGGCATACCCAGCGGTCGGCCATGGAGATGCCGGACGCTGCCCGCGAAGCCAAGGAGCGCTTCGTGGAAGAATTGGCAGAGCGGATCAACAAGCTGAATCTCAACGGCGCAAAGGTCGTGATCGCCGCCCCGCCGAACCTGTTGTCCGTGCTTCGTGAACATCTTTCGGCGCAGGTGCGCGAAAGAATCCTTGCCGAGTTGCCGAAAACGCTGACTCAGCACCCGCTGGCAAAGATGGGTGCAATCGTCGCGGCCGACATCGACGCGCTCTGATCGCTCTTTCGGGGTGGTTCAGGCGGCCTGCAGTGCCTCCAGGATCGCCCCGAAATCCCCCGCTTTCAGCGACGCGCCTCCGACCAGCGCGCCGTCGACGTTGTCGACCGCGAAGATGGCCGCTGCGTTCCCCGGATTGACGGACCCTCCATAGAGCAGCGGGATGTCCTTTGCGCGGTGGCCAAAGCGGTGGTGCAGCGCCTCTCGCAGCGCGTCGTGCACTTCCGCGATCTGTTCCGGTGCGGCAACGCGGCCGGTTCCAATGGCCCAGACAGGTTCGTAAGCCACGACGATGCGTTCCGGGTCGGTGATCTTGGGAATCGATCCACTCAGCTGCGCGGTCACGACATCGAGCGTCTGGCCCTGATCGCGCTGCTGCAGGGTTTCTCCGATGCACAGGATCGGAGTCAGCCCTGCGGCCTGGGCCGCCGCCAGCTTTCCTGCTATCTGAGAGTCGGTTTCGTTGTGATCGGCCCGGCGTTCGGAATGACCAAGGATCACGTGCCGCGCGCCGGCGTCTGCAAGGATCGGCGCCGAAATGTCACCGGTGTGAGCGCCTTTCTCGGCCGAGTGACAATCTTGCGCGCCGATCTGAAGGGCATGGCCGCGCGTTAGTTCGGCCATCTCAGCGATCAGCGTGGCGGGCGGGCAGAGAACCAAATCGACGGTGGGTTCAGGATGAGCGGCGATCAAGCGCCGCACTTCGTCGAGCGCTGCGCGGTTTCCGTTCATCTTCCAGTTACCGGCAAGGAACTTGCGCGCCATGTAGACCTCCGTGGCTTTGCCAAGGGGTAGCGCAGCCGGGCAAAGTGGTAAAGCGGGCCTATTCAGCCGCGGGCGCGTCTTCGCGGAACTTGATCGACTCGCCACAGCCGCAGGCTTCGACCACATTCGGGTTGCGGAACTTGAAGCCCGATTCCAGCAGACCGACCTCATAGTCGATCTCGGTGCCGAACAGGAACATTTGCGCCATCGGGGCGATCATGACCCGCGCACCGTCCTGCTCCACCACTTCGTCATGCGGGTCCATCTCGGAGACGTAGTCCATCGTGTATTCCATCCCCGCGCAGCCGCCCTTCTTGACGCCGATGCGTAGACCGCTGCTGCCCTGCTGCTGCATCAGGCGCAGAATCTGCGCCGTGGCGCGGGGCGTCAGGGTAACGGGGGATTTGCCGGGAATGCCGAACATGAAAGCTCCTTTCGTCTTCATGCGAAGGTAAGCCTTGCACGCGGGTTTCTCAAGGATGCAGGGGCCGTGCCGGATTTCCTGCGACGGTTGCGCCTGCGGCAACGTCACGGGTCACGACGGACCCCGCGCCGACGATTGCGTCATTGCCGATGCTGACGCCGGGCAGCAGAATCGCGCCACCGCCGATCCAGACGTTGCTGCCCACGCTGATCGGGCGCCCCCATTCGAGGCCCGTGGCCCGTTCGGCGGCCGCGCGCGGGTGGTCTGCGGTGAGCATCTGCACACATGGGCCGATCTGGGTGCCTTCCCCGATGCGGATTTCGGCCACATCCAGCATGACGGCGCCGTAGTTCACGAAGCAACCGGGGGCAAAGTGGATGTTGCGGCCATAATCCACGTAGAATGGCGCACGGATTGCCGCGCCGGACCAGGTGCCGAGAAGTTCCGCAAGAATGGCAGCGCGGGTTTCATCGGCGAAAATGGTGGCATTGTAATCCCGCATAAGCCGCTGCGCGGCTCTGCGCATGGACACAAGTTCGGGGTCGCCGGCGTCATAGGGCTGGCCGGCGCGCATCGCTTCGAACGGCGTCATTCACATGAAGCCGAGTTCCAGCCGCGCCTCGTCCGACATCATGTCCATGCCCCATTGCGGCTCGAACGTCATTTCGACATCGACCTGCTTGACGCCCGCCAGCGGTTCGACGGCATTGGCTACCCAGCCCGGCATCTCGCCCGCGACAGGGCAGCCCGGGGCGGTCAGCGTCATGATGATATGAACCTCATTTTCCGGACTGATTTCAATAGTGTAGATCAGCCCCAGATCGTAGATGTTCACCGGGATCTCGGGGTCGAACACGCTTTTGCATGCCTCGACGACCTGATCGTAGAGCGGGTGATCTGTGGTGGAGGGTCGGATCAGCGGTGCGCCCTCGATCCGGTCGGATTGTGCTGTCATCACGGCCTCGCCTGTTCCTGACGAAAGATATAAGGATATGTGGGCGGCGCGTCCAGTGGTGGACAGGAATGGGTGAAAAGGCAGCGGCATGGGATTTTCCTTTGAGATTTCAGCGCGGGACGGGAGGGCGCGGACAGGGGTGATCCAGACGCCGCGCGGTGAAATCCGCACGCCCGCCTTCATGCCGGTTGGGACGGCGGCGACTGTGAAAGCGATGCTTCCGGAGAGCGTGCGGGCGACTGGGGCGGATATCCTGCTGGGAAACACCTATCACCTGATGTTGCGGCCGACGGCGGAACGCATCGCGGGGCTGGGGGGGCTGCACAGGTTCATGAATTGGGACCGGCCGATCCTGACGGATTCGGGGGGGTTTCAGGTGATGAGCCTGGCGGACCTGCGCAAGCTGACTGAGGAGGGCGTGAGTTTCCAAAGCCACATCGACGGAGCCCGGCACTTGCTGACGCCCGAAAGAAGCATGGAAATTCAGAAGCTTCTGGGATCGGACATTGTGATGGCATTCGACGAATGCACGCCGTTTCCGGCCGATGAGAAGGTCGCGCGGGGGTCGATGGAGTTGTCGATGCGGTGGGCGCGGCGGTCGCGCGAGGCGTTCGGGGATCGGCCGGGGCATGCGTTGTTCGGGATACAGCAGGGTTCCGTCTATCCTGAACTTCGGGCGGAAAGCGCCGAGAAACTTAGGGAAATTGACTTTCATGGCTTTGCGGTCGGCGGGCTTGCCGTCGGCGAGGGGCAGGAGGCGATGTTCGGCGTTCTGGACTATGCGCCTGGCATGTTGCCCGAGGAAAAACCCAGATATCTCATGGGGGTAGGGAAGCCAGATGATATTCTGGGCGCGGTGGAGCGGGGCATCGACATGATGGACTGCGTGCTGCCGACCCGATCGGGGCGAACGGGGCAGGCGTTCACTTCAAGAGGGGCGCTTAACCTCAAGAATGCACGTCATAAAGACGATCCGCGCCCGCTGACGGAGGATTGCGTCTGCCCGGCCTGCCGGGGGTATTCGCGGGCTTATCTGCATCACGTCGTCCGCGCCGGAGAGATCATCGGAGCGATGCTGCTGACCTGGCATAACCTTCAATATTATCAGGATCTTATGGGTGGCATGAGGGGGGCTATCGCGGCCGACCGGCTTGCGGAGTTCGCCGCCGCGGCGCGGGCGGGATGGGCCGAGGGGGACATCGAGCCGCTGTAAGGCAGGCCCGGACTCCGGGTGCCACCAGCCTGCCACCAAGGCGCCACCATCCTGCCACCAGAGCGGTGGCACCAGCGCGTGCTGCCCCGGCACCCGGCGCAACGCGCAACCGAGGGAGCGCGCCCACGGAAAGCACGAGTGCGAGCCCCATATTCCCTGACCCAGAGAGGATTGACCTCTGGTTGCGGCTCACCGGCCCGGCCCGGCTGAACGCAGTGTCACTCCACCGGGCGGACCAGCCGAAGATAGGCGATGATCGCGTCAAGGTCTTCTTCAGGCAGGCGGGCGAGGTTCTTGACCACTGCCGCCATGGTGCCGCCCGCGGTGTCGAATTCGGGCGTGAAGCCCAGGGTGAAATAGGTCTTAAGGTCGGTGTCGGACCAGTTCAGCTCGGCCGGTGTGATGTTGGGGATGCGACCGTCGCCCGACGGGTTGGGCGCGCCGGCGAGCCATTCCTCGTAGCGCAGGCCGCCGAAGACGTCGCGCGGGGTGTGGCATTCGCCGCAGTGGGCCAGCGATTCGACAAGGTAGCGGCCGCGCGCCTCGATCGGCTCCAGTTCGCCGTCCAGGACCCAGCCGCCACCTTCGTTCATCGCCTTCCACAGGCCGATGCCGCGGCGAAGCGTGAAGGGAAAGCCGACCTCGTGCGGCTGGTTCGGCTGATCTGAGGTTGGGAGTGTGGCGAGAAAGGCGTGCAGGTCGGCCACGTCCTGCAACTCCATCGTGGCATAAGACGTATAGGGGAAGGCCGGGTAGTAGTGCTCGCCTTCGGGGGACAGACCCCGGATCAGCGCGTTGGCCAGATCTTCGGTCGACCAATCACCGATGCCGTGGGTCGAATCGGGCGAGATGTTGGGGGCGATGAAGGTGCCGAAATCCGACACGAACCGGCGCCCCCCAGACAGAACGGGGGTATCCGAAGGCTCCGCCCCCTCGGCCGTGTGGCAGGAGGCGCAGCCCGCGGCATGGAAGACCAGCGCGCCCTGATCGGCATCGCCGGTACGACCGGCCATCGTACCCTCGTCCAGCGGAACGGCGCGGGTGAGCAGCCAGAAGACTGCGCCGCCGAAAAATCCGAGAACTGCGAGGGTGCCGATCAGGCGCAGCATCGGGCGGGCTTATTGCGGCTCGCGATAAAGATCGTGGCAGGCGCTGCAGGCGTTGCCGACGGTGCCGAGTGCACCCTGAAGGGCCGCCAGATCGGTGCCGGCGGCATCGCGCAGGGCGACGGTGGCGGCCTGAAGATCGGCGTATTTCTGGGCGAAATCGTCCATGTTGTCCCAGATGTCCGGAAGGGCGCGGGTACCATCGACCGACATCGTGTCGGTGCCTTCGACCCAAATATAGGGTTCCTGCGTCTGCGAGGCGACGGCGGCGAGGTTCGCGGCGGCCGCGGCGGCGCGCTCGGCGTCATACTCCACCTCGCCGCGGACCATCGGGACCAGTTGGCCAAGGTGCGCACCGAAAAGCTTGAACTGGCCCTGCCGGGCCTCGATCGCCTGTTCGTTGGCGATGGCCGGGGCAAGGCCCAGGGTCAGGGCAGCGGCGGCAACGGAAAGGGTGCGGAAATGGGGCATGGGGTAACTCCGGTTCGGGATGGATTTCCTGATGAACGTGATTGCAGGCTAGCATCTGTCCGGTGACAGTCAAACGACACGGGCGTGAGGCTGTCCGGAAATCGCGCCGATCAACCCTCACCGGTGAATCGGACCTTGCCGATGTAGGGGAGGTTGCGGTTTCGTTGTGCGTAGTCGATGCCGTAGCCGACGACGAATTCGTCGGGGATCTCGAACCCTGTCCAGGTGGCGCGGATGTCAACCTCGCGGCGCGAGGGCTTGTCGAGCAGGGCGCAGACCTCCAGCCGCTTTGGTTCGCGACTGCGCAACAGGTTCACAACGTGATGGAGCGTGAAGCCGGTATCGACGATATCCTCTACCACCAGCACGTCCCGGCCTGCGATCTCGCCGCGCAAGTCTTTCAGGATGCGCACCTCGCGGCTGGATTGCAGCGCGTCGCCGTAGCTGGAGGCTTCGAGGAAATCGACCTCGACCGGCAGATCGAGCTCGCGCACGAGATCGGCGATGAAGACGAAGGAGCCGCGCAAGAGGCCCACCACGACCAGCTTGTCGGTGCCGGCGAAGTGCGTCGTGATCTCGCGCGCCAGCGCCTCGACCCGCGCGGCGATGGACTTGGCCGAGATCAGCTGATCGATGACATAGGGTCTCTGTGGCATTGCGGCCCCTTGATTTCGCGGCCCCCTTGGCCGACATAGCGCGCCACCCGAACGCAGCACCGCCAAGACATGCCCAGCCACGCCGAAAAACGCAACGTCCCCTACAGCGCGCAGCAGATGTACGATCTGGTGGCGGATGTCGGCAGCTACCCGGAGTTCCTGCCGTGGAACGCCGCCGCCCGGATCCGGTCGCGCACGCCCTTCGACGGCGGCGAGGTCATGGAGGCGGATCTGGTCATCAGCTTCAAGGTGTTCCGCGAACGCTTTGGCAGCCGGGTGACGCTGTGGCCCGACCGAAAGCGCATCGATACCGAATATCTGGACGGGCCGTTCCGCTATCTGAAAAGCCACTGGCAGTTCACCGACCTGCCCGAAGGCGGATCGGAAGTGGATTTCCACGTCGATTTCGAGTTCCGAAACGCCCTGCTGCAGAAGATCATCGGCGTGGTGTTCAACGAGGCGATGCAACGGATAGTGCGCGCCTTCGAACGCCGGGCGGCGGCGCTTTACGGCTAGGCAAGCTCTTCCGCCGGATGTCGGGCTGCTTGCAACGAATCAACCCCGGGTGTAGCCGTAAGGTGTTTACAGAACGGGTGTTTCCATGGCCGACCGGATTGACGAGGTGCTGATCGCCCCGGTGGCGTCGATGATATCCGAAGTCGGTCGCAGCGTCGCAGAGGCGTCGCAGGCCCTGTCAGCCGCCCAAGCCGAGATGATCCGAAGCTGGCCCGAAGAGCTGGTCAAGTCCGGCGTGATGCCCACTTTCTTTCACATGCAGGACGTCCAGGTCGACCTGAAGATGACCCTTCAGATCGAGGAGGACCGCACCGCGCGCGGCAAGTTCCGCTTCTTCGGCACGCCGGTGAACGCCAAGGCGAGGGTCGTCGGGCGCACGGTGACCGAGGGGACATCACAGCTGAAGCTGACCTTCGCCCCCGGCCCGGTGCCGATGGCGATCGACCCCGCATCGGAAGGCTAGGCCATGCCCTCGCGCGAGTTGACCCGTCTTTCGCGCCTTCGCATCGACACGATGAACGAGGCGCGTCTGCGCACCGAGCTGACCAAGGCGATCGAGACCATGGGCGCCGAGTTCAAGACGGTCGAGGCCGAAAAGAACGATCTGGCGGCCAAGCTGCGCAACGCAACCGCCGCGCTCGCGGTCCAGCAGCGGCAGGCCGAGGCGTTGAACCAGAAGCTGGCGGACGAAGGCCAGCAGGTCGCCCAACTGAAGGCCGAGACCGGTCGGCTGGAAGAGGCGCTGAAGGCCGCGCGCGAGTCTGCCGGCGGCACGGAGCGGGTCAGCCCCGATCTGCTGCAGAAGGTGCAGTCGGTCGAGTTCGAGCGCAGCCAGGCGCTGGCACGGCTGCGCGCGACCGAGGCACTGCTGGAGCAGGTGCAGAAGGAACAGCAGGCCAGTCGGGCCACCCAGCAGGTCGTGCCGACGAACGAGTTGTTCCGCACCTTCGCCAGGGATGTCGCGGCGGCCGAGGTGCCCGAGGGCTTCGAGATCGACGATGTCGAGGTCGAGGTGCGCGGGGCGCTGGGAACGCGCAACAATGAGGTGGTGATGGGGCTGGACGCCACGAAGCTTGCCGGCGCCGAATCCGCAACACGCGTGCGCTTTACCCTGCGCCGCGCGGCAACTGTCAGAAAGCTGGAGTGACGGCCCCAATCCATGTCCAAGGAGGATGAGCGATGAGCATCGGACAGGAACTTCTGAACGTCCCCTTTGCCGAAATGACCCAGAAGCTGGCGCTGGCCATCGCAGAGGGTCAGACCCAGCTCGACGTGAACTCGACCAAGGTGGCAGAGTTCATGGCTGAGACGAACATCACCCTTCCCGATCTGGCCGACCCGACCAAGACCAAGGAATACCCCCTGATCGCGATGGGCTTCTTTCCCGGGTTCTACCAGTTCCAGGAGGCGATCATCGAAGTGAAGATGGCGATCTCGATGGCGCGCAGCACCGAGAAATCGGGAAGTTTCAGCGCCAAGGGCGGCTTCGGCCCGTTCTCGGCCTCGGTCAACGCGTCCTACAAGTCGAAGTACAATTACAGCCAGGAGGGATCGAGCCTGCTGCGCGTGAAGCTTGCGCCCGCGCCGCCGCCGACGATCCTGGAAGCCTACATGAACAAGCTGATGGAAGTGCAGGGCGCGCAAATCCGCAGCGACGTCGAGACCTGAGCCTCTCCCCCCTTTCGGTTGCGCGCTGATTGTCCCATGATGGGTGCGCCGGGCGGAGGGGGCTATGGCAGAACATCAGACATCAGGCGACAGGGTCGCGCACGAGAGCATCCCCGAGATCGCACTCGACTGGCACCGGGCAGGGCGGGGCGCCGCGCTTGCGACCGTGGTGGAGACATGGGGCAGCGCGCCGCGCCCCGTTGGCAGCCAGTTGGCGATTTCCGGCGCGGGCGAGATCATGGGCTCGGTTTCGGGCGGCTGCGTCGAGGGCGCGGTGGTGGTCGAGGCGACGGACGCACTGGCTGACGGGCAGCCACGGCTTCTGACCTTTGGGGTGAGTGACGACGAGGCTTTTGCTGTGGGGCTGGCCTGTGGCGGCACGATCCGGGTGCTGGTCGATCCCGTGGGCAGTGCGCTGCCCGAGGATGTGCTGGCCGATCTGGTCGCCGCCCGGGCGGAGCGGCGCCCCGTGGCCCTGATCGCTGGGTTGCACGATGGCGCGCGGCATCTGGAGCGGCATCTGGAGAAGTCGCCGGGAGACGAGGCATTGGCCGCGCGGTTCCGGTCCGACCGTTCGGGCGTGGAGGGGGCGGAGTTCATCGCCATCCACAACCCGCCGCTTCGCATGATCGTCGTCGGTGCGGTGCACATTGCCCAGCCTCTGGTCGCCATGGCGCGGGCCTGCGGCTACGACCCGGTGCTGATCGACCCGCGCGAGACATTCGGGGCCGCGGCGCGGTTCCCGGGCGAGACGATCCTGCACGACTGGCCCGACGACGCCTTGCGCAGCCAGCGGCTGGACGCGCGCACCGCCGTGGTCACGCTGACCCACGACCCCAAGCTGGATGATCCCGCGATCCAGACCGCGCTGGCATCGGATTGCTTCTACCTCGGGTGCCTCGGCTCCACCCGGACCCATGCCAAGCGGCTGGACCGGCTGCGGGCTGCGGGGGTGGACGAGGCTGCAATCGCGCGAATCCACGCGCCGGTAGGGCTGGACATCGGGGCACAGTCGCCGGCCGAGATCGCGGTGGCGATCATGGCGCAGATCACCCAACGGTTGCGGCGCGGCTGATGCGCTTCGGTCCCGTTCCGCTGGACCAGGCGCTGGGCGCGATTCTGGCCCATTCGCTGATGCCGGGCGGGCGCAAGCTGTCCAAGGGGCGGGTTCTGGGGGCCGACGACATCGCCGCGTTGCGGGCGGCCGGGGTGACCGAGATCACCGTTGCGCGCCTCGACCCTGGCGATGTGGACGAGAATGCAGCCGCTTCCCGGCTGGCCCGGGCGCTGGTGCCCAACGAAGCCGCGGCGGGCCTGTCGCGGGCAGACATGTTCACCGGCCGGGTGAACCTGAATGCCGCCTGCCCGGGCGTGCTGGAGCTGGATTCGGCAGCGATCCACGCGCTGAACCGGATCGACCCGGCGATCACCCTGGCGACGCTGCCGCCCTGGCAGCGGGTCACGCCGGGGATGCTGGCGGCGACGGTGAAGATCATCACCTATGGCGTGGACGGCGACGCGCTGGCGCGCGCCTGCGCGGTGGCCGCCGGCGCGCTGCGTGTTCGGCCCGTCCTGCGGCACACCGCCGGACTGATCCTCAGCACCGTGCCGGGCCAGCCCGCGAAACTGAACGCCAAGGCGCGCCGGGTGATCGCAGGGCGCCTGGCCCCCCTGGGCATCGATCTGGCCGAGGTGTGCGAGGTGCCGCACACCCGCGCCGCCATCGCGGGCGCGCTGGGCGGGGTCGCGGGCGAGATGGTGCTGATCCTGACCGGCTCTGCCACCTCGGACCTGCACGATGTGGGGCCCGAGGCGCTGCGCGATGCGGGCGGAAGCGTCGCGCGGTTCGGCATGCCGGTCGATCCCGGCAACCTGCTGTTCCACGGCACACTCGGCGACCGCCCGGTGATCGGCCTGCCGGGCTGCGCGCGCTCTCCGCTTCTGAACGGGGCCGACTGGGTGCTGGAACGGCTGGCTTGCGGCGTCGTGGTGGATGACGACGCGATCGCCGCGATGGGCCTGGGGGGGTTGCTGAAGGAAATCCCGAGCCGCCCGCAACCCCGCGAAGTGATGGAAAAATGAGCGGACGGGCGGGCGTTTTGCCCGGTGACAAGGCAACGGTCGGCCGTTATCGTCGGCGCCGGATCGGGCCGGCAGGATGTCGACCCACCGGATCCGCCGACGGCGACCGGCATCAGGATTCCCCAGAGTGCGCACCCGCAGGCGCGCATCGCACCCGGAGGTAACGGATGGGCTGGCTTGCCCGCACGCTTTTTCTCGCGGTTTCCCTTCTGTCGTTCGCGCAGCCCGGGGCAGCCGCCGCCAACCCGATTCCCGATAAGGACGAACCGGCCTTCCGTCAGGCACTCACCGCGTGGCTGGCTGATGATGAGGCGACCGCGCTTCCGGCGCTGGGCGATCTGGCCGATCAGGGCAGCCGGGCGGCGCAGATCCTGCTTGCCTTGATCGACAAGTCGCCGGACCTGCAGGGACCTTGGCTTGCCGCCCTGCCGCGGGACGACCGAATCGCGCTGATGCGGGCGCCGGGCGGCATCTCCGGGCAAAGCTTCATGCGCGAGGCAGCCGAATCGGTACCGCTGGCTGCGCTGTGGGTCGCACTGTGGGACATGGCGGCCAGCACGCGGGTGATCACCGATTTCGCCGCCATGGGCGAACACCGTGCCGCACGCGAGGCGGTGGTGACCCTTGTCGCGCGCGAACAGCACAGTTTCTCCAGTCTGGCGGACAACCCGGATTACCCGCCGGCGCTGCGCTTTTACATCTGGCGGGAATGGCTCGCAGCGTCGCAACATCTGGACCAGATGACGCAAGAGATTCTGGCGCTGCATCCGGGGGATCCGCAACGCCTCCTCAGCGGTGAGGTGGTGGCGCCCGAGAAACTGGCGGATTGGCTGATGGCCGCGCCCGAGGCCTTGCCGGTGCGCGCGATGTGCGAGGCGCGCTGCGCCGAGACGGTGCCGTCCTGCGTGCTGACCCTGACCGAGGCGCTGGGCGGCCCGGTCCGGGTGATGACCCTTGGCTCGCCCGTGGAAACGCTGATTCCGGCCGAGGCCTTTGCGCAAAGCCAGCGCGGGCATGCCGCTCTGATGCGCCGTGCGTTGCTTGGCGCCACCGCCCGGATGCGCCCCGGCCTTCTGGCCCGCACCGCCGAGGGCAATGCCTGCCTGGGCGAGATCATGGCGACCGAGGCTGCGCGCTACTGATTGGTCTTGCCGGCGCGCTGGGCCAGCAAAAAACCCCGCCGAAGCGGGGTTTCCAGTCGGGTCGCAGATGGGCCGATCAGCGGGGGCCGATCATCATCACCATCTGTCGGCCCTCCATCTTGGGCATGTTCTCGACCTTGCCGATCTCGGCCACGTCGTCGGCCACGCGATTGAGAAGCTCCGCGCCGAGCTGCTGGTGGGCCATTTCGCGGCCGCGGAAGCGCAGGGTGATCTTCACCTTGTCGCCGTCTTCCAGAAACTTCTTCACGGACCGCATCTTGACCTCGTAATCGTGGGTATCGGTCCCGGGACGGAACTTGATTTCCTTGATCTCGATGATCTTCTGTTTCTTCTTGGCTTCGGCTTCGCGCTTCTGCTGTTCGTACTTGAACTTGCCGAAGTCCATGATCTTGCAGACCGGCGGCGTCGCATTGGGCGAAATCTCCACCAGGTCCAGACCGGCCTCTTCGGCCAGCATCATTCCGCGGGCCGGGGTCACAACCCCGATGTTCTCACCCTCGGCGCCGATCAGGCGAATTTCCGGTGCGCGGATCTTCTCGTTGACCCGGGGGCCGGTGTCGCGCGGCGGCGGGGCGTTGTGGGGTCTGCGGGCTATGGTAAAGTTCCTTTCTCCGTTGATCGATGGCGCAAATTAAACCCGGCGGTGCGGTCTTTCAACCCGCTGTTTCCGATCGTGGCCTGCTGCGCCCGGCGTTCCGGCTCCGGTGCGGTCTTTCAATCGCATGGGCAAGCTGCCATATCCCCTGCAACGCCCCGGACCATCCGGGCCGGACGCCTGAAAAGGAGGCACAGATGAACCGTAACACCCTGATCGCTCTGGTGATCGGTCTCGCGGTGGTGGGCGGGTATGCCTATTACAGCTACGACCAAAGCCAGCGGGCCGAACAGGCCGCGCAGATCGCCGCGGAAGAAGAAGCCGCCCGCCTTGCCGCCGAACAGGCCGAGGCCGAGCGCCAGGCCGAGGAAGAGGCGGCCCGGATCGCGGCCGAGGAAGAAGCCAGCACCGCCGCCGAAGAGGCCCTGCGCCAGGCCGAGGAAGAGGCCGCGGCCGCCCTGCAGCGCGCCGAGGACGAAGCCGCCGCGGTTGCCGCCGAGGCCGAAGAAACCGCGGCCGAGGCGGATGCAGCCTTGCAGGATGCCATCTCGGACGTGACCGAGAACGCCGAGGCCGCGGGCGAGGCTGCCGCCGAAGAGGTCCAGGAGTCGCTCGAAGCCGTCGATGCGGCGGGCGAGGATGTCGCCGAGGTTGCGGCCGAGGCCGAAGCCGCGCTCGAGGACATGTCGTGGAACGTGGGCGACCTCAGCGCTGACGAGATCCGCGCCCGCATCGAGGCAGCCGATATCAACCCGATGCTGAAGCAGGGCATTCTGGCCGCTTTCGAGCAGGCAGAAAACAGCCCCGAAGCGCTTCAGGCGGTGCTGGACGAGCTGCGCAGCGCCACGGGTCAGTGACCCTCACCCCACACCTTTGGCCGGCTCCAAGGCCGGCCAAACCCCTTGGACAGGTTAAGTCCAGGTAAACAGAATCTGCGTTATCGTGGATTTTCAACGGGTTGAAAAAGTGTCCACGCGTGGACAGACTGGCTGCGTCTCAGATCCCGTCGCCGACAAAGGCCTTTTCCACCACATATTCCGCCGGATCCGAATTCGCCCCCTCGCGCAGCCCGAACTGATCCAGAATCGCCTTCACGTCGACGTTGAAGGCCAGCGACCCGCAAACCATCGCCCGGTCGGTCGCCGGATCCATCGGCGGCAACCCCAGATCGGCAAAGACCTTGCCCGAGGCCAGGTTATCCGTAATCCGCCCCATTCGCTCCGACGGCTCCCGCGTGGTGGTGGGATAGTAGCGCAGCTTGTCGCCCACGAATTCCCCGATCAACGGGTCGTCGGCCAAGCCTTCGACCAGTTCCCGGCCGTATTCCAGTTCCGCCACCTCGCGACAGGTATGCATCATGATGACTTGATCGTAGCGCTCATAGGTCTCGGGGTCACGCATCAGGCTGGCGAAGGGTGCAATCCCGGTGCCGGTCGCCAGGAACCACAGCCGCTTGCCCGGCAGCAGCGCGTCCAGCACCAGCGTGCCCACCGGCTTCGGGCGCAGGATGATCTGGTCGCCCGGCTGGATATGCTGCAGCCGGCTGGTCAGCGCGCCGTGGGGCACCTTGATCGAGTAGAACTCTATCTCATCCGCCCAGTTCGGAGAGGCAATGGAATAGGCCCGCAAAAGCGGCTTGCCGCGATCGTCCAGCAGGCCGATCATCACGAACTCGCCCGACCGGAAGCGCAAGGACTGCGGCCGGGTGACGCTGAACGAGAACAGCGTATCGGTCCAGTGCCGCACCGACAGCACGGTCTGCGCGTCGGGCAGGGTTTTCGCGGCAGGCGCGGCTTGCGAGGTGGTCACGGGTCTCTGCTCGGTCATGGCTCCGCCACGGCGTCCACCGTGGCCCTTTCGGTTGTTGTACTGACTGGATCGCGTAGGGGAAAGCCCCTAGGACGCGGCACGCAGCCGCGCCTGATAGTCATGCCGTCGCCAGTTGGCGCGGGAGCGCCACTGATCCTCGGGCTGGCGTGTCGCAAGGTCGTCGGATATCTCGACCTCGTCGAAGCCAGACCTGCGCGCCATCGCGTATTGATCGGCCAGAACATGGCCTTGCGCACGCAGCCGACCGGCATACCCCAGCAGGCGCAGCCGTCGCGCGACGGTGAAACCACGCCCGTCGGCGAAGCCGGGAAAGGCAATGCGGATGATCGGGATGTCGCCCAGCCGGTCCTTGAGCGTCGCGGGATCGGCGTCTGGGCCAAGGGCCAGTCCCTGGCCGGGGGCTGCGTCGTCAGGAGAGGCAAAGCCGTCGGCCCAGTTGTCCGGTTGGAACCCCACATCGGTGATGATCACGCTCATGCCGCATTCTCCTTCGCAATCGGGCCGCGCACGGCCTTCCCGTCGATGAAATGGATGCCGCATTCCTCCTTGTCCTGCCCGCGCCAGCGGCCCGCGCGAGGGTCTTCGCCGGCCGCTACAGGGCTGGTGCAGGGGGCGCAGCCGATGCTGGGGTAGCCCTTCGCCACCAGCGGATGCAGGGGCAGGCCGTTGTTGACGATGTAGTCCTCCAGATCCTCGCGACCCCAATGGGCCAAGGGGTTGATCTTGATCCGCAGGTCGCCCTCAGCCTCGAAAAACTCTACCGTCGCACGCGTGCTGCCCTGGTAGCGCTTGCGCCCAGTGATCCAGGCGTCAAAGGGTTTCAGCGCGCGTTCCAGCGGTTCGGACTTCCGCAGGTTGCAGCAGGCATCGCTGTCGCTCCGGTGCAGGGTGTCGTCGGGGTCGGCGGCAGTGACGCGCAGCAGATGGGTGCGGATCGTCTGGACATTGGTCAGGCGCAGCTTTTCGGCGACCTCCGCCTGATACCGCAGCGTTTCGGGGAACAGCATCTGCGTGTCGATGAACAGCACCGGCAGATCCCGCGCCAGGACCGAGACCATGTGCAGCAGCACGACCGATTCCGCACCGAAGGAGGACACCAGCGCCACGCGGCCCACGTCCGGGTCGCCAAGCGCGTGTTCCAGCACCGACACCGCCGCGTGGTGGCGGTAGCGGTGGTTCAGCTCTGCCGCCTTGTCGGCAAGGCTCAGGTGGGTCAGCTCAGGCAGCATCCCGCGCCCCCTCGTCCTGATAGAGCGCGGCCTTGTACGGGCCGAGGCCCAGCCGGCGATAGGCTTGCAGGAACGTCTCGCCCGGCCCCTCGCGCAGGTCCAGATAGGCGCGCACCAGCCGCTCGATCGCCGGAATCAACTCGTCGTAGCTGAACCCCGGCCCCGCGCGTTCGCCAATCAGGGCGGTTTCGGTGCCGTCGCCGCCAAGGGTGATCTGGTAATTCTCCACTCCCGCGCGGTCGAGGCCGAGGATGCCGATATGCCCGACGTGGTGATGCCCACAGGCGTTGATGCAGCCCGAGATCTTGATTTTCAGCGGGCCGATTTCGTGCTCCAGCTTCAATTCGTCGAACCGCGTGGCGATGGCCTGCGCCACCGGGATCGACCGGGCCGTGGCCAAGGCGCAATAGTCCATTCCTGGGCAGGCGATGATATCCGAGATCAGGCCCACGTTGGCGGTGCCCAGCCCCGCCCGTGATAGGGCGGCGTGAACCGCTGGCAGGTCGGACTTGTGGACATGGGGCAGGATCACGTTCTGCTCGTGGCTGATCCGGATCTGGTCGTGCCCGTGGTGCTCGGCAAGGTCTGCGATCAGGCGCATCTGGTTGCTGGTCGCATCGCCGGGGGTCGCGCCATGCGCCTTCAGACTGACGGTGACGATGGCGTAATCTGGGTGGCGGTGCTCCGACAGGTTGGTGTCGGCCCAGGATCGGAACACCGGATCGGCGCGATAGAAGGCGTCGAAACCGTCCGTCGGTGCCTGCCGGAACGCGGGCGCGGCGAAGGCAGATTTGATCTTGTCCAGCAGAGCCAGGTCCGCGCCGCCGAACTGCGGGCGGATCTCGGCGAACCGGGTCTCGACCTGCTCGCGGAAGGCATCCAGACCGTTCTCGAAGACGGTGACCTTGATCCGCGCCTTGTACTTGTTGTCGCGGCGGCCGTAGGAGTTGTAGGCGCTCAGGATCGCCTCGACATACGGCAGCAGGTCGGCCACCGGCAGGAACGGGCGGATAACCGCGCCGATCATCGGGGTGCGGCCCAGACCGCCACCGACGATGACCTCAAACCCTGTCTCGCCGTTCTGCTGAACCATGCGCAAGCCAATATCATGGGCCTTGGTTACCGCACGGTCGTTCGGGCTGCCGGTGATCGCGATCTTGAACTTCCGCGGCAGGAACTGGAATTCGTGGTGGTCAGTGGACCATTGCCGCAACAACTCGGCATAGGGCCGAGGGTCTTCGATCTCGTCCGCTGCGGCACCGGCGAAATGGTCGGCCGTGACGTTTCGCACCGTGTTGCCGCTGGTCTGGATCGCGTGCATCTCCACCTCGGCCAGCGCGTCCAGCATATCGGGCACGTCGGAAAGCTTCGGCCAGTTGAACTGGATATTCTGACGGGTAGTGAAGTGGCCGTAGCCCTTGTCCCACCGGTCGGCGATCATCGCCAACTTCCGCATCTTGGCGCTATCGAGCGTGCCGTAGGGGATCGCGACCCGCAGCATATAGGCATGCAGTTGCAGGTAAAGACCGTTCATGAGCCGCAGCGGCTTGAATTCATCCTCGGTCAGCGCGCCGGTCAGGCGGCGTTCGACCTGGGCGCGGAACTGGCGGTTACGCTCGGCGATAAAGCCTGCGTCGAAATCGTCGTAGCGATACATGATATGTCCTCAGCGAAGGGTCTGGTCGGCCTGCTTGCCGTGGGCATAGTTCGACGGGCCACGGGTGCGGAACGCCTCGCGGAAATGCACCGGCTCGGGGCCGCCGGGGCCGGGGCGGGCGTCGGCCAGATAGGCGCCGACGACCACATGGCGTTGCGCATTGGCGTGCAGCAGCCGCATCTGGGCCTCCGCCTCGTCCTCGATCAGCTCCGCCTCGTGGTGCAGGCGGCTCCAGCGGTCGTCGGCGGTCAGGTAGACGACATCGCCCTCGATCAGGGCGTTGGCGGTGACGACCTTGGGGGTGAAACGGCGGCTCATTGCACGGCCTCCCTTAGTAGTGGCAGTTGGACGGTGGCGGCCGCACGGGGCGCAAGACCGTAGAGCAGGATCGCGGGGCCGGCCAGGTCAGCGACCGCTTCGGGGAGGGTGGCGAGCGTCGCGGGCAGAATGCGCTGGTCGGGTCGCGAGACGTTTTCCAGCAGGCTGACCGGCGTCGAGGGATCCGCGTCGTGCATCAACAGGCGGCCTTGAATGAAGCGGGCGGCACGCTTGCCCATGTAGATCGCTGCAACCTCTCCCGGCCGGGCAAGGCCGCGCCAGTCGTGATCGGCGAATCCCTTCATGTCGTGTCCGGTAAGCAAGCGGACCGAGGAGTTGCGGCCCCGCTTGGTCAGGCTCTGGCCAAGGGCCGCCGCGGCGACCGCGCCCGAGGTCAGGCCGGGCACGATGGACCAGCCGATGCCGGCGGCGTCCAGCGCCTCGATCTCATCGTCCAGCCGGCCGAAGACGCCGGGGTCTCCGGCCTTCAGCCGCACCACCTGTGCGCCCGCGCGGGAGTGTTCGATCATCGTGTCGTTGATGGCTGCCTGCGGGATGGCCGCACCGAAGCCCTCCTTGCCGACGGCGATCAACACCGCCTCGCGCCGCGCGAGTTCCAGGATCGCGGGCGGAACAAGGCCGTCGTGGATCACCACATCGGCCTCGTCCAGCAGACGGCGGGCCTTCAGCGTCAGAAGTTCCGGATCACCAGGGCCAGCGCCGACTAGCGCCACATGACCGTCGCGCGGGGCGGCGGCCAGGTGGCGGTTCAGTAGATCGTCCAGCGTTGGCGTCAGCGCCTCCTCGCC
Organism: Paracoccaceae bacterium; assembly: GCA_041687395.1. GTDB lineage: Bacteria > Pseudomonadota > Alphaproteobacteria > Rhodobacterales > Rhodobacteraceae > JAWLCA01. The sequence goes on along the minus strand of JAWLCA010000010.1, from coordinate 62,637 downwards.
GCCTGCCGCATGGGCGCGGGGGCCGTCACGGTCATAGTAGTCGCGCCAGAAATCGCGACGTTTCCGGCCCATCGGCAACGCCTCGGCCATCAGCCGGAACGCCTTTCCGACCCGTGCGAGCGTGCCGAGTGCGGGCGTGAGGCGTTCCTCCAGATCGGCCTTTATCCGACGCGCGAGTACCGGGGCGGCGCCCTCGGTCCCGATCGCCACCACCACCGGATCGCGGTCGACGATGGCCGGGGTGATGAACTGGCTGTTCTGCAGGTCGTCGACGATGTTGACCAGCGCTCCCTCGGCCGTGGCGATGCGCTTCACGCGAGCGTCTTCGGTCACATCCTCGGTCGCACCGTACACGAGCATGGCGCAAAGAGCGTCGCCGGGGGCGAAGACGCGTTCGATCAGACGCAGTTTGCCCTTGCGGGCCCAGTCGCGGATTTCAGGAGCGGGATCTTCGGCGACGACGGTCAGCCGCGCCTCGGTCTTCATCAGCAGTCGCAGCTTCGCCAGCGCCGCGTCACCGCCGCCAGCGACGACGATGCGGCGCCCTTCGACGGCCAGGAAGATCGGGAAGTGTTTCATCGCTGCGGCTCACCCTGGATTTCGTTGCTTGAAAATAGGACAAGTTCCCGGTTATCTGCCAGTATCTCGCGCAGATAAGGATCAATGTTCCTGTGAGGCGCGGAGCGAACGATGATGTTCCAAGTTCGGGGGAAAGCGCGAATGGCTGTCCGGATCGATGAGATGGATCGGAAAATCCTTGCCGAGTTGCAGGAGGACGCGGGGCAGTCGCTGGATGAGATTGCGCGCAAGGTGGGGTCGTCCAAGACGCCGGTTTGGAACCGGATTCGCAAGCTGCGCGAGGCGGGCGTGGTGGGGCGGCAGACGTTTTTGCTGGACCCGGAGTCGCTGGGGCTGGATGCGTGCTTCTTTGTGCTGATCCGGACCAGCGAGCATGAGGCGGAGTGGCAGGGGAAATTTCTGGCGGCACTCAGGGCGCGGCCGGAGGTGATGGAGGCGCACCGGCTGGCGGGGGAGATCGATTATATCCTGAAGGTGCGGGTGAAGAATGCGCGGGCCTATGACGACTTTTATCAGGCGCTGATTTCGGAGGTGAAGATTTTCAACGTGACGGCCCTGCTGTCGATGGAGCAGATCAAATCCACGACGATTCTGCCGATTCAGGGGTAGTGTGCACGCGTGCCCAAAATATCAAGTCATTGAAAACGCTATATTTCGCGATTCTTGTTAACCGAATATCAACCCTTTGGCGCGCCGTCAGCGGCTGACCGTCAGCGCCTGAAGACCGTGGAAATGGTAGGTGTCGGCAAAGCGTGGCGGGCTGGCCAGCGCGAGGTTCGGCAGCCGGTCGAACAGGATCGGCAGCGCCACCTGCAGTTCCAGCCGCGCCAGCGGCGCGCCGACGCAGAAGTGCAGACCGGCGCCGAAGGCTAGGTGCGGTTTCTGCGGCCGCTTCGGGTTGAAGCGGTCGGGCGTGTCCCAGTGGCCGGGGTCGCGGTTCGCGGCACCCAAGAGGCAGGCCACGCGGTCGCCGCGCCGGAAGCGATGACCCGCGACCTCTACCTCCTCGTAGGCCCAGCGGAAGAACAGGTGCAGCGGCGGGTCGTGGCGCAGGCATTCCTCGACCGTCGCCTCTACCCGGTCGGGCGAGAGAGCGTCGCACGGGGTCTGGTTCTCCAGCAAGAGCTTCACGGCAAGGCCGAGGCTGTGCACCGTCGCCTCGTGCCCGGCGTTCAGAAGCAGGATGCAGGTGGCGATCATCTCGTCCGTGGTCAGCCGGTCGCCATCCTGTTCGGCTGCGATCAGGTGCGTGATCAGGTCGTCGGCGGGGCGGGCGCGGCGACGGTCGACATAGTCGCGCAGGAAGGCCACGAAATCGCGCGTGACTGCGACGGCGGCATCCTCGGTCGTGCGATCGCGGTGAGGGATGTACATGCGCACCATCGCGTTCGACCAGCGCAGCAGGTCAGGCGCCATGCCTTCCGGCACGCCGAGCAGGCGCGCGATCACGATCACCGGCAGCTTCTGGGCGAAGTGGGGCAGGAGGTCGATCTCGCCCCCCGGCAGGGCGTCGATCAGGTCATGCGAGAGCTGCGCGATCTCGGGCGCCAGCGCGGCGATGCGGCGCGAGGTGAAGGCGCGCAGCACAAGGCTGCGCAGGCGGGTATGGCGTGGGGGTTCGAGCTCCAGCATCGAATGCGCCTCGACCGCGTAGAAGGGGGCGACGTGGTCGGGGATGGGCGGCGCGAGCTCTGCCGGCGCCTCACGCCCGAAGCGGCGGTCGCGCAGGATGGCGTTGGTGACGGTGTAGCTGGTGGTGGCCGGCACACCGTAGTCATCCCAAAGGACCAGCGGACCTGCGGCGCGCGCGCGGTCATAGAAGCGATAGGGGTTCTGGACGAAATCCGGGTCGTTGGGGGATTGCGAGAAGGTCTGCATCAGGCAAGCGCCAGTTGCAGCGCCGCATCCAGGGCGGGCACGTCGTCCACAACCTGTAGCATGCCGCGCAGCGAGGCATCGGCGAAGCCCTCGGCAATCATCTGGTCGATCAGCGCGACGAGCGGCGTCCAGTAGCCATCGATGTTCAGCAGAAGGATCGGCTTGTCGTGCAGGCCGATCTGGCGCCAGGTCAGCACCTCGAAGAACTCGTCCAGGGTGCCGGCGCCGCCGGGCAGGACCACCAGCGCGTCGGAGTTCATGAACATGACCTTCTTGCGCTCGTGCATCGTCTCGGTCACGACCAGTTGGCCGGGGTCGCGCCGACCCGCTTCGCGCGGGAGCAGGTGGACGGGGATTATGCCGAGGGTTTCGGCGCCCGCAGCCTCGGCCGCGCGGGCGACCTTGCCCATCAGGCCCACGTCGCCCGCACCGAACACCAGCCGCCAGCCGCGGGCGGCGATCAGGGCGCCCAGATCCTGCGCCGCCTGCGCATAGGGTGCGCGGACACCGGCGCGCGAGCCGCAGAATACGCAGATCGAACGGCGACGGGGTTTGGGGTCTGGCATTGGGGGCGCACTTTCGTTTTCCGGTTGCGTCAGGCCGTGATATCGGCGTTGCTGGATGGGCTCAAGCGCCCGAGAATGGCGCGGGCGAAGCGGGACAGTGCCAAGGGAGTGGCGATGGCCGGTTGGGCGGCGTTGAAGGCTTGGGAAAAGGGCGCGCTGGTGGCGGCCGGGCTGGCGTCTGCTGGTACGCTGGGCTGGGTGACCCTGCACCCAAGCGCGCCGGTGCAGTTGGCAGAGCCGGTTTCGCCTCCCGCAGAACCCGAGGCCCGCCCGGATGTGACGTCCGTGGGCGCCCCCCCCGAGGCCGAGGTGGAGACTGCCGCGCCCCCGGCAGCAGAGCACGCGGTTGCCGAGGAGAAGCCGGCCGATCAGGCGGGCGGCGCGGTGGTCGAACCCCAAGCGGTCGCAGAGGCGGACGTCGCCGAGCCAGAAGTCGCCGAGCTTGAGACTGCCGCGCCTGCAGCGCCGCCGCCCACCTTCGACACGGTTCGTCACGGGGCAAATGGCAGTACCGTGATCGCGGGCCGCGCCGCACCGGGGGCCGAGGTGGCGGTTCTCGTGGACGGGGCGGAAGCCGACCGCGTGCGTGCCGACCGGATGGGCGCTTTCGCCTCGGTCTTCGGTCTGCCGCAGGCGATGGCGCCGCGCGTGGTGACGCTGCGCGCGCATCTGGACGACGGCACCGTTGTAGCGAGCGCCGACAGCGTGATCCTTGCGCCGTCGGCGCGTCCGGTCGACCCCGAGACCCCGCTTCAGATGGCGGAGGCGCCGACCGGAACGCTGGCGGCGACATCCGCGGTTGAGACGGCCGAGGTTCCCGCACAACCGGGCGCCCCGCCTGCCGGGGAAGCGGTGTCGGCGGAGGTGGCCGAGGCGCCTGCCGTCGACCCCGCGACAGCGCCGGATCCGGCCCAAGCATTGGCGCCCTTGGAGGTGATCGAGGCCGAGACGGAACAGTCAACGGATGCGGGCGAGGTGGCGGAGGCATCACCGGAGACGGACCAGGTGCCGGAGGCTACGGAAACCCCTGTCGCGCAGATCGATGCCCCCGCCGCACCCGAGGCGCCAACGGCCCCTAAGTCGGCATCCGGGCAGGTGGGTGCCCCCGCACCAGCAGTCCCCGCGTCCCCGCCGGTGCTGATCGCCGGGGCAGAGGGCGTGCGGGTGCTGGACCCCGCGTTGGGGGGCGATCTGGTGATCGACCTGATCAGCTATGACGGCGCAGGGGCTGTCAGCGTCTCGGGCCGCGGTGGGGCCGGGGCGGCGGTGCGGATCTATCTGGACAACACCCTGGCCGCCGACGCGCGCGTCGATGCCGGCGGGCGCTGGCAGAGTGGCCTGCCGGATGTGGAGCCGGGCCTGCACCAGCTGCGCGCCGACCAGCTGGACGAAGCCGGCGCGGTGACCGCAAGGTTCGAGACGCCGTTCCGCCGCGAGGCGCCCAACGCGCTGGCCGCCGCCACGCCGCGGGCCGACGAGGGGGGCGAGACGGTCGTACAGGTGATCACGGTGCAGCCGGGCAACACGCTGTGGGGGATCGCGCGGGCCAGCTATGGCGACGGCATCCTCTATGTCCATGTGTTCGAGGCCAACCGCGACCTGATCCGCAACCCGGACCTGATCTATCCCGGCCAGGTCTTCACCGTGCCCGACCTTGGCGCCGCCGACTGAGTGGCGGCACTGGCCTTTGCCCTGCGCAGGGCCTAGGTAACGCCGACACTGCAGGCGGGCGGATGATGAGCGTGACGGAACCGGCGGCGGCCAATACGCGCAGGGGCGAGCAGCGGGTTCTGGCGCGCGTGGCGCCGTACCTCTGGCCGCGCGACATGCCCTGGGTGAAGCGCCGTGTGATCGGGGCGCTGGCGCTGCTGCTGGTGTCCAAGGTGATCTCGGTCGCGACGCCTTTCTTCTACAAGGCTGCGGTCGATGCGCTGGCGCCGGCTGATGCGGGCACCGGCTGGCTGGTGGCGGTGGGCGCGGTCGGGCTGACGGTGGCCTATGGCATGGCGCGGCTTATGACCGTGGGCTTCCAGCAGTTGCGCGACGCGGTCTTTGCCCGCGTGGGCCAACGCGCGCTGCGTATGCTGGCGCTGGAGACCTTCACCCATATCCACCGCCTGTCGATGCGCTATCACATCACGCGCAAGACCGGGGGTCTTAGCCGGATCATCGAGCGCGGCGTGAAGGGCGTCGATTTCCTGCTGCGGTTCCTGCTGTTCTCCATCGGGCCGCTGGTGCTGGAACTGGTGATGATTGGCGCCGTGCTGTTCTGGCTGTTCGACGTCTGGTACCTGGTCGTCGTGGTTGTCACCATCGCGCTTTACACCTGGTTCACCTTCGCCGTGACCGAATGGCGGGTGAAGATCCGCAAGATCATGAACGAACAGGACACCGACGCCAACCAGAAGGCGATCGACAGCCTGCTGAACTTCGAGACCGTCAAGTATTTCGGCGCCGAGGCGCGCGAGGCCGGGCGCTACGACAGCGCCATGGCGCGGTACGAGGAGGCAGCGCTGAAGACGAACTATTCGCTGGCCTTCCTGAACTTCGGCCAGTCGTTCCTGATCACCACAGGGCTGGTCATCGTCATGGTCCTGGCCGCCATCGGGGTCGAACGCGGCGATCTGACAGTGGGCGATTTCGTGATGGTCAACGCCTACATGATCCAGATCACCATGCCGCTGAACTTCCTTGGCACGGTCTATCGCGAGATACGGCAGGCGCTGGTCGACATGGCCGAGATGTTCGGTCTGCTGGACCAGCCGGCCGAGGTGCGCGATGCCCCTGGCGCGCCCGACCTGAAGGTTGGGGGCGGCGAGGTGGTGCTGGACCGCGTGGAATTCGGCTATGATGCGGCGCGGCCGATCCTGAAGGGGATCAGCCTGACCGTGGGCGCCGGGCAGCGGGTGGCCATCGTCGGCCCGTCGGGGTCGGGCAAGTCCACCATCGGGCGCCTGCTGTTCCGGTTCTATGACGTGACCGGTGGGTCGCTCAGGATCGACGGGCAGGATGTCCGCGACGTGACGCAGGACAGCCTGCACCAGGCCATCGGCGTGGTGCCGCAGGACACGGTGCTGTTCAACGACTCGATCTTCTACAACATCGCCTATGGCCGGCCCGAGGCGACGCGCGCCGAGATCGAGGGGGCGGCGCGGGCGGCGAAGATCCACGACTTCATCATGGGCCTGCCCGAGGGGTATGACACAATGGTGGGGGAGCGGGGGTTGAAGCTGTCGGGGGGCGAGAAGCAACGCGTTGGAATCGCGCGCACGCTTCTGAAGAACCCGCCGATCCTGCTGCTGGACGAGGCGACCTCGGCGCTGGACACCCAGACCGAGCGCGATATCCAGGACTCCTTGCGCGCGATGGGCGAGGGGCGGACGGTCATTTCCATCGCGCACCGGCTGTCCACCATCGCCGACAGCGACAGGATCATCGTTCTGGAGCAAGGGGTTATCGTGGAGCAGGGCCGGCACGAGGAGCTGCTGACCCGCGGCGGACGCTATGCCGCGATGTGGGCCCGCCAGTCGGCCGAGGCGGAGATCGACGCCTGAAGCGCCGCGCCAGGGCCAGGTTGTCCCTGCGTGAGTTTTATGTGCTTCTGCGGTGAATACCCAAGACCCGCACATAAAGGTGCCCCATCTGCGCTGATGCGCATGGTGCCCATCCGAGGGCTTCGGCCGTTGAAACACGACTGCAGAGGGCGTATGCGGGCCATCGACAAACGCCGTGATCCGGCATGCAGGCCGCTTCGGCGCCCCGGCGCAACGCACGGCACCCAAACAGACCGACTTCAAGCGAAAAGGGCGCCAGATGCGCATTCATGTCAACGTGGCACTGCACTACCGGTTTGCGCGGCCGAACACGGTCTTGCTTGCATTGGAGGCCGCCCACGCCGACGGTCAGGCGGTCCTGCAAGAAGACCTGCAACTCGGTGATGCGGAATTGCACCGCATCGCCGGCGATGCAGGTGTGGGCGAACGGATCTGGGCCCGCGTGCCGGGCAACGAGATGATCCTGACCTATCGCGCGCTGGTTGACGTCGCACGACCCGACACGGCGCTGGACGCGCTTCACGCCGCGCCTTTGCATCGCATCCCGGGCGAGGTGGCGCCCTATCTGCGCCCCTCACGCTATTGCCAGTCCGACAAGTTCGTCACCTTCGTGGGCAAGAAGTTCGGCGAGCTGGAGGGTGGCCGAAAGGTCGTCGCCATTCGCGACTGGATCGAAGACAAGCTGACCTATGTGCCCGGCAGTTCCGATGCCGACACCAACGTGCTGGAGACATTCGCAGGTCGGCAGGGGGTCTGCCGGGACTACGCGCATCTGATGTGCTCCATGGCCAGGGCCGCAGAGATTCCGGCCCGGATGGTGGCCGCCTACAGCCCCGACGTGACGCCGCCCGACTTTCACGCGGTCACCGAGGTCTGGCTGAGCGGACAGTGGCACCTTGTCGACGCCACGGGCATGTCCAGCGCCGCCTCGACGGCCGTGATCGCGGTTGGGCGCGACGCCTATGACGTCGCCTTCATGGATTCGCAGGCGCCCGCGGAAATGGTGTCGCAATCGATCAGTGTGACGCGCGCCTGACACAACGCAAGCCGCTAACACGGATCGCCGGATTCACCGCCGCGGCCGCACGCTCACCGGTGCTGCTGCGGCGGTTACGAAACGGTGCGCGAGGCGGTTCAGGCCGCCGCGCGCAGCAGGCGGCCGATCTCGTCCTTCAGCTCGAGCCGCTTGCGGCGCAGCTCGGTCTCGTGGGTGTCGGAGACCGGCTCGACGTTGGTTTCCGCGCGGTGAATCGCACGGTTGATCTCGTGGTATTCATCGGCAAGGCGGGAGAAATGGCTGTCGGATTCCTTCAGCGCGTGCAGCTTCTCGGCAAACTCGGGGAATTCTTCGGCGAGTTCGTGCGGCGTATGGCTCATCTTGTCCTCATGGCTTGGTTCGGGCCGACACTGCTTTGCCCGACAGGTCGGCGCCTTGATCTGGATCAGTCTGCCGTGGCGTCATGACACAGATCGGCATCCGGCGCGATGGCCCCTGTTCGCCGGCGCGGAACGGCGCCCGCAGGCGTTGCCGCCCCGGCGCCCCCGCCCGCGCGCCCGGCTATTCGGCGGCGCGAAGCGGCAGTTGCGGCTGGTCCGGCTCGGTCTCGGCCGGGCGCGGGGTGTCGAGGTCGTCCCAGATGATCTCGGTCCCCTTCAGGCGTTTCGCCTCGCGCATCAGGGCGCGGTCGCGCGCCTCGCGGCTGCCGCGGCCCAGGGACAGGGCGCGCAGGCCCGCGACGCTGCGATAGGCCCCAATCGACAGCCAGACCCGCAGCGCCAGCAGCGACGGCGTGAAGGCCAGCGTCAGCACCGTGGCGATGCCGAGGCCGAAGACGACGGCGGTAGCGAGTTGTTTCCACCACATCGCGGTGGGGCTGTCGATCGTATAGCCGCCGTTGATGAAGTCGAGGCTGAGCCCCAGCATCATCGGCGCAAGGCCTGCCATCGTGGTGATCGTGGTCAGCAGCACGGGCCGGATGCGGGCCTGCACGGTGCGGATGATCGCCTCCAGCCGCGGCATGAAGCGGGCGTATTCCTGATAGGTGTCGATCAACACGATGTTGTTGTTCACCACGATGCCCGCCAGCGCCAGCACCCCGGTGCCGGTCATGATGATCGAAAAGGTCTGGTTCATCACCAGCATGCCGATCAGCACGCCTGTGGTGGACAGCACCACCGCCAGCAGGACCAGCACCGCGTTGTAGAAGCTGTTGAACTGCGCCAGCAGGATGATGAACATCAGCCCCAGAGAGGCGGCGAAGGCTTTCACAAGGAAATCACCGGATTCGGCCTGATCCTGCTGGTCGCCGGTCCATTCCCAGGTGACGCCGGGGGGCAGTTCCGCCTCGGTCTGGAGCCACTCGGTCAGCCGTTCGATCCGCTCGTTGGCGTTGATCGCACGGCCGTCGTCGGTCGTGAGGCCGGGCGCCACGTCGGCGCGGATGTCGTAATACCGCTGCTGATCCACCCGGTCGATGCGCCCCAGCTTCATCACCGGCTCGCGCGTGATGAAGTTGGCCAGCGGGATCAGGCCCTGATCGGTGCGCACCTTCAGCGTGTCGAGGGTGGAGAGCACCCGGTCGTCCTCGGGCAGGCGCACGCGGATCTCGATCTCGTCGTCCGAACTGTCCACGCGCATCGTGTCCAGCAGGATGCCGCGGGTGACCAGTTGCACCATGCCGCCCACCGTCGCCACGTCGGCGCCGAAGCGCCCGGCGCGTTCCACGTCCACGTCGATCTGCCAGTCGATGCCGGGCAGGGGCAGGGTGTCGTCGATGTCCACCACGCCCGGCGTCGCCTCGAACCGCGCGCGGGCCGTCTCGATCGCGGTGGCGAGTGTATCCCAGTCGTTGCCCTTGAACCGCAGATGCACCGGCTTGCCCGAACCCGGCCCCATCGCCTGGTTCATGATCTCGGTCCGGATGCCGGGGATCCGGTCCAGTTCGGCCTGAAGGCGCTCCACGATGGCGTTGCCGGCCATCTCGGGGTCGTGGCGGCGGTCTTCCCAGGGGGTCAGTTCCAGCTGCACCTGACCGATTGAATCGCGCGGCGCGCTGACGCCGCCGGTGTTGGTGTTCAGCCCGCCCTCTCCGGCGAAGGCAAAGACGCTTTGCACGCCCGGCGTCGCCAGCACCGTCTGCTCCACCTGGCCGAGCAGCGCGTCCTTGTCCTCCAGCCCCATGTTGCCGCGGGCGCGGACGTAGACGATGGCGTTCTCCACGTCGGTTTCGACGAAGAATTCCACGCCCCGGTTGTTCTCGGCGTAATAGACAAAGGTGGCGACGACGAAACCGACCACGGCCGCGATCATCACCAGCGGCATCACCGGGTTGTTCACCACCAGTGCGGTCAGCCCGCCGACGACGCCGCGGCGGTAGCCGGCCTGGACCCGGCGCGGGCCGGGGGCCCATTTCGCGGCGTTCAGCGTGATCGATGTGGCGGCCGCCCCGAACAGGAACAACGCCATTCCGGGCAGCAGGGCGGCCATGCCGGGCAGGGGGGGCGTGCCGCCGAACAGGTAGCCGGGGTTGATCGCCTGCATCGCGCCCAGGAACAGCAGATAGGCCGCCACCGGCACCAGCGCCGCGCGCACCAGCCACGGCAGCCGGCGCAGCGCGTCCGACGCCCGCCCGAAGCTGCGGCTGATCCGGCCGGCGACCCCGCCCACCACCGGAAGGTAGATCAGCGCCACGATCAGCGAGGCGCAGAGCACGAAGATCAGCGTCAGCGGCAGCATGCCCATGAACTCGCCCGCGACACCGGGCCAGAGCAGCAGCGGCAGGAAGGCGCAGAGCGTGGTGCCGGTGGAGGCGACGATGGGCCAGAACATCCGCTTGGCGGCCGCCACATAGGCGGTCATCGGGCCGGTGCCCTCCTGTATCCGCTTGTCGGCGTATTCCACCACGACGATGGCGCCATCGACCAGCATCCCGACCGCCAGGATCAGCCCGAACATCACGATGTTCGAAACCGTGACGCCAAGGGCGGCGAACAGCGCAAAGGTCAGCAGGAACGATGTCGGGATCGCGAAGCCCACCAGCAGTGCCGAACGGGTGCCGAGGCTGGCGAGCACCACGATCATCACCAGCGCGATGGCCGTCAGCACCGATCCTTCCAGCTGCGTGACCATGGCGCGGACCTGCGAGGACTGATCGAGCGCGGCGTGAACCTGCACCGCGTCGCGCAGCTCTGCCGGCCAGCCCGCCTGCACCTCGGCCACCGCCTCGCGCACCCGGGCCGAGGTGTCGATGACGTTGAAGCCCTTGCGCTTTACCACCTGCAGCGCCACCGTCGTCTCGCCGTTGAACCGCGCGGTGCCAGCGCGATCCTCGAACGTCAGGCGGATCTCGGCCAGATCGCCCAGCGTCACCACACTGTCGCCGTTCACCTTCACCGGCAAGGCATAGACATCCTGCGGCGAGGTGAACGAGGCGGGGATCTTCACCGCAAAAGCGCCGGTCGGGGTCTCGATCTCGCCGGCGGCGATCAGGCGGTTGTTGTTGGTCACGACCGAGATCAACTCGCCCGCGGTGACGTTGTAGGCCTCCAGCCGCAGGGGGTCGATCAGCACCTCAAGCATCTCGTCGCGGTGGCCGGTCAGCTTTGCCTCCAGCACCGCGTCGACGCTTTCCAGCCGCTCCTGCATCTCGTTGGCCAGCCGCACCAGCGTGCGCTCGGGCACCTGGCCGGACAGGGCGACGATCAGGATCGGGAATTCGGAAAAGTTGATCTCGTTGATCGAATACCGCTCGAACCCGCTGGGAAACTGGGCCTCGGCGCTCGACATCCGGTCGCGCACGTCGGCGATGATCTTGGTCTTGTCCCAGCCGAACTCGAACTCCAGCACCACGCCCGCGTAGCCCTCGGACGCGGTGCCCGACATCGTCTTCAGCCCGTCAAGGTCGGAAAACTCCGTCTCCATCGGCTTGACCAGCAGCCGCTCGCTGTCCTCGGCCGAGATGCCGGGAAAGGGGACCGACACGAACAACGCGGGGATCTCGATGTCCGGCTCGCCCTCTTTCGGCAGGCCGACATAGGCCATCGCCCCCGCCAGCAGCGAGAACACCACGAAGGCCACCACCATGCGCGCCCGACTGGCGGCCCAGTCGACGATGCCGGTCATTGCCCCGCCTCGCGCCATGTGGGCTGCACGGCCACCCCGTCGGTGACGTATTCATGCCCGACCACGATCACCGCCGCTTCGTCGGGCAGGCCGGTGACCCATACCCCTTCGGTGGTGTCGCGCAAAAGGTCCACCGGCACGAAGCGCGCCCGGTCATCCTCGGCCACTAGGCGCAGGCCAAGCCGGCCGTCATCGTCCAGAGTCAAAGCCGAGGACGGCACGAGGTGCGCCGAGACGCCCTGGGCCGCGATCAGGATCTCCACCGTCTGGCCGTCGCGGATGGCCCCATCGGGGTTGGGAACGGTGACATCGACGCGAAAGGTTCGTGTCGCCGGATCGGCGGCCCGCGACAGAAAGGTGACCCGTCCCGTGATCTCCTGCCCCGTCGTCAGCCGGGCGCCCGCCATCGCCCCGACCGAGATCCGCGAAACCTCAGTCTCGGGCACGAATCCCACCAGCTTGATCGGGTCGAGCTGGATGATCGTGGCGCAATGGCCACCGGGTTGCAGCAGCGTCCCCGTCTCGGCGGCATCGGATTCCAGCAGGCCGTCAAAGGGCGCGCGGAGCGTCAGGCGCTCGATCTCGGTCTGCGCGGCGTCGACGGCCGCCTCGGCCGATTGCAGCGCCGCGCGGGCCTGGGCGGCGCGGGTCTCCGAGGCAAAGCCGTCCTGCGCCAGCCGGTCCGCTGCACGAAAGTTGATCTGCGCCTCGGCCAGCCGCGCCTCGGCCTCGGCCAGCATGGCCTGGCGCGTGCCGGGGGAAAGTTCGCAGAGCACGTCGCCCGCCGCGACCTCGGCCCCCCGCCGCAGCGGATCGGAGATCACGAGGCCCGAGGTTTCCGCGCGCACGTCGACCTGACGTGCGGCTTCGGTCCGGCCGCGGACCCGCACCGCGCTGTCCACCGACTGCGCGACCGACCGCATCGCCACGACAGCGATTGCAACCTCTTCCGTCGCCGCCGCGTCCTGCGCCAGCGTCGCCGTGGGTGCAGGCGCGGATTGATCGGCCACAGGCTCCGGCGTCATGCCGGCGAAGGCTAGCACCGACGGCCGCTCCATGATCAGCAGGTAAAGCACCGCCGAGACCAGGGCCGCGGTCAGGATGGGAAACAGTCTCATGTCACCTCGCACGGTGTCCGGACACCGCTGCCTTGAAAAATAGGCGAAGCCGGCGCATACGCCAAGCATCAAGAAGAATACGGTGCAGCGTGCGCGTCAGATGCACCGGGGAAGCCATTTTCACAAGCGTGACGTTACGACGCGGGCAAACCGGGCAAGGTCTTGGCAAGCCGGGGTGGGGCCGTGTAAGACGGGCGCGACACCTCAGGAGCATCGTGTGAGCAATCCCGACAGTTTCATCGACGAAGTGACCGAAGAGGTCCGCCGCGACCGGCTTTTCGGATACCTGCGCCGCTACGGCTGGATCGGCCTTCTGCTGGTCGTGCTGATCGTGGGCGGCGCGGCCTGGAACGAATGGCGCAAGGCGCGCGATGCCGCGGCAGCCCAGGCGTTCGGTGACGCCCTTCTGACGGCGCTGGATGCCGACGACCCGGCCGCGCGGCTGGCGGCGCTGGAGACGATCCCCGCCGACGGGCCGCAACTGGCGATCCTGCGGCTGCTGACGGCGTCGACGGCGCTGGAGCAGCAGGACCGCGCCACCGCCCTGGCAGAGCTTCAGGCCCTGGCCGAGGACAACGCGCTCCCTCAAAGCTACCGCCAGCTCGCCACGCTGAAGCGCGTGATCATCGGCGGCACCGACCTGCCGCTGGCGGAACGCGAGGCGGCGCTGGCCGGCCTGTCGCAGCCCGGCGTGCCGTTCCGGCCGCTGGCGATGGAACAGATGGCCGTGCTGCGGATCGAGGCGGGCGACCGCGACGGCGCGGTGCAGATCCTGCGCGACATCATGAACGAACCCGAGGCAACCGCGGGCTTGCGCAGCCGCGCGTCTCAGTTGATGGTGGTGCTGGGTGCGGAACCGATCCCGGCGGGATGAGGCAATGACCGGCCGGGCGACGCGCCGTGCGAGAGGAAGGGCAAGAGCCGTGAAGCTGACCCATGCAGTAGGCGCGCTGATCTGCGCCGCGATGATCGCCGGCTGCAGCGAGCGTGAACTGATCCTGGAGGGCGAGCGGCTGGACCTGCGCGAAGGCGCGCCGCAGCAGGTGCCCGACGGCCCCGCGGGCGCGGCGCAGCCGATCAGCCTGCCGGCGATGTCGAACCTGTCCGAATGGGCGCAGCGCGGCGGCACCTCGGCCCAGCGGCGTGCGCACCCCGCGCTGTCGGCCACGCCGCAACGCATCTGGTCGGCAAACATCGGCGCGGGCGAGAGCCGGCAGTTCCGCATCACCGCCGAGCCGGTGATCTCGGGCGGGCGCATCTTCACGCTGGACTCGCGCGCCACCGTCACCGCCACCGGCCTGAACGGCGAGACGCTGTGGTCGCGTGACATCACCCCCGCAGGCGAACGCAACCCCAACGCCTCTGGCGGCGGGCTGGCGATCGGCGAGGGCACGCTGTTCGTGACCACCGGCTTCGGCCGGCTGGTCGCCCTTGATCCCGCCACCGGCGCGGAACGCTGGACCCAGCGGTTCGAGGCGCCGGTGACGGCGGCCCCGGCGGTCTCGGGCGGCATGGTGCACGTGGTGTCGAACGACAGCGTGGCCCGCGGGATCGACGTGCGCGACGGCCGCGTCCGGTGGGAAATCACCGGCGTTCCCAGCGCCTCGTCCTTTGCCGGGCGCGCGGCGCCCGGCTATTCCGGCAACACCGTCATACTGCCTCTGCCCAGCGGTGAACTGGTCGGCGCGAACCTGACCACCGGCGAAACCGAATGGCGCACCGCCGTCGCCGGCACCCGCCTCGGCCGCGCCTGGGGCAGCGTGCGCGACATCACCGGCGACCCGGTGGTGGTGGGTGACACGCTCTATGTGGGCAACGCCACCGGGCGCGTGATGGCGCTGTCGGCCGCCGACGGCCAGCAGCGCTGGACCGCGCGCGAAGGCGCCTATGGCCCGGTCTGGCCGGTCGGCGGCTCGCTGTTCCTCGTGTCGGACGAGGGGCAGCTCGTGCGCCTGAACGCCGGCACCGGCGAACTGATCTGGGCGGTCGATCTGCCCTATTTCGTGCGCGAACGCGAACGCCGCCGCAATGCGATCTACGCCCATCACGGCCCGACCCTTGCGGGCGGGCGGATCTGGCTTGCCTCCAGCGACGGGCTGTTGCGCGGCTACGACCCGGCCTCGGGTGCGCTGGTCACGACGACCGAGATCCCGGGCGGCGCGGCTACCACGCCCATCGTCGTGGGCGGCGCGATGTATGTCGTGTCGCAGAACGGGCAGCTTCACGCTTTCCGATAGGGGCAAAGCCGTGTAAGGGGGCGGGTCGGAACCACCGGAAAGACCCGCCATGAGCTTCACCCTCGCCATCGTCGGCCGCCCCAACGTGGGGAAATCGACGCTGTTCAACCGCCTCGTCGGCAAGAAGCTGGCGCTGGTCGACGACCAGCCCGGCGTCACGCGTGACTTGCGCGAAGGGGCGGCGCGGCTGGGCGACCTGAAGTTCACCGTGATCGACACCGCCGGGCTGGAAGAGGCGACCGACGAAAGCCTGCAGGGCCGGATGCGCAAGCTTACCGAACGCGCGGTCGATGCCGCCGATGTCTGCCTGTTCCTGATCGACGCCCGCGCGGGCGTGCTGCCCGCGGACGAGGTGTTCGGAGAAATCCTGCGCCGCCGCTCCGCCCATGTGATCCTCGCCGCCAACAAGGCCGAGGGCAACGCCGGGGCCGCCGGCGCGATGGAGGCCTATTCGCTGGGTCTGGGTGAACCGATCCAGCTTTCGGCAGAACATGGCGAGGGGATGGAGGAGCTGTATCAGCGCCTGCGCCCCATCGCGGATGCCTTCGACGAACAGGCCGCCGCCGTTGATGCGCCAGAGGTGGACGTCGACGTCACCGAGGGCGACGAGGATGGCCCCCGCGCCCCCACCGCCGCCCGGCCGCTTCAGATCGCCGTCATCGGCCGACCCAACGCGGGCAAGTCCACGCTGGTCAACCGCATCCTGGGCGAGGATCGCCTGCTGACCGGCCCGGAAGCCGGGATCACCCGCGACGCGATTTCGGTCGCGACACGGTGGGACGGCACCCCGGTACGTATCTTTGACACCGCCGGCATGCGCAAGCGTGCAAAGGTTCAGGACAAGGTCGAAAAGCTTTCGGTCGCCGATGGCCTGCGCGCCGTGCGGTTTGCCGAGGTGGTGGTCGTGCTGCTGGATGTGGAGATCCCCTTCGAGCAGCAGGATCTGCGCATCGCCGATTTCGCCGAGACCGAGGGGCGCGCCGTCGTTGTGGCCGTGAACAAGTGGGATCTGGAAGGCGACCGGCAGGGCAAGCTCGTTGAACTGAAGCAGGCCTTCGACCGTCTGCTGCCGCAGCTACGCGGCGCGCCGCTGGTGACCGTGTCGGCCAAGACGGGCAGGGGCCTCGACCGGCTGCACGAGGCCGTGCTGAAGGCGCACGAGGTCTGGAACCGTCGCATCACCACCGCCAAGCTGAACCAGTGGCTCGGCGCCATGACCGAGGCGCACCCGCCCCCCGCGCCCGGCGGCCGGCGGATCAAGCTGCGCTACATGACGCAGGTGAAGACCCGCCCGCCAGGCTTCGTGGTGATGTGTTCGCACCCCGAAAAGATGCCCGAGGCCTACCGGCGCTATCTGGTCAACGGCCTGCGAGAGGCCTTTGATATGCCCGGCACCCCGATCCGCCTGACGCTGCGCAGCCAGTCGTCGCAGAACCCGTTCAAGGACCGCAAGCACTCCACGCCCTCGCGCCTGCGCAAGCATCTGGGAAAGCCCGCGTACAAGAGCTGACCGGCGTGCACGGAGTTAAGGGCAGGTAAACAAAAATCGCGATTTATAGCGATTTCAATGCCTTGAAGTTTTGTGCACGCGTGCACATCCCTGCCAAGGCCCGTCGATCCGGTCTTCCCAGGCACGCCCCGCGGGTCTAGAACAGCGCCCATGACCGTCCTGAACGCGCACCTGCCCTTCGCCCCCTGGGCCGACCAGAAAACCCGCCGCCTCCCCGGCACCCAGCCCCTCGACCCCGCGGACTGGCTGCGGGTCGAGGACAGCTACGCGGGCCAGATGGCCGAACGCGACCGCCTGATTTCCGAACGGCTCCAGGACGTCCACGCCCTCGACCCCGCCGCCCTGCCGGCCGCCCGGGAACTCCTCGCCACGATCCTGCCCAGCCTCCCTGGCCTCGGCTTCCGGATCGACGGCGACCGCGTGACCCGCCCCGACGGCGCCACCGTGACGGTCGATCCTGCCCAGCCGCTCCTGACCCTCGGCCGCCTGGTGCAGGAAGACCTCTGCCTGATGGAGAAGCGCGGCGAGGAACACGTCCTGACCGGCGCGATCCTGTGCTTCCCCGCCAGCTGGACGCTGTCCGAGAAGTTCCTGCGCCCCCTGATCCGCATCCACGAGCCGGTGGGCAGCTACGACGCCGACATGGCACGCCGCGTCCAGCGCCTGTTCGACGCGATCCACCCCGACCGCCCGATGTGGCGGGCGAACGCGCTGCTCTACGAAGACCCGATCCTGCATCACCCCAAAACCGAAGCCGCCCGCCGCCCCCCGGCGCGCCGCGAGGCGGCCTATATCCGGTCAGAGCGTCAGTGCCTGCTGCGCCTTCCCGAAACGGCGGCGGTGGTCTTTTCGATCCACACCTACCTGATCCACCGCGATCTGCTGACCCGGGATCAGGCGGCCGCAATGGCCGAACACCCCCTCGGCCACGCGCCCGCGCTGTGAGGCGCCAGAACGCAAAGGGGCGCCCGAAGGCGCCCCTTTCCATCAGTCGGCTGCAGCCTCAGCAAGAATAGTAGTACTGGTATTCCACCGGGTGCGGCGTGTGCTCGTAGGCGTAAACCTCTTCCCACTTCAGCGCCATGTAGCCCTCAAGCTGGTCCTTGGTGAACACGTCGCCCGCCAGCAGGAAGTCATGGTCGGCCGCCAGAGATTCCAGCGCCTCGCGCAGCGATCCGCAGACGGTCGGAATTTCCGCCAGCTCTTCCGGAGGCAGGTCGTACAGATCCTTGTCCGATGCCGGGCCGGGATCGATCTTGTTCTTGATCCCGTCAAGGCCAGCCATAAGCAGTGCAGCAAAGCACAGATAGGGGTTCGCCGACGGATCTGGGAACCGCGCCTCGACGCGCTTGGCTTTCGGGCTCTCGGTCCACGGTATCCGCACGCAGCCAGAGCGGTTGCGGGCGGAGTAGGCGCGCAGAACCGGGGCCTCGAAGCCCGGGATCAGACGCTTGTAGCTGTTGGTGGACGGGTTGGTGATCGCGTTCAGCGACTTGGCGTGCTTCAGGATACCGCCGATGAACCACAGCGCCTCCTGGCTCAGGTCGGCATACTTGTCGCCCGCGAAGAGCGGCTTGCCATCCTTCCAGATCGACATGTTCACGTGCATGCCCGTGCCGTTGTCGCCCTTGATCGGCTTCGGCATGAAGGTCGCCGTGCGGCCATATGCGTGCGCCACGTTGTGGATCACGTACTTGTATTTCTGGATGTTGTCGCCCTGCTCGGTCAGGCCGCCGAAGATCATTCCCAGTTCGTGCTGACAGCTGGCAACCTCGTGATGGTGCTTGTCGACCTTCATGCCCATGCGCTTCATGGTCGAAAGCATCTCACCTCGGATGTCCTGACCGGCGTCGGTCGGGTTCACCGGGAAATAGCCGCCCTTCACGCCGGGGCGATGACCCATGTTGCCCATCTCGTATTCGGTGTCGCTGTTCCAGGCACCGTCGATCGCGTCGATTTCGTAGGACACCTTGTTCATCTTCACGCTGAAGCGCACGTCGTCGAAGATGAAGAATTCCGCCTCGGGCCCGAAATAGGCGGTGTCGCCAATGCCGGTCGATTTCAGATAGGCCTCGGCCTTGACGGCGGTGCCACGCGGGTCGCGGCTATACGGCTCGCCAGTGTCGGGCTCCACGACGTTGCAGTGCAGGCAGAGTGTCTTTTCGGCGTAGAACGGATCGATGTATCCGCTTTCGGTGTCCGGCATAAGCTTCATGTCGGACTGGTCGATCGACTTCCAGCCGGCGATCGACGAGCCGTCGAACATGAAGCCTTCCTCCAGGAACTCCTCGTCCACCAGGTCGGACATGACCGTGACGTGCTGAAGCCTGCCGCGTGGGTCGGTGAAGCGGATGTCGACATATTCGATGTCTTCATCCTTGATAAGCTTGAGAACCTTGTCCGTGCTCATTTGGCCTTCATCCCTTTTCGATTGAGCCTTGTTTGTGATGTGGGCGGGGCGGTCAGACGGCGTCTTCGCCGGTCTCTCCGGTCCGGATGCGGATGATCTGTTCGACGGGGGTCACGAAGATCTTGCCGTCGCCGATCTTGTCTGTGCGCGCGGCCGAGATGATCGCCTCGACGGCGGCATCCACCATGTCGTCAGGCAGAACCACCTCGATCTTCACCTTGGGCAGAAAGTCCACCACATATTCGGCGCCGCGGTAAAGCTCGGTATGGCCCTTCTGACGGCCGAACCCCTTCACTTCGATCACCGACAGGCCCTGAACACCGGCCTCCTGCAGCGCTTCCTTCACCTCGTCGAGCTTGAAGGGCTTTATGACCGCTTCGATTTTCTTCATGACGTCCGCCTCCCCTCAAATCATCTGCTCGGGCCCCACTGACCACTTTCGCTGACCCTCCACAATTCGATAGGCTTTGGTGGGCGCAGATGGGTTGGGGATTCCCCGCGGTATGCACAAAAAATGCGCAATAGGCGCGGATTCTGGGCGGTTTGTGAAGAGCTATGGCGCAAGAAATGGTCGAACTGCTGACAACTGCCCAAATGCGCGCCATCGAGGTAGAGGCGTTCTCAGGCGGGATGGACAGCCGTGCATTGATGGAGCGCGCGGGAGTTGCGGTCGTATCGGCGATCCTGTCGCGTTGGCCTCGTCCGATGCGAGTTTCGGTGCTGTGCGGCCCGGGTAACAACGGCGGCGATGGCTTCGTGATCGCGCGACTTCTGGCGGCGCGGGGATGGCCTGTTTCGGTCTATCTGCTGGGCGCGGCAGATCGGCTGCTACCGGATGCACGAGCGAATCATGATCGCTGGGCGAAGGACCAGCCAGTTGCATCGCTGGAGGCCTTCCACACGGAGGGTTGCGATCTGGTCGTCGATGCCCTGTTCGGCATCGGTTTCACCCGCCCGCTGGCGCCGTTCGATTCCATGGCGCAGCTTCGCGCGTCGACAGTTCCGCTGGTGGCGGTCGATCTGCCCAGCGGGCTGGACGCGGATACAGGCGTGGTGCGATCGCCTGAGCTGCGGGCGGCACTGACTGTGACCTTTCATCGTGCAAAGCCCGGGCATTATCTGGGCGCGGGACCGGATCACTGTGGCGAACTGGTCGTGGCGGACATCGGGCTGCACGCGGTGGCAGCGGGGGCGCTCGGCCTGGTTGGCGCGCCCTGTGGGGGCGCGGTGTCCAAGTCTTCGGCCGCGCACAAATACGGCCATGGCCACGCGCTGGTGCTGGCGGGCGGTGTCGGGCATGGGGGCGCGGCGCGGTTGGCTGCGCGCGCCGCGCTTCGGGTGGGGGCCGGTCTGGTAACGGTCGGTTGCCCCCCGGCTGCGTTGATCGAGAATGCGGCACAGCTCGAAGCGGTGATGCTTGCCCCGGTCCGAGATGCGGCCGTCTTGCGCGATCGACTGTCGGACAAACGAATAACGGCGCTGTGCCTTGGCCCAGGTTTCGGTCTGGCGCGCGCCCGCGATCTGGTGCCGGTGGCGCTGGAGGCGAAGCGAGCGACGGTGCTCGATGCCGACGGCTTGATCGCCTTTGCCGATGCGCCCGACGATCTGTTCCGGGCCCTGCATGTGGGCTGCGTGCTGACCCCGCACGCAGGCGAGTTTGCGCGGCTCTTTCCCGATCTCGACCTTGGTGATCCTGTGGCGGCAGTTCGGGCAGCCGCCGCGCGCGCCGGTTGCACGATCCTTCTCAAGGGGCGCGCGACGCTCATCGCAACGCCCGAGGGTCGCACAGCCCTGCACGCGGCCGCCTACGGGCGAGATGCGCCGTGGCTCGCGACGGCCGGGGCGGGGGATGTTCTGGCCGGGCTTGTCACCGGCCTTCTGGCGCGGGGTATGGGGGGCTTCGATGCGGCCACGACGGCCGCATGGTTGCATGTCGAGGCCGCACGCCGGTTCGGGCCTGGACTGATTGCCGAGGATTTGCCGGACATGCTGCCCGCGGTTCTGCGCGGGCTGCGTGCTTGAGAGGAATTGCCGGCCAGTGAAAATGCGTCGCGAATTGTAAGTTTCTTTTAACTTTCCCTTCCTAGCGTTTCCGGGACCGCGATCCATCCGTCGCGCCTGCCTCGCGCGACAAGAGCCGGAGCCAAGGGACGATGCAGACAAATGACACGATCACCCGATTCGACACGGCGCGCTGCCGGCCGGGGATGCGGCGCCAGGCCATCCGGATGATGCAGGCGCTTCTGGCAGAAGACGCAGCCGACCGCTGGGCCAGTCATCCCGGGTCCGATGGCGACAGCATCACGCCAGACGATCTGGCGGGCCTTGTTCCTCCGCCCCGCGACCTTGCTTTCGTGGACGACGCCCGCCTTGCCTGCATGTTGCAGGATTTCGCGGTAATGGGGATCTTCGCGATCCAATCCGGCCAGTTCGACGATCGCACGCTTCTAGAGCCGTTGATGGCGCTGCAGGCATCGGCCTGTTCCGTGGCTCAGGCCTGCAAGGCAGGGGCGACGCGCCTGCGTTATCTGCCTGCCCGTTGGCCAGCCGTCCGGCGCGCTGGAATTGCCGCCGTCCAGACTGCCCGGCCCTGATCCGTCGCGGCCATAACGGAATCGGCAGGTCCGCCCGTCAGGGGGCAAGGCGTCCGGTGATCACGTAATCCAGCGTCGCGGCGACCTGTTCCGGCGTCTCGGCCACCGCTAGGGCTGCGGCATCCACCTCCTTCAGGGCATGGGCGTGGTCCGGGCCATGCAGCACGATCAGCGATTTTCCAAGTGCCGCCGCATAGCCCGCGTCGAAGGCCGCGTTCCATTGCCGATACTTGTCTCCAAACCGGACGACAACGATCTCGGCCTTTTCGATCAGAGTCCGGGTGCGGATGGCGTTCATCTGCGCGCCCTTGTGGTCGTGCCAGAACTTCTTGTCCTCGGCCCCCAGGATCGCCACGCCACAATCGTCCGACGCCTCGTGATCGGTGACCGGGCCGGTGAAGGTGACCTGAAGCCCCCGCGCGCTGCAGGCACTCTCGATCGCCTCGCGCCAGTCGGTGTGAATTTCGCCAGAAAGGTAGACTGTCCAGTTCATGTGAGCTCCATTCATTGCTGCTGCATGGCATAGTGCAGCAGGCAGGGGGTAGCGTGCCGGGACTCAGGCGCCCGGCACCTCGTCCACGCGGACCATGCGGCCCTCGGTCAGGGAAAGATATGCAGCCTCGGCCAGGATCAGTGCGCGACGGCCATCTTCGAAGCCCACTTCTGGTTCGGCACCCGCTTCGACCGCATCCGCGAAGGCGCCGATCTCGGCCATGAAGGCCTCGGCGTAGCGATCGATGAAAAAATGCTGCAAGGGGGCTGCGGCCTCGGTCGTGCCAGCAGAGTAACGCTTCAACCCGTGGGTGTGCCGGTTGTCGGAAATCAGCATGCCCTTGTCGCCCAACAGTTCCACGCGCTGGTCGTAGCCGTAGACGGCTGCACGGTAGTTGTTGATGGTGCATTGCCGGCCGCTGTCGGTGCGCAGGATCAGCATGGCGGTGTCGTGATCGTCAAGCGCGGTCATCATCGCGGGGTCGATCAGCCGGTCTGCGACGGCGAAAACCTGCACCGGTTCCTCTCCCAGCATGAATCGGGCAAGATCAAGGTCGTGGATCGTCATGTCGCGGAACAGGCCGCCCGCGGATTCGTAGTAATCGCGCGACGGCATCCCCGGATCGCGCGATGTGATGACGACCTGATGCAACGTGCCGATCTCACCCTTGGACAGGGCATCGCGCGCCGCCCGGTGGCCCGGATCGAAGCGGCGATTGAACCCGATCTGGATCGGCACACCGGTTGTGCGCACGCGCTCGGCGCACAGGTTCACGCGATCCAGGTTCAGGTCGATCGGTTTCTCGCAGAGGACCGGCTTGCCGGCGGCTACCGAGGCCTCGATCAGATCGACATGGGTGGCGGTCGCGCTGGCGACCAGCACCGCGTCGACCTCGGACGAGGCAAAGACCTCGGCTGCGGCGGCGGCGACCGGCACGTCGTGGCGTTCGCCGACGTCCTGGGCCGAGGGGGCGTGGATGTCGTAGACCATCGCCAGTTCGGTGCGCGGATGCGCCGCGATGTTGTCGGCATGCATGCTGCCGATGCGTCCGCAGCCGAGCACGGCGATTCTGAGCATTTTCCTCTCCCGTTCTGGTTTTCCGACGATCATCGCCGATCGGTTCCCGGCGCGCCACCCGTTTTGTAGGGACGGTCCACAAGGCAGGGCCCGGGGTACTAATCGGTATCGCACCGCAAGGCAACGCCCGACCCCGTCTCTGCCTTGCACCGGACGGGCGCGACCGCCATGATCCGGCACCAACGGGGAACCAAGCATGACCGGAAAAGCTGCCTTTCTGTCGCATCTCACCGGCACGCTGGCAGGTATCGAAGCTGACGGGCTGATGAAGCGCGAGGGTCAGATCACCTCGCCGCAAGGTGCGCATGTGCGCGTCGGCGGACGGGAGTATTTGAACCTTTGCGCAAACAATTACCTTGGCCTTGCCGATCATCCGGCGCTGATCGTCGCGGCGCAGGCGGCGATGGAGGATCACGGCTTCGGCATGGCCTCGGTCCGGTTCATCTGCGGCACCCAGGACCTGCACCGGCAGCTGGAGGAAAGACTCGCGGCCTTCTTGGGCACGGATGATGCGATCCTGTTCGCCGCCTGTTTCGATGCCAACGGCGGTCTGTTCGAGCCGCTGCTGGGGTCCGAGGATGCGGTGATTTCAGACGCGCTAAACCATGCCTCGATCATCGACGGCATCAGGCTGTGCAAGGCGCGGCGGTATCGCTATGCCAATTCCGACATGGACGACCTCCGAGTGCAGCTTGGACAGGCCCGGTCCGATGGCGCACGGCACGTGATGATCGCGACCGACGGTGTCTTCTCGATGGATGGGTATCTGGCGAAGCTGCCCGAGATCACGCGGCTGGCTGAGGAATTCGGCGCCGTCGTGATGGTAGATGATTGCCACGCCACCGGCTTCATGGGGCCGAAGGGGGCGGGCACGCCGGCGCATTTCTGCGTGTCGGTTGACATCCTGACCGGCACGCTGGGCAAGGCGCTGGGTGGCGCGCTGGGAGGCTACGTTGCCGGGCCACAGCCGGTGATCGACCTGCTGCGGCAGCGCGCGCGACCGTACCTTTTCTCGAACGCCCTGCCGCCCGCCGTTGTCGGCGCATCATTGGCGGCACTCGACCTGATCGAGGCGGCCGACGATTTGCGTGCGCAGCTGTCCGACAACACGACCTATTGGCGCAAGGGGCTGACAGATGCGGGCTTTACCCTGCTGCCGGGCGAGCATCCCATCGTTCCCGTGATGCTGGGTGAGGCGCGGGCAGCACAGGACATGGCGCGGGAGCTGGATGCGCGAGGGGTCTATGTCGCGGGCTTCTTCTTTCCGGTCGTGCCGAAGGGGCAGGCCCGGATCCGCACCCAGATGAACGCGCGACTGTCGCGCGACGATCTGGACTTTGCGCTGGACGCCTTCCGCGCTGCGGGCCGGGCGGTGGGGGCGATCGCATGAAGGCGCTGGTGAAGGCGAAACCGGAACCGGGGCTGTGGTTGGAAAGCCACGAGGTGCCAGAGATCGGCCCCGACGATGTGCTGATCCGTATCCGAAAGACCGGCATCTGCGGAACCGATATCCACATCTGGAACTGGGACGACTGGGCGCAGCGGACGGTGCCCGTGCCGCTGGTCACCGGCCACGAATTCGCGGGCGAAATAGTTGAGCTGGGCAGCAACGTCGATGACCTGAAGGTCGGGCAACGTTGTTCGGGCGAGGGGCACCTTATCGGCCGGCACAGCCGCCAAAGCCGGGCGGGAAAGTTCCACCTCGATCCCGAAACCCGCGGGATCGGGGTGAACGAACCCGGTGCCTTTGCCGAATACCTCCGTCTGCCCGCCTTCAACGTTGTGCCGCTGCCCGACGCGATTGATGACGAGATCGGGGCGATCCTGGACCCGCTGGGCAACGCCGTGCACACCGCGCTGTCCTTCGATCTGGTGGGCGAGGATGTCCTGATCACGGGCGCGGGTCCAATCGGGATCATGGCCGGGGCGGTTGCTCGCCACGTTGGCGCGCGCCATGTGGTCATCACCGACATCAACCCGGCGCGGCTGGAACTTGCGGGCCGCGTGGCTGACGTGGTGCCGGTGAACGTCTCCGAGGAAGACCTGAAATCCGTTATCGCGCGGCTGAAGATGTCCCAGGGCTTCGACGTGGGGCTGGAGATGTCCGGAAACCAGGGCGCGCTCGACCAGATGGTCGAGGCGTTGGTGATGGGTGGCCGCATTGCTCTGCTCGGCATTCCGCCGGGCAAGTCGCCTGTGGACTGGTCGCGCATCGTCTTCAAGGCGATCACGATCAAGGGCGTCTACGGCCGCGAGATCTTCGAGACCTGGTACAAGATGATCGCGATGCTGGAGAACGGGCTCGACGTGCGCGGGGTGATCACCCACCGATTCCCCGTCGACCGGTTCGCCGAGGCATTCGAGATCATGCGCTCGGGCCAGAGCGGCAAGATCGTCCTCGACTGGACCTGGTCGCCTCAGCCCGGATCGTAGGTCCGCGTCGCCTCGGGGTCGTCGGTGGAAACGGGCAGGGCGGCCAGTTCCTCCCACAACGCGGGCGGAAGCGGCATCCGCGCCCAGTCCAGCGTCTCGGCCACGCGCTCGGGCCGGGTGATGCCGCAGATCGTTGAGGTGATGCGCGGATCGCGCAGCGAGAATTGCAGCGCCGCTGCGCCGGTCGGCACGTTGTGCCGGGCGCAGATCTCCTCGACCCGCGCGACCGGGGCCAGCATGTCGGATGTCGCCTTCTGATAGACATAGCGGCCGAAGCTCGCGCCCTTGGCCAACGCCCCGCTGGCATAGGGCGCGGCGTTCAGCACCGAGATCCCGCGCGAGCGGGCAAGGTCGATCAGCGCGTCGGCGTTGCGGTTGACAAGGGTGAAGCGGTTGTGGGTGATCATCGCGTCAAAATCCCAGTCGCGCAGGATCGGGATCATCACGTCCACCCGGCCGGCGGCGAGCCCCACGGCCTGCGCCAACCCCTCTTCCTTCATCCGCATAAGGGCATCCAGCGCGCCGCCTTTGCGGGTGATCGGGTCCAGATCGCTCGCATGTTCGGGGTCGTGCAGGTGCAGCAGGTGAACACGGTCCACACCCAGCCGCGTCAGGCTTTCCTCCAGCGACCGGCGGGCGCGGTCGGCGTCGAACAGCCCCGTCTCCATATCGCGGTCCAGCTTTGTGGACAGCGCCCGCCCCTCGGGCCAGCCGCCAAGTTCGCGGATCACGGCGCCGATGCGTTCCTCGCTCCTGCCCATCCCGTAGTTATTCGAGGTGTCGAGGAACCCGTCGGGCAGTTGCAGCACCGCGCGGACCGTGGCGTGGGCGCGGCCCTCGTCCACACTGTAGCCGTATGTAACCGGCAGATCCCCCAAGGCTGAGGTGCCGAAGCAGATCGGCGGCACCTTCAGACCGGTTTGGCCGATCTCGTCAACGCGCCTGTGCATTGTGTTCCCCCTTGCGGCATCGGACCAGCCTCGGCGCGATGCCGGGGTCTTGTCAATCAGGATGGGGCCGAGCGCAGAGCAGAGCCGCAACGCAGCGCGCAATTCCGGCTTGATCGGTTTACCCTAGGGCAGGTTTCTGCGCTGCAACAAACTGCCTGACTTTGCAGCGAGCGTGAATAATTCTTCGGAGAATGCTGATTTTACCGCAAGGATTTCGAATATCCTTCTGTTCCGCCGTCATATTTCGGAGCCATTGTCGCCAATCTCGCCTAAAGTCGACCCACTGCCCGCGAAAGGGCAGCAGACAGAGGAGACAGTCATGCCGAACAGATATGTCGTGGCCTACGACGACAGCCAGGCCGCGCGCCGGGCCGTGGATTTCGCGGTCCAGCGCGCGAAACAGGATGGGGCAATGCTACTGGTGGTACATGTGCTGGAGTGGTCCCCTTACAGCTTTCTGACACCGCAGGAACTGGAGGAGCGCCACATGAGGCGCGAACAGGAATTGGCGCGCGCCCACGCCGCCATCGTCGATCCGTTGCTGAATGAACTGTCTGACGCGGGCATCGAGGCCGAGGGCGAGATCCGCTACGGACACGTGGTCGAGGCGCTTGTTGCCATCGCCAAGGAGCAACAGGCGCAGCAGATCTTTGTCGGCCGAACTGGCCAGACCGGAATGGTGAGCCGGGTCTTCGGCTCGGTCGCAGGGTCGCTTGCGCAGGTCTCCCCGGTGCCCTGCACCATCGTGCCGTGATCGCATTTCAGTGAGGGAAACAATGACATTTCATGCACTGCGGCCGTTGGCCGCCGCGGCCCTGCTGGCCGCCATTTCCACCGCCCCTGCCGGGGCGCAATCTCTGGCCGACCGCGTCGATACCATCTTCGCCGCCTCGACCGGCTGGTTCGTCAACCTGATCTTCGCCAATCTGCCCGGTACGAGCATACCGTGGATCGTGGGTTGGCTTGTCATCGGTGCGGTCGTCTTTTCGATCTATTTCGGTTTCATCCAGTTCCGCGCCTTCGGCCATGCGATCGCATTGGTCCGCGGCGTCTATTCCGATCCGAAGGACGCGGGCGAGGTGAGCCATTTCCAGGCGCTTGCCACCGCGCTTTCCGGCACTGTTGGCCTTGGCAACATCGCGGGCGTTGCGGTCGCCGTCAGCATCGGCGGCGCAGGCGCCACGTTCTGGATGATCCTTGCGGGTCTTCTGGGCATGGCGTCCAAGTTCACCGAATGCACGCTGGGGGTGAAGTACCGTAACGAATACCCCGATGGCACCGTTTCCGGCGGGCCGATGTACTACCTGAAAAAGGGCTTTGCCGAGCGTGGCCTGCCGCTGGGCGGCTTCATGGCAATTATGTTCTCGATCTTCTGCGTGCTGGGCGCGCTGGGCGGCGGCAACATGTTCCAGGCCAATCAGGCAGCCAGCCAGGTGCAAAGCGTCCTCGGGATTCCCACATGGATCACCGGTCTGGTTCTGGCGGTGATCGTGTTCATCGTCATCGTGGGTGGCATCAAGTCGATCGCAAGCGTGACCGAAAAGATCGTGCCCTTCATGGGTATCGGCTACGTGCTGGTTTCGCTGGTCATCATCTTCTCGAACGCCGACATGATCCTCTGGGCGTTTGGCGAGATCTTCCGCGGTGCGTTTACCGACAGCGGGATCGTGGGCGGCATGGTCGGTGCGATCATTCAGGGCTTCCGCCGGGCCGCGTTCTCGAATGAAGCCGGGATCGGGTCTGCCGCCATCGCCCACTCGGCCGTGCGGACGAAGGAACCGATCACCGAGGGGCTCGTCTCGCTGCTGGAACCGCTGATCGATACCGTGATCGTCTGCACCATGACCGCGCTGGTCATCATCATCACCGGGCAGTTGCTGCAGGATGCAGAAACCGGCCGCTACATCCTGGACGAGGCCGGACGCATCGCAACGGCCGGTGGTTCGGCCGCCGGCGTGCCGCTCACCTCGGCTGCGTTTGGGTCGGCCTTCGGATGGGCACCCTATGCGCTTTCGCTTGCCGTGTTCCTGTTCGCTTTCTCGACGATGATCACCTGGTCCTACTATGGCATGAAGGCTTGGACCTACATGTTCGGCGAGGGCAAGACGAAGGAGATGGTCTTCAAGCTGATCTTCTGCTTCTTCGTCTTCGTCGGCGCGGTGTCCAGCCTGAACGCGGTCATCGACTTCTCGGACGCGGCGCTGTTCTCGATGGCGATCTTCAACATCATCGGCCTCTACTTCCTGATGCCGATCGTGAAGCGCGAGCTTGACAGCTACCTGAGCCGGCTGAAATCGGGCGAAATCAGGCGCTATCATTGATCACTGGCGCTGGTTGACGGATCAAGGGGGGCACCCCCCTTGGTTCGGCCGCTCAGGCACGTCAACTTATGCGCGTGATATGCACGCGGGATGCACGTGAAACATACGTTTCTGCTTTTCTCTCGGGCGTCTCTGAGCGGTGCAAACTGACTCCAAAAAACAACGGCCCGGGCAGATCGCCCGGGCCGTTTCGGTATCTTGCGGCGAGGTAGGGTTTTCAGTCCATTGCCTTGAAATTGAACGCCGACCCCTCCTTGATCCCGCTCGGCCAGCGCGCTGTCACAGTCTTGGTACGGGTGTAGAACTTGAAGGAATCCGGGCCGTGCTGGTTCAGGTCGCCAAAGCCCGATTTCTTCCAGCCGCCGAAGGTGTGATAGGCCAGCGGCACCGGGATCGGCACGTTGATCCCCACCATCCCGATGTTGATTCTGTTGGCAAAATCCCGCGCCGTATCGCCATCGCGGGTGAAGATCGCGGTGCCGTTTCCATACTCGTGGTCCATCGCGTAGCCGAGGGCCTCCTCGTAGGACATTGCCCTTACCGTCGACAGTACCGGCCCGAAGATCTCGGTCTTGTAGATGTCCATGTCGGTTGTGACGTGATCAAAGAGATGGGCACCGACGAAGAAACCGTCCTCATAGCCCTGCAGCTTGAAGCCGCGCCCGTCGACGACCAGTTTCGCCCCCTGATCCACGCCCGACTGCACCAGCCGCAGGATGTTCTCCTTCGCGGCCTTGGTCACGACGGGGCCGAAATCGACATCGTTACCGGCGGTCCAGGGCCCGACCTTCAGCTTCTCGATCCGCGGCACCAGTTTCTCGATCAACTGATCGGCCGTCTCGTCACCCACTGGCACCGCGACCGAGATTGCCATGCAGCGTTCGCCCGCTGCGCCATAGCCCGCGCCGATCAGCGCATCCGCCGCCTGATCCATGTCGGCATCCGGCATGATGATCATGTGGTTCTTGGCACCGCCGAAACACTGCACGCGCTTCCCGTTCGCGCAGCCGCGAGAATAGATGTATTCCGCGATCGGGGTGGAGCCGACGAAACCGATGGCCTGGACCGTCTGGTTGTCAAGGATCGCATCCACCGCGTGCTTGTCGCCGTTGACAACCTGCAGCACGCCGTCCGGCAGCCCGGCTTCCTTGCACAGTTCCGCGAGCATCAGCGGAACCGAGGGGTCACGCTCGCTGGGCTTCAGGATGAACGCGTTGCCACAGGCCAGCGCCGGACCCATCTTCCACAGCGGGATCATGGCCGGAAAGTTGAAGGGCGTGATGCCCGCCACCACGCCAAGCGGCTGGCGCAGCGAATACATGTCGATGCCGGGGCCGGCACTGTCGGTGAATTCGCCCTTCAGCAGGTGCGGCGCGCCGATGCAGAATTCGATCACCTCCAGCCCGCGCTGGATGTCGCCCTTGGCGTCGGGAAAGGTCTTGCCGTGCTCGCTCGACAGCTTCTCGGCCAGCTGGTCCATGTCTCGGTTGATCAGCTGCACCAGCGCCATCATGACGCGCCCGCGCTTCTGCGGGTTGGTCGCGCCCCAGGCGACCTGCGCCTTGGCGGCCTCGGCCACGGCGTTGTCCAGTTCCTCCTGGCTGGCCAGCGGCACCTTGGCCTGCACCTCGCCGGTGGCGGGGTTGTAGACGTCGGCAAAGCGGCCCGACGTGCCCTTGACGTGCTGGCCGTTGATCCAGTGGGTCAGTTCTTGCATCACTTCCTCCATATGCTTTGCGCCACCATACCCTTGCATTTTTGCGCAACAAAGGGGCAATATCTCAAAAGCGTTTTGCGTTTTCGCAGGGGAGAGTGATGGCGGCCGACTGGGACGATCTGCGCATCTTTCTGGCCGTCGCGCGGGCCGAAAGCCTATCGGGCGCTGGCCGCCAGCTTCGGATCGACCCGGCCACGGTTGGTCGTCGCATCGCCCGGATGGAAGAGGCTCTGGGCGCGCGGCTGTTCGCGAAATCGCCACAGGGCTACGCGCTGACCGATGATGGCGCGCGGATGCTCGACCACGCGGCCCGCGCCGAACAGGCAGTCACCGCCGCCTTGGAAGAGGTCGGCTCGGAACCCGGCCGTCTGACCGGGCAGATCCGCATCGGCGCCCCGGACGGCTGCGCAAACTACCTGCTCCCACAGGTGCTGGCGGCGATCTGCGACGAGAATCCGGGGCTGGAGGTGCAGATCATCGCGCTGCCCCGCGTCTTCAACCTGTCCAAGCGCGAGGCCGACATGGCCATCGCGGTCAGCCGCCCGTCGGCTGGTCGGCTGACGGTGCAGAAGCTGACAGACTATCGCCTCCACCTGGCGGCGCACCGCGACTATCTGGCGCGTCACCCGCCGATCCGCAGCCGCGCAGACCTGACGGATCACCGGATCATCGGCTACATCCCCGACATGATCTTCGACAAGGAACTCGATTACCTGGAAGAAACGGGGGCTGGGGCCGCGACGCTCGCCTCAAACTCGGTCTCGGTGCAGTTCAACTGGGTGCGCGCAGGGGCGGGGGTGTCCATCGTGCATGATTTCGCGTTGCCCTCGGCCCCCGAACTGCAGAAGATTCTGACTGACGAAATCAGCCTGACCCGAAGCTTCTATCTGATCCGCCACGAAGACGACCGCCGGATCGATCGGCTGAACCGTTTTGCCGACCGACTGGCGCAGGGCCTCCGGCGAGAGGTCGCGCGTCTTGAAAGTCTGACTTGACAGACCGGCCTGCCGCGGTGGACCCTTTCCACTGCGGGTTGCGGGAGGAAAGATCATGCTCGTCAGTCAGATCCTGAAGCTAAAGGGCACCGAGAAGGTGTCCACGATAAGCCCCGATGCCCCGGTGGCAGAGGCGGCAAAGCTGCTATCCGACCTGCGAATCGGTTCGCTTGTCGTGTCGTCAGACGGCGAGAAGGTGGCGGGCATCCTGTCCGAACGCGACATCGTACGCGAACTGGGGCGTCGGGGGGCCGGCTGCCTGACGGAAAAGGTGCAGGCGATGATGACGGCCAGCGTCACCGGCTGCGCCCCGGACGACCGCGCCGACGAGGTTCTGACCAAGATGACCGAGGGGCGCTTCCGTCACATGCCGGTGCTGGTGAACGGCAAGATGGTTGGCTTGATCTCCATCGGCGACGTGGTGAAGGCGCGGCTGATGGAACTGAGCATGGAGAAAGAGGCCCTCGAAGGCATGATCATGGGCTACTGAAGCCCGAAGCTGGCATAGGGCAGATAGCGCACCGGGTCGCCCGGTCTTATGTGCAGAGCGCCATCCGGCAACTCCACCAATCCGGTCGCCCAGGACAGGCCGCTGATCCGGCCCGACCCCTCGGACCTGAACACCTCGGCGTGTCCCAGCGCGTCCAGCCTTGCGCGCAGATATTCCCGACGGCCCGGTTTCTTCTGTTTCTCGAAGGCCGCAGGAACGGTGAAGCGCTGCGGCTCGGCCCATCCGGCCCCGGCAAGCGTCAGGCAGGCGGGACGCGCGAAGATCAACGCGCAGACAAGTGCCGCCACCGGATTGCCCGGTAGGCCGAAGACCGGAACGCCCTGCCACAAGGCCAGTGCCAGCGGGCGTCCCGGTTTCATCGCGATCCGCCAGCTTTCCAACGCTCCTGCCTCGCGCAGCAAGGCCGAGACGTGATCCTCGTCCCCCGCAGAGGCACCACCCGAGGTCAGGATGACATCGGCGCGCGCCGCGCCTTCGCCCAGCCGCGAGCGCAGCGCCTCGCGGTCGTCGCCGACATGGCCAAGGTCAATCGCCTGGAACCCCCAGCCATGGGCCAGCGCCAGCAGCATCGGACGGTTCGCATCGAAGATGCGGTGGTCGGGCAGGGGGGCATCGGACACCTCGGCCTCGATCTCGTCGCCGGTTGACAGCACGCCCACGCGCAGCGGCTCGAACACCGGCACAGAGGCAACACCCAGCGCGGAGAGAAGCGCCAGATCCGGCGCGCGCAACAAACGGCCAGCCGGCAGCGCCAATTCGCCCGCCGCCACATCCTCGCCCGCGCGGCGGGTATTGGCGCCGTGCTTGATTGGGCCGTGAAAGGCGACGCGGGTGCCGTCGGTCGTGGTGTCCTCTTCCAGCACCACGGTATCCACGCCCTCGGGCAGGATCGCGCCGGTCAGGATGCGAAGGGCCGAGCCGTGAGGTACCGCACCTCGAAACGGGGCCCCTGCGGCGGCCCGATCCTGCACCAGCGGCAGCACCTGCGGCCCGTCGCCGGTGGCGGCATGGGCGAAGCCGTAACCGTCCACGGCGGCGTTGGCGGCGGGCGGGTTGGACCTCCGGGCGATTGCCGCCTCTGCCAACACGCGACCGGCGGCCTGCGCCACCGGCACCACCGCGCGCCCGACGATTGGGCGCAGGCGCGCCCGCAACATCGACAGCGCTTCGTCCACTGGCGTCCAGTCCACGCCGGGCGGCAGGGCAAAGCAGTCGTTCGCCAGCTTCGGCGGATCCAGACGGGGCAGGGCGGCTGCCCGCAGGGCCGCCTCGTGACCTGCGCCTAGGATCCATCCTTCTTCTGCCAGGATTTCTGCAGGGGCCTCCGGCGCCAGCATCGGACCCAGATCCGTGCAGGCCAGCGCCCGGGCCAGAAGTCGCACCTGCACCTGATCCTTGATGCCCTCCTCGCGCGGCATCTGGTCTGCCAGAAGCGAGGGGTAAACCTCGGCCAACACGATCGGCGCCTGCAGACGTTCGAACGGCCAGACGTCGACGATAGAGCCAAACTCTGCCCGCAGTTTCGCCAGTGCGGCGATCCCCAGAAGCGCCTGCGATCCGACCGAGCCGGTGGTGTAAAGCTTCCAGCAGGGCTGTGCCCGCGTCACCCGCTGTTCCACAAGACGCCGTTCCGGCAGGCCGTGGGCTTCCGTCCGTTCAGTTCCCTTGGTCGGCAGATCGGGCAGGTCCATCGCCTCTGGACGGCCCCAGAACGGCCCCGCGCCGGGAAAGCAGGCATTGATCCGGGCCGCAAGTTCGAAGCGGTTGTTGCGATTGTCGGGGGCATCCTCGACATTCGCCGCCAGCCAGTCCCAGACCGCCAGCGCACGGGCCTCCCCGGTGAGAGCCCTCGCAAAGCCAGACGGATAACCGTGGGGGAAATCCGTGCCGATCAGCAGCCGTTCACCTGCCGCAAGGGCATCGCGACAATGGGTCCGCAATGCTTCCAGCGCGTCGGCCCGCGTGCGGTAATAGGTTTCGCCCTTCGACCCCTCGGGCGTTGCCTCCCCGATCCAGATCGCATCGGCCGAGGGCCGAAGGGGCGAGGGTGAACCTGCCGCCGACCAGTCCACCACCACCACCCGGTCGAACCTCACAGCCCCACCTCGCGCAGGATGAAGTCGGCCACGCCAAGGGTGTCGTTCAGATCGAAGATCGGGATAGACAGGCCAGTCACGGGCACGTCGCTGGCAACCGCACGAATCGTAGGATCGCTGCGCGCCAAAAGAGGCTTGCCGGCCTCGGCCCGGTGTGCCTCGACCTTTGGGTGGCTGTCACGCTTGTAGCCCTCGACCAGCACCAGATCGACGGGCGACAGATGCCCCAGCAATTCGCGGAAGCTTGGCTCGGGCGCGCCGCGCAACTCGTGCATGAGCGCCCAGCGGTTGGCTGACGCGAGCAGCACCTCGGTCGCTCCGGCCTCGCGGTGGCGGTAGCTGTCGCGGCCTGGCTGGTCCAGATCGACCCGGTGATGGGCGTGCTTCAGGGTCGATACGGTGAAGCCTCGCCCGGTGATTTCGGCCACCAGACGCTCCATCAACCCGGTCTTGCCGGTGTTCTTCCAGCCGACGACGCCGTAGACTCTCATGCCGCCGCCAGCGCTTCGGCCCTTGCAATGTCCTCGGGCGTGTTGACGTTGAAGAAGGGGTCAAAGGGGGTGGCCGGGAACTCCACCGTCGCGGCCCCGTGCTGGTCGGTCCAAAGCACGATCTTGCGCAGGCCGCCGTTCAAGGCCGCGCGCAGATCCTCACGCAGACGCACCGGCCAGAGGCCAAAGGTCGGGTGCCGCTGCAGCTGTCCATCTGGGTCAGCCGAGGCCGCCAGTGCCAGATCTCCGGCCGCAGTCAGACGCGCGACGAGGTCGTGGGGAAAAAACGGCGTGTCGGCCGCCGCCGTCACGATGGCGTCCGCCCCCTGTGCAGCGGCCCAGTCGAGGCCCGCCAGAACTCCCGCCAGTGGCCCTGGGCGATCCGGCAGGCTGTCGGGCAGCACCGGCAGGCCGAACTCGTCAAACCGCGCCGGATCGCCATTCGCGTTGATCGCCAGCCCCGCCACTTGCGGGGCCAGGCGGTCGATAACGTGGTCGATCAGGCGCCGTCCTGCGACCTCACGCAGCCCCTTGTCGCCGCCGCCCATTCGCGTCGCGCGTCCACCGGCGAGGATC
Source organism: Paracoccaceae bacterium (assembly GCA_041687395.1). Taxonomy (GTDB): domain Bacteria; phylum Pseudomonadota; class Alphaproteobacteria; order Rhodobacterales; family Rhodobacteraceae; genus JAWLCA01. The sequence goes on along the minus strand of JAWLCA010000010.1, from coordinate 27,409 downwards.
ACGCCCAGAACCCTAGTCATCGGCGGCCCCCTTGCGGCGATGCTTGCGGTCCTCATCCTCCATCGCGTCCAGATCGGCGTCCCAGACCAGCCGGTCGGCCCCCGACAGGCAGACAAACCGCTTGCCGCGCATCCGGCCGATCAGCGTCAGACCCACTTGCTGTGCGATTTCCACCCCCCAGGCCGTAAATCCCGATCGGCTGGCAAGCGCCGGGATGCCCATCATCGCGGTCTTGATCACCATTTCGGAGGTCAGCCGCCCCGTAGTGTAGAGGATCTTGTCGCCGGCTTCGACCCGTTCGCTCAGCATCCAGCCCGCGATCTTGTCCACCGCGTTGTGGCGACCCACGTCCTCCATGTAGACCAGCGGTCGGTCGGCTTCGCACAGCACGGTGCCGTGGATCGCGCCGGCTTCCAGGTAGAGGCTGGGCGTCAGGTTGATCTGGCGGGCGAGCGAATAAAGCCACGAGGTATGCACGCGCGTGGCGGGCAGGGTCACGCCTTCCAACCCCTCCATCATGTCACCAAAGACGGTGCCGACGGCGCAGCCGCTGGTGCGGGTCTTCTTCTTCACCTTCTCCTCGAAGGTCGTTCGGCTGGCGGTGCGGACAACGACGGTTTCCAGATCCTCGTCGTAGTCGACGCGCGTTACCTCCTCCTCTGGCCCCAGCATCCCCTGATTGCGCAGGAAACCGAGCGCGAGGTACTCCGGATAATCACCGATGGTCATCGCAGTCACGATCTCCTGGCTGTTCAGGAAGATCGTCAGCGGGCGTTCCTCGACCACCGAGATTTCGGTTTCCTGCCCGTCGTGGCTCAGGCCGCGGATGCGGCGGGTCAGTCGCGGGTCAGTGGGCCGTGGGCCGATCAGGTAGTCGCTGGTCATTGGGGATCCGGGCGTTTCGCGGGGTCAGACAGTGCCGCAGGGCCGGGGGCTTGTCCAGCCCGCCACGATGCGCTTAGGGTCGGGCGACGTGACAACGAGGGGCCGTATGCGCGCAGTCATCACCACCTTGTTTCTGACGCTGGCTTTGCCCGCGCAGGCGGCGGATCTTCGGGGTCACGGCGGGCCTGTCGGGGCGCTGGCCGCGCAGGGCGACGAGGTGCTTTCGGGGTCTTTCGACACGCGGGCGATCCTGTGGGAACGCGACGCGTCCACCGCGCAACGGGTGTTGCGGGTGCATGAGGGCGCAGTGACGGCGGTCGCCTTTCTGCCTGACGGAAGGCTGGCCACAGGCGGCCAGGATGGGCGCGTTGCGATCTGGGGGGCAGAGGGCGTGGAACCGCTGTCCGTCGAGCCTGCGCATGAGGGGCAGCTTTCGGCGCTGGTGGTGTCGCCGGATGGGACGACGCTCGCCTCGGCCGGATGGGACGGTCGCCTGGTGCTTTGGGCGATGGATGGCACCCCAGGCGCGATGTTGGAGGCGCATCAGGGCACGGTGGCCGGGCTGGCGTGGCTGCCGGGGGGGCGGATCGTCACTGCGGGCAGCGATCTGCGGCTGCGGTATTGGCAGGGCGAAACGCTGGTCGGCACGGTCGATCTGCCTGCGCCGCCCAACGCGCTGGCGGCTTGGGGCGATGGGGTTGTGGTGGCTTCGGCCGACGGGGTGCTGCGGGCCTATGACGAGGGCATGGTGGAGATCGGGCTGGGCGGGCGGCCGCTGATCTCGGTCGCGGCGGATGAGGGGCGCGTTGCGGTCGCTTCCGTCGAGGGGCGGGTCTGGGTGCTGGAGGGCGCGGCGCTGTCGCTTATCTACGAGATCGCGCCGGCGCAGGGGCCGGTCTGGGCGCTGGCGCTGGCGGGGGGCGAGTTGTTCACCGGGGGCGGCGACGGGCTGATCCGGCGCTGGGACGCAGGCACGGGGCAGGCGCTGGGCGGGGGCGAGGCGATCCGGCAGGCGGGCTATGACGACGGCAGCCTGGGGGCGCATGTCTGGCGGCGCTGTGCGGTCTGCCATGCTCTGGACCCCGAGGAGGGTGAGCGGGCGGGGCCGTCGCTGCACGGGATTTTCGGCCGGAGGATCGGCACGGCGGAGGGGTACGAGTATTCGGCGGCCCTGCGGGAGATGGATCTGGTTTGGACCCCCGAGGCGGTGGCCGAATTGTTCGAGCAGGGGCCCGAGGCCTATACCCCCGGCAGCCGGATGCCCGAGCAGCGGATCCCGGACCCCGAGGAGCGGGCGGCGCTGGTGGAATTTCTGGAGCGGGCGACCGAATAGGACCGGCTGTGCACGCGTGCACAAATTCGCATCGTGTTGATTCGAAACGAAAACGCGATTTTTGTTTACCTGCCCTTAACCGTTTCGGCAGCTCACGACCAGTTCGGCGGGCGCTTTTCCAGAAACGCGGTGATGCCTTCGTCGGTGTCGCGCAGCAGCATGTTTTCCACCATCACGCGGCCCGTGTGGTCATAGGCGTCGGCCAGATCGAGGCCGATCTGGTCGTAGAAGGCGCGCTTGCCGATCTTCACCGCCGCGCCCAGCTTGGCGGCCACGGTTTCTGCGAGCCGCCGCGTCTCGGCCTCCAGATCCGCCTCGGGCACGGCGCGGTTGATCAGGCCGATGTCGACCGCGCGGGCGGCCTCGACGAACTGGCCGGTGGTCAGCATCTCGAATGCCATCTTGCGCGGGATGGCGCGGGTGAGGGCGACCATGGGGGTGGAGCAGAACAGGCCGATGTTCACGCCGTTGACGCCAAAGCGCGTCCCCTCGGCCGCAACGCCCATATCGCAGCTGGCAACCAACTGGCAACCGGCGGCGGTGGCGATGCCGTGGGCCTGGGCGATCACTGGCTGAGGCAGGCGCGGGATCATCTGCATCATCGCGGCGCAGCGGGCGAAGAGGTCGGCGAAATAGGCCGCCCCCCCGTCCGGGGCCTGCCGGCCGGCCTGCATCTCCTTCAGGTCGTGGCCGGCGCAGAAGGCGCGGCCCGTGCCCTTCAGGATGACGACCCGCGCGCTGCTTTCGCCCTCAAGCTCGGCAAACCGCGCGCTGAGCGCTGCGATCATCGCGTCCGACAACGCGTTCAGGTTGCCGGGGCTGTTCAGGGTCAGCGTGGCAATGCCGCCCGCGTCCTCGCGTGTGACCAGTTCCGATGCCGTGCTCATCTTGCGCTCCCCCAAGTTTGCGGGAAGGTTAGCGGCGCAGGGCGGCGAGGGGAAGGCCATGGCAGCGATGACGGCGGCGGAACTGACCGAGTTTCTTGCGGCCGAGTTTCCGCAGGTGGCCGAGGATTTCGCGATCGAGGCGCTGACGGCTGACGGGATCGCGGTGCGGCTGCGCGTGGCCGACCGGCATTTGCGCCCCGGCGGCACGGTGTCGGGGCCCAGCATCTTTGCGCTGGCGGATGTGGCGATCTATCTGGCGATCCTGGCGCGGATTGGCCCCGTCGCGCTGGCGGTGACGACGAATTGCGCCATCGACTTCATGCGCAAGCCCGCCGCCGGGGTGGACCTGATCGCGCGGGCGCGGCTGCTGAAGCTGGGGCGCAGCCTGGCGGTGGGGGATGTGCTGATCTTCTCGGACGGGAGCGAGGCGCCGGTGGCCCGCGCCTCGCTCACCTATTCGATCCCGCCGACGCGGTAGGGCGCGGTCACTCGTCATCCTCCACCCGTTCGGGCAGATCCTTGCGCGGGGTGGAGGCGAAGTCTTCAAGCTCCTCCTCGGTCATGGAGTCGTACATCTCCTTCGACGCGCCGACGAGGTCGGAAACCTTCGTCTCGCCACGCTTGGCGGATAATGCGGCACCGGCCGCCTTTTGCTGGGCTTTCGATTTCGCGGGCATCGCTCTCCCTCCTGTCCAGATGCATCAGGGGATCATCGCACGAGCCGCCGCCTCGGTTCCACCGCCGTCCAGTTCCTGCGCGGCAGCGCAGCCATCTGGACGCCGCCGCGATCAAGGGGCAGTCTGTCGCCACATCGCAACGAAAGGCCGGGGCCATGACACTGGAGAAACGCATCGCGCAGGGCCGGGGGGACGAGCCGGCCGATCTGGTGCTGAAGGGGGGGCGCGTCTTCTGCCTGGTCACGGGCGAGATGATTCCCGGCGACGTGGCGATCTGCGGCGATACCATCGTCGGCGTGGGCCACGACTACGAGGGGGTGACCGAGATCGACGTTGCGGGCAGAATCCTGGTGCCCGGCTTCATCGACACGCATCTGCACATCGAATCCTCTTGCGTCACCCCGTTCGAGTTCGACCGCTGCGTGGCGCCGCGCGGGGTGACGACGGCGATCTGCGACCCGCATGAGATTGCCAACGTGGCGGGCATCGACGGCATCCGCTACTTCCTGTTCGCGGCCGCCCGCACGGTGATGGACATTCGAGTGCAGCTGTCGTCCTGCGTGCCGTCGACCACTATGGAGACGGCGGGTGCGGAGCTGACGGCCGCCGATCTGGCACCGCTGAAGGACCATCCCCGCGTGATCGGCCTGGCGGAGTTCATGAACTATCCCGGCGTGATCCACCGCGACCCCGGTTGCATGGCCAAGCTTGATGCATTCCAGGGCCGCCATATCGACGGCCACGCGCCCCTGCTGTCGGGCCGGGATCTCAACGCCTATGTCGCCGCCGGGATACGGACCGAGCACGAGGCGACCAGCGCGGCCGAGGCTAAGGAAAAGCTGCAGCGCGGGTTGCGGGTGCTGATCCGCGAGGGGTCGGTGTCCAAGGATCTGCACGCGCTGGCGCCGCTGCTGACGCCCACGACCGCGCCCTACATGTGTCTGTGCACGGATGACCGCAACCCGCTGGACATCGCCGAGCACGGGCATCTGGATTACATGATCCGCACGCTGATTGGGCTGGGCTGCGATCCGCTGGCGGTCTATCGCGGCGCCAGCCTGTCGGCGGCCGAGGCCTTCGGTCTGAAGGATCGCGGCCAGATCGCGCCCGGCAAGCGCGCCGATATCGTGGTGCTGCCGGATCTGGAAAGCTGCCGGGCCGAGATGGTGTTCTGCGGCGGCGTGCTGGCCGACGACGCAGCCTTTGCCGCGCGCGAGGTGATCCCCGGTGTCGCGCGCGATTCCGTGCAGGCGCCAAAGGTGTCGGCGGCCGACTTCCGCTGCTCCGGCGGGGCCGAGGCTCCGGTGATCGGCATCTGGCCCGGCAAGATCCTGACCGAGCATATCCGAGAGGCGATGGACCCTGACGATCTTGACCGCCCGCCCGATCCCGACCGTGACCTGGCGCGGATCGCGGTGATCGAACGGCATGGAAAGAACGGAAACATCGCCACCGGCTTCGTGCGCGGGTTTGGGCTGAAGCGCGGCGCCATCGCCTCGACCGTGTGCCATGACCACCACAACATCGTCTCGGTGGGCGTGGACTATGCCGACATGGCACTGGCCGCGAACCGGCTGGGCCAGATCGAGGGCGGCTTCGTCGTGGTGGCAGACGGCCGGGTGCAGGCGGAACTGGCGCTGCCGGTGGCCGGCCTGATGAGTCTGGAGCCATTCGAGGTGGTCCGCGACGCGCTGGTCGACCTGCGCGCCGCCGCCCGCGCCCTGGGGGTGGAGTTGGAAGAGCCGTTCCTGCAACTGGCCTTCCTGGCGCTGCCAGTGATCCCGCACCTGAAGATCACCGATCATGGCCTGGTGGACGTGGACCGGTTCGAGGTGATCGAGGGGTAGGGGCGTGTCACGTCCCCGCGTCCGGCGTTCGGATTGCCCTTGGTAATTCCGCAGCGGCGGGCCATATGCAGCGGATGCTTGTTCGTCGGCTCCGCTCCTCCTGGCATCATGTCAGGTACCTGCCCCTGCTGTCCGCACTGACCGTCTCGCGCCCACGCCGGTTCGAGAAGCGATCGCGCGCGCTCGGCAATGCCGTCGGCTGGGTGATGCGCTGGTTTCCCCCGGCGCGTCGCCGCTTCGACCGCGAGGTGCTGCGCGTCTTTCCGGACATGCCGCGTGCAGAGCGGGCGGTGCTGAGCCGGCAGATGGGCCGCAACATGGGCCAGACCCTGTTCGAGATCTATCACTGTGCCGAGTTTCAGGAGCGTCAGGACAGGTTCCACGCCTCTGGCCTCGGCTTGGCGGCGCTGGAGGCAGCGCGTGCGGCCGGAAAGGGCGCGATCATCGTCTCGGGCCATTTCGGACAGTGGGAGGCGGTGCGCGCCGTGCTGAAGGCCCGCGGCATGGAAACCGGCGCCGTCTACCGGCCGCAGTCCAACCCGCACTACCAGCGTCGTCTGCTCGCCGGGATAAGGGCCGGCGGCGCGCCGATCCTGGAAACCGGAACGCTGGGAACCAAGGCGCTGGTGCGCCACCTGCGCGCCGGTGGGTTTATCGCGATCCTGCTGGACGAGAAGTATGCCCAGGGCCTGCGGATGCCGTTCCTTGGCCACCCCGCGCTGACCTCATTGGCCGCGGCACAACTGGCGTTGAAATACGACCTGCCGATGGTGCCCGCCTATGGCATCCGCACCGACGACGGCAGCCACTTCGACGTGACGTTCGAGGCGCCGATTCCCCACACCGACGCGGAGACGATGACACAGGTCTTCAACGACAGCCTCTCCGCACGCATCCGCGCCCATCCGGCGCAGTGGTACTGGATGCTGCGCCGCTGGCAGGGGGCTTGAGGCTGACCAGCCACAGCATCGGCGAGATGGCGATCGCGCCACTTGCGGAAACGAACAGTTTGCCGAGTCAGGAGCCTTTTGTCACAGGGTTGAGCCGCGAAGGCCTGATCCGAACCGGCCGCTGACCGGAGGCGGTTCGTGCTGCGACTGCCGTTTCCACGATGACAGATGCATGAGCGCGCGGATATCGGCTATGTCCTGCCGCGAAATTCCCGTGCCTGCGATTGCGGCGTCCGACAGACCCTGATCGATCCCGTCAATGACCATGTCCACGACCTGGTAGGTGTGGTCGATCCCGAACTCATCAGTCACGCCCTTGGCCATGTCAGGCGAGGGCATCTGGGTGCGCACCGGCTCGGGCGGGTCCAGAGCCTCTGCAAGTTGTCGCACCTGAGTCTTGAGCAATCCGGTCATCGGCTGCACGGGCAGATCGTCGATTCCGTCCTTGACGAACCAACCGACTTCGCATTCCGAGCGGTTCGCGGCGCCGATCAGCGTCAGGTTGCGGTCGCGCGCCATGCGCTCCAGCATGATCCTTCGAAATACATGACGTCGGGTGAAGCCATGATCGACATGGCGCATGGTGAGGTTGAACATCAGCCGCTTGTACCATGGGCGCAGCGTTTCCCCTTTCCCGACGCGCAGAGTGGAGCGGAAGGGCGACTCGCCGCAGATCAACTTGTAGGTTCCAGCGCTGAACCGTGCGACCATCCGCGACAGACGCAAGAGTTTCAGGAACAGCGGCGCATAGACACCCAGCCGTGCCATATCCTCGGTGATATCGACCACTTCCAGCGTCAGCCCGAGATGCTCTGCCATGAGACGTGCGTGGTTTGCGATCTGCGCATCGCTGTCCAGGTCAAAGAGATAGACGACCGAGACCGCCCGCGCCCCAAGCGCGCGAACGGCCAGAGCCGCGAGCACGGCGGAATCCAGCCCACCGCTCAGTCCGAGGATCACGCCCTTCGTACGGTCATGTGCGACCTTCGCGACCAGGTACCTCGAGATTTCCTCGATCGCCTTGTCCGCATCGATCTTCAAGTCCGGCATCGTCGATCCTTCAGTCTCGTACCAATCCGACCCGGCTTTCTCGATCGTCCCTCGATTTCTCGGTAGCTGACCCGTCATCATACCACGTCCATGCAAGGAGGATGCGCCATGATCTGGGTCAAGAAAGCCGCAGGAGATGGACGGAGAAATGGACCTACAGGCTTTCCAGATGCGCCGCACAGCCGGTCAGGGCAGCGTAGTCGTCCTCGACCACGCGAACGGGGAAGGCCGCGACGAAATCGCCGAACCGGCCCTTGTCGCGAAACGCCTCGGCAAACCCCAGCCGGGTGAGGTGCGGGCCGAAGGCGCGGGCCACGCCGCCGATCAGGTAGATGCCGCCGAAGGGAAGGTGGATCAGTGCCAGATCGCCCGTCACCGTCCCAAGCAGCCGCGCGAACAACCGCCCTGTTGCCTGTGCGGCGGGATCGCCGGCGTCCAGCGCCGCCACGATCGCGGCCCCCGTCCGTGCGCCGCCCCCCAGCCAGGCGTGGAGCGCCGCGACCCCGCGCCCCGACAGCGCCTCTTCCACGGCGGCAAAGCCGTGCTCGGCCTTCAGGTACAGTGATAGCGCCAAGTCGTCATCGGATCGCACGGGCAGGGTGATGTGCCCGCATTCCGATGGTGCGACCACACGGACGCCCGCGCCCTCATGCACGGGGGCTGCGTTGAAGCCGGTGCCGATCCCGATGACCAGTTGCGCCGCATCCCCCTGCGCGCCGGTGCCCGGCACCACCTCGCGCAGGTTCTCGGGCGCGATATGTCCCAAGGCATGGCCCTGCGCCTGCAGGTCGTTGATCAGCGCCACCCGCCGCGCGCCGGTCGCGTGTGCGATCAGCGCGTCATCCATCTGCCAGTCCAGGTTGGTCATGTGCGCCTGCCCGTCGCGCACCGGCCCCGCCACCGCCACGCAGGCCCCGGCAAAGGCGGTGACGCCGATTTCGGCCACATAGGCGCGCAGCACAGCGTCCAGCCCGGAATGATCGGCATTGTGGAAGCGCCGGATCGAGTCGCGCCGCAGCGTCGGCCCATCGGCCAGCGCCACGCGAGTGTTGGTGCCCCCAAGGTCGGCCACCAGGTTCGGCGCGTCGGACATGGAATGCTCCGGCAGGTCAGCGGGCCAGCGCCCGGGCCAACGCGTGATAGGATGCTTTCGGGGTCCGCTGCAAGCTGTCGAAGTCGACATGGACCATGCCGAACCGCTTGTCGTAGCCAAAGGACCATTCGTAATTGTCCATCAGCGACCACAGGAAATACCCCGCCACCGGCACCCCGTCGGCGATCGCGCGCCGCACCTGGTCCAGATGCGCCGCGACATAGGCGATGCGGTCATCGTCCTGCAGCCCATCGCCGTCTGATGCCATGCCGTTTTCGGTCACGTAGAGCGGCAGGCCGGGGGCATGGTCGGCGGCCATTGTCAGGAAGTGGTGCAGCCCCTCGGGGTAGATCTCCCATCCCATCGCGGTCTTGGGAAGCGGCCCCGGCACCTCGGCCAGCGCGGGCCAGGGGCCGGGCGCGGGGGCGATGCGCTTGCAAGTGTAGTAGTTCAGCCCCAGCCAGTCGAGCGGCTGCGAGATCAGGCCCATGTCGTCCTGCCAGTTCGCGGGCATGTAGGGGCCGAGGTCGTCGAGGACGTCCTGCGGGTAGTCGCCCCTGAAGAAGCCCGAAAGAAACCAGCGGTTGTAGATGCCGTCGTAGAGCTGCGCCCGGCTGGCTGCCGCGGGGCTGTCGTCGGCGGGGTGAGCATATTCGAAGTTGCACACGGCGCCCAGGTTCTTCATCCCCAGCCCGCGCATCGCCTGGATCGATCGGCCATGCGCCAGACCCACGTGGTGCATCGCCCGCGTGGCGGCGCGGATGTCGCGCCCCCCCGGCGCGTGGTGACCCAGGAAATGCGACAGCCAGGCGACACACCAGGGCTCGTTCACGGGTGCCGCGGACCAGACCCTGTCGCCGATCCGGCGCATGACGACCTCGGTGAAATCGGCAAACCAGCCCGCGATATCGCGGTTGCGCCAGCCGCCGAGGTCCGCCAAGGGGCTGGGCAGTTCCCAGTGATAGAGCGTGGCCGCTGGCTTCAGACCGCGGACCAGCAGCCCGTCTACCAGCCGGTCGTAGAAATCGAGCCCTGCGACGTTCACCGGTCCGCGCCCCACGGGCATCACCCGCGCCCAGGAGGTCGAGAAGCGGTAGACGTCAAGGTTGGCGGCTACCATGAGGTCGAGGTCGGCCTCCCATCGGTGCAGGTGGTCGCAAGCCAGCGCGCCGTCCTCGGCCCGCACGACGTTACCGGGAGTGGCGGCGAAATCGTCCCAATGGGTGCGCCCTGCGCCGCCCTGCGCATGCCCCTCGATCTGATAGGCCGAGGTTGCGGCGCCAAAAAGGAAGCCGTCGGGGAAAGCGGCACGCTGGGGAAGGGTCATGTCGGGGCTGGTCCTGTTGATTGGCCGATGATCAGTTCCGGCTCCAGAAGGCGCGTCAAAGGTCCGGAGGCAGGGTTGGCGATGAGGTCGAGCAACATTTCAGCGGCCTGCCGCCCTGCTTCGCGGACGCTGGAGCGGATGGCGGTAAAGATGGGCACATCTTCGCCATTGCGCAGGTAGCCGAGGTCGTCGTCATGGGTGATGACGGAAATGTCGGCCCCCATCCGCAGCCCAATATCCGCCAGCGCGCGGCGCACGCCGATGGCCGAGATCATCGAGGAGACCAGGAAAGCTGTCGGCGGCCGGGGCAGCGCCAGCATACGCCGCGCCGAGCGGTGGCCGTGGATCTCCGTCATCGGGTCAGACGCGAACAGGGCCGGATCAGCCGCTATCCCGCGGGCGGCCAACGCCGCCATGAAGCCTGCGCGGCGACGCTGGGCGAAATCCATGAATTCCAGCCCGTTGATCAGGCCGACGCGGCGATGTCCCAGATCCAGCAGGAAGTCGGTCGCACGGCGAAAGGACCGGGTGTTGTGTATGTCGAGCCAACTGTAGGGCAGGTCGACGCCGCTCGCGCGTCCATGGACCACGAATGGAATGCCCAGGTCGCACAGAAGGGCGATGCGGGGATCGTCGACTTTGGGTGCATGGACGATCAGACCGTCCACGGTATGGCGTTCCGCCAGCCCGCGATAGTGACGGGTCTCATCCTCGTCAGCGACCACGCTCAGCAGCATGTCATAGCCGGCCTTGCTGTAGGTCTCGCCGGCGCCGGCAACGAAGTCCGCAAAGACCGGGTTCACCATTTCATGCTGGGTGAAGGCAGGAATGACATGGCCGATCGCCATGGAGCGGCCCGTCGCCAGACTTTTGGCGCGGGGGTTCGGGCGATAGTGGAAGCGCCTTGCCGCTTCTTCGACCCGACGCCGCGTTTCCGCGTTGACTTCCGGGTAGCCGTTGAGCGCGCGACTGACCGTTGTCGGCGACAGTCCCAGCGTGGCGGCCAGTTCCTTCAGGTTCATTCCAACGACTTTCCACGAGATTCAAAGCGCTTTGGGCGTGACTAGTGTAGGCTTGACCATTGGGGAGGTCAAAAGCAATTCTGCGATTGGGCGTCATTGGGACATGCGATTATCATGATTGAAGAAGGTGTTGCCATCGCCCGATTGACAGCAAGGGCGATTTGCGCGACGGTCACAAAATTCAAATCGCTTTGGATCAGGTGATTCAGCAGGCAGAAAAGGCGACGTGACGTGTGACGCGCGCGATGGGAGGAAGTTTGATGAAATCCAGGTTCATGGCCGGGGTGGCGTCCTTGGCATTGACGGCAGGCGGTGCATTTGCTCAGGATCTGCTCTTTGCCCCGGGCGAGGACGATACCTTCAACTGGGCCAGCTTCGAAGAGTTTGCTGCGGCCCATGATTTCAGCGGGCAGACCGTGACGATCACAGGTCCCTGGACGGGGATGGATGGTCAGATGGTCAACAACACCTTTGCCTATTTCGCCGCCGCGACCGGGGCCACTGTGAACTACTCCGGTTCCGACAGCTTCGAGCAGGACATCGTGATTTCGACCCAGGCAGGATCGCCGCCGAATATCGCGGTCTTCCCGCAGCCTGGCCTTGCCGCCGACCTTGCTGCACGCGGCGCGCTGTCGCCACTTGGCGAGGAGACGGCAGAGTGGGTCCGGAGCAACTATGCGGCAGGCGACAGCTGGGTGGATCTTGGAACCTATGCGGGGCCGGAAGGTGACGACGCGCTGTTCGGCTTCTTCTACAAGGTCGATGTGAAATCGCTGGTGTGGTACAGCCCCGATCAATTTGAGGAAGCAGGCTACGAAATCCCGTCGACGATGGAAGATCTGATGGCACTGACAGATCAGATCGTTGCCGATGGCGGCACACCATGGTGCATCGGGCTCGGGTCCGGTGCGGCGACCGGGTGGCCGGCGACCGACTGGGTCGAAGACATGATGCTGCGGCTTCACGCGCCAGAGGTCTACGACGGCTGGGTGGACAACAGCATCCCCTTCGACGATCCGCGCGTTGTGGAGGCGATCGAGCTTTACGGCCAGTTCGCCCGGAACGACGCTTATGTGCAGGGCGGTGCGCAGGCCGCGGCGACTACCGACTTCCGCGACAGCCCGGCCGGGCTCTTCAGCTTTCCGCCGGGATGCTACATGCACAAGCAGGCGTCGTTCATTCCCACCTTCTTCCCCGAGGGTTCGGAGTATGGGTATGACTACGACTTCTTCTATTTCCCTGCATTTGCGGAAAAGGATCTTGGAAGCCCGGTTCTTGGCGCTGGCACGCTGTTTGCGATCACCAACGACAGTCCGGTGGCACGCGGGCTGATCGAATTCCTGAAGACCCCGATCGCGCATGAGGTGTGGATGGCACAGTCCGGCTTCCTGACGCCGCATCTTGAGGTCAATCTGGACGCCTTTGGTTCCGACTCGTTGCGGGCGATGAACGGTATTCTGCTTGACGCCACCACGTTCCGCTTCGACGGGTCGGACCTGATGCCCGGCGAAATCGGCGCGGGGGCATTCTGGACCGGTATGGTGGACTACACCACCGGTGCGGACGTGCAGTCGGTTGCGACGACGATCCAGGAACGCTGGAACGCCATGCGCTGATCGAAATCCCCGGTGCCACGGCGTCGGGGGTGGATCTTGCGAACGAGGGGGGGCGCGGCGCGCGGGTCGGGCGGTGTGGTGTTCCGACCGGCGAGCTATCTTATCATGGGCTGAACGGGGGGAGATGCCATGTCACCGGTGCTACAGGGTGCGCTGACGATCCTGATCGGTGTCTTCGGCTGCGTAGGCTATTTCTACGCATCGAACTGGTTGCTGGACCGTGTGATCTTTCCGCCGAAGGGACCAAATCCCGGCAAGAACATCAACCGTGCAAACCTCGTCCGGCCGTGGCTGTTCCTGTTCCCCGCGATCTTCGCCCTCGGGCTATACCTTGCGTATCCGGTGGTGGGATCTTTCTATCGGTCGCTTTTCGACCGCGCGGGGACCGAATTCATTGGTCTGGGCAACTACATCGACTTGTTCAACGAGGCGGGTTTCCGCACAGCGGTTTTCAACAACTTCCTCTGGCTGCTGTTCGTGCCGGCGGCTGCAACCGGCTTCGGCCTGCTGGCGGCGCAACTCACTGACCGGCTGAGCTGGGGCAACATCGCGAAGTCTATGATCTTCATGCCGATGGCGATCAGCTTCGTCGGGGCTTCTCTGATCTGGAAGTTCGTCTACGCGAACAATTTCGACATCGGCCTGATCAACGCGATCCGTGGGCTGTTGGGTGCCGAGCGGCCGGTGGATGTGGTGCAGATCCCGTTCTGGAACAATTTTTTCCTGATGTTCATCCTGATCTGGATCCAGACCGGGTTCGCGATGGTGATCCTGTCGGCCGCCCTGCGCGGCATCCCCGAGGAGACAATCGAAGCGGCGATCATCGACGGTGCCAACCCGTTTCAGGTGTTCTTCAGGATCAAGGTGCCGCAGATCATGGGCACCATCGTGGTGGTATGGACAACAATCACCATTCTGGTGCTGAAGGTGTTCGATATCGTCTACACGATGACCGGGGGCAATTTCGGCACCCACATTCTGCCCAGCTACATGATGAGCTACATGTTCCGCGACGACGGCCGCGCGACGGCCGTGGCCTTCGTGATCATGCTGATCGTGACGCCGGTGATGATCTGGAACATCGTCCAGGCGCGCAAGGAAATGCGGTAGGGGGCCGGGAACATGGACAATATCGCCGGCAAGAAATCCGCACTGGGATGGGCGGTCAATCTCTCGGTCCTGCTGATGGTGGTGCTGTGGCTGATCCCGACCATCGGGCTTCTGGTCTCGTCCTTTCGCGACCGCGACCAGATCTCGGAAAGCGGGTGGTGGAAGGCCGCCCTACCGGTCGAGTTGACCTTCCGGGCGCGTCCCGCCGCCGCCGAAGCAGTGGAGCAGAACGGCGCTTGGGTGCTTGAGGGCAACGTCTTCGCCGACCCCGAGCAGGCGCGCTGGTTTCCAGATGGGAGTGGCACTGTCACCCGGTTCGGCACGCGTGGCGCAGCCCCGGCCGAGTTTGCGGCTGGCGACGAAGCGCCATTGCGGGACGGTACCGTCGTCATCCGGTCGGACGGCAGCTTCCGCATGACCGCGCCCGAAGCTTTCGGCGCCCGCGCCCCCACTATCTATTTCGAGGCGCGGACACCCCCGCGCTTCACCACCGCGAATTACGACACGGTGCTCAGGGCGGATGGCATGGACCGGGCCTTCATCAATACGCTGACGGTCACGATCCCGGCGACGATCATTCCGATCCTGATCGCTGCCTTCGCGGCCTATGCGCTGGCCTGGATGGATTTTCGGGGCAGGGGGCTCTTGATCGCGGGGGTGGTCGGTCTGCTGGTCGTGCCCTTGCAGCTTGCGCTGGTGCCGCTGCTCAACTTTCACAACCAGATCGGAATCGGGCAGAGTTTCCTTGGCATCTGGCTCGCCCACACCGGATTCGGCCTGCCGCTCGCGATCTATCTCTTGCGCAACTACATGGCCGGGTTGCCGCGCGACATCATTGAAAGCGCCAAGGTCGACGGGGCCACCGACTTTCAGGTCTTCGTCAAGATCGTGCTGCCGCTGTCGTTTCCTGCGCTCGCATCCTTCGCCATCTTCCAGTTCCTCTGGACCTGGAACGACCTGCTGGTGGCCAAGGTTTTCCTGCCGTCGGGCGCGGACAGCCAGGTGATGACGGTGAAGATCGCCGACGACCTTCTGGGATCGCGTGGAGGCGATTGGGGCATTCTCGCGACCGCTGCCTTCGTGTCGATTGCGGTTCCGCTCCTCGTGTTCTTCACCATGCAACGCTATCTTGTCCGCGGTCTTCTGGCCGGATCGGTGAAGTAGGGGGACAAGTCAGACCATGACACTTCAGTCACAGCTTTCGCTCGCAACCCAGGTCAAGCCGGCGCCCGAATGGTGGCGCGGCGCGGTGATCTACCAGATCTATCCACGCAGCTTTCAGGACAGTAACGGCGACGGGATCGGCGATCTTCTGGGAATCGTGGAACGGCTGCCCTATGTCGCCAGCCTGGGCGTGGATTCAGTGTGGATCAGTCCCTTCTTCACCTCGCCCATGCGTGATTTCGGCTACGACGTCAGCGACTACTGCGACGTCGATCCGATGTTCGGCAGCCTCGCGGATTTCGACGCCGTGATCTCGACCGCGCGTGCGCTGGGGTTGAAGGTGATGATCGATCTGGTGCTGTCACACACGTCGGATCAGCATCCGTGGTTCACTGAAAGCCGGTCGGACCGCGACAATCCGCGTCACGACTGGTACGTCTGGGCCGACCCCAAGCCCGATGGGACGCCGCCAAACAACTGGCTGTCGATCTTCGGCGGGTCTGCCTGGCAGTGGGACAGCAAGCGGCTGCAGTATTACATGCACAACTTCCTGTCCGAACAACCGGACCTGAACCTGCACAGTCCGGCCGTGCAGGACGCGCTGCTGGACGTTGCGCGGTTCTGGCTTGAGCGGGGCGTGAATGGCTTTCGGCTCGACACGATCAACTTCTACTTCTGCGATTCCGAATTGCGCGACAACCCGCCGCTCCCACCGGAAGAGCGCAACGATTCGATCGCCCCGGCCGTCAATCCCTATAACCATCAGCGGCACATCTACGACAAGAACCGGCCCGAGAACCTCGGATTCCTGCGGCGGCTGCGGTCGGTGATGAACGACTACAATGCCGCCGCACTGGGTGAGGTTGGCGATGCACAGCGCGGGCTGGAAATCCTCGGCGAGTATACCTCTGGCGGGGACATGGTTCAGATGTGCTATGCGTTCGAGTTCCTTGCGAATGACAAGGTGACCGCGCAGCGGGTGCACGACGTCCTGACCCAATTGCAGACAGTTGCCCCCGACGGTTGGGCCTGCTGGGCTTTCTCGAACCACGACGTGCAACGGCATTCCTCACGTTGGCAACTGGGTCCTTCGGCTCTGCGGCTGCATGCTACGCTGATGACCTGCCTGCGCGGGTCGATCTGCCTCTATCAGGGCGAGGAATTGGGACTGCACGAAGCCGAGCTCAGCTTCGAGGATCTGCGTGATCCTTACGGGATCGAGTTCTGGCCGGAGTTCAAGGGCCGCGACGGCTGCCGTACCCCGATGGTCTGGCGCCATGATGAAGTCAATGGCGGGTTCTCTGGCGGTGTACCCTGGTTGCCCGTCTCGGGGGAACACATACGATCCGCCGTCAGCGCGCAGGAGGTGGACCCCTCGGCCTTGCTGCACCATTATCGCCGCGCAATCGCGTTCCGCCACGCGCACGAGGCCCTGCGAACAGGCGACCTTGCGGACCTGTCGATCAACGGCACGGTCTTGTCTTTTCGCCGGATTACCGGGGAGGAGGATATTTTCTGCGCGTTCAACCTGAGCGAAGAGCCCGCACGCGTCAGCTACCCCGCGGGGCAATGGCTCACCATCGGGTCTGAACTGAACAGCGGCGGGCCGTCGCCCGATGGCATCATCCACCTTGGACCGTGGCAACCCTGCCTCGCGATCCGTCACCTGGGCCGAACGCAGGAGTAGGCTGCATGGCGAACCTGAAGCTGACTGAAGTGGCCAAGGCCTATGGCAATGTCGAGGTCCTCAAGCACATCAATCTCGACATCAAACAAGGGGAACTGATCGTCTTTGTCGGCCCGTCTGGCTGCGGCAAGTCCACGTTGCTGCGCATGATTGCCGGACTGGAAAAGATCACCGGCGGCGAGTTGGAAATCGACGGGGTACGGGTGAACGACATGCCGCCAGCGCAGCGCGGCATCGCAATGGTGTTCCAATCCTACGCGCTTTATCCACACATGACTGTCCGCGATAACATGGCCTTCGCATTGAAGATCGCCAAGAAGTCCAAGGCCGAGATCGACGCCGCGGTCGACAAGGCGGCGAAGACCCTGCAACTGACCCCCTACCTTGACCGGCTCCCAAAAGAGCTCTCGGGCGGACAACGTCAGCGGGTCGCAATCGGCCGGTCCATAGTCCGTGATCCGAAGGTCTATCTTTTCGACGAGCCGCTCTCGAACCTCGATGCGGCACTGCGGGTCGCGACCCGAATCGAGATCGCGCAGCTGAAGGAGTCGATGCCGGAAAGCACGATGGTCTACGTCACCCACGACCAGGTCGAGGCGATGACGCTGGCCAGCCGTATAGTCGTCTTGGCGGGGGGCGGTATCAGCCAGGTCGGGACGCCGCTGGAACTTTACGAGAACCCCGAGAACGAGTTTGTCGCGCAGTTTATCGGCTCGCCCTCGATGAACCTGCTGCCGGGCGAGGTTGAGCAGGCCGGTGCCCAGACCATCGTGAAGCTTGCGTATGGCGGGCGTGTCGGATCGAACGTGGCCACACGCGAGAGCGACAAGGGCCTGAAGGTCAATGTCGGCGTGCGTCCCGAAGACATGGTGCCGACCGATGGCGACGAGTTCGTGCACGAGGGCCGGGTGGCGATCACCGAGGCCCTGGGTGAGGTGACGCTGCTCTATTTCGAGGAGAAGGATGGCGCGACTGCGGTGGTGGCGAAGCTGCCCGGTATTCACGCAGACGTCCGTCACCGCACGGTCCGGGTGACCGCTGCGCCTGAAAAGGTGCACCTGTTTGCCAACGGCAGGTCGCTGCGCTACCGCTGAGTGGGACCGTAACATCCGTTTGGCCGCCGTGGTGCCGAACGCAGGCAGCAAGCGAGGGCGGTGTCCGTGTATCTGGGTGACCAGGAGACTGTCGTGGTGGGCGGCGGTGTCGGGGGGCTTGCCGTGGCAACGGCCCTTTCGCAGCGCGGTGCAAGGGTAACGGTGCTAGAGCGTGCCCCGGCCCTGACTGAGGTCGGTGCCGGGCTTCAGATCAGTCCAAACGGGGCACGGGTACTGATCGCGCTGGGTCTGGGTGAGGCGCTAAGGCGCGTCTCGCTTCGCTCGCGTGCGGTGCAGTTGTGCGACGGGCTGACCGGGCGCGATGTTCTTCGCCTTGATCTCCCCGGCGACTCCGCTGATCCCGGGTTTCATCTGCTGCACCGCGCCGATCTGATCGAACTTCTGGCGCGGGGCGCGGCCGACGCCGGCGTGACGCTGCGATTGGCGGCCGACGTGGTCGAGGTGACGCCCAGGCCCGCCGGCGCCCGCCTTGTCCTTTCCGGCGGTGAGGTGATCGAGCCCGAGCTGACCATCGGGGCGGATGGGCTTCACTCAAGACTTCGCGCAGCGCTGAATGGGGCTGGAACGCCCTTCTTCACAGGCCAGGTTGCGTGGCGCGCGACGATCCAGGAAGGCCGGGACGTCAGGCCCGAGGCGCGGGTCTTCATGGGGCCGGGGCGGCATCTGGTCAGCTATCCGCTGCGCGGCGGAGAGTTGCGCAACATCGTGGCGGTCGAGGAACGCAAGGCCTGGACCGAAGAAGGCTGGTCGTTTCCCGATGACCCGGCGGCGCTGCGCAGAGCCTTTGCCGACTTCGCGGACCCCGTTCCCGGATGGCTTGCCGCGGTAAAGGAGATCTTTCTCTGGGGGCTGTTTCGCCACCCGGTCGCCTCAAGGTGGTGGGCGCCCGGCATGGCGATCGTCGGGGATGCGGCACATCCGACGCTGCCCTTCCTCGCCCAGGGTGCCAACATGGCGCTGGAAGATGCCTATGCCTTGGCCGACTGCCTGGATCAAGACGGCCCGGCCGGGCTTCCGGCGTATCAGGCGCGGCAAAGGGACCGTTCCACCCGGATCGTGGCCGCCGCAAACGCCAATGCGCGCGCCTATCACCTGCGCCGGCCGGTTCGCGGAATTGCCCATGCAGTTCTGCGCCAGGGTGGCGAGGTGGCGGGCGGCGCCGCCTTCCGGCGGTATGCCTGGCTCTACGACCATGACGTCACGAACGGCGCATGGTCGCGGCGGGCTTGATCGCTTCCACATGCACCTATGGCCGAACGATTGGTATATATGCGGGCTGGTGCCTTCACTTGCCGGGCAGATCGGAACCGGTGCCCGGAACGCAAGGATAGGCGGTTCCATCCGGCAGGACGCATAGCCGTCTAAGAAATTCCTCTGCGCGCAGGTCATGCGTCGGGAGCGTCTGGTTCAATGTCGCATTCTCAAGATAATCCTTGCAGCTTTGCGACATGTAGCGCTCAACGCGCTCGTCCTGAAGGTACCACTGCTCAAAAGCGGAGGCGGCGAGTTGTGCTGCATCGCCGCCTACAAAAAATGACCGGCCCAGGCGGATCGCAATGTCGGATTGCGAGGGCCAGTTCACCACGACTTCCCACAGCCCGGGGTCGCCGTCCAGCAGGCGCTGCCACACGCGCAGGGTGGTCACCGCACTCGCGTCTGCCTCGAGTGCGAGCAGAACGAAGACGTGCTCTTCCATGGAGAGAATTCCCGAAGTGGGGCAGAGACCATTGCCGAACTGTTCGAGGTGACGCAATTCATGCAGCAGAAGGACGGCTTGGAACTCGCGGGCGGCATCGCGCTGCAGACTGATCCGCATCTCTTCGACGCTGAAGAACCCGTCCATGCCACCCTCCAGATCGTCGAGACAGATGATCGGGCGGTGGTTCTCCAGCGTCGCCTTCAGTGAAGGTGAAGCTGTTATCAGCGGTTGCAGCGCCTGAAACAAGGAGCCGATCTGACGCTGATCGGCTGTTTCCGCCTTGTCGTAGGGGGCGGATAGACATTGCGGGTCTGCACGTACTGCACCGGGAGCCAGGACGCTGAGCGCGATGCAGACAAAAGCTGCTCGGCAAACGTTCTGAAGGCTTCGCGATAGGCCATCGGCATCGCGCGCGTCGGTCAACTTATCCCTTCCGGCCGGGGCCCATAATCGGCGCAATGCCTCATTTCCCCTGACGAGGCATTGTTCCCGTCACAGACGCCTCCAGTGTGGCTCCCTTTAATGAAACACTGCCTAGCCGGGTGGATGACTCGCCGTCAAGGGGCACCAGTTGATCTATGCTCTGCACCGGAGAAGGCCCCTGCGCGCCGGGCTCTGAGGTTCTCTCCGCGGTCGCCGCTTGGGGCCGCATGTTTGCGTTCGGCGTTGGGTGGATCGAAGTGGTGTGCGCGGTGGTTGCCACAGTGCAAGGAGCGATCTCACCCTCGCCGCGCATCCCGGCTGGACGCATTCGGTCGCGCTCAAGATCAGCGTCAGAACGGGTTCAGGACGCCAGGACAACCTCCCGGAAAGGTGTGTTGGTGCACCACATGGCGTGCAGGGTCACCGCCAACTTCCAGTTGAGAACGGCGGTGAGAAAGTCGGCCACGGTAGCGGCGGGGTGATCCTGCTGCGGGCGGCGTAAAAGTCGTCCACCTTTACCCTTTCTGGTGACAGGGAGGGCGGGAGGATTTTCACCGTGGACTTGTACCGTAGAGTGCGACTGGCCTGTGCCGAGGGGATGAGTCAGCGCGAGGCGGCGCGTCATTTCAACATCTCGCGCGACAGCGTAGCGAAGATGATGGCGTTCTCGGTTCCGCCCGGATACCGGCGGACGGCCCCCGTGAAGCGGCCGAAGCTGGATACCTACATCGGGATCATCGACGGCTGGCTGGAAGGCGATCGCGAGGTCCATCGCAAGCAGCGCCACACCGCGAAGCGGGTGTTCGAGCGGCTGCGCGATGAGCACGGCTTCACCGGCGGCTAGGCCCTGTCTGCATTCACCTGAGCCAGTCGACGGCTGAGATGAGGAAGACGAAGCCCATGAAGCTGGTCAGGGTCTTTTCGCAGCGCAGGGCGATGCGGCGGAAGGCGATGCGGCGGACGCGTTTGATCCGCTGAAAGAAGTTCTCAACCTTGTGGCGTTCTGAGTAGAGGTCGGGGTCGAGGGGCGGCTTGATCGCGCGCGACGGATTGGCCTGGATATTGGCCTCTGCCCTGAGCTCGCCCGCGATCTTCTCGCGCAAGGCGTCCGAGTCGTGGGCTGCGTCGGCGATGACGTGGCCGACACCCTGGAGCCCGTCGATCAGCGCTGCGGCCTGCGGGCTGTCGCCGCGCTGGCCGACCGTTGGGATCAGCCGCACCGGCAGCCCAAGTGCGTCGACGGCGGCGTGCAGCTTGGTCGTCAGACCGCCACGCGAACGCCCGATCCCATGAGCCTGAGTCCCCCCCTTCCGCCCGCCGCATCCGCGTGGGCCTCGCAGATCGAGTTGCCGATGAGGACGTATTCGAAGTCGGGGTCCGCGCGTAACTCATTGAGAAGACGCTCCCAGCCCCCCGCCATCGCGCAGCGTCGGAAACGCGCGCGTGCACCAGTCCACTTGCCGAACTCAGGGGGGCAGATCGCGCCAGGGCGCGGCCGTCCGCACCAGCCACAGCACCGCACCGACGAAGAGCCGGTTGTCGGCCCCACTTCGCCCAGGCAACCCCTCGCGCCCGGGAAGATACCCCGCGATCCGCGCCCACTGCGCGTCCGTCATAGTCCGCCTGCTCAAGTTCGCCTCCGTTTTCGATCTTGAATCGGAACTCACCTCACATGGGAATCCCCTGAATGCAGACACGGCCTAAGGCTGTGCGCTAGCCTTGCAAGGCGAGTCTGGCTTCTTCCCGGAGGTATCGAGTCATCAGCATGGATTTTTCGCGCTATTTCCGACATCCTTGCGGGAAGCCATAACACAAGCGCCTTTTGGCACGACCGATTCGGAGGGGCTGTTCATGCGACCACCGGTATTTTCCGCTTTCCTGGCTCTTTTGCTCTTCACGCCGACGCATGCGGAGGAGATGCGCGCGGAGGTTGTCTTTCAGGAGCAAGGCTGGGGCGCAGAGCTGAGGACGCTCTTTTACCACACCCCACAAGGCTCGCACATGATGCCGGCCGATCTCTTCGCGGCGCTGGAGCAGCCAGAAGGACAGGGTCGGTTCGGCGACCCCGAGTTTCTTTCGCGGTACGGCTTCATCCCGCCAGGCGGAACCTCACCGATCAATCCCGAAGGCTATCCGATTGGCTTTGCGGTCGACGCGGAGGTGAATCAGTTGGGGCTCACCTGTGCCGCCTGTCATACCGCCGAAGTCGAGGTGAATGGGGAGCGGATCCGGATTGACGGAGCACCGGCGCATCTTGATTTCGACAGCTTCTACCAGACACTCGCGCAGCAAGTCGCCGCGACCCTCGTGAACCCGGATCGGTTCCAGCGCTTTGCCGCAAACTTTGGCGCGATTGAAGAGGCATCACAAAAGGCGCTCCAGGAGCGGCTTGCGGCGTTCAACCTCAAGCTTACCGGTGACTCGGTGGTGCGCCGGCCGGCGCTCGCGTCGGGGTTCGGGCGGGTTGACGCGCTGACGCAGATCATCAACGCGCTCGCCGTGACCGATCAGTCTGCGCCCGAGAACCTCTACCCGGTTGCGGCCCCGACCAGCTATCCGCCTCTGTGGCTCGCGCCCGAGCTGGAGTTCGTCCAATGGGTGCCGATCGCCTCCAGTCCGATCGTCCGCAATAGCGGACAGGTGCTTGGGGTCTTCGGACGCGCCAATCTCTCCCCCGATGCCGCTGACGAGGCCTTCAGCTCGAGCATGCGCCTGAACGAGCTTCGGGAACTGGAGGAATGGCTCCAGATGCTGGAACCGCCAGCGTGGGACGAGGCGCGCATGGGACCGATCGACGTGGATTTGCGGGACCGGGGCGCACAGATCTTCCGGGAGAACTGCGCCATGTGCCACAACATGGCGCCCTATAAGCGCACCGATCCCGAGGTGAACCATTTCGGTGAGACGTTCATCAAGATCGAGAGGGTCGACTTTCGTCTCGTTGGCACCGATCCGGCATATGTGCGCAGCCTCCTCACCCGTCAGGTTGCGACCAATTCCACGACTGCACCGATCTTTGGTGGTCGTCCAATCGTTCCGGCCTTGGAATTCTTCGGCGGCGCCGTGCAAGCGACGATGCAGCGAAAGCTGGCAGAAACCGGAATTACCCCCGAGAAATTTTACGAGTTGAACGGCAAACGCTTCACCACCTCGGCCGACGGTGCACCCGTACCTTACGCTCCGGTGCTTCCGCCGACGTATCTCAAGGCGGGTCCGTTGGCGGGCGTCTGGGCAACCGGGCCCTATCTTCACAATGGCTCGGTGCCGACTGTCTATGAGCTGCTCTCACCAGTGTCGGAGCGACGCGAGGTGTTCTGGACCGGCGGGCGCGCGCTGGATCTCAGGCGGCTCGGTTATGAGAGCGGCGACGCGCCTGGCCGCTTCCGCTTCGACACGCGTCTGCCCGGCAACGGCAATGGCGGCCACGAGTTTCCGAGGGAGGGACTGAGCCACGAGGATCGCTTGGCGGTCATCGAATATCTGAAGAGCGAGTGAGAGCGATGAGCTATCTCGACAGGATTGACGCCAGTGCAGCAGCCAACCGCTGGCCGATGGTGTGGGGCTGGATGCGGACCGAACCGCTCGTGCTTTATGCGGAGTTACGCAAATATCGCCCCATGCTCGATCTTGGCGCCGTAGTTCTTGCCACGCGCCACAGTGACTGTACCCAAATCCTTTCGCGCCACGATCTCTTCAGTGTCGCGCCCTACCAGGCCAAGCAGGGCGAGTACTGGATGGCACAGGACGACACGGCGCGGCACTGGCGCGAGAAATCGATCATGCGCGCAATCCTCGATTTCGAGATGATCCCGGAACTGCGTGCGTGGGCCGAGGCCGAGGCGGCGCGCCGGCTGGCTGCGTCAGAGGGCGGCACGCTGGATCTTGTGGCCGAGATTACGCGGGGCGTCCCGCTGGGTGTGGTGGAGCATTTCTTCGGCATAAAGGGCGCAGACCCCGCAGAGATGTTCGAATGGTCGTACTGGAACCAGATGGACGCCTTCTGGAACCAACCCTTCGATGATCCCGAGTTCGCGACTCACGACGAGATCGTCGCACGTCGCGAAGCCGCGAACGCAGCCATGCGCGACTTCCTGGTCGGACTCGTGCAGAAACGTTCCGCAGAAATGAAGGCGGGGCACCCCGGTCGCGACCCGGTGACGCGGCTTCTCGCGCTCGCGAATTCCGGTGTCTTGCGGTTGGACCTGCCGCAGGTCGTGCTCAACGTCGGTGGTCTGCTTATCGGCGCCGTCGAGACCACCTCCCATGCTGCGGTGAATGCACTCCTGGTGCTGACCGGGGATCCAGATCGCCATGCGGCTGCGACTGCTGCAGCGCGGTCGGAGGACGCGGCGGCGCTCGACGGGCATGTCTATGAGGCCCTCCGCTTCAAGCCGGCGTTCCCCTACTTCTTCCGAAGAGCCGAGGTCGATACGCGGCTCGCCCGCGGTACCGACCATGAGACGTTCGCACCAAAGGGGAAGACAGTCCTAGCCGTAACCCATAGCGCGATGTTCGACCCTACCGCCATCGACATGCCCGACACCTTTGACCCGAGCCGCGGGCTGCACGGCAGTTTCACCTTCGGCTACGGCATCCACGAGTGTCTTGGTCGTGCCGTGGGGGCGGCTCTGATCCCGGCGATTGTTCGCGCTGTTTTGCGCCAGGACGGCACTCGGCCAGGTAAGGTCGATTACCGCAGGGGTCCTGTGCCGGAGTCCTGGCCGTGGGCGGTTGCGGACGCGGCAGAGGACTGCAGCGCAAGCAGAGACTAAGTTTAAACCGGAACTGCAGGTCACTGCGATCGCGTTGCACCGGTTTTGTTGTATATAGCTCGGTTCTCGTGTCGTTTCTCCCGCCACACGAGCACTCTTCGCGGTGAGGTTTGTCGTGGCCAAGTCGATGGGTCCTTTGAAGTTTCGCTTGCATTAGGCCAAGGGCGCATCCATCACAAACCACTGTGACCCATCCATCAGATCAGGAAGCACTGTCATTGGCTGCCCTCGGATGGTCAGCATTCTTTGCCGACCAACTGGAACCGGAAGAGTCCCACCTGGTCCGGATGCGTATTTCGGCGGTCCATCGCACCAAAGTCACCGCTGAATCCGAATCTGGCCCGGTGAGGCTGAGACTGCCTGCGCATACCAAGACAGCGGACTTGGCTGTGGGGGATTGGGTTCTGGTGGAACCTGACACCCACGTGGTTATCCGCCGGCTCGACCGGAAGACCTTGCTGCAACGGCGCACCGAAGGGCGGGCGGGCCGGCAGTTGATTGCCGCAAACGTCGATACGCTCTTTATCGTATCTTCCTGCAATGACGAGCTGAACCTCGCACGGCTTGAGCGCTACCTGGCACTAGCGAACGAGGCCGGAACGACGCCGGTGATCGTTCTGACAAAGCGGACCAGGTCGCAGACGCGAGACCCTTTCGGGCAGCGGCAGTTGCCCTGCAGCGCGGGCTGGATGTCGTCACGTTGAACGCGCAGACGCCCGCGGCGGCGATGGTGCTGGCCCAATGGTGCGCCTCCGGACAGACTGTTGCTTTGGTCGGGTCCTCCGGGGTCGGCAAGTCCTCCCTCCTGAACACGCTTTCGAGGAAATCGCGGGAAGACGCGCAGCAAACCGAGCGCATTCGCGAAGCTGACGCCAAGGGTCGCCACACGACGACATCGCGCTCACTCCATGCGATCTCCGGTGGTGGCTGGGCGATCGACACGCCGGGGATCCGAACGCTGGCTGTCAGCGACATTTCGACCGGACTGGACGAACTCTTTGCGGAGATTGCCGAGCTTGCTCCCCACTGCCACTTCCGGGATTGCACCCACGCGCATGAACCCGGCTGTGCGGTCCTGGCGGCTGTCGCAGCGGGAGATCTCGATCCGGCACGCCTTGAGCGGTGGCGCAAGCTTCTGGAAGAGAACCGGACCAACACGCCCGTCGAGTCTAGGACGCGCCGTTAGCGCGAGTTCCTCTGCTGTGGGCTTGTCATCGCAGCGAGAGACTTTCATGTGACTTGGTTGAACTGGCCCCCGTTTCACCGGACACTCAGGCGGTTGCGGTTTGAGCTGCAATGAACTCGCATGGCGAACGCATTTTCAGCCCTGAGTGCGGGTGGCTTTCCTTGTAGTCCTCTATCCAGCATCCGACCAATCCGAGAACGGTCTGGGCGTCCGGCAACGGCGGCACTTGGACGTAGTCGCGCTTTAGCGTTTTCACGAAGGCCTCCGAGATGCACCATTGCTCTCTGGGCTCTGGACCGGCGTGAAACAGGGCTTCAGGCCCAATTGGCGGGCGAAGATCTGCGTGTCCTTCGCGATGTAAGGCGAGCCGTTGTCGGACAGCATCTCGATGACCGAGGGCGCGCGGTGACCGCCAAAGCGGCGCACCACGGCCTCGAGCATGATGCCGCGGATGTCGGAGCCGCTGATCCCGGCGTTGACCACGGCCCGCCAGGCGATGACCTCACGGTCGTGGGCATCAATGATGAAGGCGCCGCGGACGATGTCGCCGTTCCGAGCCGGGTGAACTCGAAGCCGTCCGAGCAGTGAGCCAGTGAGGCGCCACTGGCTCAAGCCCACTGGCGAACGCAGGTTTGAGCGCATGACGATGACCTTGCCGTCGTGAACATGCTCGGGGCGCTCCGTGTATTTCCGTGCCAGCAGCAGGTTGTGGGCCTGCATGATCCGGTAGACCCGCTTGTGATTGACCGGTGCCAGGCCCTCCGCGCGCAGCTGGCGGTTCAGGATCGCGGTGATCCGCCGGTAGCCGTAGGTCGGGCGCGCCGAAACGAGCGCTGTGATCAACGGCACCACGTTCGCGACCTCGCTCGAACGCGTGGCGCTCAATCGCTCACCGTCTTGCGCTTTATGATAGCGCCGCCGCGGCTTGGTTCTCCCGCTCAGCCGATCGATTAGGTTGGAGCGGGCGACATTCAGGGTTTCGGCCACGATCTTCACCGGAAATGGTCCTTCAGCGGCGACCGCGCGAGCAAGGTCGGTTTTTTTGACCGTCACTTGTCCAGGGCCTCGCGCAGGATCTCCGCCTCCAGGGTCTTGCGGCCGAGTTGGCTTTCGAGTTCGCGGACACGGTCCTCCAGTTGCCGAACGATCCTGTTGCTGGTGACGTCATCGTCCTCGGACACGGCGACACTTCCCCCTTCGAGCATGAGCCGTCGCCAACGATACAACAGGTTCGGTGCACGCCATTGCGGCGGCCGACCACCGAAATGCTGGCCCGGTCGTCCAGCGTCTCCTCGACGATCCGCAGCTTCTCGGCGGCAGTCCAGCGGCGCCGACGGCCGCCATCAGTGATGATCTCAATCTCAGAAATAAGCACGTGCTCAGGCATATGCCTAAGTGTCCGGTCGAAACGGGGGCCAGTTCATTGGTGGACGCCCAACCCGCTGACATCGGACGACAGGCATCTTCGCGCCTGCGCCTTCGGCAGTGGTCGTTGGGATGCAGGCTCGGGGACTCAGCCCCCGAACGTGATCACGGCACTCCGGCCCGCTGGAGCCCATCCAGAAA